>NZ_JBIWIO010000004.1:111509-644825 GCF_044764665.1 Streptomyces sp. NPDC093795
GTGGCCCGGTGTCTAAGTGGGGCTATCGCTCAACCCGTCACCCCGCCCCCCCCCCCCCCCCCCCGGGGCCCCCCCCCCCCCCCCCCCCCCCCCCCCCCCCCAGATCCGCCCGCGCCCTGCCGCCTCTCCCACCCCGGACTGCCCCATGACTCTGCCCGACACCGCTGCCGACCCGGCCGGCGCCGACCGCACCTTCCAGGTGGATCTGCGCGGCCTCGTCGACCTCCTCTCCCACCACCTCTACTCCAGCCCTCGGGTCTACCTGCGCGAACTCCTGCAGAACGCGGTGGACGCGCTGACCGCCCGGCACGGCCTCGAACCGGGCACCCCCGCCGACTCCTTCGGCATCCGCGTGTACGCCGACGGCTCGGTGGTACGCGTCGAGGACGACGGCGTCGGTCTCACCGAGGCCGACGTGCACACCTTCCTCGCCACGATCGGCCGCAGCAGCAAGCGTGCGGAGCAGGTGGCGGAGCAACGCGCCGACTTCATCGGCCAGTTCGGCATCGGTCTGCTCTCCTGCTTCCTGGTGGCGGACGAGATCCACGTCCTGAGCCGCTCCGCCCGGACCCCCGACGCGCCGGCCGTCGAGTGGCGGGGCCGCGGCGACGGCAGCTACACCGTCCGCACCCTGCCCGCTTCCGCCCGGCCGCGGCCCGGCACCACCGTCACGCTGACGCCGCGCGCCGACGCGGGCGAGTGGACCCGGCCCGCGCAGGTGCACACGCTGGCGCGGCACTTCGGTTCCCTGCTGCGCCACCCGGTGACCTTCGACGACGGATCGGGCGGTCCGGACAGACCCGTCAACCCCGAGCCCGCACCGTGGACGCGTACGTACCCCACGCCGGGATCCCGCTCGCGCGCCCTGGCCGCGTACGGCACCGAGGTCTTCGGCTTCACACCCCTGGACACCATCGAGCTGGACCTGCCGGCCGTGGGCCTGAAGGGCATCGCGTGCGTGCTGCCCGAGGCGGTGCCGGCCGGGCGCCGCCACGGTCACCGCGTGCACGTCAAGGGCATGCTGCTGTCCGAGCAGGCCGAGGAGATCCTGCCCGAGTGGGCGTTCTTCGTCCGTTGTGTCGTCGACGCCGAGAGCCTGCGCCCAACGGCGTCCCGCGAGTCCCTGTACGAGGACGACACGCTCGCCGCCGTCCGCGACGCCCTCGCCGAGCGCCTGCGCGCGTGGATCGCCCGGGCCGCCGCCAGCGACCCCGACCTGCTCGCCCGCTTCCTCCAGGCCCACCATCTGGCCGTGAAGTCGCTCGCGGTGCACGACGACGAGATCCTGCGGATGCTGCTGCCCTGGCTGCCGTTCGAGACCACCGACGGGCACACCACTCTGGACGAGTTCGCGCGCACCCACCGCACGGTGCTCGTGACGTCGAGCGTGGAGGAGTTCCGGCAGGTCGCGGCGATCGCCTCGGC
The DNA here is from genome assembly GCF_044764665.1 of Streptomyces sp. NPDC093795. NCBI lineage: Bacteria > Bacillati > Actinomycetota > Actinomycetes > Kitasatosporales > Streptomycetaceae > Streptomyces > Streptomyces sp. NPDC093795. The sequence continues at coordinate 112,935 of NZ_JBIWIO010000004.1, forward strand.
CGCCGGGCTCGGCGTCGTCAACGGCGGTTACACCTACGACCGTGAACTGGTCCACCGGCTGCCGGAGATCCGGCCGGAGGTGAGCGTCGCCGACCTCGACCCGGCGACTCTCACCGCCCATCTCGACCCTGTCGACCGGGAGACGGAACTGTCCGCGGCGGCGTACCTCGCCCTGGCGCGCGACGCCCTCGCCGTCTTCGACTGCGATGTCGCGCTGCGCACCTTCCAGCCCGCCTCCGCTCCCGCCCTCCTCGTCGACAGCCGCGAGGCCCGGCACGAGCGCACCCGCTCCCAGCTCGCCCGTGAGCAGGAGGGCGGTCTGTGGGGGGACATCCTCGGCGCCCTGCGCCAGGAGGCCCCGCGGGCGCAGCTGATCCTCAACCAGCTCAACCCGCTGGTCCGTACCGCCGTCGGCATCGACGAGCCCGAGCTGGCCCGCACCAGCGCCGAGGCCCTCTACGGGCAGGCCGCGCTGCTGTCCCGGCGACCGCTCAGGCCCGCCGAGTCGAGCCTCATCAACCGCTCCTTCCTCGACCTCCTCGCCCACGCCCTCCGCAAGGACAGCTGACGATGCCGACCGCACCCCATCCCCAGAACGCCGACGAGCTGTACCAGGCGCTCCGCGCGAACGACCGGCTCCCCTACGGCCGCACCCGCACCGTCACCGCCGAGGAACTGGTCGACACCGCCGAGCAGTTCGCGGATCCCGTGCCGCTCGTCCACGCGCTGCTCGAACTCCAGGAGGCGTACACCTACGGCTCCGAGCCCCGGAAGTCTCCCGTCGTCTTCGCCCGCCTGCTCACCCTCTTCGACGAGCAGCCCGACGTCTTCGACGAGCATCTGCGCCACATGCTGTTCTGGCGGTTCAAGTGGGTGGCCAACGCTCTGCGCGCGCTGCCCGAGGTCCCGCTGGCCGGCCTGCGCCAGTGGCTGACCGAGATGCGTGAGCGGTACGAGAAGGCCGGCCTCGGCCTCCAGCCCTACTACGGTCAGGCGTACCAGCTCGCCGCCCACCGCGGTGAGGACACGACCGTCGCCTACGAGCTGTGGGCGGGCCGGACCCGCACCCGGCTGAGCGACTGCGAGGCCTGCGAGATCTGCGAGCGCGCCCTCCACCACCTCGCGGGGGGCGACGACGAACGGGCGCTGCGCGCCTGGGAGCCGGTACTCGCAGGGAAGGAGTCCTGCCAGGAGGAGCCGGCCCGCTCCGTCTCGTACGCGCTGCTGCCCCTGCTGCGCACCGGCGGCACCGACCGGGCCCGCGAGCTGCACCTCGCCGGTTACCGCGCCTGCCGCCGCAACCCCTCGATGTCCGGGGAGGTCGGCCGGCACCTGGAGTTCTGCGCGCTGACCGGCAACGAGGCACGCGGCCTGGAACTGCTCGCGGAGAACCGGAACCTGTTCGACGAGGTCGCCTCGCCCCTGGACCAGCTCGACTTCCTCACCGGCGTCGAGGTCCTCCTGCGGCGTGTCGAGGCCCTCGGTCACGGCGAGCTGCCCGCCGCCGGATACCCGGGCCGCACCTGGACGGTGACCGGCCTGCGCGCCGAGGTGGGGGGCCGCGCCGACGACCTCGCCGCCCGTTTCGACGCGCGGAACGGCACCACGGCCCACGCCGACCGTCGCAGGGCCCGCCTCGACCGTGCCCCGCTCCTGGACGCGCTGGAACTGACCCTGCGTACCCGCGGCCTGGACGAGGTGGCCCTGGCCGCCCCCGTCGCCGCGCCCGCCCCACGCACGACCGCCGCCGAGCCCGAATCGCTGTCCGAACTCATCGTCCGGGCCAGGGCACTGGACGCGCAGGGCCACCCGGACGCGCGGGCCTGCTGGGAGCGCCTGCGTACCCTCGCCAGCGCCCGTGGATACGTCCACCCCGACGACCCGGCCGTCGGGCCGCTCGTACGGCTGCGCGCCGATCTGCTGGCCGACGAGGCGAGCCGGGCGGGCGACGACGAGGACTACGCTCTCGCCGCCGACCTGCACGAGGAGGCCGCGGGCCTGTACGAGGACGCGGGGGAGCCGGGTGACGCGGCGGTCTCCCGCGCCTCGGCCCTGCTCGCCTCCGCCGAGATCCCCGCGGAGGGCGCCGAGGAACCCGAGGCCAAGGTGGCCGCGCTCACCGCCGCCCACGAGGCCCTGGTCCGCCTGCACGAGGAGACGCCGGGCATCGCGCCGTACCAGGAGGCCCGTCTGCTGCGCGTACGGTCGACCGCGCTCGGCCTGCGCCTGCAGGCGTCGGGCAGCGAGGAGCACGTCGCGCCGGTCTTCGCCGAGGTGGACGCGCTGCACGCGTTCGCCACCCGGCACGACGTCGGCGGACAGGTCTCCGGCGCCCTGCTGATACGAGCCAGTACCTTCGCCCTCTCCGGCGACCTGCCCGCCGCGGTCACCGAGATCGACGGCCTCCTCGACCGGCTGAAGGCGCACGGCCCCGCCTGGCACCTGCCCCGTACGCTCGGGCTGCGCGGCCGGCTCCAGCTCGGCCTGCGGGACGCCGAGGCCGCGCGCGCGGACCTGGCCGAGGGCCTGCGCCTGGCCGCCGACTGGCCGGACGACGTGGTCGACACCGGCCGTCTCCACTCCGACCTGGCCGAGGCCTGCATGCACCTGGACCGCCCGGACGAGGCACTGCGGCACCTGACACGCTCCGCGGAGCTGGGGCTTCGCCGGGGCGACCGGACGGACGCGTTCTGCGCCTACGGCAACGCGGCCCAGCTCAGCCTGGACCTCGGCCGGATCGAGGACTGCATCGCCCTGCTCGACTCCCTCCTGGCCGAACCGGACGTCGCCGCCGGAGAGGTGGACGACCGGCTCGTCGCCCAGCTGCGCCTGACGCGCGCCCGTGCGCTGCACGCGGGGGAGGACCTCAAGGCCGCCACGGCGGAGTTCGTCGCTCTCGCCGCCGAGTCGGCCGGCTGGGACGACGACCCGGGGAGCCACGCCATGATCGCCGGGGAGACGGCCGTACTCCTCGGCGAGTCGGGCGACTTCGGCCGGGCCCGTGGGGCCGCGGACCAGGCGCTCGCCGCCCACGCCCGGGCCCCGCGCTACGAGCAGCTCAGCAACTGCCTGCGCGAACTGGCCCGCCTCCAGTGCCAGCAGCGGGGTCCCGAGGGGCTGCCGGACGCCCTCGCCTTCCTCGCCGACGCGGGCAAGGTCGCCGACGAGGCCCGTGCCACCGGCTACGAGGCCCGCGGCCGTTCCCTGGACACCGCCCTGGCCTACGAGTACGGGCGGGTGAACGCCTACGCCGGTGAGCACGAGGACGCCCTGACCGCCCTGGAGAAGGCCCTCGCCCTGCTCGGCGAGCCGGGGCCGGAGAACGACCGGGCGGGCGAGTGGGCCGAGTGCGTGCGGCTCGCGAGCGCCGTGGAGGGCGTCTCCCTGGAACGCCCCGCCCCCGCCCTGACCCGTCTCGACGCGGCGGTCTCCCGTCTGACCGCCCTGGGCCACACCGACGAGGCCGAGGCCCTGACCGCCCTGGCGGGCAGACTGCGCGACGAGTGAGGCTCCCCGCGCGGCGTGACGTGGACGTCCGCACGGCGACGCAGGTCACGGCGCCGGGCTATGGACAGGTCTCCCTCCTCACTGGTTAAGGTGCGCCGACAACCGGATGGGGAGGCAGCGTGGCTGGAAAGGACCCGATCGCCGAGGCCGTCGGCGACGCCGACGCGCTGTTCGTGCTGACGGCGGCGCTGCTCACGCCCGCGCGCTTCCCGAGCGTGCTCGGTGACGACTACCCGGCGGCCTGCGCGGCGCTCGGGCTCGAACCGTACGCGGACGGGTACGGGCTCGTGTTCGGCCAGGACGGGCTCGGGGCGCGCTGGACGGTCGTCGTCGACGACGTGTCGCTCGTCGCGGTGGCCATCTCGTCCTGGGACTGCGGCATGGCCTACGACCTCTCGCCCGCCGAGCACACGGTGGTGGCCGGGCTGCCCGGCTGGCCGCTCGACGTGGTGACCCGGGCGCCGGGTGTACCGGCTCCGCACGACCCCGACCCGGAGGAGGGCGATCCCGCCCCGCTCGTGCCGCCCTCCGGCGACGAGTGGGGACCCGCCCAGCGCCGCCTCGGCGCCGACCAGGTGGCCCTCCAGTGGGCGGCTTGGCGGGCCCAGGTGACCGACGGTTCAACGGCCGGGGAGCGGTCGGGGGGCCAGGCCGCCGACCCGGATTCCGTACCCGCCGGTGGTGCGGGCGTCCCCGCCGGTGGTGCAGGCATCCCCGCCGACAGTACGGCCGGCGCGCCGGGCGGGGACGGCCGTGACCCGTACGACGGCGTCCGCAGGGTGCTCGACGAACTCGGGGGCTATCTGGTGGAGCCGCCACCGGTCGGGCGGGTGCGGTCCGTCGCCGGTGCGGAAGGGGGCGGGCGGACGCTGCGCGTGGACGGCCCCGGCTGGTCGCTCGTGGCCCGGACGGACGACATGGCCTTCGTACTGCTCGACGAGCTGCCGAGCGAGGTGCTGCCGGTGGCCCGGGGCGCGCGGCTGCCCGCGCTCCTCGCGGGACTCGACGCCATGGCCGTACGCCCTTCCTGATCGACCGCTCGTCCGACGTCTTGTCCGGCGTCTTGTCCGACGTCCCGGGGGGATCCCCCATGGGACGAGGGTCCGAGGTGTGGTCCGGAACCATGGCCCGGTGGTGGGGGTGCGCCGCAGGATGTGGCGCCGCCCCTCGTTTCCCCGTCCCTCCGGAGGCCCACCATGCGCCTGTTCCCAGGCGTCTCCCTGTTCGCCGCGTTCCTGACAGGGGTCACCGTCCTCGCCCCCGCGAGTCCCGCCGGAGCCGAGGAGCGGACCGCCGCGCACTGTGCGCGCCAGGACGGGCTTCGGGTGCCCGGCGCAGAGCACCAGCGGTCGGTCTGCCTGGACGATCTGACGACCGCCGGACTCGCCGGCACCCCGTACACCGACACGGCGGACCAGGCCGGTCTCGCCGCCAAGGGGACCCGTAACCCGTCGGGGGTGCCGGGAGTCCAGGTCGACGGCTACTTCCCCGACGACTCGCGCCTCAACGCCACCCACGGCTGGGCCCATGACGCGCAGTTCGTCATCCGGCTGCCCGACCGATGGAACGGCGGGCTCGTCGTCACCGGCGCGCCGGGGACCCGGCGCCAGTACTCCACGGACGCGCTCATCTCCGACCAGGTCCTGGCCAGGGGCTTCGCCTACGCCGCCACCGACAAGGGCAACACCGGGCCGGACTTCTTCACCGACGGCCGGGGTCCGGGCGACGCGGTCGCCGAGTGGAACCGCCGGGTGACGGAGCTGACGCGGGCGGCCAAGCAGACCGTGCGCCGGCGGTACGGCCGGGCGCCGGAGCGCACGTACATGACCGGGATCTCCAACGGCGGCTATCTGACGCGCTGGCAGCTGGAGAACCGGCCCGAGCTGTACGACGGCGGCGTCGACTGGGAGGGCGTGCTGTGGACGTCGCGCGGCCCCAACCTCCTGACGAGCCTGCCGGTGACGGTGGCCAGGTCGCTCGGGCAGGCCTCCGACGAGGACATGGTCGCGGCGGGCTTCGCGCCGGGGTCGCGTTTCCTGTGGCCGTACCACGAGAAGGCGTACTGGGGGCTAACCCAGAAGGTCTTCCGGGCCGAGTTCGACCCCTCGTACGATCCGGCCTGTCCGGGTTCCACCGCCGGCGGGACCGTGGAGAAGATCTTCGCGCCCTGCGCCTCCGACGCCGCCTACGACTACGCCTCCCGGCCGGCGTCCGTGCACCGCGCGGTCGCGAAGGTCGCACTGACCGGGCGGATCGGCAGGCCGCTCGTCACGCTCCACGGCGACCTCGACACCCTGCTGCCCGTCTCCACCGACTCCGACGTGTACGCGCGGATGATCGACGCGCGGGGCCGGGGCGGGCTTCACCGGTACTACACGGTGCAGGACGGGACACACACCGACGGCCTGTACGACACGTATCCGGACCGGCTGCGTCCGATCCTGCCGTGCTACCGGTCCGCGTTCGACACCCTGACGCGCTGGGTCGAGGACGGTGTGGCACCGCCCGCCGACCGTACGATCGCGCGGCCCGCGAGCGGTGACCTCGTCAACTCCTGCGCGCTGGAGGAGTGAGCACGGGATCCGGTGGGCACGCGCGCGTGGCTCAGACCCTTTCCAGCGGGCGGTGCGGCCCCTCGGGCAGCTCGGCGCGGACCGGGTCGCCGGGTCGCACCTCCCCGCCGGTCAGGACCACTCCCATGATCCCGGCCTTGCGCACGATCTCGCCGTTCTCGTCACGGCCGAGGACCTGCTTGAGCAGACCGTGCCGGAAGTTGTCGATCTGTGCGCAGGGGTTGCGCAGTCCGGTGACCTCGACGACCGCTTCGGCGCCGAGGTACAGACGGGTGCCGGTGGGAAGCGCGAGGAGGTCGATCCCCCGGGTGGTGACGTTCTCGCCGAGGTCGCCGGGGGTGACGTCGAAGCCGGCGCCCGCCACCTCGTCGAAGAGCTCGGCGTGGATGAGGTGGACCTGACGCAGGTTGGGCTGGGTCGGGTCCTGGGCGACGCGCGAGCGGTGCTTGACCGTCACACCCGCGTGGACGTCGCCCTCCACGCCGAGCCCGGCGAGGAGGGTGATGCCCTCCCTGTTGGGCTTGGTGAACGAGTACGCGCCGTTGCTGCTGACCGTGGTGACCGTGCCGTCGCTCATACGAGGAGCTCCCCTTCTCCGCTTCCCGGCAGCCGGAGCCCCGGCCGCCGGACGTTGACCACCTCACGCGTGATCGTTCCCGAGCCTACTCGGCCCACTCGGAGCGCAGCGGCGCGCCCACCTCGTGCAGATGGCCGAGGGCCTGCCGGTACGAGTCGACGAATCCGGTCTCCGTGTACGGGACGCCCAGGGCGGCGCAGTGGGCCCGGACGGTCGGCTGGGCGAGGCGTAGATGGGGGCGCGGCATGCTCGGGAACAGGTGGTGTTCGACCTGGTAGTTGAGCCCGCCGAGGAACCAGTCGGTCAGGGCGCCGCCGCGGATGTTGCGCGAGGTGAGCACCTGGCGCCGCAGATGGCCCCAGCTGTCGCCGTCGGCGTGCTCGTCCGGCCGGTCCATGCCCTTGTGGTTCGGGGCGAAGGCCATGCCCAGGTGCACGCCGAACAGCATCTGGTGGACGAGGGCGAAGACCAGGGCCTGGGCGGGGGTGAGGAGGGTGAGGAGCAGGGCCGTGTAACCGGCGAAGTGGGCGAGGAGCAGCGCGCCTTCGACGAGCCGCTCGCGCCGGGTGCGGCAGGGGCCGTCCTTCGCCAGCAGGGCCTGGACCCCGTACACCTTGAGCGCGATGCCCTCCAGGGTCGTCAGCGGGAAGAACAGCCAGGCCTGGTGCCGGGTGAGGAACCCGCGCAGGCCTGTGCGGCCCGCCGTCTGGTGGTCGGCGAAGACGAGGATGTCGGCCGCGACGTCGGGGTCCTTGTCGAGGTGGTTGGGGTGGGCGTGGTGGCGGTTGTGCTTGTCGTTCCACCACTCGCGGCTCATGCCGAGGAGGAGGTTGGCGTGGACGAGCTGGACGGCCCGGCTGATCTTGCGGTTCGCGGTGATCTGGGCGTGGCCCGCGTCGTGGGCGACGAAGGCGACCCGGGCCGAGAGCAGCGCGAGGGGTACGGCGAGCGCGAGCGCCCACCAGGAGGGGCCGATCAGGGCGAGACCGGTCACCACGGCGGCGATGCCGAGGAGGTTGACGGCGATGCCGCGGGCGTACCAGCCGGGGCGGTGTTCGAGGAGGCCCTGTTCCCTCACCGTCCGCAGGAGCGGGGTGAACTCACTGCCGCCCCTGGCTCGGGCGGGCGCCGCGGCGGGGGCGGCGGCCGGGGGCAGGACGGTGGCCTGGGACATGGCGGGGGCTCCGGTTTCTGTCGGCTTTCGGCGGTCGGATCCGGTGAGGGTGGTGACGGGTCAGTCGGTGACAGTTCCGTCGGCGACGGCTCGGCCGGTGACGGTTCGGTCGGTGACCGTTCGGTCGGTGAGCGCCTGTGCCGAACGTACGGATTCGTGATCGTCCGGGGCCATGGCGTCACCACCCCGGCCGGTTGGGGGGCGGGCCCGGGGCCGGGGGTAGGGGGAGCCCCACCCCTCCGGGCCTGTGGCGCGGATCACGTGCTGCGGGTGCGCTCGGAATCCTTCCGCCGAGGTATCCTCGGCCGCTCAGTCTTCAGGTAGTCAAATTTGAGGAATGCGTTGTCGCTGTCGTACGGACCCGATGATTCCGCCCGCGTACCTGCTCGTGAAGCCACTCGGGAGCCCTTCCTCGGGCTCACCCGCCACTCCGCCGTCTTCCTTCCCGCAGAGCCGCCGCGCGCCGGCCGGATCGCCTTCTGGTCACCGGACGGCGAGACACTGCCTGACTTCGCCTCAGGCGCCGGGGATCTCGCCCCGGCCAGTGCCGAGATCACGGTCGTGGACGGCGCCGGCCTCCGCCCCGTGACCGTCCCCGCCTTCACCCTCTCCGTACGGGACGCTCTGCCGCTGCTCGCCCGCGCGCGGTTCTCCGCCACCGCGTCCCCCGCGACCGCGTTCTGGGGAGCCGCCTCGCTCCTCGCCCTGGACTTCGCCGCTCGCGGTCTGCTGCTGCCCGGCCTCACCTCCGACGACGTCGACGCGTGGCGCGCCGGTCCGCTGGGCCCCGAGGAGCTGGCCCCGCTGCGTACGCTCGCCGCCTCGATGCCGCCCGCGGCCCACGCCGTACCGCTCTCTCCGGACGAGCCGCTGCTGCTTCCGGACCCCGAGGCGCTGCTCCGGGCCTTCGCCGACGCGGTCGCGGACACCCTCCCCCGTACCCCCGCGGCTCCGCTCGCCGCCGACGGCCCCGCCTTCGCGGCCGACGAGCCGCAGCGGATTCCCGAGCAGCGGACGTGGGCGGCCGACGTGGCGGCGGTGCACGACGCGGGGATCCGGCTGTCGCTCCGGCTCGAACTCCCCGGCTTCACCGCCGAGTCGGAGGAGGCGCCGGCGTTCCGCGCGGTGCTGCAGCTGCACGCCGTCGCCGACCCGACGCTGGTCGCGGACGCGGCGGAGGTGTGGGCGGGCTCCGGCCGGACCGGCGCGGCCTTCGGCCCCCGGGTCCGGATGGACGTCCTGCTCGCGCTCCGGCGGGCCGCGCGCGCGTGGGCCCCGCTGGCGCCGCTCCTGACGGCCGCGGTGCCCGACACCGTCGAACTCGTCGACGAGGAGGTCGCGGAGCTGCTCGGCGCTGCCGGCCGGAACCTCGCCGCGGCGGGCGTCCAGGTCCACTGGCCACGCGAACTCACCGACCGGCTCACCGCCGCCGCGGTGATCGGCCCGGTGGGCACGGACGCGCCCGGAGGGAACGACGGCTCGGGTGGGTCCCGGTCCGGCGGGCAGCCCGAGGGGGCCGGGGCCGACGACCTCTCGGGCATCCGGTCCGCCGGGACACCCGGCGATGCCTGGTCGGCCGAGGGCGCCCTGTCCGCCGGGGAGTTCGCAGGCTCCCGCTCCGCGCTGCCCTCCTTCCTCTCCGCCGATGCCCTGCTCGGCTTCCACTGGCGCTTCGCCGTCGGCGATCAGGAGCTGACCAGGGCCGAGTTCGACCGGCTCGCCGAAGCCGGGCGGCCCCTCGTACGCCTGCGGGACCGCTGGGTGCTCGTCGACCCCACCGAGGTACGCCGCGCCCGTGACCAGCAGGACCGCAAGGTCACACCGGTGGACGCCCTCTCCGCCGTGCTCACCGGCTCCACCGAGGTCGACGGCCGGCTCGTCGAGGTGGCGGCGACCGGCTGGCTGGAGCGCCTGCGGGAGCGCCTCGCCGACCCCGAGGGCGGCCGTCCAGAGGTGTCCCAGCCGCCCGCGCTCGCCGCGAACCTCCGCGACTACCAGCTGCGCGGGCTCGACTGGCTGCACCGGATGACCTCCCTCGGCCTCGGTGGCTGCCTCGCCGACGACATGGGGCTCGGCAAGACGATCACGGTGATCGCGCTGCACCTGCACCGTCAGTCCGACCCGGCGGCCGCGGGGCCGACCCTCGTCGTCTGTCCGACCTCCCTCATGGGCAACTGGCAGCGGGAGATCGAGAAGTTCGCGCCCGGCACGCCGGTGCGCCGCTTCCACGGCGCCACCCGTGACCTGGAGGACCTCCCCCACGGCGGTTTCGTCCTCACCACGTACGGCACGATGCGACTCGACGCGGCACGACTCGCCGCGCGGAGCTGGGGACTCGTCGTCGCGGACGAGGCGCAGCACGTCAAGAACCCGTACTCGGCGACCGCCAGGCAGCTGCGGACCATCGGCGCACGCGCGCGCGTGGCGCTGTCCGGCACTCCGGTGGAGAACAACCTCTCCGAGCTGTGGGCGATCCTCGACTGGACGACGCCGGGGCTCCTCGGCAGTCTGGGCGCGTTCCGGACCCGCTTCGCCGCCGCCGTGGAAGGTGGCGGGGACCCGGCCGCCGCCGCGCGACTCGCCGCGCTCGTCCGCCCGTTCCTGCTGCGGCGCCGCAAGTCGGACCCCGGCATCGCACCCGAGCTGCCGCCGAAGACGGAGACGGACCGGGCCGTGTCCCTGACACCGGAACAGGCCGCTCTGTACGAGGCGGTGGTGCGGGAGACGCTGGCGGCGATCTCCGAGGCCGACGGCATGGCGCGGCGCGGCCTGGTCGTGAAGCTGCTGACCGGTCTCAAGCAGATCTGCAACCACCCGGCGCAGTACCTCAAGGAGGAACAGCCGAGGATCGAGGGGCGTTCGGGCAAGCTGGAGCTGCTCGACGAGCTGCTCGACACGATCCTCGCCGAGGGCGCGTGCACCCTGGTCTTCACGCAGTACGTGGGGATGGCCAGGCTCCTGGAGGCGCACCTCGCCGCGCGGGGCGTGCGGACGCAGTTCCTGCACGGCGGGACACCGGTCGCCGAGCGCGAGGCGATGGTCGCCCGCTTCCAGGACGGGGAGGTACCGGTCTTCCTGCTCTCCCTGAAGGCGGCCGGTACGGGGCTCAACCTCACCCGCGCGGAACATGTCGTGCACTACGACCGCTGGTGGAACCCGGCCGTGGAGGCCCAGGCCACCGACCGCGCGTACCGGATCGGGCAGGACCGGCCTGTGCAGGTCCACCGGCTGATCGCCGAGGGGACGATCGAGGACCGGATCGCGACCATGCTCGACCGCAAGCGGGAGCTGGCGGACAGCGTCCTCGGAACGGGCGGGGACGCGCCGTCGGAACTGACCGAACTGACCGATGCCGAACTGGCGGAGCTGGTGCGACTGCGAGGGGACGAACGATGAGCGAGTACGGACACGGGGACGAGGAGCGTACGTTCGCGGCGCTGCCGCCGGCGCAGGGTGGGGCCTTCACCCGGACCTGGTGGGGGCGGGCGTGGCTCAAGGCCCTTGAGGACACCGCGCTCGACGGCCAGCAGCTCAAGGCGGGCCGCAGGCACGCGCGCGCGGGGGCGGTGGGTGCCATGTCGGTACGCCCCGGCCGCATCACGGCGGTGGTCAAGGACCGCGACGGCACTCCGTACCGCGGTGACGTCCTGGTGCGGGAGTTCTCGGAGGAGGAGTGGGAACGGCTCCTCGACCTCGCCGTGGACAGCGCCGGCCACATCGCGGCACTCCTCGAACGGGAGATGCCGCCGCACCTGGTGGAGGACGCGGCGGCGGCCGGGCTCGACCTGCTGCCGGGGATCGGTGACCTCGATCCGGAGTGCGGCTGCGAGGCCTGGGACCACTGTCCGCACACGGCGGCGCTCTGTTACCAGGTGGCGCGTCTGATCGACGAGGACCCCTTCGTCCTGCTGCTCATGCGGGGGCGCGGCGAGCGCACGCTCCTCGACCAGCTGCAGTCGCGCAGCGCTTCACGTGCCGCGGGTGGTGGCCCGGAAGGGGACGACACGCCCGGCGAGGGGACTGACCAGGGTGTCGGCGGCATGCGCGGCGTGTCGGCCGAGGAGGCGTACGCGGCGGAGTTCCTGCTGCCGCCGCTGCCCGCTCCCCCGGTCGCGCCTGACGCGCCCGGCCGGTCACCGTCCCTCGACACGGAGACGGAGCCGGCGCCCGGGGTCGACCCGGCGGCACTGGAGTTCCTCGCGTCGGACGCGGCGGCCCGCGCGCACCGGATGCTCGCTGAGGCGCTGGGGGCTGCTCCGGCGTCGGTTTCGGGTTCGACTTCCGCGTCGGCGTCGGTTTCGGGTTCGACTTCCGCGTCGGCGTCGGTTTCGGCTTCCGCGTCGGTTTCGGCTTCCGCGTCGGTTTCGGCTTCCGCGTCGAGTTCGGCGTCGGCTTCGGTTACGGCGTCTCTGGAGCCGCGTCTGACGGCCGCTCAGGACGCCGTGCGGCTCGCGGTGGACTCCCCCGCACCCTGGATCGCGGCACGGCTCGCCGCGGGTTCGGGCCGCACGCGGGCGGAGCTCGACCTGGCCACGCGCGCGTGGCGGTTCGGTGGCGCCGCCGCCCTCGCCGTACTGGAGGAGGAGTGGACGCCGGACGCCGAGACCCTCGCCCGGGCCGGGGCCCGGCTCGTGGAGGCCTGGGAGGACGACGAACAGCCGGTGCTGCGGCGGGCGGGCGGCGCCCGGTGGACGGCCGTGGGCGCGGAGGCGCAGCTGCGGCTCGGCAAGGACGGGCGCTGGTGGCCGTACCTCAAGTCCGGTGCCCGCTGGTCCCCCGCGGGTCCGCCGGACCGTGATCCGGCGACGGCTCTCGCCACGGCCCTCGCCGCCGGTGCTACAGGAGCGGCCGACTGAGCTTGCCGCCGGTGGCGGAGGGAGCGGCCAGGCTGCAGGCGACGGTGTCCGAACCGAGGAGGTAGCTGGTTCGGTACGGGTACTGGACGAAGGTGGTCCAGCGCGTACCGAGCGGCTGCAACGCGGCCTTGCGGCGCAGCGGTTCGCGGCACAGCAGGGTGGCCGCTTCACGGACCGCCGAGTCGGTGGCGTGGACGCCGGTCAGCCGGAGCCGGACGACGAGTTCGGCGTTGTGCGGCGTGTCGCAGGAGCGCCGGAGGGCGGTGCCCGGCGCGTCGCGGTCGATGTCGAAGCAGTCCCCGACGCGCAGCGCCTCGAAGGAGACGGGCCGGGCCGGTGAGCCGCCGTGCGTCGCGGTGGCGGTCGGCCGACGTGTGGGGGCAGTGCTTCCCGTACGGGAGGGGGTCGGGGACACACCTGTGACGCTGCCGTCGGGGCCGCTGGAGGGGCGGGTAGTGGGGTCGACGGGCTCGGTGGGGGCCGGTGCGCCGGAGACGGTGGCGTCGGGCGTCGCGGTGCCGTCCGCCGGCGTGTCGTCCTTCGCCATGTCGTCCGCCGGTGTGCCGTCCGCGCGGGTGTCGGGTCCGCCGTCGGCCCCGCCCCGCGTGTCGGTCGCCGCTCCGTCGGCCGAGGGGGTGGTCGCCCCGCCGTCGCCCGCGGGCGACGGCACGCCTACCCGGTCGACGCCCGGCCGGCCGTCGGTGGCGAGTCCCTGCTCGGTCCCGCCCCCAGCCGCCAGGAACGCGCCCGCCACCAGGGCGCCCACGAGCAGCGGGACGAGCGGCACGCCGAACCACCGCGCGCGCGGCACGTTCGGCACGGGCCGGGGCGCGTCGAGCCGCTCGAGGCGCGACGACCACCCGGACTCGGAGCCGACGGGCGCGACGGAGGCGTCGCCCTTGACCGACGCGTCAGCGGCGTCGAGCACTTCGGGCGAGGCGGGCGGCCCGGACGTGTCGGACAGGTCGGGCGCACCGTGCGAGGCGGGTGCGCCCGGGCGGCGGTCCGGCGGTGGGGTGGTGGGTGACGGGTGTGGCACGGGGTCCAGATTCGCCCGTCGGCGGGCGCGCGGCCACCCTTTTTCGGGGGATGACCGCGGCCCGTACAGAACCGTGACAATCGCCGGCCCCGCTTCGGCCCGTCGCCACCGCCACCGCTGCCGCCCCGTCATGTGTTCTCCCTACAGACCGAGCTGACGCTCCGCGCCCTCGACCGTCTGGGCGAGGAGCACGGCGATGGTCATGGGCCCGACACCACCGGGTACCGGGGTGATGAGGGAGGCGCGCTCGGCGGCCGACGCGAAGTCGACGTCGCCGACGTTGCCCGGGTTGTAGCCGGCGTCGATGACGACGGCCCCGGGCTTGATGTCGGCTCCCTTGATGAAGTTCGGCTTGCCGACGGCGGCCACGAGGATGTCGGCCTCGCGGACGACGGAGGAGAGGTCCTCGGTGCGGGAGTGGCAGTAGGTGACGGTGGCGTCGCGGCCGAGGAGGAGCAGGCCGGCCGGCTTGCCGAGGATCGCGCTGCGGCCGACGACGACGGCGCGCTTGCCGCGGGGTTCGACGTCGTAGGCGTCGAGGAGGCGCATGATGCCGCCGGGCGTGCAGGAGACGAAGCCGGGCAGTCCGAAGCCCATGGCGGCGAAGGATGCCATGGTGACGCCGTCGACGTCCTTGGCGGGGGCGATGGCCTCGAAGGCGGCGCGCTCGTCGATGTGGGGGCCGACCGGGTGCTGGAGCAGGATGCCGTGGACCTCGGGGTCCTCGGAGAGCGCGGTGATCGCGGCTACGAGTTCCTCGGTCGTCGTGGCGGCGGGCAGCTCGACGTGGCGGGAGCGGATCCCGGCCTTGGCGCAACGGTTCTGCTTCATCTTCACGTACGTCACGGAGGCCGGGTCCGCGCCGACGAGGACGGTCGCGAGGCACGGGGTGACGCCGGTACGACGGGTGATCTCGGCGGCGCGGGCAGCGGTCTCCTCGACCGTACGGCGGGCGAGGGCCGTGCCGTCCATGAGGGTGGCGGTGCTGGTGGACATGGCGACTCCTGGGCTTCGTCTCTGACGGGTGGTTCGCCCAGGCGCACGGCATCGGTACGGGCCCGCCGCTGGGCGCACTCCCGCCGGACCGCTCCCCGGTGGTGATCCACCTCAAGCGCCAGTCACGGCCCGGGGCCACTCTACGTGAGGTTCGGGGGGTCACTTCCTGACGGGTGCACACCTGGACGACACCGCCTGACGCCATCATGGCTTGCAATGGCACCATCATGGTGCCACTATCTGTCCATCGGCTGCGCCACGGCGCTACGCGGATCGCATTTTGCCCCGGCTTGGGGCTACTTGACGCTTTTACCAGTGGCGCCACCCGTGGCGCCGCAAACGCCAGCACCCCTGACGGCAGGCGAGGACGGCGTTCCGCCCCTCGTCACTCTTCACGGAGGACACATGCAGCAGCACGACCCGTCGACCCGACCCGAGACCGCGGAACCCGTCACGCTCCCCACGCAGCGCACGCCCGGCTGCCCCTTCGACCCGCCCGCCGATCTCGGCGTGCTGCGCGAGCAGCGCCCGCTGGCCCGGATGACGTACC
The DNA here is from genome assembly GCF_044764665.1 of Streptomyces sp. NPDC093795. Lineage (NCBI taxonomy): Bacteria > Bacillati > Actinomycetota > Actinomycetes > Kitasatosporales > Streptomycetaceae > Streptomyces > Streptomyces sp. NPDC093795. Next base: position 128,207 of record NZ_JBIWIO010000004.1, read on the forward strand.
CCGACGGTCACGTCGGCTGGCTCGCCACCGGCTACTCCACGGTCCGCGCCATCATGGGCGACCCCCGCTTCAGCTCGCGGTACGAGCTGATGCACTACCCCTTCGCCGGCGGGCCCGACGGCCCCCTGCCGCCCGCGCCCGTCGGTGACATGACCGGGATGGACGCGCCCGAGCACACCCGTTTCCGGCGCCTCCTCATGGGGAAGTTCACCGTCCGCCGGATGCGGCGGCTCTCCGAACGCGTGGAGGAGATCACCACCGAGCATCTGGACGCCATGGGGCGCCGCGGCCCCGGAGCGGACCTCGTCGAGGCCTTCGCCCGCCCTCTCCCCGCCCTGGTGATCTGCGAGCTGCTCGGGGTGCCCTACGCCGACCGGGAGCGCTTCCAGAACCACGCCCACACCATCATGGACATGGACGCCGCGCCCGAGGAGCGGTACGCCGCCCACGTCGGACTCCAGGAGTACATGGCCGAGTTGGTCGCCGCCAAGCGCGCCGTACCCTCCGACGACCTGCTCGGCGACCTGGCCCGGGACTCCGATCTCCCCGACGAGGAGCTGATCGGCGTCGGGGGATTCCTGCTCGCCGCCGGGCTCGACACCACCGCCAACATGATCGCCCACGGTACGTTCGCGCTCCTCACCCACCCGGAGCAGGCCGAGGCCCTGCGTGCGGACCCGGACCTCGCCCCGGGGGCCGTCGAGGAGCTGATGCGCTATCTGACCGTCGCCCACACCGGCATCAAGTCCGCACTCGAGGACGTCGAGCTGGACGGCCAGGTCATCAGGGCGGGCGAGAGCGTCACCCTGTCCCTCGAGGCCGCCGACCGCGACCCGGAGCGGTTCCCGGATCCGGACGTCCTCGACCTGCGCCGCAAGGCGACGGGGCATCTGGGCTTCGGGCACGGCATCCACCAGTGCCTCGGCCAGCAGCTGGCCCGCGTCGAGATGACGGTCGCGCTGCCGGCGCTGCTGACGCGGTTCCCCACGCTGCGGCTCGACGTGCCGGCCGAGGAGGTCCCGCTGCGGACGAACATGAACATCCACGGCGTGCACCGGCTGCCGGTGACCTGGGACGAGGCCTGACCTCCATGGAGATCCGCGTCGACCGCGACCGCTGCCTCGGGGCCGGAATGTGCGCCCTGACCGCCCCGGAGGTCTTCGACCAGGACGAACAGGAGGGCCGGGTCCTCCTGCTCGACGCCCGGCCGCCGCGGGAGCTGGACGCGGCGGTCCGTATCGCCGCCGGTGCCTGCCCGGCCTCGGTCATCACCGTCACACCGCGGGCCCCCTCCCGCCATTGAAGGACCGTCTCGCGGGCCGACCGCACCCACGTGCCCCCCCCTCACGCACGCGGACGTGCGGCGGGCTCCTGGTCGGCCGTGGGGGCCCGCCGCTCCGCGTCGGGTTGCGTGGTGGCTCCCGGCCCCCGTCCGGCACGCCGTCGCTCGGCCCCTCCCCGCTCGATCATGCCGAGGGCCACCCCGGCGACGATGATCGCGCCGCCCGTCACCTGGGCGAGCCGGATCGACTCACCGTTGATGACGACGGCGCCGATGACGCCGAAGACAGGCACCAGGTTGAGGATGTCGACCGCGACGCTCGACGCCATCCGGCGCAGGCCGTAGTTGTAGAGCAGGAATCCTCCGACCGAGCACCCCACGGCCAGGTAGACCAGCAGGGAAGAAGGTCATCGGTCCGATGTGAGACCGGCGCGAGGGACCGTCCCGACCTCTCGCGGCGGGCCCTCCCGGCCTCAGGAAACGCCCCGCGGGCGGAACTGGACGCTGATGCGGGGCCCGACCGCGCGGCTCGTCTTCGGGATCGCGTGGTCCCAGGTGCGCTGACAGGATCCGCCCATCACGACGAGGTCGCCGTGGCCGAGCGGGAGCCGGAGCGCCACGGGTCCGCCGCCGCGGGGGCGGAGCGCGAGGTCGCGCGGGTCGCCGAGGGAGAGGATGGCGACCATCGTGTTCCGCGTGGAGGAGCGGCCGGTCCGGTCGCCGTGCCAGGAGACGCTGTCGCGCCCGTCGCGGTAGAGGCAGAGGCCGGCGGAGACGAAGGGTTCCCCCAGCTCGGACGCGAAGTGGGCGTCGAGGGCGGAACGGGCCTCGTCGAGGGCGGGGTGCGGGAGGGGCGCGCCCTCCCGGTAGTACGCGAGGAGACGGGGTACGGCGACCACGTCGTCGTACATCCTGCGCTCCTCGGCACGCCAAGGCACCCGCTCGACCAGCTCCTCGAACAGCGCGTCGGCGCCCTGGAACCAGCCCGGCAGATGGTCGATCCAGGCCCCGCCGTCGAGCGCGGTCCGCCTGATCCCGTCCAGCGGACCGGGCCGGGGGTCGTCGCCCTGGTCGAACAGGGAGCCCTGGAGGCCGGGGAGCGGCCGTGGTGCGGTCATGGTCCCAGCGTAACCGTAAACCGAACACACGCTCGAATCGCGGCTCTGGGTCGCGACGGGTCACGACGCCCTCGCGGTGCGCACGGTACGCACCGTCCGGGCGGCCCGCCGCGACCCGCCGACGCCGGGATCACGGCAGGGGCGTACCGCCTGTCGCGTTGACGATCTCGCCGGTGATGTAACTCGCCCGGGGCGAGGCCAGGAAGACGTACGCGGGGGCCATCTCCGCCGGCTGGGCGGCCCGGCCCAGCGGCGACTGGGCGCCGAAGTCCTTCGTGTCCGGCATCGTCGCCGGGATCAACGGTGTCCACACCGGGCCGGGCGCGACCGCGTTCACGCGGATGCCGCGCTCCGCGAGCATCTGCGCCAGACCGTGCGTGAAGGAGATGATCGCCGACTTCGTCATCGCGTAGTCGAGGAGGTGCGGGCTGGGCTGGTATCCCTGCACGGAGGTCGTGTTGATGATGGAGCCGCCGCGCGGGATATGGGGCACGGCCGCGCGGGAGAGCCAGAACATTCCGTAGAGGTTCGTCTTCATCACCCGGTCGAACTGCTCCGTGGTGATGGCCTCGATGCCGTCCGGCTGAGCCATCTGGTAGGCGGCGTTGTTGACGAGGACATCGATCCGGCCGTGTTCGCTCACCGTGCGGTCGATCAGGTCCGCGCACTGGCTCTCGTCACGGAGGTCGCACAGGACGGGCAGGGCCTTGCGTCCCGCCTCCTGGACCAGACGCGCGGTCTCCCTGGCCTCCTGCTCCTCCTCGGGGAGGTAGGTGAAGACGATGTCCGCGCCTTCCCGTGCGAAGGCCAGGCACACGGCCCTGCCGATCCCGGAATCGCCGCCGGTGACCACCGCCACCCGGTCGACGAGCACGTCGTGACCGCGATACGAGTCCTCGCCGTGGTCGGGGCGGGGGCTCATCTCCTCGGTCGAGCCGGGGTGGTCCTGTTCCTGGTCGGGGAGAGGGGGGCGGGGGTGGCCGGTCACCGGGTCGGGGCCATGTGCTTGTTCCTGAGGGGGCATCGGGACCTCCGTGGTGCTGTGCTGTGCCGCTCTGCGCTGTGCCGTGCTGGTGTCGTGCGTCGATCGCCTCAGGAGGAGGCCGGGTACGGCACCGACTTCAGGCGGCGGGCGAGGTGGGCGGTGTTGGCCGCCAGGGTCGCGGTCGTGGCCTCGGTCTTCTCCGGGGTCTTCTCGAGGTCCAGGTAGTCGGTCCCCTGCATGGCTTCACCGACCCAGTAAGTGACGGCGTTCGGGGCGAGGGAGAAGCCGACGTCGTTGAGCCCCTGGAAGAGGTCGGCGCTCACCTTGTGCGCCCCGTCCTCGTTGCCCACGACGCAGACCGCCGCGACCTTGCCGTAGGTGAGCATCCGGCCTTCCTCGTCGGTCTCGGAGATCTCGGCGTCCAGCCGTTCCATCACCCGCTGGGCGATGCTCGACGGATGCCCGAGCCAGATCGGGGTCGACAGGACGAGGATGTCGCAGCCGAGGATCGTGTCCCTGATCTCGGGCCAGGCGTCCCCTTCACCCATGTCGGCCTTCACGCCGGGGCGTACGTCGTGGTCGGCGATCCGGATGATCTTGCCGCTCACGCCGTGGTCGCTCAGGGCGGCCATGGTCTGCTCGGCCAGGAGCTGCGAGCTGGAGGCAGCCGGGGAGGGGGAAAGGGTGCAGACCAGGGCGACTGCGCGCAGAGGGGTCGTTTCAGTGGTGTCCATGGCCACCCCTCTACCCCCGACCCGCGTCCCTATCTCACCTTTCTGCGTACTCCGGTCCGGAGGGCGATGCCGGGGTGGGCCAGGCGGCCGTCTCCTGGGCGCGCGCGGGGCGCGGTGGCCGAATAGTGCCGTATAGAGCGGGTAGGCGATTTGTTGCTCGTCGCCCGGACAGACGGGGTGTCGGGCGGGGCATCCGCCACCGCCATCGCCCCGAGGACAGGAGCCTTCGATGACCCCGCTCAGCACGAGCACCCCGGAAGCAGCCACCGCCGGCCCTCGCCTCGTCGCGGGGCGCGGTGACCTCTCGGGCGCCGTGGAGAGGGCCCTGCGGACCGGCCGGCCGCCGGCGTACACCGAGGGGAGCGTCCGGCGGGCGGACCCCTGGGGCGAGGATCTGCACCTCGCGCTGTACCTGCTGTACGAGCTCCACTACCGGGGCTTCGAGGGCGTCGACGACGACCGCGAGTGGGATCCGGACCTGTTGCGGCTGCGGCGGGAACTGGAGGAACGTTTCCTGCACGCGCTGCGCGGCGCGCTCGCCGACGCGCCCCGATCCGTCGAGGAGGCGTTCGCGCCGCTGCTCGTCGAACCGGTCGATCCGGCCGAGAGCGTCAGCCGCCACCTGGAGACCGCGGGCGAGCTCTGGCAGCTGCGCGAGTACGCGGCGCTGCGCTCCCTCTACCACCTCAAGGAGGCGGACCCGCACGCCTGGGCCATCCCGCGGCTGACCGGACGGGCCAAGGCCGCGATGGTGGCCGTCGAGTACGACGAGTTCGGCGCCGGTCACGCCGACCGCATCCACGCGCGGCTCTTCGCGGACCTCATGACCGACCTCGGCCTCGACACGTCCTACGGCCACTACCTGGACCACGCCGACGCCCCGCTCCTCGCGACCGTCAACCTCATGTCCCTGTTCGGCCTGCACCGGGCCCTGCGTGGGGCGCTCGTCGGCCACTTCGCCTGTGTCGAGGTCACCTCCTCGCCCGGCTCCCGCCGGCTCGCCAAGGCCATGCGGCGCTGTGACGCGGGGCCGGCCGCCGAGCGGTTCTACACCGAGCACGTCGAAGCCGATGCCGTCCACGAACAGATCGTGCGGCGCGAGGTGATCGGTGGGCTCCTCGTCGACGAACCCGCGCTCGAACCGGACATCGCCTTCGGGTGCGCGGCGACCGTCCTGCTCGAGGACAGGCTCGACGCGCACATCCTCGATGCCTGGACGGCGGGCCGTTCCGCTCTGCGCTGCCCCTTGCCGAGCCTGGACCCGCACCTGGACCCGAGGGGCTGACGGTGGCCGGCCTCGACGCCTTCGCCGACGTGCTCGACTACCCGATGTACGTCGTGACGACGGCGGCCGGGGGCGAGCAGGCGGGCTGCCTGGTGGGCTTCGCCTCGCAGTGCTCGATCGACCCGCCCCGCTTCATGGTGTGGCTCTCCAAGGCCAACCGCACCTACCGCGTCGGGCGCCGTGCCTCCCACCTCGCGGTCCACACCCTGCGGCCCGAGCAGCGGGGGACGGCCGAGCTGTTCGGGGGGCGGACCGGCGACGACGTCGACAAGTTCGGCCGGGTGGCCTGGTGGCCGGGGGAGGGAGCCGTCCCCGTCCTGTCCGACTGCTGCGCCTGGTTCGTGGGCCGGGTGCGGGAACGCGTCGACGGTGGGGACCATGTCGGCTTCCTGCTGGCTCCCGTCGCGGAGAGCCCGTCCGGCCCGGTGCGGCCACCACTCCTCCGGTTCGGCGACGTCGTGGACCTCTCCCCCGGCCACCCGGCCTGAGACCACCGTGGGTGGCGACCCGGGTGTTGCCGTAGGGCAGGTCGCTGTGGACAGCGGCCCGGGGGTTTGCCGTCGGGCAGGCCCCCGTGGTCAGCGGCCCGGGGGTTTGCCGTCGGCAGGCCCCCGTGGTCAGCGGCCCGGGTGTTCCCCAGGGTGCTCTCCCGGGTGTTCGCCCGGGCCGTCCCGCAGGGGGGCCAGTGGGGTGGGTGAGAGGTCGGTCGTCTCCTCCCCCGGTTCGAGCAGGGTGTCCGCCGCGCCGACGATGAGCGGATCGGGCGTGCCGACCGCCTGCGGGTCCTTGCTCGCGTAGTCGATCCGGGCCAGCAGGCTGCGCATGGCCTCCAGCCGGCCCCGCCGCTTGTCGTTGCTCTTGACCACGGTCCACGGCGCGTGCTCGGTGTCCGTCTCCCGGAACATCGCGACCTTGGCCGTGGTGTAGTCGTCCCAGCGGTCGAGCGAGGCGAGGTCGGTGGGCGAGAGCTTCCACTGCCGTACGGGGTCGACCTGGCGGATGGCGAAGCGGGTGCGCTGCTCGGAGCGGGAGACGGAGAACCAGAACTTCACGAGGTGGATGCCGTCCTCGACCAGCATGCGTTCGAACAGGGGGCACTGGTGGAGGAACAGCTGGTACTCCTCCTCCGTGCAGAAGCCCATCACCCGCTCGACTCCCGCCCGGTTGTACCAGGAGCGGTCGAAGAACACGATCTCGCCGGGGGCCGGCAGCGGGGCCACGTACCGCTGGAAGAACCACTGCCCGGCTTCTCGCTCGGTCGGCTTGTCGAGGGCGACGATCCGGGCGCCGCGCGGATTGAGCCGCTCGGTGAACCGCTGGATGGTGCCGCCCTTGCCGGCGGCGTCCCGGCCCTCGCACAGCACCACGATCCTGGCGCCGGTGTCCTTCGCCCAGCGCTGCAGCTTGAGCATCTCGATCTGCAGGATCCGCTTCTGCCGCTCGTACTCGGCACGGCGGACCTTCCTGGGGTACGGGTAGTTCTCCCGCCAGGTGCGGATGGGGTCGCCGGTGGCGCTCAGCAGGACGGGCTGCTCGGGCCTGCTGATGTCCACGCTGAGGCCTGCGAGCAGGTCCTGCTCAGGGACCTGGGCCCGATTCTCCTCCGGGACATCGCCGTCGCCGCCGGCACCGTTCATGTCCACCATCCGTCGCCCCGCTCCACTCGCCCGCTCGGTCCGACATCCTCGTACCCACGGATCCCGCGCTCACCGCGTCCGGGCGTGACCGGGAGTACGCGGGGCAGACGGGATACATGACTGTGCCCAAGTCTCTCGTCCTCGTCCTCGACTCCACCGACCCGGAACCCCTGGCGCGGTTCTACGCGGCGCTCCTGGACGCCACCGTGGAGCCCCACGGCGGCGACCCCGACCTGCTGCTCGTCTCCGGCCCTTCCGGTGCGATGCTCGGGATCCGCCGTGACCTCGGGCAGGCGCCCCCCAGCTGGCCCCGTCCCGAGGACGCCCAGCAGGCCCACCTGGAGATCCTGGTGGCCCCCGACGCCCTCGACGAAGCGGAACGCGAGGCGGTCTCGCTCGGCGCGCGGCCCGTCGCGGCCGTGCGCGACGGCACCCGGACCGACCGGCGCACGGACCTGCGCCGCTACACGGACCCGGCAGGTCACTCGTTCGTCCTGGCCACGACGTCCCCGGTCCAGGCCGTTCCGCCTGTCCCCCGCCAGCGGCGGTCCTGAGCGCGGGCGGAGGCGCGGCGACCCTGAGCACGGGCGGAAGGCGTGGCGCCCTGCCTCCTCCTCGTGGGGGAGGCAGGGCGGCCGGCTCCGACGCCGAGACACTCGTCGGGTCTCGTCGGGCTGCCTACCTGTCGCGCTTGTCGGGGTCCAGGGAGTCGCGGACGCCTTCGGCGCGCTCACGGGCCGAGTCGGCCGCCTCTCGGGCCTTGCCCTTCATCTGGTCCGTCTTGCCTTCCGCCTCCAGGCGCTTGTTGCCCGTGGCCTTGCCCGCGGCCTCCTTGAGCTTGCCCTTTGCCTTGTCCGAGCCCTTGCCTGCCATGACGTAATGCCCCTTTCCTGTGGATGGGTTCCAGGTGACACGCTAGGCAGACTCCGTGGATCCCGCGCGTCGACCGGTCACCCTCCGCACGCGTTTGAGGCGGCCGGGACGGGACAGACGCTGAGCGCGTCACAGCGCCCCGTCGGCCGAGCCGCCGGGTGCGTCCCGATCCGCGAGAAAGGCGATCATGATCACATCCACCTTGGCAGCCGCGCCCGTCCTCACGCCCGGGCCCGCTCTCGCGTCGGCCGGATCCAACGCCGTGTGGTTCGCCGTGGCCATCGGCGCGGTGGTTGTCCTCCTGCTTCTCGCCGCGTTCTGGTGGGGCAGCCGCCGGGTCGCGCGTCGGCGCCGCTCCGTGGGTGACCCGACCCAGGCGGCGGGCCGCCCGGGGAGTGACTCGTGGACCACACCGGAGCACGACCGGGACCTCGGCGACTCGCAGCGCTGACGTCGGGCGCGGAGCCGGTGAGGGCAGGGCGGCAGGTCACGCCGTGCGCATGCCGGCTCGGAGTCGACCACACTCCACGGCCGACCAGAGGACGCCGGTGAGGCCGTCCACCAGCCGGTCGGCCGTGACCTCGGGGAGGAACTCCCGTACCACCGCGCCGAGTTCGTCCCACACCCGCACCGTGGTGTCGTGCACCCCCCTGGCTCCGCTCCGGCTTCCGGCCAGGAAGTCGAGGCCGGAGTGCGTCTCCGCTCCCACGGCCGCGAGCATGCGCTCGGCGGTGGGAGTGTCCATGGCCCGTAGCCGTGCGGAGCCGACCGCGTCGCGCGGGCGCAGGGCGTGCCACCAGCCCGGCGGTGGGGTGAACGGGGAACCGGCGGTCCATCGCGCCCTGTTGAGGCCGAACACCCCGTGCCCCGCGAGCGGCCAGGCCGCCACGACGGCGCCGTCCGGGGCGCGCAGTTCGCCGTACTCCCGGGCGGCGCCGGTGACGCGGTGCACCGTACGGGGCACCGCGTCGCCCGGGAAGAGCACCGGTTCCCGCTCGGCCGGCTCGGCCGGGGATCCGAGGCGCCTTCTGCCGTCGAAGGGCACCGTCTCGAAGGCGCCGTCCCTCCAGACCAGGCCCGTCGGCCAGGGCTTCCGGTAGTCGTACGTCTCGTCCTCCCAGTGGACGACGACGCCTTCGAGTCCCAGGGCGGTGGCGCGGCCGCGTCCGGCCAGGAGGAGGGCGTCGCCGCCGTCGCGGACCTCCGTCCACTCTCCCCGCTGCCAGGCCTCCCCTTCACCGGGCAGCCCCAGCTCGTCGGGGAGTCCGGCGCGCAGTGTCCTCGTCAGCGCCTCGGCCGGGTCCAGGGCGAGGATGCGCTCCGCCTCCTCATCGAAGTGCCGGCGGAAAGCGGGCGCGGCGAACGGCTCCAGGTCCCGCAGGGCGGTGTGCAGCGGCAGTACGCCGCCCTCCGTGACCCGTCGGCCGTGTTCGCCGAGGAACCCGGCGACGAACTCGCGCAGGGCCGGCCGGGTGGTGAGCGTCTTGAGGCGTCCCGTGTCCCCCGTCAGGGGGTTGGGCGGCCGGTGGCCGATCTCCCGGGCGGCCGTCGGGTCGGACAGTCCCGCGAGCAGCCGGGGTGTGAAGCGGCCGTCCCGGATGACGTGCGGCAGGTCGTCACCCTTCGCCCGCCCGAGCCAGCTGAGGAAGCCGAGCGGTTCGGTGTCGTCGGCTTCGACCGGCACGCCCGCCGCGAGGAGGGCGTCGAGCAGCCCCAGATCGACGCACCGGTCCCGTGCCGAGGCCTGGGTGTCGGGCATCCGCAGTGACGGGAGCGCCCGGTGGGTGGCTCCTTCGGCGCGCAACCGGGCGGCTGCCCGGGCGAGCAGCTCGTCGAGTCCGACGACCGGCGCCCGCAGTCCTCGGTAGCGCTGTGCGAAACGGTTGAGCCAGGCCCGGACGTCCTCCACGTCGACGGCGGATTCCGCGCCGCCGACCGTCGCGGGGTCGGCGCTCTCAGCCTCCTCCCCGACCGCCACGGCGCACGTACGCGCGACCTCCTCGCCGACCGTACGCGCGACCTCCTCGTCGGCCGCCACGACGCCCGTACGCCCGGCCTCCCCACCGACCGTACGCGCGACCTCCCCACCGGCCGCCACCACGCCCGTACGCCCGGCCTCCCCACCGGCCGCCACCACGCCCGTACGCCCGGCCTCCCCACCGGCCGCCACCACGCCCGTACGCGCGTCCGACGCGGTCGCTCCGTCGAGCAGCGCGTCGGCGCCCGTTTCCCGCAGGAGCCTCACCCAGCCGGCCGCGGCCTCGGTGAGCGCGGCCCGGCCACCGCCGGCCGGTGCGGCTGTCAGTGCGAGCAGGGCCTTGCGGGTGACCCGGCCCTCGGCGAGGAGCGCGAGCAGGACCGGCGTCCAGCCGTCCCAGACGTCCGGCGTGGCATCGTCCATGCCGCCGTGCGCGAGGAGGCCGGCGAGCAGCAGCCGGTGCTCCTCGTCCACGGGGGCGGTGCCCGGCGCGAGGTCGAGGACGGCGCCCGCGAACTCGGGCCGGGACGGCAGCCCGGCGCGGTGCCAGGCCAGGACGAGACGGCGGTAGTGGGCGGCGGCCTGCGGGGCTGGCAGCCTCGCGACCAGGGCGTCGTGGTGGGCGGCCAGGGCGCGCCTGGAGACGGCTCCCACCGCCGCGCTCCCGACGAACGACTCGATCACCTCGTCCTCGTCGACGGCGAGGCCGCTGTTGTTCTCGACCTCGCGGGCCCGCGCGAACAGCGGTTGTGCCATGCCGGGGCTGCCCGCGCCGGCGATGATCCGCGCGCCTTCCTCCAGTACGGCCGTCATCAGCCGCGGGGCCTGCTTCTCCAGCGGGGCGACGGCCGCTTCGAGCGCCTTGGCCGCCCTCCCCGGTTTGCCGGCCGCGGTCGTGGCGCAGGTGCGGAGCAGCCCGAGGAGGCCGATCGCCCGGCTGGCGGCGGAGGGTTCGGCACGGGACACGCGGGCGAGGAAGCCCAGCGGGGCCGGCCGCACCCGGCCCACGACCTCGCGCCCCGGCCCGTCGGCGGGGACGGGCGTGAGGCCGAGGGCGCGAGCCACGGTGTCCTCGGCATCGGCCGCGCGTCCGGGCACCAGCCGTACGAGACAGGCCCCTCCGTCGAGCCCCGCCCAGTCGTACCGGCACACGGTGAGGACGTCCTCGTCGTCGGCGCCCGGCACTGCGCCGGGGGCCACGGCGCCCGCGTCGAGCAGTTCCCTCTCCCCCCAGACCTGCGGCACCGCCCTGTCCGCCGCGCCCGGCTCGCCACCCGCGCCGGTGTTCTCGGCGCAACGGGTGAGGAACCGCTGGTAGGCGGCGGACGCGTCGGGGCGCTCCTCCTGGCGGTAGCCGCCGTCGCGCGCGTCGTAGAGGTGTGCGGCGGTCCGCATCCCCTCGGACCAGGCGACGAGCGGGATGTCGTCGAACGCCCCCGGCCCTTCGCGGCGCCGGTCGCGGGAGCCCCAGTGCACGTCGTCCATGAGCGTGCTCGACAGGGGACCCTGCCAGCGCAGGCCGATGCGCATGGGGTGCCGCGCGGGGCCGGCGTACACGTCGAAGTGGGCGGTCTCCCCCCGGATGCGGCCGCCGAACCGGGACACGGCCCGCTCGAAGCGCGCCCCGCTGTCGAACTCGGCGCCGTCGAACGCGTCCACGCCCTGCCAGGAGTGCCGCTGCGCGGGCGCCGCCCGGGGCCGCCACCACACGGTCCTGTGCAGCTGCTCCACTCCCTGCTCGCCGCCGTGGTCGTCGAGGAGACGGCGCCAGCGCTCAAGGCGCCCGCGCCCGTCCGGATCGAGCAGTACGGGATGGGGCACCGTCACCAAAGGTACGTCGAGCGTCAGTTCGCCCTCGGGGGAGACGACACGCGGCCCGTCGGGCGTACCGGCGTCGACGAGCAGCCCGGCGCGTGTCACGTCGGCCGACCCGTCCGGCTCGTACGGCGCGATGACCAGGTGACGCAGCGCGCGCTGCCAGTAGGGGTCGGGCCAGACGGCGCGCAGCAGGCCGGCCGGAACGGGCAGGGAGCGCGTCATCCACCGCTCGGCCTCGGCGGCGGCCCGCGCGGTGTGGTCGGCCAGCCAGTCGGCGAGGGCGAGCAGCAGCTCCGCCCGCTCGTCCTTGCGCGCCTGCGCGGGGACCTTCTTGAGGATCTTGCCCGACGCGTTCCGGCAGATCAGCGTCGGGCGCGGTTCCGCGTACGCGTCGAGTGCCAGCTCGTAGGCCGGCCGTCCCGAGCCGTCCTGTTCGGTGCCGTCGACCGCGACCCAGTCCATCCCGTCCCCCGCTGTTCCGAGCGTCGTTCCCTTGAGCGTCCGACGGCGTGTCAGACCGTCGTGATCACTCTAGGTGACCCCACTGACAACCCCTCGTCCGCGTCCCGCCGCCGACCGCGCCCGCGAAGCCGCGAAGCCGCCACACGCTTGTCACATACGGATCGGAATGCCGTCCGCGCCCGCGCCGGTTGTCGCAGGCATGACTATCGGTGTGACGCTGAGTACGACCTCTCGACAGCTCTCGATCGACGCGACCGTCCGGCTGGCGAAGGAGGCCCGGGCCGCCGGTCTGACCTCCGGGTGGTTCGGGCAGAGCTTCGCGTACGACTCTCCGCTGCTGGCCGCGGTCGTCGGCCGGGAGGTTCCGGGGCTTCAGGTGGGGACGTCCGCGATCCCCGTCTTCGGCCGCCATCCCCTGCTGGTCTCCAGCCAGGCCCAGACGGCGCAGGCGGCGACCGGAGGCCGCTACCACCTGGGGCTCGCGCTGGGGACGCGGCATCTGACCGAGAACGGCTTCGGCATCCCGTACGAGCGTCCTGTGGCGCTGCTCAGGGAGTTCCTCACCGCACTGCGGCCCCTGCTCGCGACGGGGCAGGCCGACTTCCACGGCGAGCTGCTGACCGCGCGGACCCCGCTGCCGGCGGCGGTGCCCGGCGGCGCGGAACCGCCGGTGCCGCTGCTCGTCGCCGCCATGGGGCCGCAGACCCTCCGGGTCAGCGGCGAACTCGCCGACGGGATCCTGCCGTTCCTTGCGGGCCCACGGGCTCTCGCCGAGCACATCGTGCCCGCCGTCACGGCCGCCGCGGAAGCGGCGGGCCGGCCGGCGCCGCGGATCGTGGCCCTCGTCCCCGGGGTGGTGACCACGGACACGGAGTCGGTCCGGGAGGCGGCGGCCTCGTCGCTCGCGCTGTACGACGCCATTCCCTCGTACCAGCGCGTGATCGGTCTCTCCGGCGGTACGCGGGCCGCCGACCTGGCGGTGATCGGCGACGAGGAACACATGGCGGCAGAGGTACGGCGCTACCGCGAAGCCGGTGCGACGGAGGTGGTGTTCACCGCGACCGACCTCGGTGGTGAGGCCGACCGGCGCCGTACCTGGGCCCTGCTCGGAGAGCTGGCGCGCGCCTGAGCCCGGGCGCCCCTCCGCTCCCCCGCCCCGTCGCCCGCTCCCCCGCCCGGTCAGTTCGGCTTCGCGCCGACCGGGCGGCGCAGCAGGTAGACGGCGGCGGAGGCGACCAACGCCAGCATGCAGGCGATGAAGACGAGCCCGGCCCCTTCGAGTCCGAGCGGGTCGGCGAGGAGTCCGACGCCGATGACCGGGATCGAGATGCCGGTGTACGCGACCACGAACAGGGTCGAGATGACCGCCGCGCGCCGGTCCCCCGGCGCCGCCGCCGCGACGGAGGAGAGCGCGGCGCGGAAGGCGAGGCCCTGTCCGACGCCGCCGACGACAGCGGCGAGGACGATGAGGACCAGGAGGTCGGTGTAGAGCGCCGACGCGAGGAGGACGAGTCCGACGAAGAGGACGGCGCAGCCCAGGGAGAGGGAGCGGGCCACGCCGACGCGGCCGACGGCCAGTTGTCCCGCGGTGGAGGCGAAGAAGGCCAGGGCGACGACCAGGCCGCTCACGGCGTGGTTGTCCACGTGCAGGTAGCGGGCGAGGAACGCGGGGCTGACCGAGGTGAACACCCCGAACAGCGCGAATCCCACGAAGCAGGCGATCGCCGCCGGCACGAAGGCCGCGCGCACCTGGGGCGGCAGGGCGGGCCGCTGCGGCCGTACGGCGGTGAGGGGCCGTCGCTCCCCCACGGTCTCGGGGAGCCGGAGCAGGACGACGGCGGAGACGACCACCAGGGCGAGGTGGACGGCGAACGGCAGCAGCAGGGGTTCGGGCGCGTACTCCGCGAGGAGGCCGGCGAGGAGCGGCCCGCACCCCAGGCCGCCCATGTTGGCGGCGGTGGCCACGAAGGTCGCCCGGGACCCGCCGCCGGGCGGGGCCAGCTCCATGACGTACGCGGTGGCGGCCCCGGTGAACAGACCGGCCGACAGACCCGAGAGGAGCCGGCCCGCGTACAGCCAGGCCAGGCCGTCGGCGCACAGGAAGCAGACGGCGCTCGCCGCCGCGAAGCCCAGGCCCCAGAGCAGGGCGGGCCGCCTGCCGACGGTGTCCGAGGCGTTGCCCGCGAGCAGCAGCACTCCGATGACCCCGAAGGCGTACACGGCGTACACGACGGTCACGGTCAGTTCGGAGAACCCGAACTTCTCCTGGTAGAGGGGGTAGAGCGGCGTGGGCAGTGTGGTGCCGGCCATGCACACGACGAACACCGCCCCGGCGAGCAGACACCGGAGCCACCCCTGACGGTCATCTTCCATGCCGCCGACCGTAAGCCCGCCGGCCGCCGATCCCGGGGCACGAACTGCGGCAACGGGACAACGTCACCCCGACTGCCGGGTCGGACGGCTTCCGAACTGAGGCCGGGTCAGAGAGCGCATGAATAGCGACTTTCGTGCCACTTTCGTGTGCGTAAGGCTGGAAGATTCCTTCACCCTGTGCATATCAATCCGCTCAAGAGCGTTCCGAACTGATCAAGAACGCCTCTATAGTTCCGTCGTTCAACCTCCTTCCCCCGTGCCTGCTCCCGAGAGTCTGGTTGATGTCGGCGTCACCCATCCCGTTCCGCCCTGCCCTGACCGCCGCGTTGCTGACAGCCGCCGCGAGTGGCGCACTCGCCGCGGCGGCGACGACCGCGGCACCGTCCGGGGTACGCCCCGCGCTCGGCTGGTTCGCCCTCTGCGGCGTCCTGCTGCTGTCCGCCGCGGCCTTCTCCGTCACCTGGTACGCGCGCACCGCGCGGGCCCTTGGCCGGCGGGCCGAGGTCCTCTCCGCCGAACTCGCCTCCCGCGACGCCTACGTCAGCCGGTTCAAGGCCACCGCCGAGCGGGAGACGGCCGAGCTGAGGGAGCGTCACGAGGCGGAGGTCGCCGGCCACGCGGCACGGGCCGAGGAGCTCGTCCGCGCCCACCGGGCGGAGACGGCCCGGCTCGCCGAGGAGCGGACCGCCGACTTCGAACGCCTCGAAGGGCGGCTGCGCCGGGCGGAGTCCGCCCGGTCCGCTGCCATGGCCGCCGCGGCCAACGCGGCCGGCCGCATGCAGGCCCTTGCCACGAGCATGATGGCCGACCTGCGGGAGATGGAGCACCGGCACGCCGACGAGGACGTGCTCACCGACCTCCTCCACCTCGACCACCGCACCGCCCAGGCGGGACGGCTGGCCGACTCCGTCGCGGTGCTGACCGGGGCCCGGTCCGGTCGGCGCTGGGCGCGGCCCATCGTCATGGAATCGATTCTGCGCGGTGCCATGGGCCGGATCGGCGGCTACCAGCGGGTGCGGCTGCACTCGGGCAGCGACGCCGCGGTCGCCGGTCACGCCGCCGAGGGCGTCATGCACGCACTGGCCGAGCTCCTGGACAACGCCGCGAACTTCTCCCCGCCCAGCGCCGAGGTGCACGTCTACGTGGAGGAGGTGCCTGCGGGCATCGTCATCACCATCGAGGACAGCGGTCTGGCGATGAGCGACGTGCAGCTGAGGCGCGCCGAGGCCGCCGTCGGTTCGGCGACCCAGGACCTCGCCGGGCTCTCCGGAACCCGCCTCGGCCTCCACGTGGTCGGCCGCCTCGCGCGCAAGCACGGTCTGACGGTGTCCTTCCGTCCCTCCGCGCGCGGAGGCACCGGCGCTCTCCTGATGCTGCCTCAGGAACTGATCAGCCACGGCGCCTCTGAGCCGCCCCGCGCGTCCGGTGAGCCGCTGCTCCCCGTGTCGGGCCGTGGCGTGACCTCCCCCGCCGCCCACCGGACGGCCGTCACGCAGTCCACGGCCGCCCCGGCCGTCCGGCCGACGACCGGGCCGGGCGAGCCCGAGACCGTGCACGAGACCGCGTCCGACGGCGGCGCGCCGGAGATGGAGGCGGAGGCGGACGGAATCGTCCTGCCGCGCCGTCGCCGCGGCGAGACCCTCGCCTCCCAGCTCAAGAGCGCCGAGCCGCCCTCGACGGGCCGCCCGGCGGCGCGGCGCACGGGTGCGGCGGCGCCCGGGACCCCGCCGCGCTTCGGCAGCTTCCAGCGGGCCGTCCGCGCGGCCGCCGCCCAGCCGGAGGCCGGACCGGACAGAACAGGCCCCAGCACCGACGGCCGCCCGGCCGCCACACCCGTACCGTCCGACCCTCAGGACCCGACGGTCGCACCGCACCCGTCGTCGTCCTCGAACCCCCCGTATTCGGAAGGCAATCCGCGATGACCGGCACCACGACCGACGAGAAGCTCAGCTGGCTCCTGGAGAACCTGCTGGAACGCACCCCGGCCACCCGTCACGCGCTGGTGCTCTCCCGGGACGGCCTCAAGCTCTGCCGTACCTCCGGGCTCTCCGTGGACCAGGCCGACCAGCTCGCCGCCATCGCCGCGGGCATCCAGAGTCTGTCGCACGGCGCCTCCGTCGAGTTCGGCGACGGCACCGGCGGGGTCCGCTCCGCGATGGCCGAGTTCTACGGCGGCATCCTCTTCATCGTGGAGGCCGGGGACGGCGCCCATCTCGCGCTGGTCGCCGACGAGGACGCCGACGCGGGCCTCGTCGGCCACAACATGTCGGAACTGGTCGAGCAGCTGGGCGAGCACCTCGTCGCCAGGCCCCGGGGATGAGCCGGATCAGGCCGGGCCGGGACGACTCCCCCGACCGCCTCTACACCGTGACGGGCGGTCGCAGCCGTGCCGGATCCGACGCCTTCGACGTGGTGACGCTCGTGGTCGCCGAGAGCGACCCCGTGCCCGGCATGCAGTCCGAGCACGCCGCGATCCTGCGCATGTGCCGGTTCCCCATGGCCGTGGTGGAGGTGGCGTCCGAGCTCGGCCTGCCGGTGTCGATCACGCGGATCCTCCTGGCCGACCTGCACGCCACCGGCCGGATCAGCGCACGCCACCCGCGCCCCACGTACCGCCTTCCCGATCACGACATCCTGGAGCAGGTGCTCGTTGGACTCCGTAGCCTCTGAACAGCGCCAGACCCTGCACAGCACCGCCGACAACGGTCTGAAGATCGTCGTCGTCGGCGGGTTCGGAGTCGGCAAGACCACCCTGGTCCGCTCGGTCAGCGAGATCCGTCCGCTGAACACCGAGGAGACGATGACGCAGGCGGGCGAGGACATCGACGACACCGTCGGCGTCGCCGCGAAGACGGCCACCACCGTCGCGTTCGACTTCGGCCGGATCTCCCTCGACGCCCGTAACGTCCTGTACCTGTTCGGCGCCCCGGGCCAGGAGAGGTTCTGGTTCCTGTGGGACCGGCTGTTCTCCGGGACGCTCGGTGCCGTCGTGCTCGTCGACACCCGGCGGCTCGCCGACTCCTGGTACGCCGTCGACCGGCTCGAACACCACGGGACCCCGTTCGTCGTCGCCTGCAACGACTTCGGCGGACCCGCCCACACCCAGATCCGCGAGGCCCTCGACCTCGCCGACGAGGTTCCCCTGGTCTTCTGCGACGCCCGGTCGCGCGAGTCCAGCAAGCAGGTCCTCATCTCGCTCGTCGAGCACCTGCGGACCCTCGTCGCCCCGGACCCGCAGCCGATACCGGAGCCCACCCCGTGACCCACCCCGAGCCCCAGCCCGTCCCGCTGAGCGGCCCCCGGTTCCAGACCGACCCCGTCGAGCTGTACCGGCGGATACGGCGCGAGCACGGCGCCGTCGCCCCGGTCGTACTCGACGGCGACGTGCCCGCCTGGCTGGTCCTGGGCTACCGCGAACTGCACCAGGTCACCAGCGACCCGGTCCTCTTCTCGCGCGACTCCGAGCTGTGGAACCAGTGGGACACCATCCCGGCGGACTGGCCGCTGCTGCCCATGATCGGCCGCAAGCAGCCCTCCATCCTCTACACCGTCGGCGAGCGGCACCGCGAGCGGGCCGGGGTCATCTCCGACGCGCTCGAGGCCGTCGACCCGTTCGTCCTCAAGGAGCGGGCCGAACGCTTCGCGGACGAACTCATCGACGCCCTCTGCGGCAAGGGCACCTGCGACATCATCGCCGAGTACGCGATGCTGCTGCCGGTACGGGTCCTCGCCAGCGTCTACGGCTTCGCGGACGAGCAGGGCCCCGGTCTGGTCACCGCCCTGAACGACATGATCAACGGCCAGGCGGGCGCCCTGGAGGGCCAGCGGCACCTGGCCGAGTCCATGTTCGCGCTGCTCGCCGCCAAGGCCGAGACGCCCGGCGACGACGTCGCCTCGCGGATGGTCGCCAACACCGCCGGCTTCACGCTGGAGGAGGTCGCCCAGGACCTCATGGTGATGATGGCGGCCGGCCACCAGCCCACCGCCGACTGGATCGGCAACTCGCTGCGCCTGATGCTCACCGACGACCGGTTCGCGGCCTCCCTCTCCGGCGGCCGGCACAGCGTCGGCGAGGCGATGAACGAGGTCCTGTGGGAGGACACCCCCACCCAGAACGTCGCCGGGCGATGGGCCTCGCGCGACACCCGGCTCGGCGGACGCCGGATCGGCCGCGGCGACCTGCTCCTGCTCGGCCTCGCCGCCGCCAACTCCGACCCGCACGTACGGGCCGACTCCGGCGCCTTCACCGGCGGCAACAACGCCCACCTCTCCTTCGGACACGGCGAGCACCGCTGCCCCTTCCCGGCACAGGAGGTCGCCGAGACCATCGCCAGGACCGGCATCGAGGTGCTGCTCGACCGGCTGCCGGACGTGGACCTCGCGGTGGCGGAGGACGCCCTCACCCGCCGCCCGTCCCCCTGGCTGCGGGGCCTCACCGCGCTTCCCGTGACCTACACCCCGACCCCCGCCCTTGGAGCCTTCGCATGAGCTGCCCGTACGACCACACCGCCGCTTCCGGCACCGATGTGATCACGCTCGACCCCTTCGTCGGTGACCTCGACGGCGAGAGCGCCCGGCTGCGCGAGGCCGGTCCGCTGGCCCGTGTCGTGCTGCCCGGCGGGGTGCCCTGCTGGGCCGTCACCCGGCACGCCGAGGCGCGGAAGCTGCTCACCGACTCCCGTCTGGTCAAGGACATCGACGTGTGGGGGGCCTGGCAGCGCGGCGAGATACCCCTCGACTGGCCGCTGATCGGCCTCGCCAACCCCGGAAAGTCCATGCTGACCGTCGACGGCGACGAGCACCGGCGGCTGCGCACCCTGGTCGCGCAGGCGCTCACCGCGCGCCGGGTGGAGCGGCTGCGCGCGGGCATCGAGGCCCTGACCGAGGGCATGCTCGACCGGCTCGCGGAGCGCCCGGCCGGCGAGGTCGTGGACCTGAAGGCGGAGTTCGCGTACCCCCTGCCGATGAACGTGGTCGGCGAGCTGATGGGCGTCGACGCGGCCGACCACCCGCGGATGAAGGAGCTGTTCGACAAGTTCTTCTCGACGCAGACCCCGCCCGAGGAGGTGCCGCGGATGATGGCGGACCTGGGCGCCCTGTTCGCCGGGATCGTCGCGGGCAAGAAGGAGCGTCCCGGTGACGACCTCACGAGCGCGCTGATCGAGGCGTCGGAGGACGGCGACCGGCTGAGCACGGAGGAGATCACCAACACCCTCCAGCTGATGGTGGCGGCCGGGCACGAGACGACCATCAGCCTGATCGTGAACGCCGTCGTCGCCCTGGAGACCCACCCCGAGCAGCGCGCCCTCGTGCTCAAGGGCGAGGTGCCGTGGGAGAACGTCATCGAGGAGACGCTGCGCTGGTCGACGCCGACCTCGCACGTGCTGATCCGGTTCGCGGCCGAGGACATCGAGGTCGGCGACCGGGTGCTGCCCAAGGGCGAGGCCCTGATCGTGTCGTTCGGCGCGATCGGGCGGGACGAGACGCAGTTCGGTCCGACGGCGGGCGACTTCGACGTGACCCGTACGCCGAACCGGCACATCTCCTTCGGTCACGGTCCGCACGTGTGCCCGGGAGCGGCGCTGTCCCGGCTTGAGGCGTCGGTGGCGCTGCCCGCCCTGTACGCGCGCTTCCCCGAGCTCCGCCTCGCCGTGCCGCGCGAGGAACTGCGCAACAAGCCGGTCGTCACGCAGAACGACCTCTTCGACCTGCCGGTCCTTTTGGCCTGACCGGCCGCGCGCCCTGGCTTCCCCGCGTCGGGGAGGCCAGGGCGTACGCATGGCGCCCGTCAGCCGACTCCGTCGGTTGCCGTGACGCGGTGGGCCTCAAGGCCGGGGGCGGCGAGCAGGTCGGCGATGAGTTCCTCGGAGCCGCCGACGTACGTGCTCACCAGGTCGACGTCGCCGCCCACGCACCAGGCGCGGTCCTGCGGCCACCACAGGTCGGGCAGTTCGTCGAACTCGTGCAGGAGCGCGGGGGACACGGCGTCGGCGAGCGGTCCCGACAGCAGGATCTCGTCCCGTGCCGGGGTCGGGAAGGTGGGGACGCCCTGCCACTCCCAGCGGCCGTATCCCTCCCACAGGCCGTACCGGCATCGCTCCGGTGTACCCGTGTGCCGCGCCAGGACGGGGATCAGGGCCCGCGCGACCCCGACGGGTGTCGGCCCTTCGGCCGGGTGCTCGTCCCAGACGCCGGCCAGGCCGTACTCCTGCTCGTTCTGGTAGAACTGGTCCACGCCGATCACCTCGTGCCAGTCCGTCAGCGCTGCGACCTGTCGCCCGTAGGCGGCGGCGACGGTGTCCCAGCGGACCGGGCGCTCGTCGAGCGTCGCGGGATGCAGCACGCGCGCGTACGCGGGGAATCCGGGCGCGGCGACGCCGGTCACGGTGCCGAAGTCACCGAAACCGGGGCGGCGTTCGGTCAGCCAGTGCGCCGGCCCGAGGTCCGCCGTCTCGACGCGCAGACGCCCGTACCGCGAGGGGGTGGGTTCTCGGTCCGACTGATCTGGCTGGTCCGACCTGTTCCATGGGTCCATCCGTCCAGTCTGCCCGGGGTCACGCGGGCTCCGCCGGTCGGGCACCCTGAGCGAAGGGGCCGTCAGCCGTCAGCCGTCCGTCGGAAAGGCATCGGCCCGTACGTGGGGCATAGGGCTGCTGCTCACCCGGTACGGGTCGCCGGGCGGACGCTCCGCCGGGGTGACGCGGACCGTCAGCGGCCCGGCCCACTCGTAACCCTTCCGCTCCCCGTGGCGGGCCAGGTCGTCCGTCAGCGCCTCCCCCACGTCACCGCCGCCGCGGCGCGTCAGTTCCTCGGCGACCCGGGTGTCCAGTTCCACCTCGTAGGCGTTCGGCACGACCACTCTGCTCTCGCTGCACACCACGGCGTGGTCGTCGCACTCGTGGTGCAGGGCGGCCACCAACTCGACGTGCTCGCGGTGACGGACCTTGGAGAGCAGGGCCTTCTGCCAGCGTTCCAGGGCTCGTTCCACCCGCGAGAGCCCGCCCCCGGCCGAGCGCCCTCTCCCGGCCGCGTGCCCGCCCGTCACCGTCGTCCGCGCAGCCGCCCCAGCAGCCTGCGCGCCTGGTCGCGCTTGCGGGGGTCGGCGGCGGCGCGCCGGGCCGAAGCGATCGTCCGCTGTCCCTGCGGGCTGCGGGTGAACTGCTTGATGCGTGCGATGAGTCCGGACATGGGTCCTCCTTGGGGCCGTGTGCGGTCCTCCTACCCTGGGATGCCGTAAAAATGTGCGGGCATCTCACGACGAGTACCCGGCACGAGAACACCTGGGGGACGCATGACCATTCACCGGCCCGGACTGCCGCAGGACCTGCCTCGGGGCGAGGCGCTGTGGGCCCGCTGGGCGCTGCTCGCCGCCGTCCGGGCGACCACCGAGGAGGAGGAACGCGGCAGCGGTTACCGCACCGGCCTCTGGATCGACGCCGAGAGGCTTCACCACGACGACTCCGGCTGCACCTGGTGGACCATGTCCCGGATGGGCGAGGGCCGGTACGTGCTCTACGGCGAGGACGAGTCGAGCGGCGTGAAGTGGAACGAGCCGCCGATCGACATGCTGGCGGGCGGCCCGGACTGGCTCCCGTACGACGAGCTGCGCGACCGGCTCACGGGGTACGAGCTGGGCTGCGTCTACTGGTACGAGAACGGGGTGTGGGCCCGCGCGCCCTACCCGGACGGCCTGCGTGACGACGGTCTGGACTGCGGCATGAGCGGCTTCGTGGAGCGGGGCCGGGTGCTCGGGGAGCTGTCGGACTACGTCGACGACACGGTCGGCGGGGTGGACGCGGACGGTCTCCTGGCGGACGCGGAGGCGCACCGGCTGGAGGCGGGGCTGCTCCTGGAGCGGCTGCGGCCGACCGATCCCGACGACGAGCCGCTGGACCCGCCGGCCGTCGCCAGGGCCCTGGCGCTCGCGGGCCTCACCCGGGCGGAGGCATGCGGGTCCGCCGCCGGGACCTGAGCGGAGGCATGCGGGTCCGTCGCCGGGACCTGAGCGGAGGCATGCGAGTCCGTCGCCGGGGTAGCCGGGGCATGAGTCCGAGGGAAGGTGAAGAGGTCATGCAACGATCACGTCTCGTGTTCAAGCCGGTGTCGCTCGCCCTGGGCACCGGGGGCGGTCTGCTCGCGGCAGCCGCGTTCAAGAAGGCCTGGCAGGTCCTGGGGCACGACGACGACGCGCCGAACGCCACCGACGAGGACAGGCGCTGGCGCGAGATCCTGATCGCCGCCGCGCTGCAGGGTGCGATCTTCGCCGTGGTGAGGGCCGCCGTCGACCGCGGCGGGGCCACGGCGGTGCGACGCGTCACGGGCGTCTGGCCGGCCTGACCGCCCGGCGCGGGGCGCCGCCTGCGGCCCCCTGCTCACACGAAGGCCCCCGTCTCACCAGGCGGGGGCCTTCAGGTGAGCCGCGCCACGAGATCCCACCCGCACGAAGGCCCCCGCCTCCCCGGCGGGGGCCTTCGTGCGGGGCGCCTCGCTCCGAGGACCCCCGGGGCTGAGGCCCCGAGGGAGCCTCACCCCCGAGGGACCTCACGTCGTCGCGGTCGTGATCCGGGCGCAGGCCCGTACGACCTCGTCGAGGGGCAGGCCCTCGTCGAGCAGGGCGCGCTGGCGGTCCGCGCCGCTTCCGCCGGCCAGGTGGGCGGCGATTCCCTGGCGGGCCGCGTCGAGGTCTCCGGCGTCCCGCAGTGCCTCCTCGGTGTACCGGAGGAGGGCCTCGAAGGCCGCGTCGGCGCCGGTCTCCTCCATGGTCACCGGGTGGACGAGCGGCCCCTTGAGCCCGGACCGGGCGGCGCGCCACGAGGCCAGTCGCAGCAGACCGGCGGAGATACGGGGAGCGGGCTCGCCGTTGCGCCAGGCGCGGGCGGCGGTCTCCACGAGGCCTCGGGCGAGGGTGGCGACGAGCACGGTCGTGCCGGGTTCCAGACAGACGTCGGCGACCCTGATCTCGACGGTCGGGAAGTTGGCGGAGAGCCGGGCGTCGAAGTAGATCATGCCGGGGTCGCGCAGGACTCCGGTCGCCAGCATGTCCCGCACCTCCTCGTGGTACCGCTCCGCGCTCCCGAAGAGTTCGTACGGTCCCGCGGACGGCCAGCGGTTCCACACGCGGCTGCGGTAGCTGCTGTAGCCGCTGTCCTGCCCCTGCCAGAACGGCGAGTTGCCGCTGAGTGCGTTCAGGAGGTAGAGCCAGGGCCGGATCCGGTCGAGGACGGCGACCCCTTCCTCGTCGGAGTCCACGGCCACGTGCACATGGCACCCGCACGTCAGCTGTTCCCGGGTGGTGAGGGCGAACTGCTCGGCCATCCACCGGTACCTGAGGCCCAGCTGACGGGAGGGTTCCACGGGGAGCGGGGAGGTCGCGAGGGCCGCGACGAGCGCGCCGGCCCCGCGCGCGTACCGCAGCGCCTCGCCGCGCAGGCGGACGATCTCGTCCCGCAGCTCGCCCATGTCCTTCATCGGCCGGGTGGAGAACTCCAGCTGCTCCTGGTGCAGCTCCTTCTCGAAGCTCTCCCCCGCCTCGTCCCCGGTCAGGGCCGCTGACGCGAGCACCGCCGACGAGACGGCGAAGGGCTCGCCCGTCTTCGCGTTGACGAGCATCAGCTCCTCCTCGACACCTACTGTGCGCATGGACGCTCCTGTACGAAAAAAACGGGACGTCCCGCCCCGCCGGCCGCCCCCGGTGGAGGCCCCCAGCGGTTGCGAGACCGGGACGTCTCGCGTATGCCCACTTCGGCGAGGGCGAAGCCCCCGTACGAAGGGGGCGCGGGTCGGATCGCGGTTCCCGCACCGGATAATGCCTGGTCCGACGGTCGGCGGGCGGGCAGACTCGCTCCATGGTGGACATGTGGGCGTTCCGGGACGCGGTCGATCGCTGGGCGGCGGGCGGGCCCGGCGAACCGGCGCGTGATCTGGCGGCGCGGCTGGGACTGCGGACGGCGGTGCTCCTTGAGGGGCCGAGCGACCTGGCGGCCGTCGAGGCGCTGGCCGCGCTGCACGGCGGGGACCTCGCCGCCGAAGGGGTGGCCGTGGTGTCGATGGGCGGGGCGATGAGCGTGGGGCGCTATGCCGACCTGCTCGGGCCGTCCGGTCTCGGCCTGCGTCTGACCGGCCTGTGCGACGAGCGCGAGCAGCGCTACTACGACCGTGCTCTGCGGCGGGCCGGGGTGTCGTCCGGGGGGTTCTTCGTGTGCGTGGCGGATCTGGAGGACGAGTTCATCCGGGCGCTGGGGACGGCGAGGGTCGAGGAGATCATCGGGGCGGAGGGCGATCTGCGTGCCTGGCAGACGTTCCTGAACCAGCCCGCGCAGCACGGCCGGCCCCGGCACCGGCAGCTGCGCCGCTTCCTCGGCACGAAGAAGGGCCGCAAGATCCGCTACGGCCTTCTCCTGGCGGAATCCCTCGCCCCCGAGCAGGTTCCGGCGCCGCTCGTCGAGCTCCTCGATCACACGCTCTCTTCCCGACGGACGGCGTAGGCACCCGCGGCGGCCGCCAGCACCGCCGCCGCCGCGGCCTGTTCCGGGAGACGCGGGTCGGGATCGGCGCGCAGGAGTACCAGCTGGTGGTAGAGCGGCGCCGTGGCGGCGATCAGCAGGCTCCGTGCGTCGATGGGCCGTGCGGGGAGTTCGCCGCGCTCGACGGCGCGCTCGACGAGGATCTCGCACTGGGCGTACCGGTCCGCCCACAGCTGCGTCTGGGCCCGCGCGGCCTGTTCGGAGTGGAACGAGGCGGCCATCAGGGCGACGGCGAACGACGGTCGTACGACCAGGGACTCCTGGATCTCCTGGTTGAGGGCCGTGAGATCGCCGCGCAGGGAGCCGGTGTCCGGTGGCTGCCAGTCGATCTCGCCGGCGGCGTCGATGACGTCGACGAGCAGGCCGCCCACATCGCGCCAGCGCCGGTAGACCGTGGCGCGGTGCACTCCCGCGCGGGTGGCGACACCCTCCATCGTGAGTCCTTCGTGTCCGCTCTCGGCGAGTTCGGCGCGCACCGCGTCGAGGACCTGGGCGCGGATGCGGGCGGTGCGACCGCCCGGACGGCGGTCCGGCGGCGTGGCCGTCGTGTCTGTCATCGGGAATCCCGTATCCGGTTGATCGACGTGAGGGGCTGTGCCAGCATCTTAAAGCAGCAAGTGTCGCAATAGCGGCCCGGCTCCGCACTTTCGAGAGGAACCACCTTCCCGATGCCGCTCGTTCCCGCCGATCCCACCGTGCTCCACCCGATGCCCGAGCACCCCCGCGTCGTCCTGCTCAAGCCGTTGGTGAAGTCGCCGTTGATCGAGGTCGGTGACTTCTCGTACTACGACGATCCGGAGGACCCGACCGCGTTCGAGAAGCGCAACGTGCTGTACCACTACGGGCCCGAGCGGCTTGTCATCGGCAAGTACTGCGCGCTGGGCACAGGCACGCGGTTCCTCATGAACGGCGCCAACCACCGGATGGACGGCCCGTCCACGTTCCCCTTCCCCACCATGGGCGGCTCCTGGGCCGAGCACTTCGACCTGATCACCGGCCTGCCGGGCCGCGGCGACACCGTCGTCGGCAACGACGTCTGGTTCGGGCACGGCGCCACGGTGATGCCCGGCGTACGGATCGGCCACGGCGCGATCATCGCCGCCGGCGCCGTGGTCACCGGCGACGTCCCCGACTACGGCATCGTCGGCGGCAACCCGGCCCGGCTCATCCGTACCCGCTACGACGCCGCGGACGTCGCCCGGCTCCTCGCCGTGGCGTGGTGGGACTGGCCCGTGCGGCACATCACCGAGCACGTACGGACGATCATGTCGGGGACCGTCGCCGACCTGGAGGAGGCCGCCGCGCGGATCGACCGGCCCTGACACCACGTCCTCGTCTCACCGCGTCACACCGCCCGCCCCCGTCCTGCGCCAGAAACGAGTGATCGCCCATGCCCCCTCGCCGCGCCCATATCGCGATGGTCGGCGTCCCCGTCGTCAGCCATGTGCTGCCCAGCCTCGCGCTCGTCCGTGAGCTGGTGGCCCGCGGGCACCGCGTCACCTACGCCAACGACCTGTTCGTGGCCGACCTGGTCGACTCCGCCGGCGCGGAACTGGTGCCCTGCGCCTCCACGTTGCCCGTCGCCGACAACGACTGGCCCGCCGATCCCATCGCCGCGGCGAGCCTCTTCCTCGACGACGCCGTCCAGGCACTCCCGCGACTGCGCGCCGCCTACGACGACGATCCGGCCGACCTGTACCTCTACGACATCGGCGCCTATGCCGCCCGCGCGCTCGCCGAAGCGCAGGGCCGCCCGCTCCTCCAGTTGTCCCCGACGTTCGTCGGCTGGGACGGTTACGAGAAGGAAGTCGCGGCGCAGCTGTGGAAGTTGCCGGGCGCCGCCGCCTACCGGGAGAGGTTCGCGCGGTGGCTCGAGGAGTGCGGGGCGACGACCACGGACGTGGACGCCTTCTCCGGGCCGCCCGCCCGGGCCCTCGCCCTGATCCCGCGGGCGATGCAGCCGCACGCCGATCGAGTCGACCCCGACACGGTGACCTTCGTCGGCCCCTGCTTCGACGCCCGCGCGGACACGGACGGCTGGACCCGGCCGGTGGCCGCAGACCGTGTGCTGCTGATCTCGCTCGGCTCGGCGTACACGCACCGGCCCGCGTTCTACCGCCAGTGCGTCGCCGCCTTCGGCGACCTGCCCGGCTGGCACGTCGTGCTCCAGATCGGCAAGTACACCGATCCCGGGGAACTCGGTGCCGTACCGGCCAACGTCGAGGTGCACTCCTGGGTCCCGCAGCGGGCGATCCTGGAACAGGCCGACGCCTTCGTCACCCAAGCCGGGATGGGCGGCTGCGGCGAAGGGCTCCTGGCCGGTGTCCCCATGATCGCCGTGCCGCAGGGGGCCGAGCAGTTCATGAACGCCGACCGGCTCGTGGAACTCGGCGTCGCCCGCCGTGTGGACACCGCCGACGCCACCGCCGAGACGCTTCGCGCGGCACTTCACGACCTGGTCACGGATCCGGAACGCGTCGAACGGTCCCAGCGATTGCAGGCCGCCGCCCGGGCCGAGGGCGGAACCCGGCGCGCCGCCGACCTCATCGAGGACATGCTGGCCGCGGCCGAGGGCTCCGCGCTCTGAGCGCTGTCGCATCACTCGGCTTCCTCACGGGAACAGGGACGGGCCGGCCGTGCGCGCCCTTCCCTCCGGTCCGACCAGTCGGTATGTTGCTCGCGACCGTCGAGCATCCCGGAGGACGTCATGCCCGAGCCAGCAGAGATCCGCGGCCGCGCCAAGGCCGCGGTCGAGCCCACGGTGGAGGGGCACTGCGACCCTCGCTTCGGCGCCGTACGGGAGGCCTTCGAGGCCAACTTCCGTACGCGAGAGGAGCTCGGCGCCGCCGTGACCGTCCAGGTCCACGGCGAGACCGTGGTCGACCTGTGGGGCGGCTGGGCGGACCCCGCCCGTACGCGGCGCTGGGAACGCGACACCGTGGTCAACGTCTGGTCCACGACCAAGGGCGTGACCGCCCTCTGCGCCCACCTCCTCGCGGACCGGGGGCTGCTCGACCTGGACGCGCCGGTGGCCTCGTACTGGCCGGAGTTCGCGGCCGCCGGCAAGGAGAAACTCCCCGTACGCCATCTCCTGTCCCACCGCGCGGGCCTCGCCGGCCTGCGTGAGCCGCTCTCGCTCGCGGAGTTCTACGACTGGGAGGTGACGACCGCCCGGCTCGCGGCGACGGAACCGTGGTGGGAACCCGGCACCCGCTCCGGCTACCACGCCATGACCTACGGGTTCCTGGTCGGTGAGGTGATCCGGCGCATCACGGGGCGGCTGCCCGGCGCGTTCCTCCGCGACGAGATCACCGGGCCCCTCGGCATCGACCTCACCATCGGCCTCCCGAAGCGGGAAACGGACCGGGCGGCCGAGCTCGTCCACCCCCGCGCCTCGAGCGCCGGCGAACAGGCCGCGATCTTCGCCCAGTTGGAGCCCGCGGCGCGGGCCGCCCTGGCCAATCCGCTGGTGGGCGCCACCCAGGCCAACAGCCCCGAGTGGCGCGCCGCCGAACTGCCCGCGGCCAATGGTCACGGGACGGCCCGCGCGGTCGCCCAGCTGTACGGGATCTTCGCCGGGCGGGGCCGGTCCGGCGAGCGCCGGATCCTGTCCGAAGCCGCCGCCGAACGGGCCCGCGAGGGGCAGGGGGCAGGCCGAGACCTGGTCCTGGGCGCGGGCTTCGCCCACGACACGGAGTGCGCGCTCGGCCTCTGGCTCAGTGGACCCAACGCCTCCTACGGCCCCAACCCGCGGGCATTCGGCCATGACGGCTTCGGGGGCTCCTGCGGCCTCGCGGACCCGGAGTCGGGTGTCTCGCTGGGCTATGTGATGAACCGTATGGGCCCCCGGATCGCGGACGATCCCCGCAAAATGGCCCTCGTCGAGGCCGTGTACGCGGCGCTCTGACCCGCCGGCGACGGAATCCGGACATCCGTTCGCCCAGGACGGAGGGAACGATCGCGACATTGAGGGGCGGCCACCCGTGCCCGGCGGACCCGTGGACGGCCCCTCTCCCGCACAGCAAGGGCTTTCCGTACGCCCCAAGGCCACGGCCGGATCTGTGCACCCGCTACGCCTCCGCCGTACGACCGCAGGCCCCCACCCACCGGGTCAGGTGGCCTTCCTGAAAAACAGTCAGCAAATTCCGGCAAGCGTTTGCGCCGTTCCGTCTCCTCGCACCGGCCACGGCCGACGACTCCGGTGCGATGCGCTCCCGTCGCACCCCGGGCCGCGCCGACGCGCGTAGATCGGCTGAAAGGCGTTCTTGCCGTCAGGAGCGCCTGCTTCGAGGATTCCCCCTGTCGAGATTGACAGGTTCATGGCGGGCTCGGTGCCGTCGGGAACCCGTCCGCTCGCCGCCACGGGGTCGCCCACCCAGCGATTCCCCCCACTCCCCCACCGGAGGATCCAGTGAACCTCAAGCGACTCTCCCCCCTCGGCGCAGTCAAGGGCGCACGGCTGATCGCCGTGGCCTCCGCGCTGCTCGCCGCCTCGGCGCTCGCCGTACCCAGCTCGTCCGCGGCCACGGCCGGGGACGGCCGGGCCACCGCCACCCAGCTCGCCGCCGCCGACCAGGCCGTACGCGGGGCCGACGTGCCCGGCACCGCGTGGTACACCGACCAGGCGACCGGCAAGATCGTGCTCACCGCCGACTCCACCGTCTCCGCCGCCGAGATCGCCAAGATCAAGCAGGCGGCAGGCGACCGCGCCTCCTCCCTGGAGATCAAGCGGACACCCGGCACGTTCAACAAGCTCATCGCGGGCGGCCAGGCCATCTACGCCGGCGGCGGACGCTGC
This sequence comes from Streptomyces sp. NPDC093795, assembly GCF_044764665.1. NCBI lineage: Bacteria > Bacillati > Actinomycetota > Actinomycetes > Kitasatosporales > Streptomycetaceae > Streptomyces > Streptomyces sp. NPDC093795. The sequence goes on from NZ_JBIWIO010000004.1 coordinate 158,073, forward strand.
TCGCTCGGCTTCAACGTCCGCAGCGGCTCGACCTACTACGCGCTCACCGCGGGTCACTGCACCAACATCGGCAGCACCTGGTACACCAACTCGGCCAACACCACGGTGCTCGGCACCCGCGCCGGTTCCAGCTTCCCGACCAACGACTACGGCATCATCCGCCACTCCAACGCCTCGGCGGCGGACGGCCGGGTCTACCTCTACAACGGCAGCTACCGCGACATCACCAGCGCGGGCAACGCCTCCGTGGGCCAGTCGGTGCAGCGCAGCGGCAGCACCACCGGCCTGCGCGGCGGCACGGTCACCGGACTCAACGCGACCGTCAACTACGGCGGCGGCGACATCGTCTACGGCATGATCCAGACCAACGTCTGCGCCGAGCCGGGTGACAGCGGCGGCGCGCTCTTCTCCGGCAGCACCGCGCTGGGCCTGACCTCCGGCGGCAGCGGCAACTGCTCCAGCGGCGGCACCACGTTCTTCCAGCCGGTGACGGAGGCCCTGAGCGCGTACGGCGTGAGCGTCTTCTAGCCAGCACGCGACCCACAGAGGCCGGCGGTCCCCTCGGGGCCCGCCGGCCTCCTCAGTGCGTGGCCGGCCGGCCGGCGCCGGCGGCCACGAGCCCGTCCGTCAGCGTCATCAGCCGCTCACGGGCGTCCGCGTCGTAGGCCTGCTCATGGGCGCGGGACGGTGGGTGCGGTACGTGGGTTCATGACGCCATCGTGTCCGCGGCGCCGGTCCGGTGGGGAGCGGCAGTTGCTCCTGGTGTTGTCACCACCAGGGCCGCCACCGGGGTCCCCGGGTCACCACCGGGGGCACGACCGAAGTCGCCACCAGGGCCGTCGGAGTCACTCGACCGGCCAGGTGTGCGCCGGAGCGTTCAGGTGCATGTACTCGATGTACTGCTGTGTCATCCGACGCAGGGCCTGATGCCGGTCCACGTGGACGGTGTCGTGGAGGTGGTGGAACATCTCGGACTGCCACACCGCGCCGTTGCGGCCGCTGACGCACCGCTGCTCGATGATGCCGAGCAGCGGCTCCCGGCGGGCCACGTCCATGCCGAGCCGTTCGAGGCCTCGGTTCGCCAGCGGCAGCAGGCGCCGCAGCACCAGCTCGGTCACCGGAACTTCGCCCATGCCGGGCCAGTACAGCTGCGCGTCGATGCCGTGCCGTGCGGCGGTGTGCAGGTTCTCCTCCGCCGCCGCGAACGACATCCGGGACCAGACGGGCCGGTCCTCTTCGACGAGGGCGCGGACGAGACCGTAGTAGAAGGCGCCGTTCGCAAGGACGTCGGCCACCGTGGGGCCGGCGGGCAGCACCCGGTTCTCCACGCGCAGATGCGGAACGCCGTCGACGACGGCGTAGACGGGGCGGTTCCAGCGGTAGACCGTCCCGTTGTGGAGGGTGAGTTCGGCGAGACCGGGGACGCCGCCGCGGTCGAGGGTCTCCTCGGGGTCCTCGTCGTCGCACAGGGGCAGCAGCGCCGGGAAGTACCGCGCGTTCTCCTCGAAGAGGTCGAAGACGGAGGTGATCCACCGCTCCCCGAACCAGACCCGGGGCCGTACCCCCTGCACCCTGATCTCGTGCGGCCGGGTGTCGGTGGCCTGTTCGAACAGCGGGATGCGCGTCTCGCGCCACAGCTCCTTCGCGAACAGGAACGGCGAGTTCGCCGCCAGGGCCACCTGCACCCCCGCGACGGCCTGCGCGGCGTTCCAGTAGTCCGCGAACTCGTCTGGCGCGACCTGCAGATGGAACTGGGTGCTGGTGCAGGCCGCCTCCGGCGTGATGGTCTCCACGTAGGTCCGGAGGCGCTCCACCCCGTCCACCGAGATCAGGAGGTCCTCGCCCCGCGCGGCGAAGATCTGCTCGTTCAGGAGGTGGTAGCGCGGGTTCTCGGAGAGCGACTCCGGGCCCACGTCCGACAGCTCGAGCGTCGGCAGGATCCCGACCATGACGAGATGCGCGCCGATCGCCGAGGCCTTCTCCTCGGCGTGGTTGAGCGCCTCGCGGATCTCCTGCTCCCAGGAGTCGGGGCCGCCCGCCGTGAGGCGCCGCGGCTCGATGTTGATCTCCAGATTGAACCGGCCGAGCTCGGTCGACCAGGACGGATCCGCGAGCGCCTCCAGGACCTCCGTGCTGCGCATCGCGGGCTCGGCGTCGGCGTCCACGAGGTTCAGTTCGATCTCCAGGCCCACCTGGGGCCGCTCGAAGTCGAACCGCGACTCCCGCAGCATCCGCGCGAACACGTCGAGGCAGGTGTGCACCTTGTTCCGGAACCGGCGACGGTCGTCGCGGGTGAACTCAGACGCCGGGACATCACGCCCCATCGGTCCCTCCCGAGTCTCGTCGGCACGGACCCCCACCTCACAGCGTCCCACTCCGGGGGCGGCCCAACCACCGGACGGCTCGGGCGTAGGCTTCGCTCAGCATGGACACGACGGGGGGCGGGGCTCATGACGGCTGATACGGCACCGAGGTGGGGATCGACCCTCGATTCGGTCGTGGTGTACGCGCAAGGCGCGCTCTGCCACCGGCTCGCCGGGGGCGTCGTGCCTCCGGACGGCCGGGTACGGGTGACGGGGCTGCCCCGGACGCTCGACCCGGGCTCACTGCGCGCCCGAGTCCTGGGCGCGACCGGGGTGCGGGTCACCGAGGCCCGGGTGGAGGTCGAGGCGCCCGGCGCCGACGACGGTGACGCGTCCGACGCCTTGCGGCGCGAGGTCGAACGGCTGCGCGACGCGTACGCGGCGGCGGAGGGGCGCCGGGACCGGCAGCTGGGTCTGATCGCGGAGGTCAGGGGTCTGCACCCGGTGCCGCCGGGCCGCAAGCGCGACGATCCGCACCGCCGTACCCCGGTCGACGCGTGGCTGGAGCTCGCCGACTTCGTCGACGAGCGGCTGACCGCACTGCACGCGCGTCTCGCCGAGCTCGAGCGTGCGCTGCTCGACGCCGAGCACGAGCTCACCGTCGCCGCCGACAGGCTCGACCGCGCCTCCACGGACGCGCCGGCGGCGCACGTGAACACCACGGTCTCCGCGCTCGTGACGCTCGCGGGGCCCACTGGCACCGCGGACGCCGCTGACGCCGAGGTGCGACTCGACCTCGAGTACGGGGTGCCGGGCGCGGTCTGGGTCCCGACCTACCGTCTCACCCACCGTCAGGGCGACGACACCGGCCGTCTGGTGCTGCGTGCCTCGGTCGCCCAGCGCACCGGCGAGGACTGGAGCGGGGTGCGCATCGCCCTGGCCACCGCCGACCTCCGACGCCGCACCGACCTGCCGCGGCTCCGTTCCGTCCGGATCGGGCGGCGCCAGGCCGCCCCGGCGCCCTCCGGCTGGCGCGAACCCCCGGCGGGGCTCTCCGACCTCTTCGCCGGGTACACGGCCGCCAAGCCCCGCCCCACCCCGCGCGCCGCGGCCGGGCGGCGGGCCGGGGGCGCCCCCGGCTCCGCGGCCGGATCCGCGGCCGCCGGCGGGGCCGTACCGGAGGACACCCTGTACGACGAGATGGCGCCCCCACCGTCGGTGGGGTACGGCGGGCCGGTTCCGCCGCCCCCGTCGGCGCCCCAGGGCTACGGTGCCCCGCCGCCGATGTCGGGCGGCGGGTACGCCTTCGGACCCGGGCAGCCGGGCGCCGAGCCGCGTGCCGCCGCTCCGTCCTTCACCGGGGCGCCTGCCCCCGCCTCCATGCCCCCCGCGTGGCCCGCCGCGCCTGGCCGCGCCGCGCCGCCACCCCCGCCGGTGGCCGGTCCGCCGCAGCCGAGCGGCGACGAGCTCGACTACGCCGCCCTGGTCCTCAGCGGCCCCGACGAGCCGGGCGCTCGCCGGGGGCGCCTGTTTCCCTCGTCGCCGTACGACGCGGTGGCGGCCGAGTACCGTCGCCGCGCCGAGGCGGTGACCTCACTGCGGCTGCCCGGGCACGCCGTGCGCCCGCGCGAGTCGGCGGGCTCGTTCGACCACCGCTTCGACGCGGCCGCCCGCGCCGACGTGCCGTCGGACGGGACCTGGCACACCGTCACCGTCGCCGAGATCCCGGTCGGTCTGCGCACCGAGTACCTCTGTGTGCCGTCCGTGGAGCAGACCGTGTACGCGACGCTCGTGCTCTCCAACGCCACCGACCAGGCGTTGCTCGCCGGACCCGTGGAGGTCACCGTCGACGACGACTTCCTCCTCACCACCGCGCTGCCCACGCTCGCCCCCGGGGGTGTCCGCCGGGTGGGCCTCGGCCCTGCCGAGGGCATCCGGGTCACCCGCCGTACGAACCTGCGCGAGTCGACCGCGGGGCTGCGCAACAACATCACCGTGCTCGACCACCACGTCCACGTGGAGCTGGCCAACCGGCTCGCGCGACCCGTCACCGTCGAGGTGCGCGAGCGCGTGCCCGTCGCCTCCGATGCGGACGTCCGCATCGAGGAGCGGGCCGGCTGGACGGCGCCCGCCGACGGCGCCGGGGCCGAGCAGCACGCCCCCGGCACCCGCGTCCGGCGCGTGGAGCTTCCCGCCGGTGGCACCACCGCCCTCGACGGCGGCTACGAGATCCGTATCCCGGCCGGCAAAGCCCTGGTCGGCGGCAACCGCAGGAGCTGAGACACCCCATGTCCACGGCCGCGAAGACGATCGCCGTCCCCGTCACCGCCGTCACCCTCCTGGAGGACCGCGCCCACATCGAGCGCACCGTCGCACTCGACCTGGAGGCCGGCGTCCAGCGGCTGCGCCTCGGCCCGGTCAGCGCGCTGGCCGTCGACCGCACCCTCCACGCCGAGCTGACCTCCGGACACCCGGCCACCGTGCTCGACGTACGCGTCGTCCGCGACTGGACGCCACGGGGACCCCGCCGGCCGGCCGAGGCGGACTCCGCCCTGCGCCACCGCGCGCACGCCCTGGAGGAGGAGCGGCTCGACCAGGAGAAGCGGCGCGAGCGGCTCCAGGCCCGGCTCGACCTCCTCGGCCGCCTCGCCACCGACGTCCTGCGGGAGATCGGTGAGGGCGCCGGCTCCGGGGAGACCGAAAGTGCCCGCTGGGCCCGCGAACTCGACCGGATCGACGCCGAGCGCGACACGTACGGCGAGCAGCTCCGTACCGTGGCCGCCCGGCTGGCCGCGCTCGTCGCCGAACTCCGTGAGGTCCAGCGGGCCATGGACGTCACGGAGGAGGAGCCCGCCGAGCTGGTCGGGCACATCGAGCTGACCGTGGAGGCCGCGGCCGCCGGGCCTGCCGGGTTGCGCCTGAGCCATCTCAGCCCGTGCGCGCTGTGGCGGCCCGCCTACCGGGCCGTCCTCGACGGGGACTCCGTGACGCTGGAGACGGAGGCGGTCGTCTGGCAGCACACCGGCGAGGACTGGTCCGACGTCCGGATGACGCTGTCGACGGCCCGGTCGGCGCTCGCCACCGAGCCACCGCGTCTCACGGAGGACCGGCTGACGCTCAAGGACCGCACGGCGGCGGAGCGCCGGACGGTCGACGTCGAACTCCGCGAGGAGGAGATCCGGGACCTGGGTCCGGCCCCGGTGCTCGGCCTGCCGGGGGTCGACGACGGTGGCGAGGCGCGGGTGCTGCACTCCCCCGCGCCGGTCTCGGTGCCCTCGGACGGGCGCGCCCACCGGGTGCCGCTCTCCGCCTTCACCACGGCCGCGCGCAGCGAGTACGCCTGCTCGCCCGAGCTCTCCCCGCTGGTCACCCAGGTGGTGCGGTTCGACAACCTGTCCGGGCACGTGCTGCTCGCCGGCCCCGTGGACCTCGTCCGTGGCAGTGGCTTCAGCGGTCGCGGCACGTTGGACTTCACCACCCCCGGCGCCCCGGTGGAGCTGGCCTTCGGCAGCCGCGACGACCACCGGGTCGTCCGGGAGACCGAGGAGACCCGCGACACCGCCGGGATCACGCAGCGGACCGTGGTGACCCGCACGGTCCGGCTGAGTCTGTCGCGGTTCTCTCCGCCCGGGGAGCTCGGTGAGCGGGTGGTCGTCCTGCGGGAGCGGATCCCTGTCTCGGAGGTCTCGGCCGTGGAGGTACGTCTGCGCGAGGAGGCCTGCTCGCCCGCTCCCGACGCGGTCGACGCCGAGGGCATCGCCCGCTGGGACGTCCCTCTGCCGCCCGGGGGCCGCCGCACGGTCACCCTGGTCTACGAGCTGTCGGCGAGCGCCAAGGTCGCCGGGCTCTGAGCGCGGGGTTCCGAGCGCGGGGTTCTGAGAGTGGGGTTCTCAGCGCCGGGCTCTGAGCGCGGGTTCTGAGCGCGCGGTTCGGAATTCGACAGCTTCTTGCGCGGTGGTGCCCTGCGTGTTCTCTCAGCGGGTAGGTGCGCGGTGCGCGACCATTTGGTCGCCGAGCCGCAGTCTTGACCCCGAGCAGCGGACGAGGTCAGGAGCAGGCGGCCAGCAGACGGAAACACCGCGACAGGAAGAAGGACGGACGTGTCCGGCAGCGAAAGCGAGAACCCGGCAATCCCCTCCCCGGCTCCCACGCCGACCCGCCCCAGGACGAATCGGGACTGGTGGCCGAATCAGCTGGACCTCCAGGTGCTCCACCAGCATTCGCCCCAATCCGATCCGATGGACGAGGACTTCGACTACGCGAAGGAATTCGCGACTCTGGACGTCGACGCGCTGAAGCGGGACGTCTTCGAGGTGATGACGACGTCGCAGGACTGGTGGCCCGCCGACTACGGCCATTACGGGCCGCTCTTCATCCGGATGAGCTGGCACGCCGCGGGGACGTACCGCATCGAGGACGGCAGGGGCGGTGGCGGCGACGGCGCCCAGCGTTTCGCTCCGCTGAACAGCTGGCCGGACAACGCGTCGCTCGACAAGGCGCGCCGGCTGCTCTGGCCGGTCAAGCAGAAGTACGGCCGGAAGATCTCCTGGGCCGATCTGCTGGTCTTCGCCGGTAACTGCGCGATGGAATCCATGGGGTTCAGGACGTTCGGTTTCGGTTTCGGCCGGAAGGACGTCTGGGAGCCCGAGGAGATCTTCTGGGGACCGGAGGACACCTGGCTGGGAGATGAGCGGTACAGCGGCGACCGGGAACTCACCGGGCCTTTCGGCGCCGTGCAGATGGGGCTCATCTACGTCAATCCGGAGGGTCCCAACGGGAATCCGGATCCGATCGCCGCCGCCCGGGACATTCGCGAGACGTTCGGGCGCATGGCGATGAACGACGAGGAGACGGCCGCTCTCATCATCGGCGGCCACACGTTCGGCAAGTGCCATGGCGCGGTCGACCCGGAGTACATCGGTCCGGAGCCGGAGGCCGCCCCCATCGAGCAGCAGGGCATCGGCTGGCGGAACACGTGCGGCCGCGGCGTCGGGGCCGACGCGCTCACCAGTGGACTCGAAGGTGCGTGGACGTCCGAGCCGACGAAGTGGGACAACGGCTACCTGGACAACCTCTTCCGGTACGACTGGGAACTGACGACCAGTCCGGCCGGCGCGAAGCAGTGGACGCCCACGGATCCCTCGGCCCGGGACACGGTGCCCGACGCCCATGACCCGTCGAAGCGGCACGCTCCCATGATGCTGACGACGGACCTCGCGCTGAGGATGGATCCGGTCTACGGGCCGATCGCGAAGAGCTTCCACGAGAACCCGGACAGGCTCGCGGAGGCGTTCGGCAAGGCCTGGTACAAGCTGTTGCACCGCGACATGGGGCCCGTGTCGCGTTACCTCGGCCCGTGGATCCCCGAGCCGCAGCTGTGGCAGGACCCGGTTCCCGCGGTCGATCACCCGCTGGTCACGGACGCGGACCTCGCCGACCTCAAGGGCAGGATCCTCGCCTCCGGGCCGACCCTCTCCCAGCTGGTCACCACGGCGTGGGCGTCGGCGGCGAGCTTCCGCGGCACCGACAAGCGCGGCGGGGCCAACGGCGCACGGATCCGGCTCGCGCCGCAGCGGGACTGGGAGGTGAACGACCTGCCCGAGGTGGCCGGGACCGTGCAGGCCCTCGACCAGATCCGGCAGGAGTTCGAGGCCTCCCGGTCCGACGGCGTGAAGGTGTCGCTCGCCGACCTGATCGTCCTGGGCGGCTGCGCGGCCGTCGAGCAGGCCGCGCGGAACGCCGGGTACGACATCACGGTCCCCTTCGCGCCGGGGCGTACGGACGCGTCGCAGGAGCAGACCGACGTGGAGTCGTTCGCCGTGCTCGAACCGAGGGCGGACGGGTTCCGCAACTACCTCCCGGCCGGGGAGAAGCTGTCGCCGGAGACCCTGCTGCTCGACCGGGCCAACATGTTGACGCTGACCGCTCCCGAGATGACGGTCCTGGTCGGTGGTATGCGGGCCCTGGACGCCGGCTTCCGGGGAGCCCGGCACGGTGTGTTCACCGACCGGCCGGGGGCGTTGACCACCGACTTCTTCGTGAACCTGCTGGACATGGGCACGGAGTGGAAGGCGTCGACCGAGAACGAGAACGTGTTCGAAGGCCGGGACCGTACGACGGGTGAGGTCCGGTGGACCGCGACCGCCGTCGACCTCGTCTTCGGCTCCCACTCCCAGCTCCGCGCCCTGGCGGAGGTCTACGCGTCCCAGGACGCGGGGGAGAAGTTCGTGCGTGACTTCGTGGCGGCGTGGGACAAGGTGATGAACCTCGATCGGTTCGACCTGACCTGATCCCGGGTTCCGGTCGGCCCGGCGGTATCCGGCGCGGGTCGCGCCGATGCCGCCGGGCCGCGGGGCCGGTCGCGGCAGGCGGGGGCCTGGTCGCGCCGGGCCGCGCGGAGGGCCTCGCGGGTAGAATTCGTACGCGTACGCGTGTCTGCTCCCTCTTCGTACGCGCAGCTGCTCCACCTCGCTGCGCGCGGGCGGATCGGAGGTCGCCTTGACGGGTTCCGGGGGTTCCTCCGGGGTGTCCGCCGCCGAACCGGCCTCGGGCTTCGCCGGGCTCGCCGCGGAGAACCGGCGTCTGCGGGAGCGGGCGGCGCGCCGTCATCTGATCGATCTCGCCACCGGGATGCTCGCCGCCCAGCTGGGACAGTCCACGGCCGGAGCGGCCGACCATCTGGAGGATCTCGCCCGGGCGACGGGTGTGTCCCCGGAGGACCTCGCCGCCGACATCGTGAACGCCGTCGCCGCACCGGGCGACCCGCGCGTCGGCCCCGGGCCGGCCCCGCCCCTCCCCGCCCGTCGGCTGCGTCGTACGGCCACCGCCGCCGAGACGGCGGACAGCGTCGGCGAGGCGGCCCGCACGCTCCTGGAGGGCGGTCTCGCCCCGCTGGGCGCGGACAGTCTGTGGCTGTGGCGGTGCGCCGACGCCGGGCACCTGCGGCTCGCCGGGTGCGCCGGGGTCTCCGCGACGGAGGCGGCGCCCTGGCGCGGGATCCCCCCTGCCGCCCCCGCACCCCTGCGGACCGCCCTCGTCGAGAACACGCCCCTGTGGCTGGGCGGCGGCCCGGCCGACGCCGCCGCACTGCCGGGGGCCTCGGCGGTCGCGGCCCGCGCGCTCGTGCCGCTGCGGAGGCGTGGCGCCACGATCGGCCTGGCGCTCGTCGGCTGGCCGGAGCCCAGGACGTTCGACACCCGGACCCGGCGGGCCGTCACCCAGCTGCTTACGGTGGCGAGTACCGTCCTCGACCGCCCGGACTCCCCCGAGCCCGGAGCCCCGGTGCTCGTGGACATCCTCGACGCGCTGACCCACCCGGCGGCGCTGCTGCGCACGCACGGCCCGTCCGGGACGCCGACGGTGGAACACGCCAACGAGGAGGCGGTGGCCACGTTCGGCGGTCCGCTCCCCGCCGACGACAGGTCCCTGACCCGCCTCTTCCCCCTGGCGCACCGGGAGCTCGCCCGCCTGGTACGGCGGGTCCGCCGCACCCGGCGGGTCCAGCACGCCGCCCGGCTCCCGGTGACGTCCGGGGCGGGAGCCGGGGCAGGGGCCGACTCAGCGGCGAGAACCGGAGCCGGGCCGGGCGAGGCTCCGGCTCCGCTCCTCGACGTGCGGGTCCTGCCGGCGGGCGAGGAGCTGGCCGTCGTCCTGTGGCACGCCTCCGGCGACCACCGGCTCGCGGTGGGCCGGGCGGTGGCGAGGCTCCAGACGGTCGCGACCTTCCAGGACAGCCTGGACGGCGGCGAGACGGTGTGGTCCGAGCAGGCGTACGGAATCTTCGGCATGTCCCGGCACGAGGCCCCGGTGCCGCTCCTGGCCCTCCGCGGGCGGATCCACAGGGACGACGGCGAGGCGCTGACCGGTCTGCTGACGACCCTGACGGAACGCGGGGCGGGCGCGCAGACGGTGCTCAGGGTCCTGCTCCCCGACGGCTCGGTGCGTCATGTCCGGGTGGCGGCGGAGCCGCTTCTCGACGGCGAGACGGTCACCGGCTGCGTCGGGGTCTACCAGGACGTGTCGGCGAGCAGACGCACCGAACTCGCCCTGACGGCGACGTTCGACCACCTCAACGCCGTCCGTGACCAGGCGGACGTCAGGCATCAGCTCGCCCTCCAGCTCCAGCGGGCGATCGTTCCCGAGGTGCCCGCCCTCCAGGAGCTGCCGGGCGGCCTCGTGGTGGCCTCCCGGTACCGGCCGGCGGCCGAGGAGTACCAGGTGGGCGGCGACTGGTACGACGTACTTCCGCTGCCGAGCGGCAAGGTCCTGGTGGCCGTCGGTGACATCGCGGGGCACGGGATCGACTCCGTCACCGGCATGGTCGCCCTCCGCAACGCGCAGCGGGCGCTCGCCTTCACCGGCCGGGGTCCCGGGCAGCTCCTCGGCTGGCTCAACGAGGTCACGTTGCGGACGGGCGGCGGGAGCACCGCGACGGCGGTGTGCGCGCTGTACGACCCCGAGGACGGCGAGCTCGTCTGGTCGAGCGCCGGGCATCTGCCCCTGCTGCTGCTCAGGGAAGGCCGGGCGACGCTGCTCGATCCGCCCCAGGACATCCTGCTGGGGGCGACGGCCTCCTCCAGGTACCAGGAGCGCCGTACGGCGCTACGGCCGGGCGACACCCTGCTGCTGTACACGGACGGCCTGGTGGAGCGGCGCCATGACGGCCTGGGCACCGGGCTCGGCCGGCTGGTCGAGGCGGCGGAGGAACTCGCCGCGGTGGAGGACCTGGAGCAGCTGGTGGACGGTCTGCTCGGGATGGTGACGGGAGACACCGACGACGACACCAGCGTGGTGGCGGTACGGCTCCGGGAGAGGTAGTCAGTGCGCCGGTCTGTTCGTCAGCCCGCGCCGGATCATGACCAGGAGTTCCGTCTGGTCGACCGGTTTGGCGAGGTAGTCGTCGGCGCCCGCCTCCAGGGCGCTCGCCCGGTCGCCTGGCATCGCCTTCGCGGTGACGACGATGATCGGGAGGTCGGCGCGGCCGGGGAGTCGCCGGATCTCCTCGATGGCCCGGTAGCCGTCGGTCCCGGCCATCATGACGTCCATGAGGACCAGCCGGATCTCCTCGTGGGCGGCCACCAGGTCGATGCCGCGGCGCCCTCCGTCGGCCGTGAGGACCCGCAGTCCTTGTGCTTCGAGGACTTCGGTGAGCGCGTACACGTTGCGGGTGTCGTCGTCGACCACGAGGACCGTGCCGCCGGCGTACTCCGGTCCTTCCGCGCCGGCGGACGTGCTCGCGAGGCCGCCGTCGCGTCCCTGCGGGTCGTCGGCCGGGGTGGTGGTGGCCGGTTCGCGGGGCACCGCCCGCTCCGGGAGGTGGAAGGTGAAGGTGCTGCCCCGGCCCGGCATGCTCTCGACGGTGATGGTGCCGCCGAGGAGCCTGGCGACCTCGCGGCTGATGGAGAGGCCGAGGCCGGTCCCGCCGTACTGGCGGGCGGTGGTGCCGTCGCCCTGCTGGAAGGCGTCGAAGATGTGCCGGAGGCGGTCGGCGGGGATGCCGACGCCGGTGTCGGTGACGCGGAAGGCGAGGACGGGGCGGCCGTCGCGCAGGGCGGCCGGGGCCTCGTCGGGGGGTGTGTGGGCGACGGTCAGGTCGACCCGGCCCGTGTCGGTGAACTTCAGCGCGTTGGAGAGCAGGTTGCGCAGCACCTGGCGGAGCCGTCCCTCGTCCGTGGTGAGGTAGCGGGGTACGTCGGGTGCCACGGTCACCGAGAAGTCGAGCCCGCGTTCGTCGGCGACCGGGCCGAAGGTCGACTCCAGGTACTCCAGGAGCTGGGACATGGCGAAGGGCTCGTGCCGGACCTCCATCTTGCCCGCCTCCACCTTGGAGAGGTCCAGGATGTCGTCGATCAGCTGGAGCAGGTCGGATCCGGCGGAGTGGATGACCTCGGCGTAGTCGACCTGTTTCTGTGTCAGGTTGCCGTCGGGGTTCTGGGTGAGCAGCCGGGCCAGGATGAGGAGGCTGTTGAGCGGGGTCCGGAGTTCGTGGCTCATGTTGGCGAGGAACTCGGACTTGTACATGGAGGTGCGGGAGAGCTGCTGGGCCCGGGTCTCCAGCTCCTGCCGTGCCTGTTCGATGACCCGGTTCTTCGATTCGATGTCCTTGTTGCGTTCGGCGAGGAGCGCGGCCTTCTCCAGGAGTTCGGCGTTGGAGCGCTGGAGTTCCCGCTGCCTGGCCTGCAACTCCTCGGTACGGGAGCGGAGTTCGTCGGCGAGGGTACGTGACTGGCCGAGCAGCGCGTCGGTGCGCAGGTTGGCGACGAGGGAGCTGAGGACGGCGCCCGCGCTGTCCACGAACCGGTCGAGGAAGTCGCGGCGCAGGCCGGTGAAGGGGTGCAGGGAGGCGAGTTCGACCGCGCCGAGCACCTGGTCCTCGACCACGATGGGGAGCACGATCAGGGCGCGGGGTTCCGCGGAGCCCACGCCGGAGGAGATCGTGACGTAGCCCGGCGGCACCGGGTCGACGACGAGGGGGCGGCGGCCGTGCGCCGCCTGGCCGACGAGTCCCTCGCCGGGGCGGAACCGGCGCGGTTCGCCGTCCTCCGTCGCGTCGGGGAGTCCGTACGAGGCGGCCATGACGAGGCCGGGGCCGCGCTCGTCCTCCTCGGCGACGAAGAAGGCGCCGTACTGGGCGGAGACGAGCGGCGGTACCTCGGCCATGGTCAGCTCGGCCATCTCGGGGAGGCCGCGGGTGCCCTGGAGGAGTCCGGTGATCCGGGCGAGGTTGGTCTGCAGCCAGTCCTGTTCCTGGTTGGCCTGGGTGGTGGCGCGCAGGGACTCCACCATGGCGTTGATGTTGTCGCGGAGTTCGCCGACCTCGCCGGGGGCGTCGACGGTGATGGAGCGGGTGAGGTCGCCCTCGGCGACGGCGCTGGTGACCTCGGCGATGGCGCGGACCTGGCGGGTCAGGTTCCCGGCGAGCTCGTTGACGTTCTCGGTGAGGCGCATCCAGGTGCCGGAGACGCCTTCGACCTCGGCCTGGCCTCCGAGCTTGCCCTCCGTGCCCACCTCGCGGGCCACCCGGGTCACCTCGGCGGCGAACGAGGACAGTTGGTCGACCATGGTGTTGATGGTGGTCTTGAGTTCCAGGATCTCTCCGCGCGCGGAGACATCGATCCGGGTGGTCAGGTCGCCCTGGGCGACGGCGGTGGTGACCTGGGCGATGTTGCGCACCTGGTTGGTGAGGTTGTCGGCCATGGAGTTGACGTTGTCGGTGAGGTCCTTCCAGGTGCCCGACACCCCGCCGACGGTGGCCTGGCCGCCGAGTTTGCCCTCCGTGCCGACCTCGCGGGCCACCCGGGTGACCTCCTCGGCGAAGGAGGAGAGCCGGTCGACCATCGTGTTGATGGTCTCCTTCAGCTCCAGGACCTCGCCGCGGGCGTCGACCCTGATCTTCTGGGTGAGGTCGCCGCGCGCGACGGCGGTGGCGACCTGGGCGATGGAGCGGACCTGTGACGTGAGATTGTCGGCCATCGTGTTGACGCCGGTGGTGACCTCCTGCCACACCCCGCGCGCCCGCGCTTCCCGGACCCGGCTGCCGAGGAGGCCCTGCCCGCCGACCTCTCCCGCGACGCGGGTGACTTCCGAGGTGAGCAGGGAGAGCCGGTCGACCATGTCGTTGTACACGCCGGCGATCTCGCCGAGGACGCCGTCGGAGCCCTCGGCCAGGCGTACGGAGAGCTCGCCGTCCCGTACGGCGGTCAGCCCGGCGAGCAGGCGTTGAAGCCCGTCGTCACCGATCTCGCCGTTCTCGCCGTTCTCCACCACCCCACACTAGGTCGCGGCCGGAGCGGGGGCCTCCGGAGAACGGCCGCCGCGGGTCCTAGGGCGGATCCGCCAGCGCCTCGTCCGTGTCGCCGTACACGCGGAAGACGGTCCGCGCCCCCGTGATCTCGAACATGCGGTCGACCGGAGCCCGGAGTCCCGCGAGGTCCAGGCGTCCGCCGTCGCCCTGCATCTTCAGCCGTGCCTTGAGGAGCAGGTTGAGTCCGGTCGAGTCGCAGAACCGCAGTCCTGAGCAGTCGACGACGACGCGGCCGGACCCGGTGTTCTCCTCCAGGGCGTCGCGCAGGGGCGCGGACGTCCCGTAGTCGAGCTCGCCCCGGACGGCGAGTACGACGGTCCCCGAGGGGGTGTCGGGCCTGACGAGGACGGCGATGGGCTCCACCGGGTCGTCGTCGGCCGCGCTGTGGGGCGTTCCGACGCGTCCCGTTCCGATGTCTGCCTCCGCACGGTTGTCACCCTGCATAGGATCGCGAGCCTCCTTCCCGTCGCTGGTGTCACCTCGGCGCCGAAGGGCCTCCCCTACGGCTGTGCGTCCCGCCCCTCGGTGGGTTCCTGGGCTTCGCCGGGCCGCAGCCTGCCGCGCCAGCCCCCTGTCGCCCTGTCGTGCTCCTCGATGAACTCCTTGAAGCGGAGCAGGTCGCTGCCGACGCGGCTGTCGACCATGCCCACGGCCGCCGCCGCCTTCTCGGCGACGCCCTCCGGTTCGAGTTCCATCGCCAGCGTCACTTCCGTGTGGGAGTCGTCGAGGCGCTGGAAGGTCACGACGCCCTGCTGCTTCACGTCCCCGCCGACGGTCCGCCAGGCGATCCGCTCGTCGGGCAGCTGGTCGACGATCTCGGTGTCGAACTCGCGAGTCACCCCGGCGACCCGCGTCCGCCAGTGGCAGTGCCGGTCGTCGAGCTGCCGGACCTCCTCCACGCCGTCCATGAACCGGGGGAACTCCTCGAACTGCGTCCACTGGTCGTAGACCTCGCGCACGGGGGCGTCCACCCTGATCGTGTCGTGCACCATCGCGGTCATCTCCCTCGGTCGGTGGAGTACCGGGACGGCTGCGCGGCTACCCGGTGGCGGCTCTCGTAACCCCCGAGGCGGGGCGTGCCTCACTTCTCCGGTGCTCGGGGCGTCCCGGCCATGCGTCTCGTCCAACGGACCACCAGACGCAGCAGGGTGACCAGGGTCAGGACCCAGGTGGCGGCGAAGGCCCAGATGAGGATCGGGGCCTCGGTGGCGACGGCCAGGACGAGCAGGACCAGGGTCGCGGCGCCGAGGGCGCAGAGGCCGAGCACCGTCGGGCCCCGGCGGCCGCCGTCGGCCCGGCGCAGTGGTCCGCGCCGCATCGTGCGCAGCCCGCGGGCGAGCGGCTGATCCTCCTCGAGGCGCTGCTCGATCTCCGCCAGGATGCGTCGCTCACGTTCCGAGAGCCGGGCCTCGTCCATCACGGACACCTCCCGCCGTGCTCCGACCGGCGTCCTGTTCTGCCGCTGCCCAGACGGGCCCGGCTCAACCACGCCGGTACCCGGCCAGGCGCCCGGCGGGCTCCGCGCGGCGAGGGATCTCCGGCGGCGTGTCCTTCACCGCCTGTCGGGGTCGCGCTGCAGCAGCTCCTGCGCCTTCGCCTTGAGTCCCTGCACGACGACGTGGCCGCCTTCGCCGCCGCCGTGCGCCAGGGAGGAGAGTGTGGCCTCCATCTGGTCCCAGGTGGCGTGTGGCGGGATGGGGGGAACGGCGGGGTCGGTACGGAAGTCGAGGACCGCGGGCCCGTCCGCCGCCAGGGCTTCGCGCCAGGCGTCCTCGACGCGGTCCGGGTCGGTGACGCGGATGCCGGTCATCCCGAGGGAGCGGGCGAAGTCGGCGTACGGCACGTCGGGGAGGGACTGCGAGGCCTCGAAGGGCGGCGTTCCCCCCAGGGCCCGCAGCTCCCAGCTGACCTGGTTCAGGTCGCCGTTGTTCCACACGGCCACCACGAGCCGCGGATCGGTCCACTCGCCGGCGTACTTGGCGACGGTGATCAGCTCCGCCATGCCGTTCATCTGCATGGCCCCGTCTCCCACCAGGGCGATCGCTGGCCGGTCGGGGTGGGCGAACTTGGCGCCGATCGCGTACGGGACTCCGCAGCCCATGGAGGCGAGGGTGCCGGAGAGCGAGCCGCGCATGGTGCCGCGCATCGTGAGGTGGCGGGCGTACCAGGTGGCCATGGAGCCGGAGTCCGAGGTGATCATCGCGTCCTCGGGCATCAGCGGGTCGAGGGCCGCCGCCACGTACTCGGGGTTGACCGGATCGGCGGAGAGCGCGGCCCTGCGCTCCATGACCGTCTTCCACTTGCGTACGCCGCCGGTCACGGTCTCCCGCCAGCCGCGGTCCTCCTTGCGGGTGAGCAGCGGAATCAGCCGGCGCAGGGTGGTGGCCGCGTCGCCGACGAGGTTGACCTCGTAGGGGTAGCGCAGTCCGACCATGTGCGGGTCGATGTCGATCTGGACGGCCCGCGCCTGCCCGTACGGGGGGAGGAACTCGGAATACGGGAAGTTGGAGCCGACGGTCAGCAGGGTGTCGCAGTCCCGCATCAGCTCGTACGAGGGGCGGGTGCCGAGAAGGCCGATCGAGCCTGTCACGTACGGCAGTTCGTCGCTCAGCGCGTCCTTGCCGAGCAGTGCCTTCGCGACGCCCGCGCCGAGGGCCTCGGCCGTCTCCTCGACCTCGCGGGCGGCGCCCGCCGCTCCCTGTCCGATGAGCATGGCGACCCGTTCGCCCTCGTTGAGGAGAGCGGCGGCGCGGGCGAGGGAGTCGTCGTCGGGCACTGGGGCCCAGCCGCTCACGTCGAGGCTGGAGGGAACCATCTTGTGGGCGTGTTCCGGTGGGGAGTACGGCAGTTCCTGGACGTCCGCCGGAATGATCAGGGCGGTGGGGGCGCGGCGCGCGTAGGCGGTGCGGATGGCCCGGTCGAGCACGTTCGGGAGCTGCTCGGGGACGGTGACGGTCTCCAGGTAGGCGCTCGCCACGTCCTTGAACAGGGTGTGCAGGTCGACCTCCTGCTGGTAGGAGCCGCCCATGGCGCTGCGGGCCGTCTGGCCGACGATGGCCACGACGGGCACGTGATCGAGCTTGGCGTCGTACAGGCCGTTGAGGAGATGGACGGCGCCGGGTCCCGAGGTCGCCACGCAGACGCCGACGTGTCCGGAGAACTTGGCGTACCCGACAGCTTCGAAGGCGGCCGTCTCCTCGTGCCGCGCCTGGATGAACCGGGGGTCGTCCCCGGCTCGTGACCACGCGGCGAGAAGGCCGTTGATGCCGTCGCCCGGATACCCGAAGACATGGTTGACGCCCCAGGCTCGGAGCCGGTCGAGCAGGTGGTCGCCGACCGTCACCTTGGTCATGATGGGTCGCCTCCGTTCGTTCGGCGCGCTTACGCCCGTTCGGTCAGGTTCGTCGCTCATCGTGCTGGGGTGCGGCTGCCCGGGCGGCCTTCGCGGAAACGCGGCGGCCCGGCGTGAGGGCTTCACAGAAGCCCGGCGGCGGTCCTGAGGTCCGCGCCGCGGTGCGGCGGGCGGTGGGCGAGGTGAGCGACCACCTGGGCAACGCCCCGGCGGTCTGTCGCGGCTCGTACATCGCACCGCGCGTCGTCGAGCGGTTTGCCGAGGGGGCCACGGTCGCCGCCGAGCTCGAACGTCTCGGCGAGCACGGCGTGTTCGGCCATCCGGCGACGCGGGGCACAGTGGAACGCGCCGTGCTCGACCTCCTGGAGGAGCCCGGCCGCCCCCGGAGGCGTTCTTCCCCGCACTCTGGGTAGCCGCTTGTTCCCGCCCCTCGACGAGCAGCGGCGGCACCCGTGAGGAGGATGCTCCATGAACCTTGCCGAAGGCCGCCCCCTGGACGCCCGTATGTCGCCGGGCGATCCGCTACCCGCCCGGATCGCGGGCTTCGCGGCGCGCACAGCGGGGGGTACGCCGGAGCAGGAGCTCCCGCTGGACCACACCCAGGCCATTCTCGAGGTCACCAAGGAGATCGCCGGCGTCCTCAAGGCATCGGAATGCCCGTTCGCCCTGGTGGGGAGCGTCGCGGCGTACGCCTACGGGATCCCCGTGCGGCTCCAGCACGACACGGACTTCGCCGTGCGCCGCGAGGACGCCGACACCGTGAAGGGACTGCTGCGCGAACACGGGATCGAGATCGTCGACCCGCCGGAGGACTGGCTGGTCAAGGCCCGCCGGGGCGGGGAGCACATCGACCTGATCTTCTCCCTCGCGGGCCGGCCCGTCACCAGCGAGCTGCTCGAACGCGCGTGGACGCTTCCTGTGGACTCGGTGCACATGCCGGTCATCGACCCGACCGACCTCATGGTGGGACGGCTCGCCGCCCTGTCCGAGCACCACTGCGACTACGGAAAGCTCCTCCCGGTCGCGCGGGGTCTTCGTGAGCGGGTCGACTGGGACCGCGTACGGAAGGAGACCGGCGACCGGCCGATGGCCGCCGCCTTCCTGTACCTCCTTGAGCTCCTCGACGTCATCCGGCCGCGCGACGACGCCGAGGACGGCGGGCCGGGCGTGTGAGCCGGCTGCCTCCGGGCAGTCGCCCACAGCGAAGAAAGGAGGAGCCGCCATGCTTCTCATCGGACTTCTGCTGCTCATCGCCGCCGGAGCCTTCACCGGTCTCCTCATCGCCGACAACATCTCCGGCGGCCCGGAGTACGAGGCGACGGTGCTCGACCACTCCGTCGGCACGGTCGACACGCTGGGCGCCTTCCTCGCCGGCATCGGTATCGCGCTGGTCTTCTGCCTCGCCCTCGCCATGATCCTCGGCGGCATGGCCCGGCGACGGCGTACGGGTGCGCACGGCGCGCGAGCGACTCACCGCCGGTCGGAGGTCCCGCCGCGCGAGGAGCGCGAGGTACATGACGAGCGGACCGGTCCGCCGGCCGGCGACACCCACCCGGGGCTCTGGGAGCGGATGACCGGCAAGGGGGACGAGAGGCCTCGATGACGAGGCCGCGGCCCCCGGGAGCGCCGATCGAGGAGCCCCCGGGCGTCGGCGCCGTGCCCCGGACCGGTGGTCGCGGGTTCTCGACCCGCCGGGCCGGGGCACGGACGCCGTACCGCAGGAGGATCAGGCGGTGTGGAGCGTCAGCCCGTACCGGCCGAGGATCTCGTTGACGGGCTGGAACCAGGTCTCACCGCCGGTCGAGCAGTTGCCCCAGCCGCCCGAGGTGACTCCCTGGGCCTGGTCGCCGCTGATGAACGCGCCGCCGGAGTCACCGCCCTCCGCGCACACGCTGGTCTTCGTCATCTGGTGCACCGCGCCCTGGCTGTAGTTCACCGTCTGGTTCTTGCCCAGGACGGTGCCGCAGTGCCACCGGGTCGTGGAGCCGGAGCGGCAGATGGACGCGCCGACGGGCGCCTCGGCCGAGCCCCGGACCAGCCGGTCCGGCACCGTGCCCCAGCCGAGCACCACCGGTACCGTCCACCAGCCGCTGTGGATGCTCACGTACGCGTAGTCGTCGCCGGGGAACGAGGAGCCCTGGAAGGTGCCCATCGCGGAGCCGTCCCAGCCACGGACGGCGGCCCCGGCCCGGCCGCAGTGCCCGGCGGTGACGAAGCCGCCGTGCACGGAGAACCCGATGGAGCAGCGGACGTTGCCGGTGTAGTACGGGTCGCCGCCGACGGTTCCCGCGGCGTACGTACGGGGTGCGGTCGGTGTCTCCGCGACGGTGACGGGGCCGGCCCCGCGGGCCTGCTCGACGAAGGCACGCACGGCGGGCGCGTCCCGGTCGGCACGGACGACGGTGACGACGACGCTGTTGGTGCGGGGGTCGACGTGCCAGCCGGCGACCCCGGCCGGGGCGGAGCGGGCGTCGAGGCGGGCCTTGGCGCGGTCGAGTGCGCCGGCACTGTGCCGGACGAGCCGGGTTTCGGCGCCGAGTGCCCGGACCTCCGCCTCCTCGCCCCGGTCGGTGAGACCGACGACGAGCCGTCCGCTGCGCACGTCGAACCAGGCACCGCCGTACGAGTCGCCCGCCGCCCTCTTCGCCTCGGTCTCCACGCGCGCCGCGTCCCGCTCGGCCTTGAGCCGCTCGACGGCCTGCTGGTCCGTGAGCCCGAGGTCCCGGCGCATGGCGTCGAGGAGACCGGCGGATGCGGTGGGCGTGGCCCCGGAGGGTTCGGCGCTCGCGGGGACGGCGTGGGCGGCGCCGAATCCGACGGTGAGCATGAGGGCCGCGACGGCGGCGCGCAGGGCGGATGTACGTCTCACAGGAGCCTCCTGGTGGGGGAAGAGGTCGTTGAGAGCGCTCTCAAGCGAGCACGCCGGTACGCTAGCTCCCTTCACTTGTCAGGTCCATACCAGGCGCGGAAATCAGAGCTGAACACTCCCCCGCTCACCGAACGCCACTCGGCCCGCAATCAGTTGCTGAAATCCCCTGCAACTCCTTGCCGTGATCGGCACCGGCTGCTTGACTCCCCGGGCGAAGAGGCGCATGACGAGAGGAGCCATGATGAGCGGCCCGTACGACGTCCTCGTTCTCGGAGGGTCGGGCGTCGACACGATCGTGTACGTGCCCGAGCTCCCCCTGCCGTACGCGGACAGCTACATGATCCGGCCGGGCATCGAGACCCGCGCCGGGCAGACGGGCGACTTCGTGGCCCTGGGCCTGAGCTCACTCGGCCTGCGGACGCACCATCTCGACATGATCGGCGACGACTCGGCCGGCGACCTCGTCCGGACCTTCCACCGCGACCACGGCATCGCGTTCACGGAGGTGCTCCTGCCCGGTGGCACGAAACGGGCGGTCAACCTCGTCGGGCCCGACGGACGCCGGCTCTCGCTCTACGACGACAGCCGGTCCCGGGAGTCCGACCGACTGCCCGAGGAGCTGGTCCGCTCCCTCGCGTCGGCGAGCCGGCACGCCCACGTCTCGATCACGTACCCCTGCGCCTTCGCCCTTCCGCAGCTGCGTGAAGCGGGCCTCGGCATCTCCACGGACCTGCACAACTGGGACGGCGAGAACCCCTATCACGAGCCCTTCGCCTACGGCGCGGACCTCGTCTTCGTCTCCACCACGGCCCTGGCCGACCCGGAGCGGACCATGCGCCGGATCCTGGAGCGGGGCCGGGCCGAGGTCGTGGTCGCCACGGCGGGAGCCGAGGGCGCGTACGTCCTGACGGCCGACGGGCTCGTCCACGTCCCCGCCGTCGCGCCCCGCGCGCCGGTGGTCGACACCAACGGAGCGGGCGACGCCTTCGCCTCCGGCTTCCTCTTCGGCCGTCTCACCGGCGAGGACCTCGGCCGGTGCGCCCTCTACGGCGCGGTGGCCGGGGCCCACGCCTGCACCGTACCGGCCACCGGCGCCGACGCCATCGACCGCGCCGGACTCCTCAAGGTGGTCGCGGAACTGACGGACCCTCCGGTGCCCGGCGGCGACGTGGCCGACGAAAGGGCCGGGTCCGTCGGCTGACGGACCCGGCCCGAGCGCGTCGGCCGGACCTCGGCCGGCCGGACGCGGTCAGACGCGGTCGGCCGCGATCAGGACGTACTGGAAGGAGCCGTCCTTGTAGGAGTTGATGAACGCCTCCTCGATGCCGGTGACGAGGGACGAGGTGGCACGCAGCTCCCAGTACGGCAGGGTGTCGGGCGTCAGGTCGATGACGGCCTGCGGCACGAGACGGTTGTCGGCCATCGCGCGCAGGTACTCGCGGCGGGAGTGGATGTTGCACTCGAAGTGAGCGTTGATCTGGGAGACCCACTTCGAGGGCTGCCCGTACCGCGGGTTCCAGCAACCGGTGATGGTCACGTAACGGCCGCCGACCGCGAGGACGCGGGAGTGCTCGGCGAAGAGGTCGTGCAGGTCGACGTACATGCTCGACTCGTTGTTCCACGAGCCCGCGGCCTGTCCCGTCTCCAGGGGCATGTCCAGCATGTTGCAGACGCGGGCCCGCACATGGTCCTCGATGCCGAGTTCCTTGGCGCGCTGGTTGCCGAAGTCGGCCTGCTTCGCGGAGAGGGTGACGCCCTCGACCTTGCAGCCGAAGCGCTGGTGGGCCATGACCATCGAACCGCCGCGGCCGCAGCCGGCGTCCACGAGCGTGTCGTCACGCCCGATCGAGCCGAGGTGGTCCAGGAGCACCTCGGCCTGCGCGGACTCCAGCCGGTGCAGCTCGGTGATCAGCTTCTTCTCGTACTCGCTGTCCTCGATGTCCCCGAGGGCGGCGTGGTCGATGTCGCCGATGCCGTAGTGGTGGTGGTAGAGGCCGTCGACATCACCCAGGCGCAGGTTCACGGGCCTGGCCTCGTCGTTCCAGTAGCGGGCGATGTCGCCCTGGTAGGGCGTCGCCGGGGAGGGGACGAACGCGGAGGTGCCGTTGACGGTGGAGTACTCGGTGCTGGTCACAGATAATTCCGTTTCTTACCAGAAATCGGGCAGGCTGTATCGATAGGTGTTGGTCTGGTGCCAGTAGTGGTTGCCGTCGACCCACACGGCCACGCCCCGCAGGAAGCGCAGCACGCTCGGGACGGGGCAGGCGGCGGCGAGGTCGGCGGCCGCGGCCTCGAAGTCGCGCATGAGGTCGTTGTGGACCTCGACGGCCTTCAGGTACCCCTCCTTGTCGGAGAGGTTCTCCCGTTCGGCGATCACCACGGGCAGGTTCAGGTGCTTGCCGGGACTGGCGAGTTCCTTCGTGTACGAGTACAGGTCGTTCACGATGGTGGTGGCGTTCCCGGCGAGCGCGAGGACGCGCTGCATGGCCGGCTGGGCGTGCAGGTCCGCGGGCAGTTCGTAGCCGCCGACGGAGTCCGTGATGGTGGGGCAGGGGCGGAAGTTGTTGAACTGGCGCATCGCCAGGTACTCCCACACCTCCGGCACGTGGTTCGTCTCGGTCCAGGCCGCCTCGGCGAGGTACCCCAGGTGCAGCCGGGCCATGTCGTGCCGGTACCGGTCGGCCTGGGAGGGGGTGGCCTGGCCGGTGAAGTACTCCATGGCGGAGCGGTAGGCGCGCCGGGGGGCGTCCGCGTGGAGCGACTCCGCCCACGCCGGCTGGTACTCCCCCGTCGTGTGCAGCGGGTCGAGCGCGGTGTGCGCGAGGAGGAGGCGGCCGCCGAGACCGACGGGCGAACCGCCGTGGTCCTCGCAGTAGCAGTCGTCGACGGCGTTCTCGGCGACCATGAGGCGGGTGGCGAGCATGAGGTGCTCGACGGTCGGGGCGTCCGGGTGACAGGCGACCATGTAGCGCCCGACGGAGAAGCCGTCGAACTCGCCCTCCCAGTCCTCGGGGTAGAGCTGGACCTCGTCCTGGGCCCACGCCTTGATCCGGCGACTGACCTCGTCCACCCGCGCCGGGTCCGGTTCCGGTACGGGGTGGAAGTAGAGGCCCGGGATCGGTCGCCCCGCAACCGGTGCCCCGGGGGCCGGTGC
This sequence comes from Streptomyces sp. NPDC093795, assembly GCF_044764665.1. NCBI lineage: Bacteria > Bacillati > Actinomycetota > Actinomycetes > Kitasatosporales > Streptomycetaceae > Streptomyces > Streptomyces sp. NPDC093795. Next base: position 181,554 of record NZ_JBIWIO010000004.1, read on the forward strand.
CGCCTCGTGCCGGGCGAGGGACAGGGCCGCCGTGCCGAGCCCGGTGGGGCCGTGCGGGACCCATCCCAGGCCGGGGAGGGGCGGCGCGGCGGCGGTGGCTTCGGCGGTCGCGCCGGTGTCGGTGGGCTCGATGGGCGGGGCCGACCGGCCGAGGACGTGGGCCCCGAAGTGGGTGGCGGCGGTGGGCAGGCTCGACTGCAGAGGGGAAGGCCCGGGTTCGGGCATCCGTGACTCCTTGGTGAGGGGGTGAACTGTCCGGGCTCCCGGGCACGCTGGACCGGCCCGGGAGACCCCCGGGCCGTCGTTGCTGTCGTTGCTGTCGTTGCTGTCGTTGCTGTCGTTGCTGTCGCGGGGCGGCTCGCGCCCCGGACGCGGCCTAGTTAGTCGCGCCTGCGGGCGATCTGCACGTTCTCCAGGACCCCGAGCGCGTTGGGCACGAGGATGGCGGCGGAGTAGTACGTGGTGACGAGGTACGACATGATCGCCTGCTCGCTGATGCCCATGAAGCGCACCGACAGGCCCGGCTCGTACTCCTCCGGCAGTCCGGTCTGGCGCAGACCGATGACGCCCTGGTTGTCCTCGCCGAGGCGCATGGCGAGGATCGAGCTGGTGTTCTCCTTGGTGATGGGGATCTTGTTGCAGGGCAGGATCGGGACCCCGCGCCAGCCCAGGACCCGGTGCCCGTCGAGCTCGACGGTGTCCGGGTACAGCCCGTGGGCGTTCCACTCGCGTCCGATCGCGGCGATGGTCCGCGGGTGGGCGAGGAAGAGCTTGGTGGCGCGGCGGCGGCAGAGCAGCTCGTCGAGGTCGTCCGGGGTGGGCGGGCCGGAGTGGGTCTGGATCCGCTGCTTGAAGTCGGCGTTGTGGAGGAGGCCGAACTCCCGGTTGTTGATCAGCTCGTGCTCCTGGCGCTCGCGCAGCGCCTCGATGGTGAGCCTGAGCTGCTCCTCGGTCTGGTTCATCGGTCCGTTGTAGAGGTCGGCGACCCTCGTGTGGACCCGCAGCACGGTCTGCGCGACGGAGAGTTCGTACTCGCGCGGCTTGAGCTCGTAGTCGACGAAGGCGCCCGGCAGGTCGACCTCGCCGGTGTGGCCGGCCGACATGGCGATCTCGGCCTCGCCGTGACGGTTCTGCCGCTGCTGGGGGAGCGAGCTGAACTCCTCGATGTGGGCCTGGAGGGCCGGTGCGGAGGACAGCACGGCGGCGAACTCGGCCCGGGAGAGGGTGAGGAGGGTACCGGAGGTCTCGGCGGTGGCGGTGTAGTCCCATCGGGCGTCGGCGTCCAGAAGGGCGTTCTCACCGAACCGGTCACCGTCGGCGAGTACGGCCACGGCCACCTCGTCGCCGTACTTGCCGAGGGAGGTCTGCTTGATCCGGCCGTGGGCGATCAAGTGGATCTGCTCGGCGGGGGCGCCGCGCTCGACCAGTACCTCACCGACGCCGAAGTCGCGCTGGACGCACCGGGCGGCCAGTGCGTTCAGCACCTCCTCGTCCTCGAAGTCACGCAGCAGCGCGAGTTCGCCGAGTTCGCGGGGGATCACCCGGACGTGTGCACCGTCCTGGACGAACTCGACGCGACCGTCCCCGACCGTGTAGCTCAGTCGGCGGTTGACCCGGTAGGCGCCACCCTTGGTCTCCACCCAGGGGAGCATCCGCAGCAGCCAGCGGGAGCTGATCTCCTGCATCTGCGGGGCGGACTTGGTCGTGGTGGCGAGGTTCCGGGCGGCCGCGGTGCTCAGGCTGGACTGCTTCGGGGCGTCCAGCTGTGCGTCCGGGCTCGTGTCAACGGTCATGGGGGCGGGCTCTCCTTGGGAGGGGGGTGGTGGCGCGCGCACGGGTGCGCAAGCCGATGAGGAGGAGAAAGGGGAAGGAAAAGGAGGAAGGGGGTGAATCTCTGGGAATCCGTCCAGATCCGGGGGAACAGTAACGGTCGGTGATCCCGCCACGCCCGATCGGACCGGGGGCATTACCCCGAAACGGCGATCTTGCTCCGTGCGAGGTTTAACCGCGCGAACGGCGATTTTCGGCCCGACTCAACGGATCTCGCGTAGGCGCAAAGGGTGCCTTACTGCGACAAATGCCTACCACCGGGCTAGATTCGGCTAGCCCGGCGAACCCGTCGAAGAGGTAGGTCATGTCGAACGCCGATACCAGTACGGGTACCGCCACCGGTTCCACGCCCACCGCCAAGCTCACGCTCGTCACGCTCACCGCGATGGTCGTCGGGTCCATGGTCGGAGCCGGCGTGTTCTCGCTGCCGCGCCGGTTCGCGCAGGAGACCGGTGTCGCGGGCGCCCTGATCGCCTGGGCCGTCGCCGGCTGCGGCATGCTGATGCTGGCGTTCGTCTTCCAGACGCTCGCGGTGCGCCGCCCCGACCTGGACGCCGGTGTCTACGCGTACGCGAAGGCCGGCTTCGGCGAGTACCTGGGGTTCTTCTCGGCCTTCGGCTACTGGGCGAGCGCCTGTGTCGGCAACGTGACGTACTGGGTGCTCATCATGTCGACGATCGGCGCGATCGCGCCGGCGCTCGGCGACGGCGACACGGCCCTCTCCATCATCCTGTCCTCGGCCGGGCTGTGGGCGTTCTTCCTGCTCGTCAGGCGAGGGGTGAAGGAAGCCGCGGCGATCAACCGGATCGTGACCGTGGCCAAGGTCGTACCGATCATCGTCTTCGTCATCCTGGCCCTGTTCTATTTCAAGCCGTCCGTCTTCGCCGACAACTTCGGCGGCGCGGACTACGCCGGCTCGCTGTTCAACCAGGTCCGCGGCACCATGCTCGCCACCGTCTTCGTCTTCCTCGGCGTCGAGGGCGCCAGCGTGTACTCACGGCACGCCAAGCGCCGCGAGGACGTGGGCCGGGCCACGATCCTGGGTTTCCTCAGCGTCTTCGCCGTCTTCGCCTCGGTGACCATCGTGTCGTACGGGATCATGCCGATGAGCGAGATCGCCGAGCTGCGGCAGCCCTCCATGGCGGGTGTCCTGGAGGCCGCGGTCGGCAACTGGGGCCAGGTCTTCGTCAGCGTCGGCCTCATCGTCTCCGTACTCGGCGCCTATCTCGCCTGGACCCTCATGGCCGCCGAAGTGCTGTTCGTGGCGGCCAAGGACGAGGACATGCCGCGCTTCCTGGGGCGCTCCAGCGGCGACGACGTCCCCGTCCCGGCCCTTCTGATGACCACGGCCCTCAGCCAGGTCGTCCTGGTCGTCACGGCGTTCTCCGACGACGCCTTCAACTTCGCCCTGGACCTGACCAGCTCGCTCAGCCTGATCCCGTTCCTGCTGGCCGCCGGGTTCGCGGTGAAGATCGCCCTGCGGCCCGCGCAGGAGAAGGTGGCGGGGGAAAGCACCCGGCGGGAGCTGGTCGTCGCCATCCTCGCCACGGTGTACACCGCGTTCCTGCTGTACGCCGCCGGGCCCAAGTTCGTCCTGGTGTCCTTCATCCTCTACGCCCCCGCGACCTTCCTGTTCGTCAAGGCGAGGCGGGAACAGGGCAGACAGCTCTTCTCCGCGCGGGAGTTCGTGATCCTGGCCGTCTCCGTCGCCGGCGCGGTCCTGGGGATCGTGGCCCTCGCGACCGGCTGGATCAGCCTCTGAGCCAGGCCGGCCCCTTCACCTGTCCCCCGCCCCTGGAAAGGCCCGCCGCATGACCAGCAACGACGCTTCCGCCAAGCCCGCGCTCGGCGTGCACTCCGAGGTCGGACGACTCCGCAAGGTCCTCGTATGCTCCCCGGGGCTCGCCCACCGCCGGCTGACGCCGACCAACTCGGACGACCTCCTCTTCGACGACGTGATGTGGGTGGAGAACGCACAGCGCGACCACGCCGACTTCGTCAACAAGCTGACCCAGCGGGGCGTCGAGGTCGTGGAGCTGCACAACCTGCTCACCGAGACCATGGCCATCCCCGAGGCACGGGCCTGGCTCCTCGACCGGAAGATCACCGCGAACGAGGTCGGCCTGGGCCTCATCGACGACACCCGGGCCTTCCTCGACTCCCTCGCACCGCGCGATCTGGCCGAGTACCTCATCGGCGGTCTGTCGACGGCCGACCTGCCCGACGCGTTCCGTTCCGGATACGTCTCCCTGGCCCGCGAGGCGACGGGGGCGCGCGAGTACCTGATGCCACCGCTGCCGAACACGCTCTACACCCGGGACACCACCTGCTGGCTGTACGGCGGGGCGACCCTGAACCCGCTGTACTGGCCCGCCCGGCACGGCGAGACCCTCCTCATGAAGGCGGTCTACTCCTTCCACCCCGACTACGCGGACGCCACCGTCTGGTGGGGCGACCCCGAGGAGGACTGGGGCCAGGCCACCTTCGAGGGCGGCGACATCATGCCCGTCGGCAACGGTGTCGTCCTCATGGGCATGAGCGAACGCACCTCGCGCCAGGCCATCACCCAGGTGGCCGCCTCCCTCTTCAGGAACGGCGCCGCCGAGCACGTCATCGTCGCCGGCATGCCGAAGCTGCGCTCCGCGATGCACCTGGACACCGTCTTCACCTTCGCCGACCGTGACATCGTCACGCTGTACCCGAAGATCATGGACGCGGTCCACACCTTCTCGCTGCGCCCCGGCGACAAGGCGCCCGGGGTCGAGATCACCGACGAGGGCAGCAAGCCCTTCGTCGACGTGGTCGCCAAGGGCCTCGGCCTGCCCCAGCTCCGGGTGATCGAGACCGGCGGCGACGTGTACGCCTCCGAGCGGCAGCAGTGGGACAGCGGCAACAACGCCGTCGCCCTCGAACCCGGTGTCGTCTTCACGTACGACCGCAACACCCAGACCAACACGCTGCTGAGGAAGGCGGGCGTCGAGGTCATCACCATCGTCGGCGCCGAACTCGGCCGGGGGCGCGGCGGCGGCCACTGCATGACCTGCCCGCTCGTCCGGGACGCGGTCGACTTCTGAGGACGCGGAGAACCGGCCGCCCCTCCCGGGGCCGGCCGGTTCTCCGCGTTCCTCTCGCGGTGGGCGACGGGGGTGCGCGTCAGTCGTCGCTCGCGGCGGGGCCGGCCAGCTGCGTGGCGAGTTCGCGTTCGCTCTGCTCCGGGAGCGAGGTCTTGAGCACCGTTCCCCCGAACTGCTCCATGGCGGAGGCGAACGTGTCCTCGGTGACCTTCGAGGCCATGATCACGACGGCGGCCGAGCCGGGTTCGAGCAGTGACCGGACCTTCTCGCGGAAGGAGTTGTCGACGCCCATCTGGTTCAGCTTGCCGATGAGCCCCCCGACGGCGGCGCCCACGACGCCGATTCCCGGGGTGAGGATCAGCATGCCGAGGACCATGCCCCACAGGGCGCCGGCGGTGGCCGAGAGGGCCGCCTTGCCCTCCCTCTTGCCCGGGGTGTCCACATGGGTCTCGCCGTCCGCGTCCACGGAGACGACGGCGAGGCCCTTGAGTTCGACCACGTGGCTGTCCTCCAGCTCCTGGACCGCGGCGAAGGCCCGGCGCGCGACAGCGGGATCGTCGTAGCCGAGGACGATGAGTTCGGACATGCGGTTCTCCTCCTGTGTCGGTACCGCTTCTGTCGGTACCGCTTCCGTCAGTACCTCTGGGCCTTGACGAGCTTCGGGGTCAGCACCGGCTCCGCGGGCTGCCGGCTGATGACCACCGGCTGCTCGCGTCCGCCGGGTTCGAGGTCCTCGACGCCGACGAACTGCGTCTCGACGGCCTTGCCCGAGGGGTCGAGGAAGTCGACCTGGACGGCGTAGGAGGCTTCCTCGTCCGTCTTGTTGGTGATGTTCAGGACGACGGCGAGGCGGCCGCCGGTGTCGGCCCGGGGCTTGCCCGTCATGGCGACCTCGTTCAGGGCGTTGCCCCGCCCCTGCACGTCCTTCAGGGCGTCCTCGGCCTCCTGGCGCGAACGCTCGATCTCGGCCCCGATGGACGCCTTGCGCGATGCCTCACGCTCGGATGCCGAGGCCGCGGCGGAGGAGGCGGAGGCGCGCGCCGACTCGACCGCCTCCGCCGCCGAGGAGGCGAGGGCCGACGGCGGTTCACCCGTGAAGCCGCCCGTGTCGGGGGCCGTGACGCGTGGGCTGAACGTGGGGCCGCCGGTGTCGTCGCCGCCGGTGTCGCAGGCCACCAGGCCGGTCGCGCCGAGGGCGACGGCGATCACGGCCGCGGCCGCGCTCGCCGCGCGTGCGCGCGCCGTTGAAGGGTTCACGGGATGCGTCCTCTTCTCGTTTCCGTGCCGTGGTCGTGCTCGGGTCAGTGGTCGGGGTCGGGTCGTGGTCGGGGTCAGGGCGGGTCGTGGTCGGAGTCGGGGTCAGGGCGGGTCGTGGTCGGAGTCGGGGTCAGTAGCGGAGTACGCCGGCGATGCGGTCCATGTCGAGCAGGGTGTCGTCGCGTACGAACTGGACCTCGGCTCCGGTGTCGAGGGCCCGCTCGACGATCTCGTCGACCATGTCGTCCCGCGCCCCGGCCTCGGAGGGTTCGGCGGGCTCCAGATGGCCGCCGTCGTCGCGTACGACGGGCCGGTAGTGGTCCTCGACGGCGAGCAGCCGGACCCGGCCCTCCTTCACGGCCTGCCACACCTCGTCGATCCCTCCGGCGTACTCCCGCCGCCCGCGGGCGGCGTCGAGTTCGGCGACGACCGTGGTCGACGCGGCGGCCTCGCGGGCGACGCGGGCGGGCTCGAGGGCCTCCCGCACCGCCGTGGCCGGTCCTCGCGCGAGCCCGCCGTGCTGGACCGGCGTGGTGCCCGGCAGGAGCGGCCCGGTCTCCTCCAGGAGGGCGAGGGCGGCGGGTTCACCGACCACGTACAGCGGGCGTGGCCGGGCGGCGAGGACCGCGCGCAGTGCCTGGTGCGCCTCGCGCAGGAACTGCCGGGTGGCCTCGTCCCGGAAGGTGCTGGGCACCTCGCCGACGCGTTCCTCGCGTTCCACGTCCTGGGGGTCGAGGTCGCGCGTGAACGGGAAGCCGTCTCCGGTGTGCTCGGTGACCCGCTCGGGGTCGCCGCTCCACAGCGAGACCCGGTCGGCCGCCACGGCGAGCGTCCAGGAGGGCTGTTCGGCGGCCTGGGCGGCGACGAGGTTCCGGGTGAGGAAGGTGTCGGCGAGGACGACGCGCTCCGGGACCGTCCGGGCCACCGACCACACGTGGTACTCCCCCGGCGCGACGAAGATCACCAGACCGTCCTCGGCGTGCGCGAGGTCGACCTCGGCCACCGCCCGCCGCAGCTGGTCCAGGACGTCGGCGCGCCGCTCCCGGGTCACCGCCGGGTCGTCGTGGACAGCCTTCTCCGCCGCGGCCACGAGGTTGCGGAGGCGTACGAGGTCCTGCGCGTTCTCCGGTTCGCGGCGGTGCGTCGGCATCACGAGGGAGACGGCGGGGTACGGGCGGGGCTGTCGCAGCTTCGCGAGCACGTCGCTGTTGAGCGCGGGGTCCATGGGGCAGCCTTCCTGGCGGTTCCGGCGGTTCCGGCGGTTCTGCGGGGAGGTCCGGGCAGGTGGACACGGGGCCGGGCGGGTGGGTACGGCCGGGCGGGGGTCACGGCCGGGCCGGTCGGGGCGGCTACTGGGGCCCGGCGAGCTGGTCGGCCAGTTCCTTCTCGTCCTCGTCGCTGAGCGAGGTCTTGAGGACGGTGCCGCCGTGCGGCTGCATGGCCACCGTGAACTTGTCGTCGGTGATCTTCGACGCCATGATCACGACGGCGGCCGCGCCGGGCGTGAGGAGGTCCTCCACCTGCCGGCGGAACCGATCGTCGACTCCGGACTTGCTGAGCTTGCCGACGAGGCCGCCGAAGGCCGCTCCGGTCAGGAGGCCGACCCCCGGCAGCAGGAAGAGAATGCCGAAGATCGCTCCCCACAGGCCCCGGAGGCGGCGGAGACGCCGACGATGCGGCTGGTGGTGTCGACGTGCGTCCTGCCGTCGGCGTCCACGGAGACGACGGCGAGACCGTTCAGATGCACCACGTAGTCGCGTTGCAGATCCTGCACCGTGGCGAACGCCCGCTCGGCCGCTTCCTGGTCGTCGTACCCGATGACGATGAGCTCAGACATTCCCGCCTCCTGTAGCGGCGGCAGCGCGCCGGACGTCCGCGTCGCCCTGCGGTGGAGAGGCCCGAGCGACCTCTCCGGGGGCCACAAAATGTCATCTTGTACCGATATACACACCCTCGCGACTCGATGGTTCCCCTCAGCGGGCGTACGGGCGATCCCCGCCGCCCCCCCGCTCGTACCGCACGCTGCTCGACCGGGGACGGTCGGGCTCGGGGGCGCGACCGCGAAGTGCCCCGCCTCCATCTGCCTGAAGCAGACGGAGGCCGCGCACTTCGGTCTCGGGGTCCTCGTGATCAACGGCTGGGTCCTGCAGAACCCGTCGTTCTCCGGTTACGCGGCGATCCAGGCCTACCTTCCCTCCAAGCGTCTCGCCCTCGCCGTCTCCACGACGAAGACCTCGACCACGCCCGACGGCAACACGGCCGAAGTGGTCGCCCGGCGCATCGCCGCCGCCCGGAGGCCCCGCTCGGGGTCGGCTGACGGGTCCGGACGGGGGTGCGCCGGCCGGGCGGCACCCCTGTCTGAGTAGCGGTACTCATGCCAGGGCCCGGCCCCGGCGGGACCATGTCGCCAGGGTGTGAACCGGCTCGGAGGGGGCGGCATGAGCAAGGTCGTGGGTGTGTTCGTGGCTGCGGGGCTCGCGGTCGGCGCGCTGGTGCTGGCGTACGCGGTGGGGGCACCGCCCGGCACGGTGCTCGCCGTGGGGGCGGGCGTCCTCGGGCTGCTCTGGCTCCTGCTGCTCCTCACGGCCCCGTGGAATCTGTACTTCCGGGCCCATGCGGTGCTGGCCGAGATCGCCCTCAGCAGGGAGAAGGGCCTCGCCGTCGCCGGGGAGCGGGACACCGAGGCACGGCGCATCGCGCGCGTGATGCTGCGGGTCGCCGTCGCCGGGCACGGGGTGACGGCGGCCCTCGCGCTCGCCGTCGCCGTCGCGACCGGCCGCGAGGCGGCCTACTGGTGTGCCGGGTTCTTCCTCCTGAGTACGTCCTTCAGGCCGGCCGGCGCGTACTTCGGGCAGTTGCGGGGCCGGCTCGGCGTGCTCCTGAGAGAGGTGACGTTCCCGCGTGACGACGTGGTGGCGCTGACCGGGCGCGTCGCGGCGCTCGAGAACGGTGCCACGGTCCTGGACGACAAGGCGGAGGAGCAGTACCGGGCCCTCGCCGAGCTGCGCCGTACGGTCGACGCCGTCGCGCTCTCCGCGGACCGGCGTGCCGACGGGACCGACCGGAAGGTCGCCGCGCTGGCGCGGGAGTTCGAGGCGACGGTGAACCGGCTCACCGACAACGAGGAGATCATCACCGGTCTGAAGGCCTTCCTGAGGCTCCTGCGCGCCACGGACGTCGCCGACGGCTCCGCCTCCTCGTGAGGTGCTCACACAGTGCCCCGGGCCGCTGTGTGATCGGTGTTACGGGCCATGATCGACCCGGTTGACACAGGTGTAACGGGGATTGCGTACGGTCGGGGCTCGAACGGTTCCACAGAGAGGCGCCCCGGTGACCCCACAGGACTCGGCGGACCCCCGGGGCGGTACGGCCGCACAGGTGCGGACCGTCTGCTCGTACTGCGGTGTGGGGTGCGGCCTGCTCCTCGACGTCGGCGCGGGGCCCGACGGGCGCCGTACGGTCCTCAGGGCGACGGGCGACAAGGACCACCCGGCCAACCGGGGGCGGCTCTGCACCAAGGGCGCCACCACCGCCGACCTACTCGCCGCCCCGGGCCGCCTGACCACCGCGCTCGTACGGGAGGAGCGGGGCGCCGACCCCGTGCCCGCGGACACCGACCGGGCCGTCGTCGAGACCGCCCGCCGGCTGCGGGCGATCGTCGACGAGCACGGGCCCGACGCGGTCGCGCTCTACGTCTCGGGTCAGATGAGCCTGGAGGCGCAGTACCTCGCCAACAAGCTGGCGAAGGGCTTCATCGGTACCAACCAGATCGAGTCCAATTCCCGGCTCTGCATGGCGAGCGCCGGCACCGGCTACAAGCTCTCCCTCGGCGCCGACGGGCCGCCCGGCTCCTACGACGACCTCGACAAGGCGGACGCCTTCCTCGTCATCGGCTCCAACATGGCCGACTGCCACCCCATCCTGTTCCTGCGCATGATGGAGCGGGTCAAGGCGGGGGCGAAGCTGATCGTCGTCGACCCCCGGCGCACCGCCACCGCCGACAAGGCCGACCTCTTCCTGCGGATCAGACCGGGCACGGACCTCGCGCTGCTCAACGGACTGCTGCACCTGCTGCACGAGAACGGGCACACCGACCCCGACTTCGTCGCCGCGCACACCGAGGGGTGGGAGGCGATGCCGCCGTTCCTCGCCGACTACCCGCCGCACGCGGTCGCCCGTATCACCGGCATACCCGAGGAGGACATCCGTACCGCCGCCGAGTGGATCGGCACGGCGGCCGAATGGACCAGTTGCTGGACCATGGGCCTCAACCAGTCCACCCACGGCACCTGGAACACCAACGCCCTGGTCAACCTGCATCTGGCGACGGGCGCCATATGCCGTCCCGGCTCGGGCCCCTTCTCCCTGACCGGTCAGCCCAACGCCATGGGTGGACGCGAGATGGGGTACATGGGCCCCGGCCTGCCCGGGCAGCGCTCGGTCCTGGTCGCGGAGGACCGGGCGTTCACCGAGGAGCTGTGGGACCTGCCGCCGGGCACGATCCGCGAGGACGGCTCGGGGCGGGGCACGGTCGACCTCTTCCGGCGCATGGCGGACGGCGAGGTCAAGGCGTGCTGGATCATCTGCACCAACCCGGTCGCCTCCGTCGGCAACCGCTCCACCGTCGTCGACGGCCTGCGGGCGGCCGAACTCGTCATCACCCAGGACGCGTTCGTGGAGACCGAGACCAACGCCTACGCGGACGTCGTGCTGCCCGCCGCCCTCTGGACCGAGACCGAGGGCGTCCAGATCAACAGCGAGCGCGGCCTCACCCTCACCCGGCCCGCCGTCGACCCGCCGGGCGAGGCCCTCGCGGACTGGCGGATCATCGCCCGCGTCGCCTGCGAGATGGGGTACGAGAAGGCGTTCGCGTACGACAGCGCCGAGGAGATCTTCGACGAGATCAGACGGGCGGGGAACCCGAAGACCGGATACGACCTGAGCGGGGTGTCGTACGAGCGACTGCGTGCCACCCCCGTCCAGTGGCCCGCCGCGCCCGGGGGCCCCGCGCGGAACCCGATCCGGTACGTCTCCGGTGACGGCGCGGGGCCCGTCTTCCCGACGGCGAGCGGCCGTGCTGTCTTCCACGCCCGGCCGCACATCGACCCGGCCGAGATGCCCGACGACGCCTATCCGTTCGTCCTCAACACCGGCCGCCTCCAGCACCAGTGGCACACCCTCACCAAGACGGGGAGGGTCGCCAAGCTCAACCGGCTCAACCCGGCGCCGTTCGTCGAACTGCATCCCGAGGACGCCCTGCGGCTCGGCATCGCGGAGGGCGACCCCGTGGAGATCGCCTCGCGGCGCGGCAGGGCCGTGCTCCCGGCGGTGGTCACCGACCGGGTCGGTCCCGGCAACTGCTTCGCCCCCTTCCACTGGAACGACCTCTTCGGCGAGGACCTGTGCGTCAACGCCGTCACCCAGGACGCCGTCGATCCCCTCTCCTTCCAGCCCGAGCTGAAGGTGTGCGCGGTGGCGCTGGCGAAGGCGGCGGCTCCGGCGGCCGTGGTTCCGGCGGTCCGGGTTCCGGCGGCTTCGGTACCGGCCGTGGTTCCTTCCGCCGTCGTCCCTGCCGCCTCCGTGGTCCCACAGGTGGTGATTCCCGGCGGTGGTCCGACGGCCGGGTCGGCCGCCGTCTTCGGCCTCGAACCGACCCCGCCGCCCGCCCTGACCGCCGAGGAGCGGCAGTACCTCGTCGGCTTCCTCGCCGGTCTGGAGACGGGCGCGCCGGGGGTACCGGTGCTGCCGCCCGGCGCGCCCTTCCGTGAGGATCACGCCCGCTGGGTGAACGGCGTCCTGGCCGGGCTCTGCTCCCGTGCGCCGCAGGCCCCGGCCGCCGGCGGGACGGACACGGCGGGCCGCGAGGTCGTCGTGCTGTGGGCCTCCCAGACCGGGAACGCCGAGGTCTTCGCCGCCGCCACCGCCGAGCGGCTGCTCTCGGCGGGCCATCGGACCGCGCTCGCGGGCATGGACGAGACCGACCTAGGCGCGTTGCCGCCCGCGGCCGACCTCCTCCTGATCACCAGCACGTTCGGGGACGGGGACGCGCCCGACAACGGCTCCGGGTTCTGGGACGCGCTCGCCGCGCCCGACACCCCGCGCCTGGACGGTCGCCGCTATGCCGTGCTCGCGTTCGGGGACTCGTCGTACGGCGACTTCTGCGGGCACGGGCGGCGCCTCGACCGGCGCCTCGACGAGCTCGGGGGCGTCCGCCTGGCCCCCCGTACCGACTGCGAACCCGACTACGAGCCCTCCGCCCTCGCCTGGCTCGACCAGGTCCTCGCCGGTCTGTCCGAGGCGACGGAGGCCGCGCCGGCCCCCCTCTCCCCCGCCTCCGCCCCCGCGCGCCGGCCGGGGCCTGCCACCACGCCCGCCCGGCTCGTCGGGAACCGGCTGCTCAGCCGGCCGGGGGCGGGCAAGGAGGTCCGCCGGTTCACCTTCGACACGAGCGAGACCGGGACGCCGCTCGGCTACGAGAGCGGCGACGCCCTCGGCGTGCAGCCCGTGAACTGCCCGGAGCTCGTCGCCGAATGGCTGGCCGTGACCGGTCTCGACGCGGACGCCCCCGTGGAGCTGCCCGGAACCGGCCCGGTGCCCTTCGGCGAGGCACTGCACCGGCATCTGGACATCACCGGCGTCTCGTCCGCGCTCCTCGGCTTCGTCTCCGACCGGACCGGCGACAACCGGGACCTGAAGAGGCTCCTGCGGCCCGACAACAAGGACGGGCTCGCCCAGTGGACGTGGGGCCGGCAGGCCGTGGACGTCCTGGCCGAGCATCCCGTCCGCGCCTCCGCGCAGGAGTGGGCCGATGTCCTCGGCCGCCTCAGGCCCCGGCTGTACTCGATCTCGTCCAGTCCGCTCACCGACCCCCACCGGGTGTCGCTGACCGTCTCCGTCGTCCGCTACGAGAACCGTCACGGACGGCCCCGCAAGGGCGTCTGCTCGCCGTTCCTCGCCGACGCCGAACCCGGCGCGGAGGTCCCGGTCCTCGTCCAGCGCGCTCCGCGTTTCCGGCCCCCGGCGGACCCCACGACGCCGATGGTGATGGTGGGTCCCGGCACGGGCGTGGCGCCCTTCCTCGGGTTCCTCGAGGAGCGCCGGGCGCTCGGCCACCGGGCTCCGAACTGGCTCTTCTTCGGTGAGCAGCACCGCGCCACCGACTTCTACTACGAGGAGGAGCTCACCGCCCTCCTCGCCGACGGCACCCTGGACCGGCTCGACACCGCCTTCTCCCGCGACCAGCGCGCCAAGGTCTACGTCCAGGACCGGATGCGGGAGCACGGACCGCAGCTGTGGTCCTGGCTCCAGTCCGGCGCGCACTTCTACGTGTGTGGGGACGCCGCCCGGATGGCGAAGGACGTCGACCGCGCCCTGCGCGACATCGCCGTCACCCACGGCGGCCTCGACGAGGAGTCGGCGGGGGTGTACGTCAAGCAGCTGGCCGCCGACAAGCGGTACGTCCGGGACGTGTACTGAGTCCGGCGCCGGGGGCTCGGCGGCGTCACCCGCTTGCCGGTCTGCAGGTTGACGCTAATGTCGATATATGGCTACATGCGCATCTTGGTTGCCGCGCTCCCGCGGCGGCGGGGTGGGGGCGTACGGAAGGAGCCTCCCATGACCCGTACATTGCGTGGCGCGATAGCCCTGGCCGGAGCGACCGCCCTCTGTCTCGGAGCGGTGGCGACCAGCGGGGCGAGCCAGCAGGGTTCGGCGTCGGCGGCCCAGGGCGAGGTGAAGATCGGCCTGCTGCTGCCGGAGAGCAAGACCACGCGGTACGAGAAGTTCGACCGGCCGTACATCGAGGCCAAGATCAAGGAACTCGCGCCCGACGCCCAGATCGACTACTACAACGCCGCCGAGAGCGCCACCACCCAGCAGCAGCAGGTGAACACGGCGCTCGCCAAGGGCGACAAGGTCCTCATCCTGGACGCCGTGGACGCGAAGTCGATCCAGTCGTCGGTGCAGAAGGCCCGTGACGCGGGTGTGAAGGTCGTCGCCTACGACCGCCTCGCGCAGGGCCCGGTCGACGCGTACGTCTCGTACGACAACCGCAAGGTGGGCGAGCTGCAGGGCCAGGCGCTCCTCGACGCGCTCGGCGACAAGGCCGGGAGCGGCGAGATCGTGATGCACAACGGGTCGCCGACCGACCCGAACGCGGCGGAGTTCAAGGCCGGGGCGCACTCGGTCCTGGACGGCAAGGTGAAGATCGGCAAGGAGTACGACACGCCGAACTGGGACCCGAACAACGCCAACCAGCAGATGTCCGGTGCGATCAGCGCCCTGGGCAAGGACAGGATCGTCGGTGTCTACTCGGCCAACGACGGACTGGCCGCCGGCATCGCCACCGCCCTGAAGGCGGCGGGCATGAACGTGCCGCTGACCGGCCAGGACGCGCAGCTCGACGCGATCCAGCGGATCCTGCTCGGCACCCAGACGATCACGGTCGAGAAGCCGTACAAGCCGGAGGCCGACATCGCGGCCACGATGGCCGTGAACCTCGCCGAGGGCAAGCCGATCCCGGCCGACCTGACGCCCACGACCGTCACCAGCGGCAGTGGCGAGAAGGTTCCCGCCAACCTCCTGACCCCGGTCGTGGTCGACAAGGGCAACATCAAGGACACCGTCGTGAAGGACGGCCTGTACACGGTCAAGGAGATCTGCACCCCGACGTACGCCGCGGCCTGCAAGGCGGCCGGCCTCCAGTAGCCGCGCGGTCTTCCATCCCGGTGGGGCGGAGCGGCCCGTGCGAGCGGGCGAGCGGAGGAGGCGGTTCCGTTGCCGGAGTCACCTGTGTCGGAGTCACCGCTGTCGGGGTCACCTGTGCTGACCCTGCGGGGGATCTCCAAACGGTTCGGCGCGGTCCAGGCGCTGAAGGGGTTCGACCTGGACGTGCACGCCGGTGAGGTGGTCGCGCTCGTCGGTGACAACGGCGCCGGCAAGTCCACCGCCGTCAAGGCGATCGCCGGGGTGAACCCGCCCGACGAGGGTGTCATCACCTGGGAGGGCCGCCCGGTCTCCATCCACCGGCCGCACGACGCCCAGAACCTCGGGATCGCCACGGTCTACCAGGACCTGGCCCTGTGCGACAACCTCGATGTCGTCGCGAACCTGTTCCTCGGCCGGGAGCTGCGCCGCTTCGGCGTCCTCGACGAGGTGCGCATGGACCAGCGTGCGCGCGAGCTGCTCGACACCCTGTCCATCCGCATCCCGAGCGTACGCATCCCCGTCGCCTCCCTCTCCGGCGGTCAGCGTCAGACGGTGGCGATCGCGCGCTCGCTGATCGGCGCGCCGAAGGTCGTCATCCTGGACGAGCCCACGGCCGCTCTGGGCGTGGAGCAGACCGCCGAGGTCCTCGACCTGGTCGAGCGGCTCCGCGGTCAGGGCCTCGGCACCATCCTGATCAGCCACAACATGGTGGACGTGATGGCCGTCGCCGACCGGATCGCCGTGATGCGCCTCGGCCGGAACAACGGCTTCTTCGACAAGCGGTCCACGTCCACCGAGGAGATCATCTCCGCCATCACGGGCGCCTCCGACAGCGCCGTCACCCGCCGCCAGGCCCGTAAGCGGGAGGAGGGCGAGGAGCGATGAGCCGCGACCGCGACGCCCAGGAGCCGGCGCCCGGCGCCGTCCCCGCCGTCGACACGCGTCTCCTCGTCCGGGAGGAGGGCCTCAAGGGGTACCTGGGTGAGTTCCGGCGCAAGCTGCGCAGCGGTGAGCTGGGCTCGCTGCCCGTCGTGCTCGCCGTGATCATCATCTGGACGGTCTTCGGCAGTCTGAACAGCACGTTCCTCTCGGCCCAGAACCTCTCCGACCTGAGTCAGCAGATCGTCGGCACCGGCATGATCGCCGTCGGGATCGTCTTCGTGCTGCTGCTCGGCGAGATCGACCTCTCGGTCGGCTCGGTCAGCGGGCTCTGCGCCGCGATCTTCGCGGTGCTCAACGTCCTGAACGGCATGAACGAGTGGCTGGCGCTCCTGGTCGCCGTCGCGGGCGGGGCGGCCGTCGGGCTCATCCACGGCTTCTTCTTCGCGAAGGTCGGCGTGCCGGCGTTCGTGGTCACCCTCGCGGGCAATCTCGCCTGGAACGGGCTGATGCTCCAGGTGCTCGGCACCAGCGGCACGGTCAACATCCCGAGCGAGAGCGTCGTGTCGAAGCTCTACTCGACGATCTTCCACAGTCCGGCCGCCGCCTATGTGACGGCGGCCGTCGGGGTCGCGCTGTTCCTGGCGGCCTCGCTCCTGGACGCCAGGCGCCGCCGGGCGGCCCGGGTGCCGTTCCGGCCGGTCGCCGAGATCGTGCTGCGTACGGTCGTCATCGCCGCGCTCGCCTTCGCCGCCGCGTACATCCTCAACCAGTACCAGGGGCTCCCCCTGGCGCTGCTGATCTTCCTGATCCTGCTGGTGCTCCTGGACTTCGTGCTGCGGCGCACCACGTACGGCCGTCGGATCTTCGCGGTGGGCGGCAACATCGAGGGCGCGCGCCGGGCCGGCATCAGCGTGCCGTTCGTCCGGATGTCCGTCTTCTCGATCGCCGGGACCATGGCGGCGATCGGCGGAATCTTCCTGGCGGGCCAGATCCAGTCGGCGAGCCAGACCTCCGGCGGCGGCAACCTCCTGATGAACGTCATCGCCGCCGCCGTCATCGGTGGCACGAGCCTCTTCGGTGGCCGCGGCTCGGTCTGGTCCGCCCTGCTCGGCGCGCTGGTGATCGGCTCCATCCAGTCGGGCATGAACATCATGGGCGTCAGCAACGCCGTCCAGTTCATGATCACGGGCTCGGTCCTGCTCGCGGCCGTGGTCGTGGACTCCCTGTCCCGCCGGAGCCAGAAGGCTGCCGGCAGGGCGTGACCGGACTACTTCGAGGTGTCCGTAGGGCCGGGGCCGATGCGGAGCTCGAAGTCGCCGTCGTACTGCTCGTGGCCCGCGATCACGGCGAGTTCGACGACTTCGAGGCCCACCTCGCCCCGGACGATGAGCGGGTCCTCGCGCAGGTCGCGCATGAGTGCCACGCACATGCCGATCATGACGAGACCGAACGGCGCGGCCACCAGGATCGTGAGGTTCTGCAGGCCGGCCAGGGCGTCGCCCTGGCCGTCGCCGATGAGGAGCATGATGGCGGCGACCGCTCCGGTCACCACGCCCCAGAACACGACGACGGGGCGGGTGGGCTCGAAGGCGCCACGCTGGGACAGCGTGCCCATGACGATCGAGGCGGCGTCCGCGCCGGACACGAAGAAGATGCCCACGAGGATCATCACGAGAAGGCTCATCGCGCCGGCGATCGGGAACTCCTGGAGCACGCCGAAGAGTTGCCCCTCCGGGGTGGTCTCCCCCGCGAGTTCGCCCTGTTCGCTGAGCTTCATCGCCGTGCCGCCGAAGACGGCGAACCACACCAGGCTGACGGTGCTGGGCACCAGGATGACTCCGCCGACGAACTGGCGGATGGTCCGGCCCCGGCTGATCCGCGCGATGAACATTCCGACGAAGGGCGTCCAGGAGATCCACCAGGCCCAGTAGAAGACCGTCCAGCTGCCGAGCCAGTCGTGGATGTTCGCGCCGCTGGTCGCCTCGGTGCGGCCGGCGAGCTGCGGCAGGTCGCCGATGTACGCGGCGAGCGAGGTGGGCAGCAGGTCGAGCACGATGATGGTGGGGCCGGCCACGAACACGAAGACGGCGAGCACGGCGGCCAGCACCATGTTGGTGTTGGAGAGCCACTGGATGCCCTTCTCCACACCGGACACGGCGGAGAGGACGAACGCGGCGGTCAGGACCGCGATGATGGCGACGAGCAGCCCGGTGCCGGTCTTCTCCATCCAGCCCAGTTCCTGGAAGCCGCTGCCGATCTGGAGCGTGCCGAGGCCCAGCGAGGCCGCGGAGCCGAACAGGGTGGCGAAGATGGCCAGGATGTCGATGAACCGGCCGGGCCCGCCGTACGCCCGCCGCTCGCCCATCAGGGGGACGAAGACGGCGCTGATCGTCTGGCGGCGGCGCCGCCGGAACGTGGAGTACGCGATGGCGAGTCCCACGACGGCGTAGATCGCCCACGGGTGGAGCGTCCAGTGGAAGAGCGTGGTGGCCATGGCGGTCTGCATACGCTCGGCCGAGTCGGCGGGGTGGGTGCCGGGCGGCGGGGTGGCGTAGTGGGCGAGCGGCTCGCTCACGCCGTAGAACATGAGGCCGATACCCATACCCGCGCTGAACATCATGGCGATCCATGACACCGTGCGGAACTCCGGGCCCTCGCCCTCCTGGCCGAGGGTGATCCGCCCGTAGCGGCTGATGGCCAGCCAGAGCGCGAAGACGACGAAGCCGGACGCGGCCAGCATGAACGCCCAGCCGCCGTTGGTGATCAGCCCTTCGAGGAGTCTGCTCGACGTGCTCTCCAGGCTCTCCGTGGCCGTGGCGCCCCAGACGACGAAGGCGACCGTGAGGACGGCGCTGACCCCGAACACGATCCGGTCGGTACGGGCGCGATGGTGGTGGTCGGGGCGACGGGGCAGGTTCGCCGTCACCGACAACCGTCGCTTGGCGCCCCGCTCGGCGCCCCGCTCGGCGCCGGCTCCGCGGCCCTCCGGCCTCTGATCCTCCTGCAACAGATGACACCTTTCCCTGCGGTACGACGGTACGGAACTACGCGATCTCGGCATGACGCCATAAAGGTGACGATGTCCTGGTAAGGCAGTACCACAGTCGAGGCCGAACTCCGGGGACCAACAGACCTCCACGGCCTCACCGATGACCGTCGGCGGGCCGACGTATCCTCGGCCCCGGGGCTCCCCGAACGCAGGGCGGAAGAGAACGGAAGAGGTCGGCACAGGTGGCGGACAGACACGGGACCGGCTCGACGACCGGGGGCGGCGGCTCGGTTCCGCTCAGTACGCGCGCGCGTGAGGCCGTCCTTCAACGGATCGTCGACCGGCGGTACGCACAGGGGGCCCGGCTCGTGGAGCGGGAGGTCGCCGAGGAGCTCGGCATGTCCCGCGTCCCGGTGCGCGAGGCACTGCGCGCGCTGGTCACCGAAGGGCTGCTCGAACTGCTCCCGCACAGCGGCGTCCGTGTGCGCCGCCTCGCGCGCACCGACGTGGAGCACCTCTACGAGGTGTGGGAACCGCTGGCGGTCCAGGCCTCCCGGCTCGCCGCACGGGCGCGCGCGGCGGGCGACACGCAGGGCGTCTCCGCCCTCCGGGCCGCGCTCCGGCAGGCCGAGTCGGCTGCCGCGGCGGACGAGGGGACGCGCGAGGTGGCCGCCCACACGGCGTTCCACGAGTGCGTCGTCGCCATGTCGGGCAACCCCCTGCTGGCCCGCACCATGGAGCAGCTGAGCTGGCAGCTGCGGCTCGTGTTCGGGCTGCGCGAGGAACCCGAGCACATGCGGGCCCAGCACGCCGAGATGTACCGGCACATCGAGGCGGGAGACATGGAGGCGGCCGCGGCCAGCACGCTGCTGCACGTGCGGGACAGCAGGGCCGTCGCCCTGCGGTCCATGTTCGGCGACGCCTGACGTCGTTCGGCGTCGCCTGACTCTATTCGTATACCAAGGAGCGCGTTCACGCATCCATGCGTGACATCGAAGGCCTTGGAACGGGTGTTTGTGCAGGGAGGGACGGTCGGTCTTGTCCGGCGCCTGAGGTTGGTATACAAAATGGAGACCCCCCCGACCTCTTCCTCCTCACCCGCCCTCTCAGGAGTCCCCGTGCAGCCCTCCTCGTCCTCCCCCGGCGCGGTCTCCCGCCGTTCCATGCTCGCCGGTGCCGCCGCCCTCGCCGGTGCGACGGCCACTGCGGCCGCCACGGCCGTGCCCGCCCAGGCCATGTCGGCTTCCGCTTCCACCCCCACGGCCGATTCCGCTTCCGCCTCCGCTTCCGCCGACGTGGCGGCCTCCGCCGACTCGGGGCGCCGCGCTCGGGCCGTGGAGGGCGTGGCGGAGGCCCGGGAGCGGCTGCGCCACGCGCTCGACGTCCAGATCGTCGCCTTCCCGCAGCACGGCGTCGTCCGCACCCCGGGCACGGCGGCGCTGCTCGAGAAGGCCGCGCGCGAGGGGCTGATCGACATGATCGGCGGCATCGACCCGATCGGCTTCGACGAGGCTCTCGACGAGCAGCTCGACGTGGTCTTCGGCATCGCGGACCGCCACGGCGTGGGCGTGGACATCCATCTGCACGATCGCGGCGAGAAGGGCATGAAGGCCATGCGCGGCATCGTCGACCGGACGCGCGCCCTCTCCCTCGCCGGAAAGGTGACGGTCAGCCATGTGTTCTGCCTGCCCGGCCTGTCGGACCGTGAACTCGGGTCCATCGCGGCCGACTTGGGTGAGCAGGACATCGCCCTTACGACGGTCTCGCCGTCCGACTCCCTGGTCCTGCCGATCGCCCGTCTGCGTGAGCACGGGGTGCGGGTCGGGCTCGGATCCGACGGTGTGCGCGACTCCTGGAGCCCCTTCGGCAACGCCGACATGATGCACCGCGCGCACATCCTCGGGTGGGTGACGGACGTACGCCTCGACGAGGAGCTGACGGGCTGTTACGACGTGGCGGCGCACGGCGGTGCGGACGTGATGGGTCTCGCGCACGCCGACTTCACAGCGGGCTCGCCGGCCGACTTCGTCCTGGTCCGGGGTGAGTGCCTGCCGCAGGTCGTCGTGGACACGCCCCGCCGGGACATGGTGGTGCACGGTGGTGTCGTCGTGGCCCGTGACGGGGAGTTCGTCGGCTGAGCGTCGCCGAGCCGAGGGCCGGCCGGACACCCCCACGGGTGCCCGGCCGGCCGTCTTGGCCCACGGGGTCTACAGGTACGGCCGCGTGATCAACTCGAAGGCGTGACCGGCGGGGTCCTTGAAGTAGACGCCCCGACCGCCGTGTTCGGTGTTGGTCTCACCGGGACGCTGCATCTGCGGGTCGGCCCAGTGCTCGATCCCCTGGTCGCACAGCCGCCCGTACGCGCGGTCGAACAGCTCGTCGTCGACGAGGAACGCGTAGTGCTGCATCTGGATCTCGACCGGGGGCTCGGCGAACTGGATGAGCACGCCGTCGGCGAGCTGGACGTTGAGGAAGGGGCCCCAGGACGGCGCTTCGGGGAGTTCCAGCAACTCCCGGAAGAACTTCGCCGATTCGTGGCGGTCCTTGGCGGCGATGATGGTGTGGTTGAACGTGACTGCCATGTGGATGACCTCGCTGTTGATTCGACACGGAAACGGACTCGCAGTGCTTGAGCACTGGGGAGGTCCGCGTGCCGAACCGAGGGGGTGCTTGCGGCGCACCCGCTGAGCGATCAGTCGTCCACCGGATGGCCCGTCTGTGTATGGCGTCGAGTCGCCGGTCCGGTGTTCACGTCGAGCGACGCTACTTGATCAAGGGCGGAGTGGCAAGGGATCGGGACTGCCGGCCGTTCCCATCACCGCCCTTGCGCGAACCCTTGCCACGCTTCGGAGGGCACCCTATCGTCCCGGGCAGAAAGCGCTTTCCATCCGTTCATGGGCGCCTCCCCCGAGGCTGCCCGTGAACGGTTTCTTCTGGACCGAACGGCGTACCGACCCCCTAGCGTTCAAAGACGAGAAGGACGGCGAGCATGAGACGACCAGTCGCATTTCGACTCCACGCGGCAGCGGCCGCGATGGCCCTGGCGGCCGCTGCCGGTGTGGTGATCTCGATGCCCCAGGCATCGGCCGCGACCGGCGGCGCCACCGGTTACGCGACGCAGAACGGCGGGACCACCGGCGGCGCGGGCGGACAGACGGTGCGGGCCACGACCGGCACCCAGATCCACGCGGCCCTGTGCGGCCGGGCCAGCAGCAGCACCCCGATCACCATCGAGGTCGAGGGGACCGTCAACCACGCCAACACCGCCAAGGTGTCGGGCACCAGCTGCAACACGGCGGCCGGTGTGATCGAGCTCAAGCAGATCAGCAACGTCACCCTCGTCGGCGTCGGGGCGGGTGCCGTCTTCGATCAACTCGGCATCCACATACGCGAGTCGAGCAACATCATCATCCAGAACGTGACCGTCAGGAACGTGAAGAAGTCGGGCTCGCCCATCTCAAACGGCGGGGACGCCATCGGCATGGAGAGCGGCGTCCGCAACGTCTGGGTCGATCACGTCACCCTGGAGGCGTCCGGCGGTGAGTCGGAGGGCTACGACGGCCTCTTCGACATGAAGGACAACACCCAGTACGTGACCCTGTCGTACAGCATCCTGCGCAACTCCGGCCGCGGCGGCCTCGTCGGGTCGAGCGAGACGGAGCTCTCGAACAGTTTCATCACCTACCACCACAACCTGTACGAGAACATCGACTCACGCGCGCCCCTGCTCCGCGGCGGCGTCGCGCACATGTACAACAACCACTACCTGCGGATCAACGAGTCCGGCATCAACTCCCGTGCCGGGGCCCGCGCCAAGGTCGACCACAACTACTTCGAGGACTCCAAGGACGTCCTGGGCACCTTCTACACGGACGCCGCCGGGTACTGGCAGGTCAGCGGCAACGTCTTCGACAACGTGACCTGGTCCGCCCGCGGCACCGACAACAACCCGGCCGGCCCGGACCCGCAGTCCAACACCACCGTCGCCATCCCGTACGGCTTCACCCTCGACGCCGCCGGCTGCGTGCCGGACGTCGTCGGCCGAACGGCCGGTGCCGGTAAGGGACTTCAGGTGTCGAACGGCAGCTGCTCGCCGCAGACGCCCACCCCCACACCGACGACGACGTCCACGACGCCCGCGCCGACGCCGACCGCCACCACGCCCACTCCCACCACGCCCACGCCGGGTCCGACCCAGCCGGGCGGAACCAACCTCAGCATCGGGGCCGGCTCCGACGGTTCCAGCAAGGCCGACGGCACGAGTTACGGCAACGTACGGGACGCCGACCTGAGCACCTACTGGTCGCCGGCCGGTTCGACCGGCTCCGTGTCCATCAAGTGGGGCTCCGCCACCACCGTCTCCTCCCTCGTCATCCGCGAGACGGCGGGCGCGACGGGCGCCATCGGGTCCTGGCGGGTCCTCAACGGCGACACCGGAGCCGTTCTGACGTCGGGCAGCGGAGCGGGCGTCATCGCCGTACCCCGCACCACGCTGAAGAAGATCACCTTCGAGATCGTCAGCTCGACCGGCACCCCCCGGGTCGCCGAGTTCGAGACGTACGCCGGATAGCCGCCGCCGTACGGGGCGTCGCTCGCCGGTGCCCGGTGATCGCGACGGCGTGAGCCGGTGGCACCGGGGGGCGCGCTCGGCGACGCCCGTGACGACTTGTCGCCAACGGGCGGCCTGCCGCGTACGCGCGGTGCACGGTGGGCAACATCCTTCGCATGCCGGGCCATACCCGCGCGAAAGGAGCACGCCATGCTGTCCGACTTCTTCGACCGGCTGCGGAGACGCGGGGGAACCGACCCGAGCGGACCCGCACGGTCACCGGGGACCCTCGTGCTCGACGCGGACTTCTCCTCCGCCGAGCAGTGGGCCGCGGGCCGGACCTGGGCATATCCCGACGGCGGGCCGACCAACCCGGGCGACAACAAGCTCGACCACCTCGTGGAGGACCCGTCGTACAGCAGGACGGGCACCTTCCGGGCGACGCGGCGGTCCGACGGCTACTGGGACGCGGGGCTGCTCACGACGGAGGGAAGCCCTGAGGGCTTCCTGGTGCGGGCGGGCGACGTCCTGGAGGCGCGGGTGCGGCTGCCCGTGGAGACCGGCGCCTGGCCGGCGATCTGGACCTGGCTCGACGGCGGGCAGGAGATCGACGTCTTCGAGTACCACCCCGACAACCCGGACCTGCTCGAACTGTCGAACCGGATCCGGGGGCGCCACCACTACTTCCGGGACCCGGCCGTCCAACCCGGGGCGTGGGTCGACTTCCGGGTCGAGTTGGGCGCGCGCAACGTGGTGTGGTGGGTCAACGGCGCCCGGGTCTTCGACGACCGGCGCGGGGTGGGGCGCTCCTGGCGGGCCCATCTCATCGTGAACCTGTCGGTGTGCGCGGGCCGCTACCACCCGGCGCCGGACGCCGGCACGTCGGAGATGTCGTACGAGGTGGCGGAGTTGCGCGTGTACCGGGGCTGACCGTGTCCGGTACGTGCCGGCGGTGATCGTCCTCGATCAGGAACACGAGGGGGAGGCGGGCCCTCGGGGTGCGGGCGTTGCGTAGGCTCCGACGGAGCGTTCCGCGCGCCCGCACCGGGCCGTCCGCACGACGAGGAGGACTCCCCATGAACACCGCCGACGAGGGACGGCAGCAGCTCGACGAGGCCAGTGTGCTCAACGCCAAGAGCACGCTGCTCCAGCTTCTCGCCCGCGCGGGGGTCTACACCGGCGACGCCGAGGAGCTGATCGGGCTCGTCGAGGCGGGCGCCCTCGCCCTCGCGCACACGGAGCTCGGCGGCGCCGGGCGGAGCGCGCCGGAGGGGAAGGGGGAGCTGTACGCGTCCGGCTGGGCGGACGGCGCCCGGGCCGTCACCGACGAACTCGGGGCCGTCGCCGAGCGGGCCCTGGTCCGCGCCGTCACCTCCGGGCCTTCGGCCTCCTCCCCCGACGAGCGTTCCCCTGTCGGGCGGGCGGAGATGGAGCGGGCGAAGGTGGCGGTGACGCCGCTCTATCTGTCGTTCGCGGATGTCTCGGACCTCGATCCCGAGGTGACCGAGCAGGTGCTCGGCGCCGTCCTCCGCACGATGAGCCCCCGGCAGCGGGCCGGGTATCCGGGGCGCCTCACGGAGTTCGCGTCGGCGCACCACGGGCACCTGGAGCGGCTGTACGCGGAGTACGGCCCGGGCAGCCCGATCGCGATCCACGGCCGCTACTCCCTCGTCCACTCCGCCACCAGCGTCGCCGTGCTGGAGCGCCTCGCCGTGACGCCGTCGGCGCTGCACGAGGAGTGGGACGCGGCCGAGCTTCCGCCCGCGTGGCTCGACGGCCTGACGGCGGCGTGGGGCTCTCCTGCCTGAACAGCCGGTGTCAACTCGCCTTTTGAGATGAACAGTTGGACCCATCGACCCGAAGGTTGGGCGGCGGTACGGCAGTTCCGCCCCGCAGGAGCTTAGGTTAGGCTAAGTTAAGTCGCTGTGTGCCGACTTGGAGTGTCTGTCGGCATCCAGAAGTCCGGCGACTACTGCTCATGAGCGAGGGGAAACGGCGATGAGGACGCTCGACGGGCAGCGCACTGCCGGTGCCGGTGCCGTGGAAGCCGTGGAAGCCGTGGACACGGCGGAGCTGCTGTCCACCCGGGAGGGTTCGCGGGGCCGGACCGTCGTCATCAAGTGTGGTGGCAGCACTCTCGTGGACGCCGCACTCCGGCAGTCCTTCGCGCAGGACGTCGTCGAACTGTGGCACGCGGGCCTGCACCCGGTCGTGGTGCACGGTGGCGGCCCCCAGATCAGCGCGATGCTCGACCGTCTCGCCCTGGAGGTCCGGTTCGAGGCGGGGATGCGGGTGACCACGCCGGAGGCCATGGACGTGGTCCGTATGGTGCTGACCGGACAGGTGCAACGGGACCTCGTCGGCGCCATCAACGCCCACGGGCCCTTCGCCGTCGGCATGTCGGGCGAGGACGCGCACACGCTGACCGCCGTGCGCCGCCCGGCCTGGGTGGACGGCAGGGCCGTCGACATCGGTCTCGTCGGCGACATCGTGACCGTGGCCCCGGACACCGTACGGAACCTCGTCGCCGGCGGCCGTATCCCGGTCGTCTCCCCCGTCGCGCGGGGCGCGGACGGGCAGGTCTACAACGTGAACGCCGATCTCGCGGCCTCGGCGCTCGCCGTGGCCCTCGGCGCCGACCGGCTCGTGATGCTCACGGACGTCCCCGGGCTCTACGCGGACTGGCCGCGGAGCACCGAGGTGATCCCCCGTCTGACCGCGGGTGAACTGGACGCCCTGCTCCCCGGGCTCGCGGGCGGGATGCTGCCGAAGATGGAGGGCTGTCTGCGGGCGGTCCGGTCGGGAGTCGGCCGGGTCCACGTCCTCGACGGACGTACGCCGCACGCCGTACTCCGGGGCGTCCTCACCGAGGAGAACCCCGGCACCACGGTCCTGCCCGGCGACGCGCCGCACGACGAAGGTGCCCTCGTCTGACCGTTCGGCCCTCGCCGCGGACCCCGCGCCCGACCGGCCGCGGGGGGCTCTCTAGCCGCACGCGCGTCCCGGGTAGTCGGCGCTCTCCGGGGCGCCGGCCTCGCGCATGCGGCGGCACACCTCGGCCAGGGACGCGTCGTCGATGGGGACCGGGAGGTTGAGGTGCCGGTCGAAGACCATCGTGTCGGCGTCCGGGTGCCAGATCACCCAGCGGGGTGGTGACGCGGGCGTCTCCCACAAGGGGGCGAATCGTTCGAGGTCGTGGTGGTCCGGCGTGCTCACAGGTTTCCCTTCTCCGTGTGCCCGTTCACGTACGTCGCCACGACCTCGATGTCCCCGATGCGCGAGGTGTCGACCCGTCGGGGGTCGTCGCCGAGGATGACGAGGTCGGCGCGCTTGCCCGGGGCGAGGGTGCCCGCGGTGTCGTCCCAGTGGCAGGCGTACGCGCCCGCGGTGGTGTAGGCGTGCAGGGCCTCGTCGACCGTGAGGGACTCCTCCGGTCCGATCAGGCGGCCGGAGGTGGAGGCGCGTTCGACCATGAACTGGATCGCCCGGAGCGGCGAGCCGTCCGTGACCGGCCGGTCGGAGCTGCCGACGAGGGTGACGCCGTGGTCGAGGAAGCCCCGGCCCCGGTACATCCAGGGCGCCCGCCGCTCCCCCATGACGTCCGCGTAGTCGTCGCCGAAGTAGCGGAGGAAGTTGGGCTGGACCACGGCGCTGACGCCGAGCCGGGCGAAGCGCGGCAACTGGTCCGGGCGGATCAGGCCCGCGTGTTCCACCCGGTGCCGGGCCGTCGGGCGGGGCCGTAGCCGCTGGGCCCGCTCCAGGGCGTCGAGGGCGAGGTCGGCGGCGCGGTCGCCGATGGCATGGACGGCGAGCTGCCAGCCGGCGAGGTGGCCGTCGACGACGAGGTCCGCGATCCGCTCCGGGTCGTCCTGGAACTGCCCGGTGTGGGACATGCCCTCGTACGGGTCGGTGAGCGCCGCCGTACGGGCCATCATGCCGCCGTCGGTGTAGATCTTGAGGGCGCCGATGGAGAGCCAGTCGTCGCCGAAGCCGGTGCGGAGGCCGAGGTCGAGGGCGCGCGGGATGCCGTCGTCGCGGTGGGAGGCGCGCGGGCGCAGGGTGTCGCCCGCGGCCATGAGCTGGACCCGGAGGGGCAGCCGGCCCTGGTCCCCGAGGAGTTGGTAGGCGCCGAGTTCGACGGGGCTGTGACCGAGGAGGCCGCCGCCGATGCCCGCTTCGGCGCAGGCGGTGATCCCTTCGGCGAGGCAGGTGCGCCCTGCGCGCTCGATCGCGTCGGCGAGTTCCTCCTGGGAGTACGGGAGCCGGAGCTGCCGTACGGCGGTCATGGCGCTCTCCGCCAGGAACCCGTCCTGGTGCGGGATCTCGGCCGGGAGCAGGTCGAGGACCGCGCTGTTCACGACGCAGGCGTGGCCCGAGTCGTGCATGAGGAAGATCTTGCGGCCCTGGCTGACCCGGTCGAGTTCCGTGGCGGTGAGGTGGCGCCCGAGGGCCCGCTGGTCGTAACCCGCGATGTCCACCCAGTCTCCGGGCCGGGCCTCGCGGGAGACGGCTCCCGCGAC
This sequence comes from Streptomyces sp. NPDC093795, assembly GCF_044764665.1. Classification (NCBI taxonomy): domain Bacteria; kingdom Bacillati; phylum Actinomycetota; class Actinomycetes; order Kitasatosporales; family Streptomycetaceae; genus Streptomyces; species Streptomyces sp. NPDC093795. The sequence goes on from NZ_JBIWIO010000004.1 coordinate 209,361, forward strand.
GACGGCGAGTACGTCCTCGACGCGCTCGCAGGGCGCGATGCTCGGGGTGTTCGCCTTCAGGCCCGCCCAGGCCAGGTGGACGTGGCTGTCGATGAAGCCGGGGAGCACGGTGGCGCCCTGGAGGTCGACGACCTCGCGGGCCGGCAGCGAGGTCACCTCCTCGTCGAGGCCCACGATCCGTCCCCGCCAGATGCCGAGGTCGTGGGCGACGGGGCGGTCCGGGTCCATGGTGAGAAAGCGCGCGTTCGTCAGCCTCGTACAGAGCATGGGTCGTCCGTTCCCGTTGCGGTCGCCGTTCTCGGTCGCTGTCGCCGTCGCCGTCGTCAGGGGGTCTTGGCCATCACCGTGCCGGGGGCGTCTTCCGCGACCGGGTCCGGCGCGGTGTCGGCGGGCTCGTACCGCTTGGGGGCCGCCGGGACCATCAGCGGGGTGCCCGTCTCCGGGTCGTCGATGATCCGGCAGGGCAGGCCGAACACGTCCTCGACCAGCTCGGCGGTCATGACGGTCGACGGGTCGCCCTCGGCCGCGATCACCCCGCCGGGGCGCATCACGATGAGGTGCGTGGCGTAGCGGCAGGCCTGGTTGAGGTCGTGCAGGACCGCCACGATCGTGTGGCCCCGGCGGGCGTGGAGTTCGGCGCAGAGGTCGAGGACCTCGACCTGGTGCGCGATGTCCAGGAAGGTGGTGGGCTCGTCGAGGAGCAGGATCGAGGTCTGCTGGGCCAGGACCATGGAGAGCCAGACGCGCTGGCGCTGGCCTCCGGACAGGTCGTCGACGGGCCGGTCGGCGAGGTCGAGCACGCCGGTCTGCCGCATCGCCTCGACCACGGCCGCCTCGTCGTCGGCGGACCACTGCTTCAGGAGGCCCTGGTGCGGATACCGGCCGCGGGCGACGAGGTCGCCCACGGTGATGCCGCCGGGGGCGGTCGAGGACTGCGGGAGCAGGCCGAGCCGGCGGGCGACCTCACGCGAGCGGTACGAGGCGATGGCGGCGCCGTCCAGGTAGACCTGCCCGGCCCGTGGCTTGAGCATCCGGGCGAGGGCGGTGAGCAGCGTGGACTTGCCGCAGGCGTTCGGTCCGATGATGACCGTGAAGGAGCGGTCGGGGATCTCGACGGCGAGGTCGGTCGCCACGGTCCGCTGGTCGTAGGAGAGGGTCAGGTTCTCGGCGCGCAGGCGGGAGGCCGGACGGTTCGTTGCTGTCATGCGCGGCTCTTTCGCGACTCGGAGACCAGTAGCCAGATGAGGTAGAGCCCGCCGACGCAGCCGGTCGCCGTGCCCACCGGGAGGAGCGCGGGGGCGAAGAGGCGCTGCACGGCGAGGTCGCTGAGGGCGAGCATGACCGCGCCCATGAGCGCGGACGGCAGCAGCGCGGGGCCGGACGACCGGGCGAGTCTGCGGGCCACCTGGGGCGCGGCCAGGGCGATGAACCAGATGGGGCCGGTGACGGCCGTGGCGAACGCGGCCAGGGCGACGCTGATCACGAGCAGGACGGTGCGGGTGCGTGTCACGTCGACGCCGAGGGCCATGGCGGTGGTGTCGCCCATCTCGACCATGGAGAGTCGGCGGGAGAGGAAGAAGGCGAGGGGCAGCAGGACGGCGACGGCGAGGCCGATGGCGTGGGCGTGCGTCCAGAGCCGGTTGCCCAGGCTGCCGATCAGCCAGGCCTGTGCCTCCAGGGCTTCCTGGAAGGTGGCGCGGGTGATCAGGTACGAGTTGACGGCGAGGAGCAGGGCGCTGACGCCGATGCCGATGACGACGAGCCGGAAGCCCTGGATGCCCCGGCCGAGCATGAGGAGGTGGACGGCGAGGGCCGTGGCGAGGCCGCCGATCAGCGCGCCGAGCGCGATCTGCGCCATGCTGCCGTGCACCACGACGATGACGAACAGGGCGCCTGCGGCGGAGCCGTTGGTGAAGCCGATGATGTCGGGGCTGCCGAGGGGGTTGCCGGTGATGCTCTGCAGGATGGCCCCGCTGACCGCGAGGGCCGCGCCGACGCACAGCGCGGTGACGAGTCGCGGCATGCGGAGGGTGTTGACGACGAAGTCGGCGATTCCGGTGTCCTGGCCGGTGAGGGCCCTGTAGACCTCCCCGACGGTCAGGTCGAAGTCACCGGTGGTCAGGGTGACGCCCATGGTGGCGACGAGCGTGACGAGGAGGGCCGCGGTGACGGCGACCGTACGGCTCCGGACCAGCAGGGAGATGCCTCCGGCCCGGGTCCGGACGACCCGGCCGCTGACGACACGGGGGCGGTCGGGGGCCTTCTCGGCCCGTACGGCGGTCACAGCATGACCAGCTTTCGGCGACGGCACAGGGCGATGAACAGGGGGGCGCCGATGAACGCGGTGACGATGCCGACCTGCACCTCGCCGGGGGCGCCGATGACCCTGCCGATGATGTCCGAGCCGATGAGCAGGACGGGCGCGATCAGCATCGAGTACGCGAACACCCAGCGCTGGTCGGGGCCGACGACGAAGCGGGCGATGTGCGGTACGGCGAGGCCCACGAAGCCGATCGGTCCGGCGGCGGCGGTGGCGGCCCCGCACAGGAGCATCACGGCGACGGCGCCGAGCGCGCGGGTCCGGCCGACGTTCACGCCGAGGGCCCGGCCCATCTGGTCGCCCATGGCGAGGGCGTTCAGGGAGGGGGCGAGGACGAGGGCGATGACGAGGCCCACGCCGACGAACGGCAGGGTCATCAGGACGATGTCGTGGTAGCGGCCCGCGAGGGAGCCCACGGTCCAGAAGCGGAACTGGTCGAAGGCCCTCGGGTTGAGCAGCAGGATCGCCCAGTTGAAGGCGTAGAGGACGGCGGTCACGGCGGCGCCCGCGACGACGAGCCGCTCGGGGGAGGCGAGTTTCCGGCCGGAGGAGCCGAGGAAGTGGACGCCGACGGACGCGGCGGCGGCGCCCGCGAGGGCGAACCACACGTAGCCGAGCGGCGCCGCGACGCCGAAGAAGGCGATGGCCACCACCACACCGGCGGAGGCGCCCAGGTTGACGCCGAGCATGCCGGGGTCGGCGAGCGGGTTGCGCGTGAGGGCCTGCATCAGGGCGCCGGCGAGGCCGAGGGCCATGCCGACGAGGAGGCCGAGGAGGGTCCGGGGGATGCGGTAGTCGTGGATGATCACCGAGGTCTCCGAACCGTCCGGGTTCCACAGGACGTTCCAGGTGGCGGTGAAGGGGATGCCCCGGGTGCCCACCCAGACGCTGAGGAGTCCCACCAGGACGAGGGCGGCGAGGGCCAGGACCAGTCCTAAGCCCCGGAACGCCGCTCCGGCGCGGCCCGTCCGCGGCGGCGCGGCCGGATCGGGGGCCTTCTCCGCGGGGTGCTCCTCGGTCGGCTGTCCCGTCGCCGACACCACCCGGGATTCGACGGACAACGACAACTCCCCCTGGCGGCGGTTCAGATGTACGGCGAGAGCCCATGGCGCACGGGCGCCCAGCGGATCACGACTTAGGTGAGGCTAACCGAAGCGTATCCCGTGGTCAATGCGCGTGATCAGAGTAGGCTTACCTAACCATTCGCTCACCTCCGTGAAGGAGTCACATGCCAACGGGCGGACCGACGGGGGGACTTGTCCTCCGCCAAGCGATCAGAGGACAACGCCGCCGTGTGATCGCGGCATCCCTGCTCGGCATGACCCACCAGGGCTGTGAGGCCCTGGTGCCGGTGGTCATCGGCGCCACCATCGACACGGCGGTGGCGACCGGGTCCTCCGACGCGCTCCTGCGCCTGCTGCTCGTCCTCGCGGTGCTCTTCCTGGTCCTGTCGACCTGCTACCGCACCAGCGCCCGGATCACCGAGGGCAGCGGCGAACTCGCCGCGCACCGGCTCCGGCTCGACCTGGCCGCGCGGGTACTCCACCCCCGGGGCGGCGCCGACGCGAACCGGCTCCCCGGCGCGCTGACCAGCATCGCCACCAACGACGCCCGCCGTGTGGGGTCGGTGGCCACCGTCATCTCGTACGGCGTGTCGGCCGTCGCCGCGCTCGTGATCAGCGCCGTCGCCCTCCTCAGGATCTCCGTCCCGCTCGGCCTGCTCGTGCTGCTCGGCATCCCGCCGCTCCTCTGGCTCGGGCACCGCATCAGCCGGCCGCTCGAACGGCGCAGCGAGACCGAGCAGGAACGCGCGGCCCACGCCTCGGGCGTCGCCGCCGACCTCGTCTCCGGCCTGCGGGTCCTCAAGGGCATGGGCGCCGAGTCGGCGGCCGTCGCCCGCTACCGCACCACGAGCCAGGACTCGCTGTCCGCCGCGCTGCGGGCGGCCCGCAGCCGGGCCGGGCACGAGGGCGCGGTCCTCGCGCTCACCGGGGTCTTCATCGCCGTGATCGCCGTCGTCGGCGCGTATCTCGCGATGGACGGCACCATCAGCGTCGGTGACCTGGTGGCCGCCGTGGGGCTCGCCCAGTTCCTCCTCGGCCCGTTCCAGCTGCTCACCTACGTCAACGCCGAACTCGCGCAGGGCCGGGCGTCGGCCCGGCGGATCGCCGAGGTGCTCGCCTCCCCCGTCACCGTCGCGGACGGCGACGACGTACCGGACGGCCCGGCCGCGGGAGGCCACCTCGCACTGCGCGGGGTGACGTTCGGCGCGCTCCGGGGTGTGGATCTCGACCTGCCGGCCGGCAGCCTGACCGGGGTCGTCACCCGGGACCCGGCCGCCGCCCACGACCTCCTCGTCTGTCTGGCCCGCGAGGCCGATCCCGCCGAGGGTGCGGTCGAGCTGGACGGCTCACCCCTGACCTCGCTCGATCCCGACGCGCTGCGCCGGGTGGTCCTGGTCGCCCACCACGACGCCGACCTGTTCGAGAGCACGCTGCTCGACAACGTCCGGGCCGGCGCCGGGGCCGACGACGGCACCGGTGCGGTCGAGCGGGCCCTCAGGGCCTCGGCCGCCGACGACGTCGCCCGGCTCCTTCCGGACGGCGGGGACACCCTGCTCGCCGAGCGCGGGCGGTCCCTCTCGGGCGGCCAGCGCCAGCGCGTCGCACTCGCCCGGGCGCTCGCCGCCGACCGGCCGGTGCTCGTCCTGCACGATCCGACGACCGCCGTCGACACCGTGACCGAGTCCCGTATCGCGGCCCGGCTGCGCGAGGTCCGCCGGGACCGCACCACGGTCCTGGTCACCACGAGCCCCGCGCTCCTGGCGGTGACCGACCGGGTGGTGGTCCTTGAGGACGGCTCCGTACGGGCCGCCGGACACCACACCGAACTCCTCGCCGCCGACGCGACGTACCGAGCGGCGGTGCTGGCATGACACCCGCCGACGAGACGAAGCCCGAGGGGCGTACGAGAGGGACGGAAGAGACCATGAGCGGAACCCGCCAGGACCGGGTGCTCCTGCCGACCGCCACCGGCGCCGAGTCCCTCGCGGCGCTCCGCGCCATGCTGCGCGGCCACCGGCTCCTCGCGGTGGCCGCACTCACCGTCCTGGTCGCCGGCACCGCCGTCGGGCTGCTGACCGCTCCCCTGCTCGGGCACATCGTCGACCTCGTGGTGGACCGGAAGGGCGCCCCCGCCCTGACGCTTCCGCTGGTGCTGCTCGTCGTCGTCGCCGTCGCGCGGGGCGCGGCCGCCACCGTCGGCAGCACCCTCGTGGCCCGGCTCGGCGAGACCGTACTCGCGACTCTGCGGGAGCAGTTCATCGAGCGGGCGCTGCGGCTGCCGCTCGACCGCGTCGAGGCGGCCGGCTCGGGCGACCTGGTCTCCCGGGTCACCAGCGACGTGTCGATGATCGGGAAGTCGGTCCGGCAGGCGCTGCCCGAGTTCAGCCGCTCCGCCCTGACGATCCTGCTGACGTTCGTCGGACTCGCCGTCCTGGACTGGCGGTTCCTGCTCGCGGCCCTGCTCGCGGCGCCGGTGCAGGCGCTCTCGGTGCGCTGGTACCTGCGCCGCGCCGCCCCCGTGTACGGCGAACACCGGATCGCGACCGGCGCGTTGCAGCACCAGCTGCTCGACAGCGTCGGCGGGGTCCGTACCGTACGCGCGTTCCGGCTGAACGGCACGCACGCGGGCCTCCTGGAACAGCGGTCCGAGGCGGCGCGCGACCTGGGGCTGCGGGGGATCCACATCGTCACCGGGTTCTTCTCGCGGCTCAACCTCGCCGAGTTCATCGGGCTCGCCGCGATGCTCGCGACCGGGTTCGTCCTGGTCGACAACGGCTCGGTCAGCATCGGTACGGCGACGGCCGCCGCGCTGTACTTCCACAGCCTCTTCAACCCGATCAACGCGACCCTGTTCCTCCTGGACGACGCCCAGTCGGCGGGGGCGAGCTTCGCCCGCCTGGTCGGTGTGTCGGACCTTCCGGCGGAGCGGGCGCCCAGTGGGCACCACACCCTCGCGGACGGTTCGGTCGAGGTGTCCGCGCTCAGCCACGCGTACGGCTCAGGGGCGCCCGTGCTGCACGAGGTCGACCTCACGGTGCGCAGCGGGGAGCGGGTGGCCCTGGTGGGTGCGAGCGGGGCCGGCAAGACCACCCTGGCCAAGCTCGTCGCGGGCGTCCACAGCCCCACCGGGGGTTCGATCAGGCTCGGCGGGGTCGACGCCCGGGAGCTGGGTCCTGCCGGGGTCCGCCGCGCGGTGGCGCTCATCAGCCAGGAGGTCCACGTCTTCGCCGGGACCCTGGCGGACGACCTGCGTCTCGCCCGGCCCGACGCCGACGGCGAGGCGCTGCACGCGGCGCTGGACCGGGTCGGGGCCCTGGAGTGGGCGCAGGCGCTGCCCGAGGGCCTGGACACGGTCGTCGGCGAGGGCGGGCACCGGCTGACGGTGACGCAGGCGCAGCATCTCGCGCTGGCCCGGCTCGTGCTCGCGGACCCGCCCATCGCGATCCTCGACGAGGCCACCGCCGACGCGGGGAGCGCCGGCGCCCGGGTCCTGGAGGAGGCGGCCGCCCGCGCCCTCGAAGGGCGTACGGGGCTGCTCGTCGCGCACCGGCTGCCGCAGGCGGCGGCCGCCGACCGGGTGGTCGTCCTGGATCAGGGCCGTGTGGTGGAGACCGGCACCCACGAGGAGCTGGTGGCGGCGGGCGGCCGGTACGCCGACCTGTGGGCCGCCTGGTCCGCCAGCCGCCGGGACCCCGGGGAGAAGGTGCCGCACCCGGCCCCGGACGCGGACGTCCCGGTGCCCCAGGCCCGCTGAGGAACCTCCCGCGCACGCGGGAAGGGGGCGGCACGACGATGCGTCGTGCCGCCCCCTTCGGCTGTCCGCCGGTGGGTCAGTCCTGCACGGCGATGAGGCTCGCCGGGCGCAGGTCGGTCCAGTGGGACTCCACATAGGCCAGGCAGCCCTCGCGGGTGTCCTCGCCGAACACGGTCCGCCAGCCGGCGGGGACCTCGGCGAAGGAGGGCCACAGCGAGTGCTGGTTCTCGTCGTTGACCAGAACCAGGAAGCGGCCCTGCGGGTCCTCGAACGGGTTGGTGCTCATGCGTTCTCACTCCTCTTGTGTGTCACGTGTGTCACGTGTGTCACGTGTGTCACGCCGAACAGCTGGGACAGGGGCTGTGCGGAGTCGGCTGTCACGGTGCGCAGCAGGGTCTGGAGTTCCTCGGCGAGCCGGCGGGCCTTCGCCGCGCCGAGCCGGTCCGTCGCGTGGACGAGCGCGCAGTGCACGGGCCCTTCGCCACGGGGCTCGTGGAAGCCGAGGGTCAGGTCCGCCCGCGTCGATCCGGTGGGTAGGGCCTGGAGCGCGCCCACACCGCCCTCGAGTCGCTCCAGGTCCGCCTGCTCGTGGTGGACGACCATCACCTGCGGGCCCTCCGGCCGCAGCCCGGCCGCCCGGACCACCTCGTCGAAGGGCACCTCCTGCCGGTCCAGGGCGCTCAGCGTGGTCTCCCGTACCCGGGTCAGGAGCTGGGCGAAGGTCGGGTCACCGGCGGTGTCGGTGCGCAGCAGGACCGTGTTGAGGAAGCAGCCGACGAGCTCGGTGAGCTGCTCGTCGTCGCGGCCGGCGACCATCGTGCCGATGGGCAGGTCGGTGCCGGCGCCGTGGGCGGTGAGCAGCGCCGCGAGGGCCGCGTGCAGCACCATGAACATGCTGGTGCCGGTGGTGCGTGCCAGCCGGTCCACGTCGGCGTGGAGCCGCTCGTCGAGGACGAACTCGACGACTCCCGCCGCCCGGCGGCCGCCGTGGGTAGCGGCGGTCGTCCCGGCAGTACCGGTCGTCCCGGCCTCCGCCGGCAGGGCGAGCTCGCGCGGCGCGTCCTTGAGCGTCCGCTGCCAGTACGCGAGTTGGCGGCCACCCCGGCTGTCGGGGTCGGTGAGGTCGCCGAGGACCTCGCGCGCCCAGCGGGCGTAGTCGCTGTACGTGACCGGGAGCGGTCGCCAGTCGGGTGCCCGGCCGACCGTGCGGGCGCCGTACGCCGTGGTGAGGTCGCGGAAGAGCGGGACGACCGACCACTCGTCGACCGCCAGGTAGTGCGGGGTGAGCAGGACCGCCTGGGCGCCGTCGGGGCCGGTGAGCAGCCGGGCCCTGAGGGGGGCCTCCGTCTCCAGGTCCGGTGCGGAGGCGGCGAGTTCGGCCAGACGGGCGTCCAGGTCCGCGCACTCCTCCACGGCCAGGACCGGGGCGTCGACGGGCCGGCGGACCAGCTCCCCGTCGTGTTCGGCGAATGCGGTGCGGAGCGGTTCGTGGCGGGTGGTCACGTCGGCGAGCGCCGCCGCGAGCGCGCCGGCGTCGAGGCCGCCGGGCGAGCGCAGGACCAGGGCGTGGTCGAAGCCGGGGCTCCGCCGGTACGCCTGCCACTGCCAGCCCTGGACCGGGGCCGCCGGCAGGTCGGCGCCGTCGGCGGCCGGGCGGTCGGCGGCCCGGCCTTCGGCGGCGCGCAGTGCCGGCCGGGCGGCGGAGGCGCCGTCCAGCTTGCCCGCGATGCCGGCGACGGTCAGCGCGTCGAAGACGTCGCGGATGCTCAGCTCGACACCGAACTCGGCGCGGATACGCCCGAGGAGTCGCATGGAGGCCATGGAGTGGCCGCCGAGGGCGAAGAAGCTGTCGTGCACGCCGACGCCGTCGAGCTTGAGGATCTCGCAGAACAGTTCGGCGATCCGCGCCTGGGTCTCCGTCGCGGGTCGTGCGTCGCCGGTCATGGCGGACCAGTCGGGCGCGGGCAGCGCCTTGTGGTCGAGCTTGCCGTTCGGCGTGAGCGGCAGCGGGCCGTCGAGCGGGACGACGAGGGCGGGGACCATGTACTCGGGGAGCAGCGCGGCGACGTGGGCACGCAGCTCCTGCGGGTCGAGGTGCGCCTGCGGGCCCGTACCCGGCTCGGGTACCGCGTAGCCGACGAGGCGGACGATGTCGCCGTCGCGGTCGGGCAGTACGGCGGCCTGGGCGACCGACGGGTGCCCCGCGAGGGCGGCCTCGATCTCGCCCAGTTCGATGCGGAAACCGCGGATCTTCACCTGGGTGTCGACCCGGCCGAGGAAGTCGAGGTTCCCGTCGGCGCGCCAGCGGGCGCGGTCGCCGGTGCGGTACATGCGGCCGCCGGGTGCGCCGTACGGGTCGGCGACGAACCGCTGCGCGCTGAGCCCTGCCTGGCCGAGGTAGCCGCGGGCGAGGCCGCGCCCGGCCACGTACAGCTCGCCGACCACGCCGGGCGGCACGGGGCGCAGGTGCTCGTCGAGGACGTAGCAGCGGGTGTTGGGGTCCGGGCGGCCGATCGGCACCCGGCCGGTGGGGCGGCCGCCGTGCTCGCGGGCCGGCCACAGGGTGGAGTTGACGGTCGCCTCGGTGAGTCCGTACGCGCAGATCAGGTTCGCCGTGGCGCCGAAGCGTTCGAAGAGGTCCGGCGGCACGGTCTCGGTGCCGACGAGGACGGTCGATCCCTCGGGCAGTCGGCATCCGGCGGGCAGCGCCGACACCAGGGACGGCGGCAGGATCATATGAGTGATCCGCTGGTCGGCCAGGAAGTCGGTGAGGGCCGGTCCTGCGACGCGGGCCTCGTCGGTGATGAGGACGAGCCGTCCGCCGTGGCAGAGCGCCATGGCGAGTTCGAAGACGAAGACGTCGAAGCCGATGGACGCGAACTGGAGGACGTGGCTGTCGTGCGCGAGGCCCATCCGGTCGACGGCGGTGGCGACGAGGCTGGCGATGCCCTCGTGCGGGACGACGACGCCCTTGGGGCGGCCGGTGGAGCCGGAGGTGTAGATGACGTACGCGGCCTGGTCGAGCCCGGCCGGGCCGCCGGGCGGGGGCGTCCCGGGCAGTGCGTCGAGGGCGGCGGCCGTGTCGGGGGCGTCGAGCAGGAGTACGGGGACGCCGGGCACGTCCGGGATCTTGCCGGCGACGGGTTCGGTCCCGACGACGACGGCCGCGCCCGAGTTCTCGATCATGTAGCCGAGGCGGTCGCCCGGGTGGACGAGGTCGAGCGGCAAGAACGCGGCGCCCAGCTTCAGGGCGGCGAGGACCGTGGCGACCATGTCCACCGATCGCGGCACGGCCACGCCGACGACGCTCTCGGCGCCGACCCCGCGGGCGGCGAGCAGCCGGGCGAGGCGGTTGGCGCGGGCGTCGAGCTGGGCGTACGTCACCGAGCGGGAGCGGTCGACGACGGCGATCGCGTCGGGGCGCTCGGCGACCCGGCGGGCGAAGAGCGCCGGCAGGGTCTCCTCGTCGACGTCGCGGGGCGCCCCGTTGAAGCCTTCGAGGACGAGCCGCTGTTCCCCGTCGGTGAGGATCACGGCCTGGGACAGCGGCTGGTCGGGGGCCGCGACGAGGGCTTCGACGAGCCTGCGGAGTCGGTCGCCGATGCGCTCGGCGGTCTCCTGGTCGAAGAGTTCGGTGGAGAACTCCAGGCGGCAGCCGAGCGAGTCGCCCGAGCCGTCGGCGGTGGTGTGCTCGGTGAAGCTGAACACGAGGTCGAACTTGGCGGTGCCGATCCGGTGCGGCAGGTAGGCGGCCCGGAGTCCGGGCAGGCGCAGGGTGTCGTCCGTACGGGTGTGGTGGCCGACCATGACCTGGAACAGCGGGTTCCGGGAGAGGGAGCGGGTCGGGTTGAGCTTCTCCACGACCGCTTCGAACGGCACGTCCGCGTGGGAGAAGGCGGCGAGGTCGGTCGCGCGGACCCGGGCGAGGAGCTCGGTGAAGCTGGGGTCGCCGCCGAGGTCGGTGCGGAGGACAAGCGTGTTGACGAAGAAGCCGACGAGATCGTCCAGGGCTTCGTCGCCGCGGCCGGCGATGGGCGCGCCGAGGGGGATGTCGGTGCCCGCGCCGAGGCGGTGGAGGAGGGCGGCGACGGCCGCGTGGACCACCATGAACATACTGGCGCCGGTGTCCCGTGCGAGCCGCCTGAGGCCCTCGTGGACGGTGGGGTCGAAGGCGATGTCGGTCTCGGCGCCGGTGAACGCCGGGCGGGCGGGCCGGGGCCGGTCGGTGGGCAGGTCGAGTTCCTCGGGGGCGCCGGCCAGGGCCGTCCGCCAGTGCTCCAGCTGCCGGGCGGCGAGGCTCGCCGGGTCGGCGGGGTCGCCGAGGAGCCGCTGCTGCCAGAGGGCGTAGTCGGCGTACTGGACGGGCAGCGGCTCCCAGTGGGGTGCGGCGCCGCCGAGTCGGGGCGTGTAGGCGGTGGTCAGGTCGCGCAGGAAGGGGCGGTCGGACCACTCGTCGGTGGTGATGTGGTGGAGCAGCAGCACGACGACGTGCTCGTCGGGCGCCACCTCCACGACGGTGGCGCGGATCGGCAGTTCGGCGGCGAGGTCGAAGGGCCGCTGGACGGCGGCGTCCACGATGCCGGGGACCTCGTCCTCGGTGGCGCGCAGGTGTTCCACGAACGGCGCGGCCGAGCCGGCGGGCAGGATCCGCTGGTACGCCTGCCCGTCGCGCTCGGTGAACAGCGTGCGCAGTGCCTCGTGGCGGTCGGTCACGTCGGCGAGGGCGGCCCGCCAGGCCTCCCCGTCGAAGGTGCCGCGCAGCCGCATGACGAGGGGGAAGTTGTAGGCGGCGGAGGTGCACTCGATCTGCTGGATCACCCAGAGACGCTGCTGGGCGTGGGAGAGCGGCAGCTCGTCGGGGCGTTCGGCCGCGACGAGCGCCGGGCGGGCGGAGCCGCGTGAGGCGGTCGCGCGTTCCACGAGTTCGGCGACGGTGGGCGCCTCGAACAGGTCACGGATCGCGAGCTCGGCGTCGAGCGCGGTACGGGCCCGGCTGACGAGCCGGGTGGCGAGGAGCGAGTGGCCGCCGAGGTCGAAGAAGTCGCTGTCGATGCCGACGCTGCCCTGGGCCAGGCCGAGGACCTCCGCGAAGAGCCCGCACAAGGTCTCTTCCCGCGGGGTGCGGGGGGCGCGGCCCGCGCCCGTGCCGGTGAGGTCGGGGGCGGGCAGGGCCTTGACGTCCAGCTTGCCGTTGACGGTCAGGGGGAGGGTGGGGACGGTGACGAGGGCGGCCGGGACCATGTAGTCGGGGAGCAGGGACTTGAGGTGGTCGCGGAGGCGCTGGACGAGCGCGTCGTCGGGCTCGGCGGTCTCCTCCCGTACGAGCGCGGTCTCTTCCCGTACAAGCGCGGCCTCCTCCCGTACGAGCGCGGCCTCCTCCCGTACGACGTAGCCGACGAGGCGCTTGGTGCCCGCGGTCTCGTGGACGACGACGGCGGCGTGGGCGACCTCGGGGTGCGCGGACAGGGCCGTGGAGATCTCGCCGAGTTCGATGCGGTAGCCGCGGATCTTGACCTGGTCGTCGGTGCGGCCGAGGAAGTCGAGGAGGCCGTCGGGGCGCTGCCGTACGAGGTCGCCGGTGCGGTACATGCGCTCGCCGGGCGCGCCGAAGGGGTCGGCCACGAAGCGTTCCGCGGTCGTCCCGGCCCGGTCGTGGTAGCCGCGGGCGAGGCCGGTGCCGGCGATGTACAGCTCGCCGGGGCAGCCGGGCGGGACGGGCCTGAGCATGGCGTCGAGGACGTGGGCGCGGGTGTTGCGGATGGGCCTGCCGACGGTGGGTGTGGCGCTCTCGGTGGTGGAGCCGCCGAGCGTGTTGATCGTGTACTCGGTGGGGCCGTAGAGGTTGTAGCCGTACGTGCCCTCGGTGTCGCGCAGCTCGGTCCAGACCGTGTCGGACACGGCCTCGCCGCCGAGCAGGACGAGGGCGGGCCGGTGCTTCCCGGCGGACTCGTCCTGGTCGAGGAGGCCCTGCTCGATGAGGAGTTGGGCGTAGGTGGGCGTCACGTTGACCACGTCGACGCGGTGGGCGTCGCAGTAGGCGACGAGTGCTTCGGCGTCGCGGCGGAGGTCCTCGTCGCAGACGTGGACCTCATGGCCCTCGACGAGCCAGAGCAGTTCCTCCCACGACATGTCGAAGGCGAAGGAGACGGTGTGCGCGATGCGCAGGCGCCGGCCGCCGGCGGAGGCGATGGCCGGGTCGAAGATCTCCCTCTGGTGGTTGAGCTGCATGTTCGTCAGTCCCCGGTAGGGGGTGACGACGCCCTTGGGGCGGCCGGTGGAGCCGGAGGTGTAGATGACGTACGCCGGGAACTCCAGGCGGTCCGGCACCCCGTGGGCGAACGCGGGCCGTTCGGCGTCGCTGATCCCGTCGCCGGACAGCGCGGCGAGTTCGGCGAGCACGGCCTCGTCGTCGAGGAGGAGTTCGGGGGCGACGGGGTCGTCCTCGCGTCGCAGCGTGGGGGCGACGGCGGTCGTGGAGACGAGGCAGAGCGGTCCCGTGTCCTCGGCCATGAGCCGCAGCCGGTCGGCGGGGTGGTCGAGGTCGAGCGGCAGGTACGCGGCGCCGGTCCGCAGGACGGCGAAGAGGGCGGCGACCATGTCGATGGACCGGGGCAGCGCGAGCGCCACGACCTTCTCGGGTCCCGCGCCCCGGGCGAGCAGCAGCCGGGCGAGCCGGTTGACGTGCGCGTCGAGTTCGGCGTACGTGAGGGCGCGGTCGCCGAAGACGAGGGCGACCGCGTCGGGGGTACGGGCGACCTGGGCGGTCAGCATGTCGGCGACGGTCTCGTCCGGCACCGGCTCGCGGGTGGCCTCCCGGCCGGTGGCCAGGGCGGCGCGTTCGGCGGGGAGCAGCAGGTCGACGCCGACGGTCCGGGCGGTGCCGGCGGCCGGTCCGTCGAGTGCTTCGCCGAGCCGGTCGAGGACCGTGGTGAAGCGGGTGAGGATGGTGGTGGCGGCCTCGGCGTCGAAGAGGTCGGGCCTGGCCGCCAGGGTGATCCGCAGCCGGGTTCCGGGCGTGACGATGAGCGTGAGCGGGAAGTGGGTGCCGTCCACGTTGGACACGCCGGTGATGCCGTGCCGCTCGCGCAGCGCCGCGGCCCGGTCCTCGCCGTCGGCCGAGCGGAGCACGAAGAGGGTGTCGAAGAGCCTGCGGTGGCCGGACTCCTGCTGGAGGGTGCCGAGGCCCACGTACTCGTACGGCATGACGGCCGCCCGCTCGGACTGCATCCGGCGCAGCAGGTCGAGCAGGGGCTCGTCGGGGGCGAAGGCGACCCGGGCGGGGATCGTGTTCAGGAACATGCCGATGATGCCGGCGACGTTCGGGACGTCCGCCGGGCGGCCCGCGACCGCCGTGCCGAAGGCGACGTCGCCACGGCCGGTCATCGCCGAGAGGACGAGGGCCCAGGCCGCGTTGAGGACGGTGTTCACGGTGAGTCCGTGCCGGCGGGCGGCGGCCCGCAGCCGGTCGCCGGCCTCCTGGCTGAGGAGGGCGTCGAAGTCCACCGGGATGACCGGGCCGGTGTCGCGGCCGGTCGGGGCGAGCAGCGTCGGCTCGTCGAAGCCGGCGAGCGCCCCGCGCCAGGCGTCGAGCGCGACTGTCGTGTCCTGCGCGTCCAGCCAGGCGAGGTGGTCGCGGTACGAGCCGGGCAGCGGCAGGCCCGTGGGGTCGCCGGCCCGCTCGTACAGGGTGAACAGCTCCTCCAGGAACAGCCAGGCGGACCAGCCGTCCCAGAGGATGAGGTGGTGGGTGACGACGAGCCGGTCACGGCCGTCGCCGAGCCGGATGAGGAGCAGGCGGCAGAGCGGCGCGGCGGACAGGTCGAAGCGCTGCCTGCGGTCGGCGGCGAGCAGTTCCTCGGTGCGGGTCCGCTGCTCGTCGGCGGGGAGTGCGGAGAGGTCGGCCTCGACGAGGGGGATCTCGGCGCCGTCGACGATGAACTGCACGGGGCGGGGCAGGCCGTCGCTGGTGAACCCGGCGCGCAGCCCGGTGTTGCGGTCGAGGAGGGTGCGGCAGGCGGCGCGCAGCCGGTCGGCGTCGATCCGGCGGTCGAGGTCCAGGGTCTCCTGGGACTGGTAGACGTCGAGTGCGTCACCGGCGTCGTAGGTGGCGTGGAAGTACATGCCCTCCTGGAGCGGGGAGAGCGGCCAGATGTCCGCGACGGGGAGCCCGGCGGCGGCGTGGACGCGCGCGGTCTCCTCGAGGGTGAGGTCCGGCCCGCCCAGGGGGGCGGGGAGTTCGGATGCCGGCTGCGGGGTCGGCGGCGCGGCGGCGGTCAGCTGGTCCAGCAGGGCCTTCAGGGCGGGGTCGACGGCGGCGCCCGACTGCTGCTGGAGCGCGAGGACGGCCTGGAGGGCGGCGGCGGCCTGCCCGGCGTCGGAGGCGGAGACGGTCACTCCGTCTGGGTGCACGGGTACCTCGGGGGTGTCGGACGGGTCGGGTGTACGGAGAGTCGGGGAGTCCCCGTCGGTGCGGCTCGCGGCGGCCGCGAGCGCGGCCGGGGTGCGGTACTCGAACACGTCGCGGGGGCTGAGCGTCAGCCCCTTCTCACGCGCGCGCGTGGCGACGGTGATCGAGCTGAGGCTGTCGCCGCCGAGCATGAAGAAGTCGTCGTCGACGCCCGTCCCCGGCACGCCGAGGACATCGTCGAAGATCGCGCACAGGGCGTGCTCGCGCGCGTCGCGGGGCGCGCGGCCGCCGCCCGTCCGGGGGGCGGCCTCCGGGGCGGGCAGGGCGTTCTGGTCGAGCTTGCCGCTGGGGGTCAGCGGCAGTTCGGCGAGGACGACGACGGCACTCGGCACCATGGCGGCGGGCAGCGCTTCGGTGAGCGCGCTGTGCAGCGCCTCGGTCGTGGGCGCGGCGCCGGGGGCGGGGACGGCGTAGCCGACGAGGGCGCCCTCGCGGACGACGACGGCCGCGCGGATCACGCCGGGGAGCGCGGCGAGGGCGGCCTCGATCTCGCCCAGCTCCACGCGGTTGCCTCGGATCTTGACCTGGCGGTCGGTACGGCCGAGGTACTCGACGGCGCCGTCGGCGCGGCGGCGCACGAGGTCGCCGGTGCGGTACATCCTCTCCCCCGGCGCCCCGGACGGATCGGCCACGAACCGCTCGGCGGTCAGCCCCGGCCGGTCGTGGTAGGCGCGGGCCAGCTGGACTCCGGCGAGGTACAGCTCGCCCGGCACCCCGTCCGGGACGGGGCGGAGGAACGGGTCCAGTACGTGCAGCCGGGTGTTCCACACGGGCCGGCCGATCGGCACGGCCGGCTCGTCGCCGCCCTCGTACGGGAAGAACGTGACGTCGACGGCGGCCTCGGTGGGGCCGTACAGGTTGTGCAGCGGTACGGGGGTGCTCCGGGAGCGGGAGGTCAGCTCCCACCAGCGCCGGGCGTCGGCGCCACTGAGCGCCTCGCCGCTGCAGAAGACCCGGCGGAGACGCGCCGCCCAGTCGGGCGCGGTGGCGTGCGCGGCCTCCATGACCTGGACGAACGCGGCCAGCATCGACGGCACGAAGTGCGCCGTGGTGATGCGGCCGTCGGCCATCAGACGGGCCAGATAGGCCGGGTCGCGGTGGCCGTCGGGACGGGCGAGGACGACGGTCGCGCCCTCGGTCAGCGCCCAGAAGAACTCCCACACCGACACGTCGAAGCTGGACGGCGTCTTCTGGAGGACCCGGTCGTCGGCGGTCAGCCCGTACGCGCTCTGCATCCAGGCGAGCCGGTTCACGACGGCCCGGTGGGTGACGGCGACGCCCTTGGGGCGGCCGGTGGAGCCGGAGGTGTAGATGAGGTACGCGGGGTGGTCGGGGCGGGCGGCCCGTACGGGCATGGCGGGAGCGGTGGTCTCGGGCTCCTCCGCGCCGACGACGAGGTGCTCCAGGTCGGGCACGTCGGGCAGCCGCCCGGCGGCCTCGGCGGTCGTCACGACGAGGCGCGCGCCGGAGTCGGCGAGCATGAACGCCACCCGGTCGGCGGGGTAGTCGAGGTCGACCGGGAGGTAGGCGGCGCCGGCCTTGAGGACGCCGAGCAGCGCGACCATCAGTTCGGCCGAACGCGGGACGGCGACGGCGACGTACTGTTCCGGCCCTGCGCCGCGTGCCCGG
Source organism: Streptomyces sp. NPDC093795 (assembly GCF_044764665.1). Taxonomy (NCBI): domain Bacteria; kingdom Bacillati; phylum Actinomycetota; class Actinomycetes; order Kitasatosporales; family Streptomycetaceae; genus Streptomyces; species Streptomyces sp. NPDC093795. The sequence continues at coordinate 226,595 of NZ_JBIWIO010000004.1, forward strand.
AGTCGTCGGGCCAGGGCCTCGGCCCTGCGGTCGAGTTCGGCGTAGTCGAGGGTGGTGTCCTCGAAGACGACGGCCGGGGCGTCGGGGGTACGGGCCACCCACGCGGCGAAGAGGGAGGCGAGGGTCGTGTCGGGAACCGGGTGCGCGGTGGCGTTGAGTTCGGTGAGGTGCTCGCGCTCGCGGGCGGACAGCAGGTCGGTGCGGGCGACGGCGCGCTCGGGTTCGGCGACCACGGTCCGCAGCAGGGCCGTGAACCGGTTGGCGAGGACGGCCACCGTCACCTGGTCGAGGCGGGCCGCGTCGTGCTTGAACCGCAGCAGCAGACCGGTGTCGGCGGGCTCGACGACGAGCGCGAGCGGGTAGTGCACGGCGTCGAGGACCTCGGCGCCGGTGACGAGAGGGTCGGTGGCGGACGGGTCGGTGGCGGACGGGTCACCGGTCGGGTAGTTCTCGAAGACCACGAGGGTGTCGAAGAGTTCGCCGCCGCCCGCGATCCGCTGGATGTCGGCGAGCCCGAGGTGCTGGTGGTCGAGGAGGGCGGAATGCTCGTCCTGGACACGGCGGAGGAGTGCGGTGAGCGTCTCCTCGGGGCGGAGGGTCACCCGGGCGGGCACGGTGTTGATGAACAGGCCCACGGCGGAGTCCAGTCCGGGGACCTCCGTCGTCCGTCCGGACACGGTGGTGCCGAAGACGACGTCCCGACCGCCGGTGAGGCCGCCGAGCAGCAGCCCCCACAGGCCGTGGAAGACGCTGCTCAGGGTCAGACCGTGGGTCCTTGCGTAGCCGGTCAGCGCGTCGGTGAGGTCGTGGGGCAGCCGGGTGTCGACGTGCTCCGGCCGGGCTGGCGCCTGGGGAGCCCCGTCCGTGGGGAGCATGGGCAGCCGGGTGGGGCCCGCGAGTCCGTCGAGGGCCCGGCGCCAGGCCTCGCGGGCGGCGTCCCGGTCGCGGCCCGCCAGCCAGGAGAGGTACGGCTCCGGGGCCGCCGGCTCGGGCAGTTCGGCGCCCCGGTAGGCGTCGGTGAGTTCCCGCAGCAGGACGGAGACCGACCAGCCGTCGGCGATGATGTGGTGCAGCGTCAGCAGGAGCCGGTGGCGCTGTCCGTCCTTGATGAGGGTGGCGCGCAGGAGGGGTGCCCGGTCGAGGTCGAACGTTTCGGCACGGTCGGCGCTGAGGATGTCGTCCAGGCGGGCCGTGGCGGTGTCGGCCTCCCGCCACGGGAGGTCGACCCGGTCGGCGAGCCGCTGGACGACGTCGCCCCCGGGCAGCTGGCGGAACGAGGCGCGAAGCAGCGGGTGGCGGTCGAGGAGCAGCTGGAGCGCGTCGCGGAGACGGCCCGGTGCGACGGGGCCGCCGAGGTCGAGAAGCTCCTGCACGAGGTAGAGGTCCGCGGACCGGTGGTCGTACTCCGCGTGGAAGAAGAAACCTTCCTGGAGCGGCGAGACGGGCAGCGCGTCCTGGTCGAGGTCCACCGTCCGCCGTACCGGGGCGACGACGGACTCGCCGGCGGTCCTGGCGAGCGCGGCCACGGTCCGGTTCCGGAACACGTCACGCGGGGTGATCGCGAGTCCGGCCCGGCGGGCCCGGTTGACGAGCTGGATGGCGACGATGCTGTCGCCGCCCAGTTCGAAGAAACTGTCGTGGACGCCGACCTTCGGCAGGCCGAGGACCTCGGCGAACAGTGCGGCGAGTGCGGTCTCGGCGGGGGTGCTCGGGGTGTCGGTGCCGGTGAGCGACGTCCAGCGGGGCTCGGGCAGGGCCTTGGTGTCGAGCTTGCCGTTCGGGGTCAGCGGCAGCGGGCCGTCGAGCACGACGACCGCCGAGGGCACCATGTGGTCCGGCAGCGCCTCCGCCACGCGCGCGCGTGCGGCGGACACGGCGGCGGTGTCGGTGCCGGGGTCGGTGCCGGGGTCGGGGGCGGAGGCGGTGCCGAGGTCGGGGTCGGGGGCGGCGTCGGCGGCCGCGTCGGCGCTCTCCGGCACGAGATACGCGACGAGCCGCTTGACGCCCCGGTGGTCCTCGCGGGCGAGGACGGCGGCCTGGGCGATGCCCGGGCAGGCCATGAAGGCGCTCTCGATCTCGCCCGGCTCCACGCGATGGCCGCGGATCTTGATCTGGCCGTCGGCCCGTCCGAGGAACTCAAGATTGCCGTCGGCGGCCCAGCGGACCCGGTCGCCGGTCCGGTACATCCGGGTGCCGGGAGCGCCGTACGGGTCGGCGACGAACCGTTCCGAGGTCAGTCCCTCGCGGCCCAGGTAGCCGCGGGCGAGCCCGCGCCCGGCGACGTACAGCTCGCCCTCCGTACCGACGGGGACGGGCCGGAGCGCCGTGTCGAGCACGTAGGCGCGGGTGTTGGGGTCGGGTCGTCCGATGGGCGCGGGGCCGGGCCGGTCGGGGTCGGCGATCCACAGCGTGGAGTTGACGGTGGCCTCGGTGAGGCCGTACGCGACGACGACCCGGAGGCGTCCGTCCCAGCGGGCGATCAGTTCGCTGGGGACCGCTTCGGTGCCGACGACGAGCACCGCGCCCTGCGGGAGTTCGCACTCCTGGGGCAGCGCGGAGACGAGCGAGGGCGGCAGGATCATATGGGTGGCGCGGTGGCGTGCGATGTACTCGGTGAGCGCCGGGCCCGCGACGCGGCGTTCGGCGGGGACGACGATGATCCGTCCGCCGACGCACAGCGACATGATGAGGTCCCACACCGTCACGTCGAAGCCGACGGAGGCGAACTGCACGACCCTGCTCTCGGCGGTGATGCCGATGCGGTCGGTGGCGGTGGCGATGAGGCTGCCGACGCCGTCGTGCGGGACGACGACGCCCTTGGGGCGGCCCGTCGAGCCGGAGGTGTAGATGACGTACGCGGCCTGGTCGAGGCCGACCGGCGGCAGCGGCTCGGGGCCGGCCGGGGCGGCGAGGGCGTCCACGGTGGCGGGGGCGTCGAGCAGCAGCGCGGTGACGTCGGCGGACTCCGGGAGCTCGCCGGCGAGCTCGCGCACGGTGACGACCGTACGCGCCCCGGCGTCGGCCAGCATGTAGGCGAGGCGGTCCTTGGGGTGGTCCGCGTCCAGCGGCAGGTAGGCGGCGCCTGCCTTCATCACGGCGAGCAGCGCGACGACGAGTTCCGGTGAGCGGGGCAGTGCCACGCCCACCACGTCCTCGGCCCCGACGCCCCGGGAGCGGAGCAGGCGGGCGAGCCGGTCGGCGGCTTCGTCGAGTGCGGCGTACGTGAGTTCGCGGTCCTCGCAGACGAGCGCGACGGCGTCGGGGGTGCGGCGGACCTGCCGCTCGAAGGCGGCGGGCCAGGACAGCTCGGGCGCCTCGCGCGGTGCGGTGCCGAACTGGTCGAGCAGGACGGCGCGTTCGGGCCCGGAGGTCAGCTCGATGCGGCCCACGGGGCGATCGAGGTCCTCGGTGAGGGCGTGCAGCACGGCGAGGAAGTGGCGCTCGTGGTCCGCGAGCGTGGCCGCGTCGCAGACGTCGGCGTCCGCGTCGAGGTGGACGGTGAGTCCCTGGCCGCCGGGGCCCTCGGCGAAGCTGAACGCGAGGTCGCTGACCGGTCCGAGCCACTCCGGGCGCAGTGCGGCCTCGTGGTCGTCGAAGCGCAGGGTGTCGGTGCGGGGCAGGATGTTGACGGTGGGGCCGACGAGTTCCGGTACGCCGTCGGCCAGGCCGAGTTCCCTGGCGAGTTCCTCGGCGCGGTACCGGCCGTGGGCGACGGCGTCGGCGACGGTGTCGCGCACCTGGGCGACGAGGGCGGCGCCCGTGGTGCCGGGGCGGACGGTGAGGCGCAGCGGGACGATGTTGGAGACCATGCCGGGGATGTGCGCGGTGGCCTTGTCGTCGCGGGCGGCGACCGGCAGGCCGAGGACGAGGTCCTGTTCGCCGCGGGCGCGGTGCAGCTGGGCGGCGACGGCGGCGAGCAGGATCCGGGACGGCCGTACGCCCGCGCGTCCGGCGGCGGCGTCAAGGCGCTGGAGGGTCTCCGGGGTCAGCTCGGCGGTACGCCTGAGCCGGCGGGTCATGGGGGCGGCGGCCCGCTCGACGAGCCGTACGGGCTCGGTGCGGCCTGCCATGTGCTCCAGCCACCAGGCGCGGTCGGCGGCGTGCCGCTCGGAGGCGCGGTACTCGTGGTCGGCGGCGACGAGACGGGAGAGGGACCGGTCGTGGGGCGCGGGAGCCTGGTCCTGGGAGCCGGCGGCCGTGTACAGCTCGCCGACGCGACGGGTGATCAGGGCGACGCCGGCGCCGTCGATCACGATGTGGTGATACCGCTGGCACCACAGGACCCGGTCGTCCGCGAGCCGCAGCAGGGCGTGCGCGGAGAGGGGGTCCCGGGCCGGGTCGACGGGCCGGTCTCGGTCGGCGGCGATCCACGCGGCGGCGGCCTCCTCGGGGTCGGCGGCGGCCCGCAGGTCGACGACGGGGAGTGCGAAGGCGACGGTACGGGGGGTCTGGCGCGGCCCGTCGTTCCCAGGGGTGACGTTCACATGGAGGCACTCGGCCTCTTCCAGGGCGCGGCGGATGCCGGCGGTGAGGCGGTCGAGGTCGACGGCGCCTCGGAGGTGGAGCGCGAAGACGATGTTGTAGGCGGAGCTGTCCGGGTCGATCTGCTGGGCCAGCCAGATGCCGGATTGCCCGCCGGTGACGGGGAGGCCGGAGGTGTTCCGGTCCGACTCGACGTCAAACATCGTACGAAGTGGCCTTTCCCTGGGGGTGCGTGGCGGAGGCGGCCCACATGACGCCGACGGCGTGGCGAGGCTCCGCCACGCCGTCGGTCGGGTCAGCTCCTGGCTGGTGATGCGTCAGCTGGTGGCGCGTCAGCTGGTGGGCGGCGTCACTTGACGGCTGCCAGCAGCGGCACGATCTCGTCGATGGCGTACGGGATCGACAGAACGGTGTTGAAGGAGAACGCGGCGCCGATGTCCGGGTCCTGGTAGGGCACGAACAGGTCGCGCTTCTCCTGGTTGACCTTCAGCTTCTTGTAGAGCGGCTCGGCCTTGATGCGGTCGTTGGCCTCGGTGCTGGACGTCACCCAGACGAGCCGGTCGACGTCGAGGACGTTCAGCTTCTCGGCACTGAGTTCGGCGACGTTCCAGCCCGGCTTGGCCAGGGTGTCGATCTCCGGCTTCAGCTTGAAGCCGAGCTCGGAGAAGAAGATCGACTTGGGGTCGGTCTTGGTGAACGCCGAGTACTTGCCGGCCTCGAAGCTGTCGGCGACTGCGAGGGTCTTGGCGGCGAACTCGGGGTGCTTGTCGCGGACGGCCTTGAACTGGGCGTCGATGTCCGTGATCAGCTTGCCGGCCTCGGCGTCCTTGCCGAGCGCCTTGCCGATCTGCTGGGTCATCAGCTGCCACGGGGCCCCGTAGTCGGGGTGTTCCTTGGGCTGGGCGACGACCTTGGTGAACTTGGAGAGCGTGTCGTACTGCTCCTTCTTCATCCCCGAGTACTGGGCGATGACGAGGTCGGGCTTGAGGGCCGCGATCTTCTCGATGTTGTACTCGTCGCGCTCGCCGACGATCTGGGGCTGGGTGGAGCCCCACTTGTCCTTGGTCCAGGGCCACTTGCCGTACGGCTTCTCCTTGAACCAGTCCACCGCGCCGACCGGCTTGAAGCCGAGCGCGAGCACCGCGTCCTGGTCGGAGAGGCCGAGCGTGACGATCGTCTTCGGCTCCTTGTCGATCGTCGTGGAGCCGTACTTGTGCTCGACGGTGACGGGGAACGCGGCGGACTTACCGCCCCCGTCGGCCGATGCCGAGGTGGTGGCGGACGGCGACTCGGACTTCTCGGCCCCACCGCCGCAGGCGGCGAGGGCGAGTGCCGCCACCGCGAGGACAGCCACACGGGGGGCGGATCTGGCGAACCGCGCCAGAGCGGGACGTGCACCAGCGGACACGGACGTTCCTTTCGGGGATTCACAGTGCGTGCCACGCCCACCGGGTGCGAAGGGCCGCCCGGCGCGGTGGCGTTGTTGCGTGGGGGGTGGAGCGGGGGTGGCGCTATCGCGCCGTGCCGACGCCGTCGGCCATCGGCCGCACCTCATCGGCGGCGGAAGCGACGGTCGAGACCTCCGAGGCCGGGCCGCGGTCGAGGACCGAGGCGAGAATCTCGCCGACCCTGATCGCGGTGTTGGAGAGCAGCGACGACGTGATGCCGTGGGTGTGCTCCGTACCGCCCTGGAGGTAGATGCCGCAGCGCAGTTCGGGGTCGGTGGCGAGCCGGTAGTCCCGTTCGACACGGACCCGGCCCTGGTCGTCGCGGTGGCAGCGGTCGGCGACCGGGCCGAGCAGCCCGAGGGGCTCGGCAGGGCTGTATCCGGTGGCGTAGACGACGACGTCGGCGTCGAGCGCGGTCTCCTCGCCGGTGACGAGCGAGGTGACGAAGGCGCGGACCTTGTCCGGGCCGTCCTCGACTCCGGTGAGCCGGGAGATGTTGAGGAAGCGCAGCCGCTCGGTGCCGAGGACCTTCTCCTGGTACGCCTGGCGGTACAGGTCGTCGATGAGGTCGATGTCGACCACGGAGTAGTTGGTGTTCCCGTGGTAGTCCATCAGTTTGCGCTTGATGTCGTCGGGGGCCGTGAAGTACTCGTCGACGGCGTCCGGGTCGAAGATCCGGTTGGCGAAGGCGCTGTCGTCCGCGGGGCTGTACCCGTAACGGGAGAAGACGGCGCAGATCTCGGCGTCGGGGAACCGCCGGTGCAGATAGGCCACGTTCTCGGCGGCGCTCTGTCCGGCGCCGACGACGACGAACCGCTCGGGAGAGGTGCCTTCCAGGCCCTCCACCTTGGCGAGGAGGTCGGAGTTGTGCCAGACGCGGTCGCTCCGCTCGACGCCTTCCGGCATGCGCGGGCGAAGTCCCGTACCGAGAACGAGGTTTCGGGCGCGGTGGACGACCAGCTCGGAGCCGGATCGGGCCGTCACGTCGAGATATTCGACGACGCCGTCCCGCTCGACCGGGTCGACGGAGATGATCTCGTGTCCGTAGGAGACCATGTCGTCGACCTTGGACGCGGCCCACTCGAAGTAGTCGTGGAACTCGACGCGCAGCGGGAAGAGGTTCTTGTGGTTGACGAAGTCGATCAGCCTGCCCTTGCTCTGCAGGTAGCAGAGGAAGCTGTATTCGCTGGTCGGGTTGCGCAGTGTCACGAGGTCCTTGAGGAAGGACACCTGCATGGTCGCGTCGTCGATCAGCATGCCGCGGTGCCAGCCGAATCGGGGCTGGCGCTCGAAGAAGTGGGCGGTGACCGCTTCCTGCCTTCCGACACGTGCGTTGTGCTCGCTGAGCGCTATCGCCATCGCCACGTTGGACGGCCCGAAGCCGATGCCAATGAGGTCGTGGACCAGAGGTGCGTCACCAGGCGGAACCTGCGACATGTCACTCCCATCGTGCGGGAAAGAGGCTGAGGGGGACGGGGTGCCAGGCATGCCGGTGTGACGGCACGCCGACCAGAACTTAGGTAAAGCTAACCTGATCTGACGATGCTGTCGACGGGTCAAAACGGACAAGACGAAGATGGATCTTTTCAACGACCGCATAAATCAAGCCAGTTGCACCCTTAGGTAAGCCTTGCTTTACTTGCTGACGGTCAATCGCTCTTCCGAGGAGGAACCCGATGCGGGTCGTCATGTTCGGCTATCAGACCTGGGGCCATCGCACCCTCCAAGCGCTCCTGGACTCCGAACACGACGTGGTGCTCGTCGTGACGCATCCCAAGAGCGAGCACGCCTACGAGAAGATCTGGAGCGACTCCGTCGCCGACCTCGCGGCGGAGCACGGCGTCCCGGTCGTCATCCGCAACAGGCCTGACGACGAAGAGCTGTTCGCGCGGCTCAAGGAGGCCGACCCGGACATCATCGTCGCGAACAACTGGCGTACGTGGATCCCGCCGCACATCTACACGCTGCCGCGCCACGGCACCCTGAACATCCACGACTCACTGCTGCCCAAGTACGCCGGCTTCTCGCCGCTGATCTGGGCCCTCATCAACGGCGAACCCGAAGTCGGCGTCACCGCCCACATGATGGACGAGGTGCTCGACGCCGGCGACATCGTGCAGCAGCGTGCGGTCCCCGTCGGACCGAAGGACACGACGACCGACCTGTTCCACAAGACGGTCGACCTCATCGCCCCGGTCACCATCGCCGCACTCGACCAGATCGCCTCCGGGCAGGCCGAGTTCACCCCGCAGGACCGGTCCCAGGCCAGCTTCTTCCACAAGCGCGCCGACGAGGACATCCGGATCGACTGGAACTGGCCCGCCGAGGACCTGGAGCGCCTGGTCCGCGCCCAGTCCGCGCCCTACCCCAGCGCCTTCACCTTCCACCGGGGCAAGCGCCTCGAAGTCCTCTCCGCCGTGGTCTCCGAGGAGCGTTACGGCGGCACCCCCGGCCGCGTCTTCTACCGCGAGGGCGACGGAGTCGTGATCGTCGCCGGAGCCGACGCGCGCACCGGCCGCAACCACGGCCTGGCCATCACCCGCGTCCGGACGGAGGACGGCCGTGAGCTGCCCGCGACCGAGTACTTCACCTCCATGGGCGGCTACCTCACCAGCCGCCCCTGACGACCGGGGTGAGTGAGGAGCAGCCGATGGGAGAGCCGGTCGTCTCCGGTGTCGCGCACGACCTCTCGGGGGCGACGTTCGCCGTCGTCGGCATCGCCGGCGTGCCGACGGACTGGGCGCGGGTCTTCCGGTCCCTCGCGAACGCCGAGCTGACGCTCGGCCCGCTCCCGGCCACGGACCCGGCCGCCCGCGACATCACTCCGCCCTCGCGGAACGTGACGCCACCCAGCGTCCTGGAGCTGAACGCGTACCTGATGTACGCCGTCGGGCGGGCCGCGCGCCGGCGGCTGGCGGAGCGCCTCGATGCACGGGGGTTACGGCTGTGGCACCTCACCGTGATGGCGCTGCTCTCCGATCTCGGCCCGCAGATGAAGACGGTCCTCGCCACCCGGCTCGCCATGAACGCCAGCGACCTGGGGAAGATCGTCAACGATCTGGTCCGCGTCGGGGAGGCGGACTGCGTCCGTGACCCCGCGGACCGGCGCCGCGTGGTCGTACGGCTCACTCCGGCGGGCGAGGAGTCCCTCCGGAGCCTCAGCGCGGAGATCGCGTCCACGGACGACGAGATCCTGGCGCCGCTCGACACCGGGGAGCGCGCGCAACTCGCCTCTCTGTTGCGCCGCGTCCACAGCCATCTCGAACCGGCGTCGGCCGACCCGGCCCGGGAGCGCCCGGCACCGTCGGCCTGATCGGGGCGGGCGGCCCCGGTCGCCCGCCCCGCCGATCACACCGGGACCCCCTGGCTCTCACGCCCGGACAGTAATAGGTTAGGCTCACCTAACAAGAGCCGCGATGGCCGCTGCCCCCGTATGGGGGCCGGTCTTGTCGGGGGCTCCGCACATCCCTGCCCGGAGACAAGGATCCACCATGCCTTCTGTGTTCACCCCCCTTCACCGTCGCGTCCTCGCGGCGGGCGCCGCCGCGGTCTCGCTCGGCCTCATGGTGACCGGGTGCGGCTCGGACGAGAAGAAAGACGACGCGGCGGGGTCGGCGGACAAGGCCGCGGCGGGCGCTTTCCCCGTCACCATCAAGAGCGCCCTCGGCGAGGCCGTCATCAAGGCCAAGCCGAAGCGCGTGGTGACCCTCGGTCAGGGCTCCACGGAGACCGCCATCGCCCTCGGCAACGTCCCGGTCGGCATGGAGAGCTACCCCTGGGGCAGCGACAAGACCGGTTACCTGCCCTGGGTGCACGAAGCGGTGACGAAGTCCGGCGCCACGCTGCCCAAGCAGTTCAACGGCGGTGAGGAGCTCGACATCGAGGCCATCACCGAGCTCGACCCCGACGTCATCCTCGCCCCGTGGTCCGGCATCACGCAGAAGCAGTACGACATCCTGAAGGACATCGCGCCCACCGTCGCCTACCCCGACAAGGCGTGGAGCACGAACTGGGACCAGCAGATCGAGATCATCGCCAAGGCGCTCGGTCAGCCGGAGAAGGCGAAGGAGCTGACGTCGAAGATCGACAAGCAGCTGACCGACGCCGCCGCGACCCGCCCGAACTACAAGAACGTCACGTTCTCGTACATCTACAACACCGGCCCCGGCACCCTCGGCATCTTCAAGCCCGAGGAGCAGCGCGTGTCCATGGTGTCCAAGCTGGGCCTGAAGGTCGACCCGGTCGTGAACTCCTTCAAGGAGACCGACGGCACCGACTCCGCCCTCATCGGCCTGGAGAACGCCAACAAGCTGGCCAAGAGCGACATCGCCTTCACCTTCTACATGGACGACAAGTCCCGCAAGGAGGTCGAGGCCCAGCCCCTGTACGCGGCGATCCCCGCCGTGAAGAAGGGCGCGCTCGTCTACAGCCACGACCAGCCGTTCGTCACCGCCTCGTCGATGATCAACCCGCTGACGGTGCCGTACAGCATCGAGCGCTACCTCCCGATGATCGACAAGGCCGTCGCCAAGGCCGGCAAGTAACCAAGGCCGGGAAGTAGTAACGGATCCGCAGCGTGACCACTCTCTCCCGGATCGGCCAGGGCCCCGCCGTCGTACGGCGGGGCCTTGCCCGGCATGTCATGGCCGCCGTCCTGTGCCTGGTCCTGCTCGCGTCGGCGCTCCTCGCCAGCGTGATGTTCGGCAGCAAGCCGACGTCCGCGGGCGACGTCCTGGGCGTGCTCACCGGTGACATCGACGGCTACACCCGTACCGTCGTCGAGAGCCGCTACCCGCGCACCGCGCTCGGTGTGCTCGCGGGGCTCTGTCTCGCCGTCGCCGGCACCCTGATGCAGGGCATCACCCGCAACCCGCTCGCCGAGCCGGGACTTCTCGGCATCAACGCGGGCGCGTCCGCGAGCATCGTCGCCGCGACCGCGTTCCTCGGCGCCGCCGGACAGCGGGAGACCATCTGGTGGGCCCTCCTCGGCGCCCTCCTGACCGGTGTCGTCGTCCATGTCGTCGGCACCGCCGGCGGTGGCGGCGGACCGGTCCGCCTGGTCCTCGCCGGCGCGGTGCTCTCCGCCGTCCTCGCCGCGTTCATCCAGGCCGTCGCCCTGTCCAACCCCCGGGTCTTCGACACCTACCGCTACTGGGTGGTGGGCGCGCTCGGCGGGCGCGGGTACGACGCCCTCTGGTCGGTCCTGCCGTTCGCCGCGGCCGGCCTGCTCCTCGCCCTGCTCCTTGCGCCGGGGCTCAACGCCATGGCGATGGGCGACGACAAGGCCGCCTCCCTCGGCATCAGTCCGGCCCGCGTCAAGGGGGCGGGGCTCCTCGCCGCGACCCTCCTCGCCGCCGCCGCGACGGCGGCCGTCGGCCCCATCGCCTTCGTCGGCCTCGCCGTCCCGCACGTGGTGCGGGTCCTCGTGGGCGCCGACTTCCGGGCCCAGATCCTGTTCACCTGCCTCGCGGGGCCCACGCTGCTGCTCTTCGCCGACGTCATCGGCCGGATCGTGCTGCGCCCGCAGGAGCTGATGGTCGGAGTGGTCACCGCCTTCGTCGGTGCCCCCGCCCTGCTCTTCGCCGTTCGACGCATGAGGGGAGCGGCATGACGTCCGCCGACCGGACCGCCGTCCAGGACCGACCCGTGACGGCGAAGCGGGTGGTACGGCCCGCGGGGCGTGGTGTGCTGCGGATCGGCCCCTGGGTCGCCCTCCCCGTGCGCCGCGCCTCCGTGGTCGCCGCCGTGGTGACGCTGCTCCTGCTCTGCGGGGCGGCCGTCGCGACCCTGTCGATGGGCAGGCTCGGCATCGCCCTGCCCGACCTGCCGTCGGCCCTCGCCGGTGAGGCGACGGGGAAGAACGCCTTCGTCCTCAACCGGCTGCGTGGCCCGCGGCTCACGGTGGCCATCGCCACCGGCGCGGCCTTCGGCCTGTCCGGAGCCCTCTTCCAGTCCGTCACCCGCAACCCGCTGGGCAGCCCGGACGTGATCGGGCTCGGCGCCGGCGCCGGGGCGGGAGCCGCGGCCGCGGCCCTGTTCCTGCCCGATGTCCTGCCGGTGGCCGCCGGGGCCCTGATCGGCGCCGTCCTCGCGATGGCGGTCGTGTTCGTCGCCACCGGCACCGGCTTCCGCAGCCCGGGACGGCTCGTGGTGGCCGGCATCGGCGTGGCCGCGATGGCGACGGCGCTCACCCAGTACGTGGTGTACGCCGTGGAGCGGGACAAGGCCAGCGCGCTGACCGCCTACATCAACGGCAGCCTCTCCGCCCGTTCCTGGGAGGACGCGACGACCATCTGGACGGTACTGCTCCTCTCCCTGCCGTTCGCGGCCCTGCTCGCACGGCCGCTGAGCGTCGGTGAGATGGGCGACGACCTCTCCACCGGCCTGGGCGCCCGCCCCGGCCGGACCGCGACCCTGTCGGTCGCCCTGTCGATCGTCCTGTCGGCGGGGGCGGTCAGCGTGGCCGGGCCCATCGCGTTCGTCTCCCTGACCGCGCCGCAGATCGCCAAGCGCGTCACCCGCAGCGGCGGCCCGCACCTGGTCATGTCGACCCTGCTCGGCGCCCTGCTGCTCGTGCTCGCCGACCTCACGGCGCAGCAACTGCCGCTCTTCGACGACCTGCCGGTCGGCCTGTACACGATGGCCGTCGGCGGCGCGTACCTGGGGTATCTGCTGCTCCGCGAGTGGAAGCGCCCCGTCTGACCCATCAACCGGGGGCCGCCCGGAGCCCGTTGGACGACCGAGGACCGTCCGGCTCCGTATACTGAACGCGCACGTTCCATCACGTTCCGCGTACGGAGGGTCTCCTCTTGGGTGGTCGTCCTCAGCTCGCCGACGACGTCCGGCAGTCCGGCGCTCCCACGGGAGCCGGTGTGCGGCCCCCGTGGCACGAGCGGGCCAGGAAGGCCCTTCTCGAACGCCGGCTCGACGCGGCGATCGTGTCCGAGGCCGAGAGCCTGGCGAGGGCAGGGCGGCTGACCCGGCCGGATCTGCGGATGCTCCTCCTGGTGACGGACGACCACTCGGCGTGGCTGCCGGCCCGCCGCCTCGCGGTCGAAAGTCTTGAGGACGCGTCGGAAATTCCGCAGCAGGTGCTCACGGCGCACGCGCAGATCGAGTCCTGGCCTCCGCCGGCGTACGACGAGTCGGCGGAGCACCGGGCGAGCGGGCACGTGCTGCACACGGCGGCGTTACGGATCGGCCCGGCCGACGCGCAGGTGACCGGTCCGGCGCGGAGCGCCCCGACGGCCTCGCTGGCCCGCCGGTCCGCCGCCGCGGCGATGCTGCGCCGGCTCGCCGGGGTCGAGGAGCCGACAGGGGAGAGCGGGGGCGGGCGGCTCACCGTGCCGGGCATGGGCGCGGAGGCCTTCGAGGCGCTGCTGCACACCCGGGTCGCGGCGGCGGAACCCGGCGCGGAACTCACCGCCGAGGTCGTCCGCAGGGCGGGCGCGGCCCGGCTGCGGCACCGGGACGTCCAGCTCCTGCTGTTCGCCGCGCGAGGACCCGCCTGGCGGGAACTGCGCCTGTGCGCCCTGCGGGTCGCCGCGCGCATGCAGACCGCGGCGGCCACGCTGCTGCGGCGACACGCGGAGGAGCGGGGGGCGGAGGCCCGGCACACGGTCGCCCCGTCGGACGGCGGCTTCACCTGCCGCTGGAGCTGGGACGGCGGCGACGGCGACAGTGGCGGTGCCGGTGCCGGTGGCCCTACGGTCGTCGGCGCCGAGCGCACGGCACGTGACCGTCGGCAGGCCGTGCACCTCGGCGCGGTCGCCCTCCTGGCCCAGCTCACGGGACTGCCCGAACCCGAGGAGGAGCGGGCCCCGGACGACGGCGGTGCACGGCCAGCGGCGCGGATCCAGCCGGTGCCGGCGGGTCAGGATCCGGTGAAGTACCTGAACAAGTACACCCAGTTGGAGCTCATCACCAAGCCGGATTCGACGTTCGCGCCCGCCCCGAAGAGCGTCGTCTGCACCTACACCTGCACGCACGTGCGGACGGCGGCGGAGGTGCGGGTCAGCGCCCGCGCCAAGACGAGGGGGGACGCGCGCCGCGCGGCGGCGTCGGCGCTGATGGCGGAGCTGGTCGCCGTGGACGCGGAGCGCACTCCCCCGGCGAAGGCGGCGGGGACGTCGCGGGGACCGGTTGCGTCGGCGAAGCCTGCACCCGATCCGGCCGCCGCACCGCTACCGCAGGCCGTCGACAGAGGGCACGGTCCGGCTGCCCCAACCCTGCCGCAGGCCACCGACCTTGTGCCCGGTCCGGACACCCCGCCGCTACCGCCGGCCTCCAACCCCGGGCGTGGTCCGGCCGCCCCGCCCCTGCCACGGCCCCCCGCCGTTCCCGGGCCCCGGCACGCCCCCTCCGCACCGCTGCCCACCGCCGCCGCCCCGCCCACCCCGGCGCCCGTCTCGCGGGTCCCGGTCGCCGATGTCGTCCGGGAGGCCCTCGCCGCCGGGTGCGCCGTCACGTTCCTCCCCGACCAAGGCGAAGGTGAGCAGGCCGGGCTGCTGCTCCACCGAGCCGACGGGGCTCCGATGCCGGACGCCGAGCTGCCCGCGCCGCTGACCGTCATCCGCCGACCGCTGCTCCTTACGCCGGCGTCCGCGCCCGTGCCGGTGGTGGGGTGGCGGGTCCCGCTGGACCGGGCCGTGCCCGTACTCCTGCGCCCGGCCGGGGACGGCGGGTGGCACCCGACGGCGGCAGCTTGGGAGGAGGCGACCCGGCTCGGGCTCCAGGCCGTCGCCGCGGGGCTCGTGCGTCCGGCGCTCTCCGTCGACGGGGTGGACCGGTGGCGGATGGGGCCCCTGCCGGTCGCCACCGTCCGGGCCGTGGAGGAGCTGTCCCGCCGTACCGCTGCCCACCCCGTCGCAGGCGCGTCGCCTGACTCCGTACCCCTGGCTGCCCACCCAGCCGCGGGCACGTCGCCGGGCGCGCGGGACACCGTACCGGCGTTCCTCGACGCCCTCGCCGACACCATGCTCCGGCCCCCGGCGGCGGCCCTCTTCGGCACCGGCCCGTTGCTCTCCCCGACCGGCCGCCCGCTCCCCGAAGCGGAGGCGGAGCGGGTTCGGCCGTGGCTGGACATGGTGGAGGACCGGCTGGACACCGGACCGCCGCCCGGACTCGTCGTCGAGTTCGCCGCGCCCTCCGAGGACGACGCCGGCGCCGGGCGGCTGACCGGCCGTCTCCTCGTGACCGTCGACCCGTCACGGCCGGACCACGAGGTGGCCGCGGCTCTCCTCGGGACGGACCGGGGCGTGGTGGAGGGCATCGAGCCGTACCACCTGCGTGAGCGGGTACGGCGGCGCCTGGAGCGTTCGGTCCGTCGCTGTACGGTCCTGTCCGGGCTGCTCGCCGCACCCGACCGCCTGGTGGCGGACGCGGCGGGGATCGTCCGGCTCCTGGAGGCCGAAGCGGACCTGGCCGCCGAGGGCCTGGTGCTGCGCTGGCCCCCCGGGCTGCGCGACCAGCTCTCCGCCCACACGGTCGTCGGTGCGGAGGCCGGCGCCAGGACCGACGACGCGCCCGGCGCCCGCGCCGCCGGAGGAGCGCCCCGGTTCAGTCTCCAGGCGCTGCTCGACTTCCGCTGGCAGCTGGCGCTCGGCGGGGACGTCCTGAGCGAGGCCGAGATGGACGAACTCGCCGAGGCGGCCCGCCCCCTGGTGCGGGTGCGGGGCCGGTGGGTGCTGCTCGATCCCCTCACGGTCGCGCGCGTCCGCCGTCGGGAGATCGGCCGGCTCGCCGGTATCGACGCGCTGACCGCCGCCCTCACCGGCACCGTCGACGTCGACGGCCGTACGGTGCCGTGCCGGCCGGGCGGAGACCTCGCCGGTGTCGTCGACGTCCTGCGCCGGGGCGAGCACGCGGCCCCGGTTCCGGCGCCCGCCGGGCTCGAAGCCGTACTCCGTGCGTACCAGGAACGGGCGCTGGCCTGGCTGTCGCACACCGGCGGGACCGGATTCGGCGCGGTCCTCGCCGACGACATGGGCCTCGGCAAGACTCTCACCGCCATCGCGTACACCCTGCACCGGTACGAGAACGGGCACCGCGGCCCGGTCCTCGTGGTGTGCCCGTCGTCGCTCGTCACCAACTGGGAACGGGAGTACCGCCGGTTCGCGCCGAAGCTCGACGTGGCCGTCTACCACGGGAGCGGGCGCAGCCTCGACGCCGCCGGTGACCGGACCGTCGTCCTCACCACGTACGGCGTCCTGCGCCGCGACACCGAACTGGCCTCCCGCCGCTGGGACCTGGTGATCGCGGACGAGGCCCAGCACGCCAAGAACCACGCCTCCTCCACCGCCCGCCGGCTGCACGCGCTGACGTCGACCACCCGTCTCGCCTTGAGCGGGACCCCGGTGGAGAACAACCTCTCCGAGCTGTGGACCCTGCTCGACTGGGTCAACCCGGGCCTCTTCGGCCCCCTCAAGGCGTTCCGGGCCCGGTACGCGGCCGCCGCCGAGCGTGAGCCGGACGGTCCGGCCGCGCGCGCCCTCGCCCGGCTGATCGCGCCGTTCCTCCTGCGCCGCAGGAAGACCGACCCCGGGGTCGCCCCCGAACTGCCGGCGAAGGTCGAGACCCGGCGGATCGTCGAACTCACCGCCGAGCAGGTCGCCCTGTACGAGGCCGTCGTCCGCGAGACGATGGAACAGCTCGCCCACTCCCCGTCCCTCGCACGGTCCGGCCTGGTGTTCAAGCTGATCACAGCGCTGAAGCAGATCACCAACCACCCGGCCCACTACTGGGGCGAGGAGCACCCCGGCCCCTCCCGTACGGGGGAGTTCACCGCCCGGTCGGCCAAGCTGGAGGCGCTCGCCGAACTCGTGGGGACGATCACCGGGCGCGGCGAGGCGGCGCTCGTCTTCACGAGTTACGTCGCCATGGGGCGGCTGCTCACCGAGCATCTCGCGCACCTCGGTCACCGCCCGTTGTTCCTCCACGGCGGCCTGGACGCGCGGCAGCGGCAGGAGCTCGTCGACGCCTTCCAGGCGGGCCGGTCACCGCTGTTCGTGCTCTCGGTCAAGGCGGGTGGCACCGGCCTCACCCTGACCAGGGCCAGCCACGTCGTCCATTTCGACCGCAGCTGGAACGCCGCGGTCGAGGACCAGGCCTCCGACCGTGCGCACCGGATCGGGCAGCGGCGGACCGTCACCGTGCACCGGCTCATCACCCGCGGCACGATCGAGGACCGGATCGATCAACTCCTCACGCACAAGCGGGCCTTGCAGGACACGGTCCTCGGCGCCGGGGACACCGGCCTCGCCCGGCTCAGTGACCGTGAGCTCGCCGACCTCGTCGGTTTGGGAGGACCTGAGTGAACTCCGCCGCGGCCGAGCCGCTCCCCCACGGCGGCACCTCCGGCGTCCGTTCCGTTCTGGACGGCCTCACCGATCCGCCGCCGTCGCCGCTCCCCGGCCTCGACGTGCTGCGGGCGCTCGTGGCCGACGCCGCCCACCGCGCGGCCGCCCTCCTCGACGACGCAGGAAGTGGCCGGGCCTTGGCGGGTCCGGCCGAGGACGTCGACGACATCACCGCCGACCTCGCCCGCTTCGTCGCCCGGACCGGGGACACCCACCTGGAGCCCGCCGCCGCGCGACTCGGCGTATCGCCGGGGCGGATGAGGCTGCTGGCCACGGCGCACCGGTACGGAGGGCGGCCCGCCGTCGCCACCTTCCTCGCGCCGCAGCCGGCCGACCCCGACGTCCTGGCCGCGGCCGAGCACAGCGTCCAGCCGCTCCGGCCCTCCCCCACCGCCCCCGTGGAACGGCACCACAACCACCTCACCGACGCGCCCGCCCGCGTCCAACTGCGGTACGGCCCCGACCTCCTCTGGCACCCGTACGTCGACCGCTACGGCACCTGGCAGCCGGCCGCCGAGCCGCACTCCGACCCCGCGGTGGCGTACCGGGCGGCCCGCACGGCGCTCCGGGCGCAGGCGCGGAGGTAGGGGCGGGGCAGGTGGCACCGCGCGCCTGCCCGATGCCACCGGAGGCCTCGCAACCCCGCCCTCGCGCCCGGGTCAGCGGGCAGGGGGGCCGCCCGGCCCCGCCCCCGGGCCCGCTGTCAGCGGCCGCGCTTCCACGCCTCGGCGAACATCTCGTGGAGCGGCGCCGTCGGCAGCACGCGGAGGAACGGTCCACGGATCTGGTCCCGCCACAGCGGGCGCACCAGGTGGCTCGCCAGCTTCACGGTCTCCAGCGGCAGGTGCGCGCCCTTCAGCTCGGTCCACTCACCGGGCAGGAACAGGGTCCGGCCGGCCCGCGTCCGCTTGGCCTCGATCACCGCGCCGGTGGCGAGGAGCTCCGCCCGGACCTCCGCGTGCCGCTTGCTCGTCCAGCCGTTCCAGCGGCGCACATTCCGGTCGGTGGGCGCGGCGAGGGTCGCCAGCTGGAGGTACAGCGCGGCCGCGTCGCGCCCCACGCCCAGCTCCTCCGCCGCACGGGCGACCAGTTCAGGGCAGGAATGGCGCGGATCCGCCTCGTACGCGCCGTCCGGTACCGCTCCCGAGACGGCTCGTCGCATCATCCGGTCGAGGCCGCCGCCGGGGAGGAGCGGCGCGAACCTGTCGAGTTCCTCCGCGAGGCCGGTGATCTCGCGGACCCGCCGCCACACCTCGGGGTCGGCGACCTGCGCGGGCCGCAGGAAGGCGGCGCCGCCGGGGGCGCACACCACCAGCGGGCCGGAGTCGTACGCGGTGACGGGAGGCTGCTCGCCCTCCTCCTCGCGGCGGACCATCGACACGGGGATCCGCGCGGGCCCGAACTGCTCGGCGATCGGCACCGAGCTGTCCTGGACCCGCCCGTCGGGCAGCTCCACGAGCAGTTCGGGACGGGCCAGTTCGGCGCGCAGCCGCTCGTACAGGGCGGTCGCTCCGGCCATCGCGGGATCGCCGACGGGCCGGTCGGTCCACGCCCACACCAGGGCGCTCGCGATCAGGCCGAGCGGGAGTCCCACGGGGGTGCCGTAGCGCACGTCGGTTCCCTCCGGCGGCAGGGCCCTCACATCCACCGCCGAGCCGTACGTGCGCGCGGCGATCTCCCAGCCGCCCGCCGGCACCGTCGCGTCCTCGGCGGCCTCGTAACCGCCCGCCAGGCGTCGTGCCCACACCTCGGGGAGCCCCAGTCCGGCCTCCAGGGCGTCGGCCGCCTCGTCGTGCACGGCGGGCAGCACGCCGAGGAGTTCCCGCCACACGGCGGCCATGCGCTCGACGGCCGCCTCGACCCCGCCGGGCTGCCACAGCTCGGCCGGGTCGTCGGGCAGGGCCGCGGCCAGGACGGCCCTGCGGCCGGTGGCCCCGAGGCGCCCGCGCACCTCCTCGTACGCCTCGATCGTCGTCGGCGTCGCCTTGTACGGCGCCTTGCGGGCGAGGGCGCGGTCTTCGTCCCGGTCGGACCGGCCGACCAGACCGGCGACGACGAGCCTGGCCACCGCCCGTCGGACACCCGTCAGTTCGGCGAACCGTACGGCTGCCGACTCCGGTACGGGGACGGGGCCGTGGGCGTCGATCGCCGCGAGCAGCGCCCGCAGCCGGGCCTCGTCGTCCCGCTCGACCTGTACGAGCCGGGCCTCGGGGACGGCCGCCGGGACGGGGTCGGCGGCCGGCTCCTGGGCGGCGGGCGCCGCGAACCAGCAGGCCGTCCCGCCGTCCCAGACCGCGGCGGAGGCCACGGCCGTCTCGCCCTCCCGCAACCCGTCGAGGGTTCCGGCGTCGGACGTACGGCCCACCCACCAGCGGCTGCCCTCACGGGCGAACGGCTGGTCGGCCCAGGTGTCCAGGAGCGCGAGCAGCGCGGCCCGGTCCGCGTCCGGGGTCGGTGCCACCGCGGCCCGCCAGGCCACGGCGTCGATCGTGCCGAGCAGCTGCGACCAGTCGTGCGGCGGCGCGGGCGGGGAGAGTCGCCGTACCTCCTCCACGATCGTCCCGGCGAGGCAGGCACCGTCGGCGGCCAGGGCGCTCAGCGTCGCCGGCAGGGCCACGTCCCGGGTCCGCCGCCAGGGGTCGCGCCCGCCCTCGTCGACGAGACCGAAGAGGGCGGGAACCAGTTCGGTGTCCGGGGCGGTGCGGCGCGGTGGGGCGGGCAGCGCCTCGGCGAGCAGGGTGACCCGCCGGTGCAGGGCACGCCGCCGCTCCTCCACCCGGGCGGCCCGCCCGGCCACCGTCACGACGGCCTCGCGGAGGACCGGGTCGGTGATCTCCGGCAGCTCCCGCGCCACGGCGGCGCGCAGCACCTCCGGATCGCCTTCGAGGGCGACGGCCAGGAGCGTGTCGGCCGTCGCGCGTCCCACCGTCCGCAGCGCCCGCGAGCCGGCCGCGTCCCGGGTCCGCAGCAGGTACCAGAAGGCCGGGGGCAGGGCCGCGCCGGGGGATGTGGTGACCCCCCGGTTCCGCCTCGCGCGGCGGTTCCGGGGTGAGTCGTGCCCGTCGAGCTCCCACAGCAGGGACCCGCCCGCGGTGTACGCGCGGACGCCGGTGCGGGTCTCCGCCTCGGCGAGGACCACGTCCTCCACCGCGTCCCCCGCCGCGCTCTCCGGCGGCGCCCACAGTCCCCAGGGCTCCTGGCCCTGCCGGTCGATGTCGAAGCGGGCCGTGCGCCCGTCGATGCTCTCCAGGAGGAAGTGGTCGGGCGCGTTGTCGCGGTACCGGGTGCGGTAGAGGATCCGGGTCCCGACGAGCCCGTCCTTGCTGCCCAGCGGGGAATCGGTCAGGCCTGCGGGCAGCGGCGCCAGTTGCAGGGCCTCGCGGGCGAGGGACATGCCGATCTCGGACGGTTCCGCGGCCGGATCGGGGTTCGGGGCGCGGCCGGGGAAGTCCGGCAGCGGTGTCGCTCCCCGCCGCTCGCCGGTGACCGGGTCCACGACCTCCCACGGCTGCCGTCCGTAGACGGCGTTGGTCCAGATCCGGGAGCCGTCGGAGAGTTGCAGCTCCTCCCGGTCGACCCCCACCGTTTCTCCCGGGCGCGTCACATGGAAGCCTCCGTGGCGGCCGCCCCCGTCGGCGGTCTCGAACTGGAAGCCGTAGGCCCCGTCCAGACTGCCGCCGAAGGGCACGAGGCCGCCCAGCTCGGTCGGGGTGAACGGCTCATCGGGGCGGTCCGCCCAGACGGCGACGTCGCAGTAGTACGGGTTCTGCTTGAGGCTCCAGCTGACCAGGAAGGAGCCGCCCACGTAGTGGACGGCGAACATGGTCGCGTCCTCCGGCACGGTGAACCGGCAGGAGCCGCGCACCCCGTCGGGGTCGACGGCGACGGCCCGGTCGCGCCCGAACACCGTGAGCACCGGCCAGGTGCAGGTCACACCCTCCACACCGGGCAGTACGGCCGCACCGAGCGGACCGTCGGACACGGGGCTGCCGGCGGCCGGGCCTTCGGTGCCAAGCCCGTCGGTGCCAGGCCCGTCGGCGGCCGGGCCTTCGGCCGCCTCGGCGGCCGCCGTCTTCCGTGCCGCGTCCGCCGCGAACTCCGCGTACACCGCCTCCAGGGCCGGCCACGCCAGTTCCTCCGGCAGTCCGGCCGTGAGCGAGCGGCGCAGCGCGCCTCCGGCGGAGGCGTCCGCGAGGGCGTCGGCGATTCCGTCGAGCGCCGTCACCGTCGGCCGGTCGAGGAGGGTCTCCAGCTCGGTCACGGCCTCCTCGGCCCCCGCCATGCCGCCGCCCCCGACGGTGTCGACGAGCTTGCCGACCCGACCCGCCACCTCCTGGGCGATTCCCTCGTTGCCCGGGAGCAGCGTCACCGCGCTGCCGGGCTTGCGCCCGCGCACCCAGAACCCGTCGGGCAGCAGACCGGCGTGCACGGTTCCTTCGAGCCGGGGGCCGAACACCGGGTCGGCGGCGAGCGCGACGAGGTCACGCCGGGACCGCTCGCCCCAGAAGTGCATCCGCGTCTCCGGGCCCGGGTCGACGACCGTGACCCCGGCCGCCAGGCAGGCGTCGAGGACGTCCGCGTCGAAGCCCTTGTAGTAGTGCCGGGTGGTGTGCACGGTCACGGCCTGACCGCCCGCCCGCAGACGCGGGCCCAGCCGGCCCACCAGGTCGAGGAACTCCGGCGGCAGCTGCTGCCGTCCGACGCCGCCCCGGGGCTGCCTGGCGTACTGGTACATGTGGACGAAGTGCCCGACCCAGCGGTGCAGTCCGCCCTCCGGTACGACCCGTCCGGCTTCCATCGCCTCCGTCGCACCGCAGCCGATCAGCATCCGCAGCCACGCCCCGCCGTCGGTGACGCTCTCCGGGAAGACCTCGACGAGCCCGGCCGCGACCTCGTCCGTCGGCGGATGGGCCGTCAGGGCCGGCTCGGCGGCGGTGAGGAGCGCGTCCGGCACGGACTTCTTCCGGGCCACCGACACGATCGCGCCGACGACCCGCGCGACCTCGTCCTCCCCGTGCCCGGCGGCCTTGGCGGCGGCCCGCACCCGGCGCACGAGGTCCGCGGGCAGGTCCGCCTTCGAGCCGGACCACGCGGTCAGGAACGCGCCGAGCGCCGCGTACGCCTCGGCGGGCTCCAGGGTCTCGGCGAGGAACTTCTGGTGAGCCCCGAACTCCTTGGCCGGCATCGCCCCGCCCGCGGCGAACAGCAGCCCGTTGGCCCGGCGGTAGGCAGGGTCCACCGGCAGGCCGTGCTGGGCCTCGGCCGCCCGCGCCGCCACGTACGCCCGGCCGCCCGGCCGGCTCCCGTAACCGATCAGCCGATGGCCCACGGTGTCCCAGAACCACGGCAGGTGCGCCGGCGGCAGCCGCCGCGCGTGCCACGCCATCGAGTCGACGAACGCGCCCGGCTTCTGCCAGGACCGGTTGAGCTCGGCGCCCATGTCCTCGACCAGCCCGCGCGCCGTCGCGGCCGCGTCCGGGTCGTGGGCGGCGACCCAGTCGGCGTACGTGGTCGAGGTGTGCGTACCGTCGGCGGGCAACAGGGATTCGAGCGAGGCGATCATGCTTCGGATCGTCGCACGCCCCACTGACACCGCCGCCGGGAGGTGCGGGTCGGGCCCTCCGCCCCGGACCATTGGGAGCGCTCTCAGGACCGCGTCCACTGCGGATATCCTGATCGACACAGACCCTACGGAACCGACAAGATCCGACAGACCGCAGACGCAGACCGCAGATCGCAGACCGTGCCACGCAGCCGAGGAGCTCCCGCCTTGCCCGAGCAGACCACGGGGCCCCGCCCCACGCTGGAAGCCGTCGCCGCTCGCGCCGGCGTGTCCCGCGCCACGGCCTCCCGGGTCGTCAACGGGGGCGCGGGCGTGCGCCCTCCGCTGGTCGAGAAGGTGCGCAGGGCCGTCGACGAGCTCGGATACGTGCCCAACCACGCCGCTCGGACCCTGGTCACCCGGCGCAACGGCGCGGTGGCGGTGATCATCGCGGAGCCCGAGTTCCGGATCTTCTCCGACCCGTTCTTCGAGCAGCAGGTGCGGGGCATCAGCCGGGAACTGGCCGCGCACGACACCCAGCTGGTGCTGCTGTGGCTGGAGGGCCCGGGGGACCATGAGCGGATCGCCCGCTATCTGGGTGGCGGGCACGTCGACGGCGCACTGGCCTTCTCGGTGCACAACGACGACGCGCTGCCGGCCGTGATCGACCGGACCCGCATCCCGGTGGTCTTCGGCGGGCGGCCGGATCCCGGCACGCATCCGTCGGTGCCCTTCGTCGACTGCGACAACCGCGGCGGCGCACGCGAGGCGGTACGGCACCTGGTGGGTCTCGGGCGGCGGACCATCGCCCACATCTCGGGACCGGACGACCAGACGTCCGCGATCGACCGGCTGCACGGCTACCGGGACGTCCTGATCGACGCCGATCCCGGCCTGCTGTGCCGGGGCGACTTCACCGAGGAGAGCGGCGCCCGCGCGATGGCGGAACTCCTCGACCGGAGGCCCGACGTCGACGGCGTGTTCGTCGCCAACGACCTGATGGCGTCGGGTGCGTTGCTGACGCTGCGGGAGCGGGGCGTGCGGGTGCCGGAGGACGTGGCGGTCGTCGGCTTCGACGACATGGAATCGGTGGTCCGCGGGACCGTCCCCGCCCTGACCACCGTGCACCAGGACATCGAGGGAATGGGCCGGCTCATGGTGAAGCTTCTGATGCGGCTGCTCGACGGGACCGGCCCCGCGATCCCGGAGTCCGTGATCACGCCGACGTCCCTGGTCCGCCGCGACTCGGCGTGACGACGGGCCCGGGTGAGACACCCGGGCCCGTCACCCATGCTTCACGCGGTATGGCGGTATGTCAGTCGTAGGGGATGACGACCACGGACCGGTCCGTGCCCGTCTGAAGCCTGGCGTCCCCGTTCCCGATGGCGCTCCAGACCTCGAGGCGGACCGTCCCGCCGTTCAGGTTGCCGAGTGTTCCGGTGGCGGACTTCAGGCCGCGGGACTGGGCGTACTCCTCCCAGCCCGTGACCGGGTCGGTCGCGAAGTAGTGGTACGTCTCCGTCCGTTCGAAGGTTCCGTCGCCGGTGAGGTCGTAGCTGATCCGGGCCTGCTGGCCGAGTCCGACGGACGTCCCGGCGTCGAGCTGGAGGCGGAAGGCGGTGGAGCCGCCCGCCTTGAGCGTGCCGTTGACGCCCTTGGCGACGTAGACGAGGGGCCGGCTCGGCGTCCCGTCGTGGTTGCCGCCCTGCGCCGATGCGACGGTGTCGCTGCCCGCCGTGGCGCCGGTGGCCGTGGTGAGCGTCCCGCCCGTGCGGAGCTGGAAGGTGTTGCCGGTGCCCGGCTCCGGGTCCGGGTCGGGTCCGGGGCCGCCCGTCCCGGTGCCCTTGGCGGTGGAACGCGCGGGTACGGAGAGGGACTTGCCGTCGGAGAAGGTGACGGTGCGGGCGGTGGTGCCGTGGTTGTGGGCCACGTACGTCCGGGTGCCGCCCTTGGCGAAGACGGCGGAGGTGGGGATGGATCCGGTGACCGTCGCGTCGGGCGCGCCGAGCGTGTCGAGCGCGGTGAGCCAGTGGTAGGTGTGGGCCTTCGACTCGCCCGCCTCCGGGGTGTAACCGGCGTGGCCGGCGTCCCACTTGGCCTTGGCCGCGGCCGGGTCGGCGAAGGACTGGAACTCCCAGAGGATGTCGCGCCATTCGACGGCGGGTCCGCCGTTCTCGCGTTCCATCTCGGCGATGTTGCGACGGACGGCCTCCTTGTGGCCGCCGAGGTGGAGTGAACCGCCGGTCAC
Organism: Streptomyces sp. NPDC093795; assembly: GCF_044764665.1. Classification (NCBI taxonomy): domain Bacteria; kingdom Bacillati; phylum Actinomycetota; class Actinomycetes; order Kitasatosporales; family Streptomycetaceae; genus Streptomyces; species Streptomyces sp. NPDC093795. Next base: position 251,672 of record NZ_JBIWIO010000004.1, read on the forward strand.
GGGGAGGACGTTGATGCCGTGGATCTCCTCGGGGTTGGCGGTCCACCAGGTGGCGTAGGCGCCGCCGCTGCCCCACACCATGCCCACGGTGTCATGCTGGAAGGAGCCGGGAAAGACCTGTTGGTCGGCGTCGAACCAGTACTGGGCGATGGCCTCGCCCTCGGTGGTCAGCAGGTACGTGCCGAGGTCACGGAGCTGGGTGTTTCCGGTGGCCGAGCCCCAGAGGACGAGGGCGGCGCTGAGGTTGGTCGACTCGGAGGAGGACTCCTGGTTGTTGCCGGCGGCGAAGCCCTGGTGGCCGCTGGCCCAGCTGTGTCCGGCGTAGACGTCGAAGCCGCGGAGGAAGGGGTAGGCGGTGTCGGTGCGGCTGGGGTTGGCGGTGTCGCGGATGAGGGTCTTGACCATGGAACCCCAGGCGGAGTCGGCGGCCCAGCCCGCGTCGTACTGGGCGACGATCGCGGCGGCGTACACGTAGTAGCCGTAGTGGAAGTGGTGGTCGTTGAGTTCGGTGTCGCTGCCGTACGAGGCCGGGTAGCCGGTGAGGGTCTTCCAGGCGTTGTCGTACGAGAACTCGCTCGCCCCACCGGCCGTGAACCAGTCCTGGAGGCGGCCCTTGATCTGGCCGATGAGCTTGTCGCGGAGCGCGGTCTCGCCGATCTGGTCGGCCAGCGGCACCAGCTGGGCGAGCTTGCCGAGCGCCTTGCCGGTCCAGTAGGTGTCGACGGCTCCGGAGAAGGGGTCGGAGGAGTTCGCGACCTCGTTCAGATAGCCGCGCAGCCGGGCGGTGTCGGCTCCGGTCCCGCCCGGCAGGCCGGGCAGGGTGGCGGCGGCCTTCTGGGTGGTGGTGAAGGTGGCCGACTCGCGAACCTTCATGGTGCCTCGGGGCGAGACGTACGTGTACGGGGTGAGCGGGTCGGTGGTGTGCAGCCACTGGTGGCGGTAGAGGGCCTGCAGTGCACCGCGCTCGGTGCCCTCCTTCGCCTCGGTGGTCAGGGTGTAGGCGGCCCGGACGGTGCCCGCGTCGTAGCTCCAGTTCACGGTGGAGCCGGTGACGAAGCTGTAGGCGTACTTGCGGTAGGTCGCGAGCGCGTCGATGGAGGGCAGGACGGCGACGGAGAAGTAGTCCTTGCCGCCGAGGCCCGCGGTGATGGTGGAGCCGGAGACGTTCCAGTCGGTGCCGCCGGGCGCGAAGAGGGCGTAGTGGTGGCCCGCGACGGTGATGCCGAGGACGTTGCCCTGGTCGGCGAAGACGGTGGGCGCGGCGGCGGTGGTGATCCGGGCGTCGCCGCCGGTGCCCTTGGCGTACACGAAGGGCATGCCGTGGCCGATGGTGGTGCGCAGGGTGCGGGCGCCGTCGGACCAGTAGGGGGTGACGGTCCAGTCGGACCAGGCGTCGGCCCTGGTGTCGGGCGAGTTGAGGCCGGTGAGGCCGAGGGTGAGGTCGCGTTTGTGGGCGAACTCGTACTGGCGTCCCTCGCCGACCACGGCGGGGGTGGTCGGGTAGCCGATCTCCAGACCGCCGGCGACGGCCTGGTAGGTGAGCGGATGCCCGTACATCGGGGTGGAGTACGGGTTGTCCCCGTACCGCTGGAAGGCGAGGGAGGACCACCAGTCGTTGGTGGGGACCGGCTTGCCCTGGGCGGCGGGGGTCACCTTGGGGGTGACCGGTGCGCCGGTGTTGGTGGTGGGGCCGGAGGTTCCGGCGGGGCGGGTGTCGGAGTAGCTTCCGGCGCCCGTGGGGACGGGCGCCGCGGCCGCGGGTGCGGCGGCGGGGCCGAGTCCCAGGGCGGCGAGGGCGGAGACCAGGACCAGCGCGGCGGCCGGCCTTCTGCGGGGGGCTGGCATGAACGGCACCTCATGTCGTCCGAATGTCGTCAGAGAGCGCTCTCAGATCGCCGGAAACGTAAAACCGCCGTAACGAGTGTGTCAAGAGGTTGAACACAGGCAGGAGTTGAGGTCGTCTCTCGTCCGTTACGCCTTCGAGCCTTGACGGGTGGCCCCCTCCAGGGGCACGCTCCCTTCGCATGCTTGAGAGCGCTCTCAGAGGGCTCTCGCTCGTTCCGGAGCCAAGGGAGGCTTCCCATGCCCATCGCCCGAGCCGCCAGCACCACGAGGAGAGCCGTCGTACGTCTGGGGGCCCTCGCGCTCACCGGCACGCTGCTCGCCGCCTGCGGAGGGACGTCGGACGACACGTCCGCCGACGGCGCGGGGGGCGAGGTCACCGTCACCGTCGACCTGTTCGGCTCCTTCGGGTACAAGGAGGCCGGGCTGTACGCCGAGTACGAGAAGCTCCACCCGAACATCACCATCAAGCAGACCGACACGGAGGACGAGGCCGACTACTGGAAGTCCCTCCAGACCCGGCTGGCCGGTGGTGGTGGCCTCGCCGACGTGCAGGGCATCGAGGTCGGCCGGATCGCCTCCGTCACCCAGCAGCAGACCGACCGGTTCGAGGACCTGCGGAAGTACGGCGCGGAGGCGCTCAAGGACCAGTTCGCCCCCGCCAAGTGGGCCGCCGCCACCGGCAAGGGCGGCGAAGTGCTCGGGCTCGGCACGGACGTCGGCCCCGAGGCGATGTGCTACCGCACCGACCTGTTCAAGCAGGCCGGGCTCCCCACCGACCGCGAGGAGCTCGCCAAGAAGTGGGCGACCTGGGACGGGTACCTGGCACTGGGCAAGCAGTACAAGGCGAAGGCACCCGGCAAGAGCGCCTGGCTCGACAGCGTCGGCAGCCTCTACTCGATCATGATCGGGCAGGAGAAGGAGCGGTACTACGACGCGTCCGGGAAGCTGATCTGGGAGGACAACCCCGCCCTGCGCACCGCCTGGGACCATTCCGTCCAGGCCGCCCAGGACGGGCTGAGCGCCAAGCTCGACCAGTGGTCCCCGCAGTGGAACCAGGCGTTCGCGGCCGGCTCCTTCGCCACGATCCCGTGCCCGGCGTGGATGCTCGGCTACATCAAGGGCCAGGCAGGCGAGGCCGGCAAGGGCAAGTGGGACGTCGCCGCGCTGCCCGGCGGCGCCGGTAACTGGGGCGGCTCCTACCTGGCGGTGCCGAAGGCCGCGAAGCACAAGAAGGAGGCGTACGAGCTGGTGAAGTGGCTGACCGCGCCGGAGCAGCAGACGAAGCTCTTCGAGAAGCAGGGCAACTTCCCCTCCGCCACCGGTGCGATCGCCAAGGTCGCCGGCGCGAAGGACCCGTTCTTCTCGAACGCCCCGATCGGGCAGATCTTCGGTGAGGCGGCGAAGGCGGCCCCGGTCCAGGTGCTCGGCGTGCACGACCAGAACATCGCGCAGCAGATCACGAACGCGCTGAGCGAGGTCGAGCGGAAGGGCACCGCGCCGGAGAAGGCCTGGTCGAACGCGAAGAAGGGCGTCGAGAACACGATCGGCTGACCGGCACCACCGCCGGCCGCGCGCACCCTCACGGGCGCCCGCCCCGCAGCCCCTGCACCGGGCGCCCCCGACCCCTCCCCCGTACCCCTCCGAAGGGCCGCACCGTGACCCTCACCGCATCCGAGAGCCCGGCCCCGCCGAGGCCGGTCCCGCCGTCCTCGCGGCGGGGATCCGCCCGGCGGGCCTGGCAGACGTTCTCGCCGTACGCCTACCTCGCCCCGTTCTTCACCCTGTTCGCCGCCTTCGGCCTCTTCCCGCTGATCTACACGGCCTTCGTCTCGCTCTACCGGGTGGAGCTCCAGACGCCCGGCGCGATGGAGTGGCGCGGCCTCGGCAACTACACCGCGCTCCTCGGCGACGAGTACTTCTGGCTCTCGCTGCGCAACACCTTCACCATCGGCGTGCTCTCCACCGTGCCGCAGCTGGTGATGGCCCTCGGCCTCGCGCACCTGCTGAACTACCGGATGCGCGGCCGCACCTTCCTGCGGACCGCGATCCTCCTGCCGTACGCGACCTCGGTGGCCGCCGCCACCCTCGTCTTCGCCCAGCTCTTCGGGCGGGACTTCGGTCTGATCAACTACGCGCTCGGCCTGGTCGGCATCGACCCCGTGGACTGGCAGAACGGCACCGTCGCCTCGCAGATCGCCGTGTCCACGGTCGTGATCTGGCGCTGGACCGGCTACAACGCGCTGATCTACCTGGCGGGCATGCAGTCGATCCCGAACGAGCTGTACGAGGCCGCCGCGATGGACGGGGCCTCGCGGTGGCGCCAGTTCTTCCACGTCACGCTGCCGGGGCTGCGGCCCACGATCCTGTTCACCGTGATCGTGTCGACGATCGGCGCGACGCAGCTGTTCGGGGAACCGCTGCTGCTCGAAGGCTCCATCTCGGGCGGTATCTCGCACCAGTACCAGACGCTCGGCCTGTACATGTACGAGCAGGGCTGGGGCTTCTTCCACCTGGGCCGGGCCGCCGCCATCGCCTGGGTGATGTTCCTGCTCATCGTGGCGCTCGTCGGGGTCAACGCCCTGATCGCTCGCCGCCGTTCCCGCAAGGAGGCCGGCCGATGACCGCGCCGACCGCCCCCGCACCGGCCCCGGCACCGCACGGGCCCTCCGACCCGCCGGCCGGTCCCCCGGCCTCCGTACGCGCGCGCGTGCCCCGGCGCGGAGCTTCCCGGGCGGGCCGCACCCTGCACGCCGGTCCGCTCGCCTACGCGATCCTGATCGTCGCCGTGCTCTTCTCCGCCTTCCCCTTCTACTGGACGATCGTCGCCGCGAGCCGCTCCAACGCCGATCTGGCGAAGGTGCCGCCGGCCCTGCTGCCCGGCCCGAACCTGATCCGCAACTTCGAGGCGGTCCTGGAGGAGGCCGACATCGGCAAGGCCCTCCTCAACAGCTTCATCGTCTCCGGCTCGATCACCCTCGGCACCGTGCTGTGCTGCACGCTCGCCGGCTTCGCCTTCGCCAAGCTCCGCTTCCGGGGCCGGGGCGCGCTCCTCGCGATCACCGTCGGCACCATGATGATCCCGCCGCAGCTGGGCGTGATCCCGCTGTTCATGCTGATCGCCGAACTCGGCTGGGTGAACCAGCTCCATGCGGTGATCCTGCCCGGCCTGGTGTCCGCCTTCGGCGTGTTCTTCATGCGCCAGTACCTGGTGCAGGCGCTGCCGGACGAACTGATCGAGGCCGCCCGGGTCGACGGCGCCTCCACGGCCCGGATCTTCTGGTCGATCGTGGTGCCGATCGCGCGGCCCGGCATGGCCGTACTCGGCCTGCTGACCTTCATGGCCGCGTGGAACGACTTCTTCTGGCCGGTCATCGCCCTCACCTCCTCCGAGCCCACCGTCCAGGTCGCCCTGCGCCAGCTCGGCGGCGGCTATGTCCACGACCAGTCCGTGATCATGGCAGGCACGCTGCTCGGCACCCTGCCGGTGCTGCTCGTCTTCGGCCTGCTCGGCCGTCAGATCGTCGGCGGAATCATGCAGGGCGCGGTGAAGGGCTGACCGGCATGCGTCGCCCCTAGCATCCCCCCAGACGTCTCACCCCAGGGAGTTCCCACCCCATGACCGCGCTCGACGCCCGTACCGACACCACGACCGTCCTCCGCTTCCCCGAGGGCTTCCGATGGGGCACCGCCACGGCCGCCTACCAGATCGAGGGGGCGGCGGCCGAGGACGGCCGCACGCCGTCCATCTGGGACACCTTCAGCCGTACGCCCGGCAAGGTGCGCAACGGCGACACCGGTGACATCGCCGCCGACCACTACCACCGGGTCGACGAGGACGTCGCGCTGATGAAGCGGCTCGGCGTGACCGACTACCGCTTCTCGGTCGCCTGGCCCCGGGTCCAGCCCACCGGGCGCGGTCCCGCCGTGCGCAAGGGCCTGGACTTCTACCGGCGCCTCGCCGACCGGCTCCTCGACGCCGGCATCCGGCCCGTGGCGACGCTCTACCACTGGGACCTGCCGCAGGAACTGGAGGACGCGGGCGGCTGGCCGCACCGGGAGACGGCGTACCGCTTCGCCGAGTACGCGGGCATCATGGCGGACGCCCTGGGCGACCGGGTGGCGACCTGGACGACGCTCAACGAGCCCTGGTGCGCGGCTTTCCTCGGCTACGGCAACGGCGTGCACGCCCCCGGCCGGACGAGCGCCCTCGCCTCGCTGCGCGCGGCCCACCACCTCAACCTGGCGCACGGACTCGCGGCTCGTGCGCTGCGCGGGGCGCTGCCGGGCTCGTCGGAGGTGTCCCTGACGCTCAACCTCCACGCGGTGCGGGCCCTCTCGGCGGCGCCCGAGGACGTGGACGCGGCCCGCCGCATCGACGCGGTCGCCAACCGTGTCTTCCTCGACCCCGTCTTCCACGGGCGGCTGCCGGAGGACCTGGTCCGCGACACCGCGTCGGTGACGGACTGGTCCTTCGTACGGGACGGTGACCTGGCGACGGCGGCGGCGCCGCTCGACTCGCTCGGCATCAACTACTACTCCCCGTCCGTCGTCGCGGCCGGCACCTCCGAGTCGCCCTCGCCGTGGGCGGGCGCCGAGCAGCATGTCCGGTTCGAGCCCGCGCCCGGTCCGCGTACCGCGATGGACTGGCCGGTGGACGCCACGGGACTGCACGAGCTCCTGATCCGGCTGCGGGACGAGCTGCCGGGCGTACCGCTGGTGATCACGGAGAACGGCGCCGCGTACGAGGACTACGCCGACCCGTCGGGTCAGGTGAAGGACCCGGAGCGGGTGGCGTACCTGCACGCGCATCTGGCGGCGGTGCACCGTGCCCTCGCGGACGGGGCGGACGTGCGGGGGTACTTCGTGTGGTCGCTCCTGGACAACTTCGAGTGGGCGTACGGCTACAGCAAGCGGTTCGGCATCGTGCACGTGGACTTCGCGACCCAGCGTCGTACGCTCAAGGACAGTGCCCGCTGGTACGCGGAGGTCGTCGCGCGGGGAGGTCTTGCGGAGTCCTGAGCGGGCGGACAGCCCGGAGGGGTGCCGCGAATCCCCCCACGGGTTCGCGGCACCCCCGGTCACCGACCGGCGCGGGCCATCGGCCGGTCAGCGGTCACAGGCGCTGCCACAGAGCCGGTACGTTCGGCGGCTCCCAGCCGGACTGGGCCTGGTGGCCCTGGAGGCAGCGGTAGCTCGCGCCGCCGTACGTGACGAGGTCTCCGGCCGCGTAGACCTTGCCCGCCGCCCAGGTGCCGCCCGGCTCCGGGTCGCCGGGGCCGGGGCCCGGGTCGACGCCGGTGGTCCTCAGCGTCAGGCCGTAGTTCTGGAGCAGCGGGTTCAGCGGCTGGAAGAAGGTCGTGCCGCCGCTGGAGCAGTTGCCGGAGCCGCCCGAGGTGACGCCCTGGGCCTGGCTGCCGGAGATGTACGAGCCGCCGGAGTCACCGGGCTCGGCGCACACGGTCGTGCGGGTCACCCCGGAGATGGTGCCCTCGGGGTAGGTGACGCTCGTGTTGTGCTGCTGCACGGTGCCGCAGTGCCAGCCGGTGGTCGAGCCGGACCGGCAGACGGAGGAGCCGACGGGCTGCAGGACGGAGCCGGTCACCTGCGTGTTCGCGCCGCCCGCGCCCTTGACGTACGGGGTCGAGGTCCAGCTGGAGTTGGCGGCCACCCAGGCCATGTCCTTGCCGGGGAAGACCGAGCCCTGGAAGCTGCCCTGGGCGACCTGGTTGAACCCGCTGGTGGTGGTGCCCGCACGGCCGCAGTGACCGGCGGTGGCGAAGCCCTGGGTGGTGCCGCGCGTGACCGCGAAGCCGACCGAGCAACGGCCGCCGCCTCCCATGTAGTAGGCGTCGCCGCCCCGGATGTCGTAGAGCGGGCGGGGAGCCTGACCGGTGCGGACGACTCGTACGAGGTCACGCGGGATGCCGGCGGTCCCGACGAGCCGCTCGCCCGCCCCCGCTCGGGTCTCCTCGACGACCAGGACGTTGGCGCGCACGTCGACGTACCGGACGGGTGCGTCGACGGTGGCGGACCGGTCCAGGGCCTCCTTCGCGCGCTCCAGGGCGGTCAGACTGTGCGTCACGAGCCGGGGGCGGGCGCCCGAGGCCCGTATCGCGGCCGTGTCGGCGGCCCGGGTGGTGGCCACGGTCAGGGTGCCGGCCTCGGCGCCGTCCAGCCACGCGCCCGCGAAGGCGCCGCCCAGGCCCTGGCGGAGCCGGGCGGCGGTGGCACCGGCCTCGGCCTCGTTGGCGAGGCGGGTCAGGGCCTGGGAGTGGGTGAGTCCCAGGTCGCGCCGCATGGCGTCGAGCAGTTCGGGCCGGGCGGAGTCGGCGCCGAGCGTCTGGGCGGCGGTCCTGACGGTCGCGGTGCGGTGCGCGCCCCGGTCGTCCGGGGCGGCGGCGGCGGAGCCTGCCTGGAGTCCGGTCAGCGCCATTCCGGCGGCGACGAGGGCGGTACACGCCGTGCGGGCGTGTCGTCGGAGCATGGGGTGTCTCCTCGGTGATGGGTCTCGGTTCTCGGTGGGGGATCTGCTGGAACCGTAGGGATCCCGAGGAGGGGAGCGGCAGTTACCGGTCGGCCCCTGCCACCGCGTTATGGCGGAGGCTCCGAGGGGGCCCGCCCGTCAGCGCGGGCTTCCCTCCCGGGGCGCGGACGCCGGGGCGGGTGAGCGGCCGGCGCTGGTGGCCAGCGCCTCGGTGTGCGCGGCCCGGGTGTGGCCGAGTACGGCGGCGGCCCGCCCGGCCGCGCGTCCTTCGGGATGCCAGCCGAGGAGGTGCCGCCAGACGAGCGGGGTGCCGGCGAGGGGCCGGGTGACGAGGCCGGGGGTGACGGGGAAGGTGGCCCGGCACAGGCCGACGGCCCGGCCGACCTGCACCAGGTGCACACAGGATGCGGTGTCCGTCTCGTACACACAGGCCGGGGTGAACCCCGCCCGCACGCAGGCGGCGGCGAAGCAGTCGCCGAAGCAGCCGTCGCCCGGTACGTCGGTCCATGCCTCCGCCGCGAGTTCGGCCAGGTCGATCTCGGCCCGGTGGGCCAGCGGGTGGTCGGCGGCCAGCATCACGTACACCGGGTCGCGGGCGACCTCCGTCCACGCCAGCCGTCCCGCCTCCGGCGGGCCGCTCTCGCCGCAGACGCCGACCAGGGCGAAGTCGAGCCGTCCGTCGGCGACCCCGCCCGCGATCTCACGCTCCGACCACGAGGTGTACGTGGTGACCAGGGCGCCCGGGTCGGCGCGGGCGATCCGGTCGACGAGGCCTCCGAGCAGCGGCCCGTGCGTGCCGCCGAGCCGGTAGCCCTCGGCTCCGTCGCGCGCGAAGCGCACCGCCTCCTCCTGGAGCTCGCAGACGGCGGGCAGCACCACGCGGGCCCGGTCGAGGACCAGGTCCCCGAGCGCCGTGGCCCGTACGCCCTCCCGCCCCCGCTCGAACAGGGCGCCGCCCAGAGCCCGTTCGATCCGCTTGAGCTGAGCACTGAGCGCGGGCTGCGCGAGTCCGAGCGCGGTCGCGGCACGCGTGAGGCTCCCCGCGTCCGCGATGGCCCGGATCGTCTTGAGGTGCCGCAACTCCAAGTCCATACCGAGAGCTTGACGCCCCCGCCCGCTGCGGTCCAGACCAAAGCCGTCACGCCTCGGGAACCGCCCCCCGCGCGAAGGCGACGACGCAGGTCGCGAGGGGTGGCGGCCCGGCGAAGGGAACCACAGGCCCGCGTCGGTCGTCCTCAGAGGCGAAGGGTGCCGGGACGGGGCGGATGACCGTCCGGGCGCCGGGGACGGGCATTGTGGAAGGCAAGGGGTATCGGGTGGCGGTCACGCTCGCTGAGGAGATCATGCTGCTGTCGCTGGACGACGAGTCCGGGGCGGCGAAGGAACGGCAGTCCGCCGCGTGGGCCGTCGCGGGCGGCATCCTGCTCGATCTCGTGCTGGCGGGACGCGTGTCGGTGGACGACGGGCGGGTGCGGGTGACGGACGCCACCCCCACCGAGATCCCCCTCCTCGACCAGCGGCTGCGGCAGCTCACCGTCTGGTGCGGGAAGAAGAGCAGGGCTCCGAAGGTCACCGAGTGGCTGATGAAGGACCATGGCAAGGCCGTGAAGGCCACGGTCGAGAGTCTGTGCGAGCGGGGCCTGGTGCGCGAGGAGCAGCACAGGGTGCTCGGCCTCTTCCCCCTCACCCGCTATCCGGAGGCGGACGGCTCCGTCGAGCGCGAACTGAGGTCCAGGCTGGGCGCTGTGGTTCACGAAGGCCCCACGCATCACGCCCGCACCACAGGTCTCCTCGCTCTGATCCACGGCGCCAAGCTGCACCGCCTCGCCTTCCCCGACGCGCCGCGCAAGGAGATCGCGGCGCGCCTGGAGGAGCTCACGGCCGGCGAGTGGGCGGCGGAGGGCGTGCGCCGGGCGATCCGTGACATGCAGGCCGCGATGGTCGCGGTCACGGCCGCCACGATGATGACGGTCACCAGCTGATCGCCGCGCGGATGGTGGGCGTGTTCTCGCATCCCTGAACCGACGCAGGGCCGGTCCTGGTCGTGCCGTGCCGCTGCTGCACTCGCTGGGCATCACCGGCTGGCAGGACGCCCTGCTCGGCGAGTTCAGCGGGCGGCCCGATCCCGCGGACGCGTACGTGACCGCCGCGCGCGACGGTTCGCTCACCGCCCGGGTGGCCGGGGCGCTCTGGTGGGACCGGGCTCGGGGCGCCGAGCAGATCCCCGAACTCGTCGACCGGCGGGCGACGTTGAGCACCGGGCGGTTCCGCGCGGGCTCGGTGAAGATCATGCAGGACGGGGTCGCGGAGAACTTCACCGCCGCGATGACCGCCCCGTACCTGGACGGCTGCGGCTGCGCCACCGCCAACTCGGGCCTGAGTTTCGTCGATCCCGAGGCGCTGCGCGGGTACGTGACCGACCTCGACGCCCTCGACTTCCAGGTCCACTTCCACGCCCTGGGCGACCGGGCCGTCCGGGAGGCGCTGGACGCCGTCGAGGCCGCGGTGGAGGCCAACGGGCGGCGCGGCAACCGTCACCATCTCGCCCACCTCCAGGTCGTCCACCCCGACGACCTGACCCGCTTCGCCGCGCTCGGGGCCGTCGCCACGATCCAGCCCCTCTGGGCGGCCCACGAGCCGCAGATGGACGAGCTGACCATCCCGTTCCTCGGCCCGGAGCGGGCCGCCTGGCAGTACCCCTTCGGGGACCTGCTGCGGGCCGGTGCCACGCTGGCCGCCGGCAGCGACTGGCCCGTCAGCAGCCCCGACCCGCTCGCGGGCCTCCACGTGGCGGTGAACCGCCGCGACCCGGAGGCCGCCGACGGCCGGATCTTCTATCCCGAGCAGCGCGTCGACCTCCCCACGGCGCTCGCCGCCTACACCGCCGGTGCCGCCCATGTGAACGGTCTCGACGACACGGGCAGTCTGAGGCCCGGCAACCTGGCCGACCTGGTCGTCCTCGACCGCGACATCCTGACGGCGCCGCCGGAGGAGATCGCGGAGGCCAGGGTGGAGCGGACCTATGTCGGCGGCCGGCTGGTGCACTCCGCCTGACCCGGGGGGAGCGGGTCCTCGGGGCGCTCCACCGCCCTCTCTCGACGGCTCGCCGCCGCCAGGTCACGGGCCGGCGATCCGACCCTTCCGCATCGTGGGCGGACGGTGTCCACGTGGTGGGCGGCGGGGTGGCGGATCTTTCCGTCGGGCCATCATCACCGCAGGTCAGGGCGGTTCCTACGGGGTGTCAGGTGGCGCAATACCGCCGCAACACCATGCGGGGCGGCCCGCCGCTACGTTCCCTGTCATGCCCGCCGAACCCACTCCCGCCGCCCGTCCCGTCGCCGCCGCCCGCTCTCGCCGGCTGCGCGCGGACCGGGCGCGGCAGCTCGCCGACCTGCTGCGCCACCAGATCCTGGCCGGCGGTTTCCCGGGCGGGGTCCTGCCGCTCGAGGACGTGATCGCGGCCGACCACCGGGCCAGCCGGAACACCGTCCGGCAGGCACTTGACCTCCTGCGCGGCGAGCAGCTCGTCGAGCGGCAGCCGGGGGTCGGCACGGTCGTGGTGTGCGAGAAGTTCCCGCACGGCCTGAACCGGCTCCAGGGGCTCGCCGAGACCCTGCACGCACACGGACGGGTCACCAACGAGATCCGGACCGTCGGTCCGGTCTCCGCCCCCGGCCCCGTGGCCCACCGGCTCGCGCTGCCGGCGCACTCCGACGTGCTGTGCGTCGAGCGGCTGCGGCGGCTCGACGGCCTGCCGCTCTCCCTCGACCTGTCGTACCTCCCGATGGACATCGGCGGCCGGCTCCTCGGCTGCGACCTGGAGAACACCGATGTGTTCCGCCTCCTGGAGGAGCTGACCGGAGGTCCGCTCGGGCACGCCGAGATCACCCTGGAGGCCGTCAACGCGGACGCGCACTCCGCCGCCGTGCTCCAGGCGCCCCGCGGGGCCGCCGTCCTCATGCTGGAGCGGTTGACCTGTCTCCCCGACGGGCGTCCGGTGGACCTGGAGTTCATCCGGTTCCGCGGCGACCGCATCACCATGAGCGGCATTCTGCACCGCTCCCTCTGACACCTCGATCCACCGTCCCCCATCCGCCCCTTCCCGGAGACCGCCATGCCTCTGATCCCCCAGCGCGCCGACGTGCCCGTGACCATCGACGAGTCGAAGTGCATCGAAGGCTGCACGCTCTGCGTCGACATGTGTCCGCTGGACTCGCTCGCGATCCGCGAGGAGGACGGCAAGGCGTACATGCACGTGGACGAGTGCTGGTACTGCGGCCCGTGCGCCGCCCGCTGCCCCACCGGCGCGGTCACCGTCAACATGCCCTATCTGCTCCGGTGAAAGGCCGAACCCCCATGTCCCGAGCACGACTCCCGCTGTTCCTCCCGCTCGCCCTGCTGCTTCCCCTCGTCACCGCCTGCGGCGAGTGGTCGGGCGCCGGGGACCCGGCGGGGGCGAGGACGGTCACGGTGACCGTCGGCTACCAGTCGAAGACCATCAACACCGTCACCGCCGGCACCCTGCTGCGCTCCCTCGGCCACTTCGAGGAGGAACTCGCCGCCCAGGGCAGGAAGGACGGCACGACCTACCGGGTGGCCTGGCAGGACTACGCGACCGGGGCGCCGATCACGGCGCAGATGACGGCGGGGAAGATCGACATCGGGTCGATGGGTGACTTTCCGCTGCTGATCAACGCGGCCCGCGGGAAGCAGCTCAAGGAGCCGACCCGACTCGTCGCCGTCACCGGATACAACCTGCGCGGTGGCCTCAACACCGTGGTGACCGCCCCCGGTTCGCCCCTTCGATCCCTCGCGGACCTCAAGGGCCGCAAGGTGTCGAGCAGCGTCGGCTCGGCCTCCGACGGGACGCTCGTGCGGGCGCTCCGGCGTGCCGGGATCGACCCGGCCAAGGAGGTTCACAAGCTCAACCAGCAGCCCAGCGTGGGGGCTTCGGCCCTGGCCGCGGGCAGTGTCGACGCGTTGTCCCAGTTCGTCGCCTGGCCGGGTCTCCTCGCCTACCAGGGCAGAGCCACGGCCTTGTACGACGGCGCCGAGCTGAACGTGCCGACCTTCCACGGGGTCACGGTCCGGCAGGAGTTCGCCGAGCGGCGGCCCGCCGTCCTCGACGCCTTCCTCCGCGCCCAGCGCCGGGCCACGGACCATCTGCGGACCCGGCCGGTCGCGGCCGCCGAGACTGTGGCGAAGGAGACCGGGCTGCCCGCGGAGGTGGTGTACCTCTACAACGGCGCGCAGGGCATCGCCACCTTCGACCCGACGCTCCGTCCGGAGCTGGTCGCCGCGCTCGAGGAGGACGTACCGGTCCTGAAGGAGGCCGGTCTGGTGACGGCCGTCGACGTGGACGCCTTCGTGGACACGGCGCCGCTGCGGCGGGCGGCGCCGGACCTCGCCTACCCGAAGGCGGCCGCCCCGAAGCCCGAGCTGTGGCTGAAGGGGAAGACCTCTACGCGTACCTTCGACACTCCCGCCCAGCTCCTCCGGGCCGTCAGGGGCGCCTCGGTCAGGGCCTCCTACGTGCCGGACGCGGTGACCGGGACGCCCTGGTTCGCGGACCGGTCCGTGTGGGTCGCGGACGGCTCCCGGTGGCTCGCCTTCATGACCCGGTCGGGGGCGGAACGGTACGTCGCCGGACACCCCGGCTCGCGGACCTTCACCTACGCCGACGCCGTGAGGCTCGCCTCATGAGTGCCCTTCATCGCGTGGTCCGGGTGGCCTCCCCCCTCGCCGCCCTCGGCCTCTGGCAGCTGCTGACCTCGCTGGACGTGAACCTCTGGCTGCGGTTCGAGCAGTTCCCCACGGTCGGCGAGGTCGCCACCGCCTTCGCCGACCGGGTCGGCACCGAGGCGTACTGGCAGGACCTCGGACACAGTCTGCGGCGGATCGCGGCCGGCTTCCTCCTCGCCGCCGTCCTCGGCGTGGCGGCCGGCACGGCCGTCGCCCGGTCCCGGTGGGCCTCGGACCTCCTGGACCCGCTGGTGGAGGTGGTGCGCCCCATCCCCGCCATCGCCCTGGTACCGGTCGCGATCCTGCTGCTGCCCACCAACGAGCAGGGCATCGTCTTCATCACCTGCGCGGCGGCCCTCTTCCCCGTGCTCGTGTCGACCCGGCACGCCGTGCGCGCCCTGGACCCGGTGTGGGAGGAGGCGGTGCGCACCCTGGGCGGCGGCCGGGTGAGGGTCCTCTTCTCGGTGGTGCTGCCGGGCGCCCTGCCGGGGATCTTCGGCGGCCTCTCGGTGGGCATCGGCGTCGCGTGGATCTGTGTGATCTCGGCCGAGATGATCTCCGGCGAGTACGGGGTGGGTTACCGCACCTGGCAGGACTACACGGTCGTCGACTACCCGGGCGTCTTCGTCGGCATGGCCACGATCGGCGTCCTCGGCCGGCTCACCTCCACGGCGGTCGAGTCGCTGGGCCGCCGGGTCACCGCGTGGCTGCCGGGCTCGGCCGGCCGGCGGACGTCCGGCCTCCGGAGTCGCGCCGCGGGCCGCCCGGCGGATCCGCTGCCGGCCCCCACCCCCGCCCCCGTACCCCTGCCCCAGAAGGAGCCGGTGCCATGAGGTCCGCGAACCCCCCCGGCGGACCCGGGGATCCGTCCGCCGCCCCCGCCGGTGCGGAACTCGCCCTGGACGGCGTCCGGCTCGGTCACCACGTCGGCGGCGCCGTGCCCGGCACCGTGGGGCTGCACATCGCGCCCGGTGAGCTGCTGGCCGTCGTCGGCCCCTCCGGCTGCGGGAAGACGACCCTGCTGCGCACCCTCGCCGGGCTGCTGCCCCCGCTGGAGGGGCGGGTCACCCAGGACGGGGAGCCGGTCCGGCGCCCCGGCGCCGACCGGGCCGTGGTCTTCCAGGACGACGCGCTGCTCCCCTGGCGGTCGGTCCGTGGCAACGTGGAACTGCCGCTGGCGATCCGCCGGGTGCACCGGTCGGAGCGGCGGCGGCGCGCCCAGGAGTGGCTGGAGCGGGTCGGACTCGGCGGGCACGCCCACAAGCTGCCGCACCAGTTGTCCGGTGGGCAGCGGCAGCGGGTGCAGCTGGCCCGCGCCCTCGCCGGGCGTCCCCGCGCGGTCCTGATGGACGAGCCGTTCGGCGCACTCGACGCCCACACCCGTGCCGGGATGCAGGACCTCCTGGTGGAGATCCTGCGCGGCACGGGCGCGACCGTCGTCTTCGTCACCCACGACGTGGACGAGGCCCTCCATCTCGGCGACCGCGTCGTCCTGTTCGGGTCCGGGGACGTCCTGGACGTGCCGCACCCGCGCGCGCGGGAGGCGCGGGACGCGCCCGCCACGGCCGCCCTGCGCCGCCGCGTCCTCGACTCCCTGTGACTCCGTCCGACTCCTTCCGACTCCTTCCGACTCCTTCCGACTCCTTCCGAAAGGCTCCCCCGTGGACACCCCCCTGACCGTGCCCGATCCCGCCGACGCGACCGAGCTCTCCTGCGACGTCCTCGTCATCGGCGGCGGCACCGCCGGCACGATGGCCGCGCTGACCGCGGCCGAGCGCGGGGCGAGCGTCCTGCTCCTGGAGAAGGCGCACGTCAGGCACTCCGGCGCTCTCGCCATGGGCATGGACGGCGTCAACAACGCGGTGGTCCCGGGCCGCGCCGAACCCGACGACTACGTCGCCGAGATCACCCGCGCCAACGACGGCCTCGTGGACCAGTCGACGGTCCGGCAGACGGCGACCCGCGGTTTCGGCATGGTCAAGCGCCTGGAGTCGTACGGGGTGAGGTTCGAGAAGGACGAGCACGGGGAGTACGCGGTCCGCCAGGTCCACCGGTCCGGCTCGTACGTGCTGCCCATGCCCGAGGGGAAGGACGTGAAGAAGGTCCTCTACCGTCAGCTGCGCCGGCGTGAGATGCGGGAGCGGATCCGGATCGAGAACCGGGTCATGCCGGTCCGGATCCTCACCCACCCGGAGGACGGGCGGGCGGTCGGCGCCGCCGGCTTCCACACCCGGACCGGAGCGTTCGTCGTCGTCAGGGCGGGCGCCGTGATCCTGGCCACCGGCCCCTGCGGGCGCCTGGGCCTGCCCGCCTCCGGCTATCTCTACGGGACGTACGAGAACCCGACGAACGCGGGCGACGGCTACGCGATGGCGTATCACGCCGGGGCGGCGCTCACCGGCATCGAATGCTTCCAGATCAACCCGCTGATCAAGGACTACAACGGACCGGCCTGCGCCTACGTCGCCAATCCCTTCGGCGGGTACCAGGTGAACCGGCACGGCGAGCGGTTCGTGGAGTCGGACTACTGGTCGGGCCAGATGATGGCCGAGTTCGCGGCCGAACTCGCCTCGGACCGGGCCCCCGTGTACCTGAAGCTGAGTCATCTGCCCGAGGAGACCATCGGCGCCGTCGAGTCGATCCTGCACACGACGGAGCGGCCGACCCGGGGCACCTTCCACGAGGGCCGGGGACACGACTACCGGACCCATGACATCGAGATGCACATCTCCGAGATCGGCCTGTGCGGAGGGCATTCCGCCTCGGGGGTACGGGTGGACTCCCACGCCCGGACGACGGTGCCCCGGCTGTACGCGGCGGGCGACCTGGCCTCCGTACCGCACAACTACATGATCGGCGCGTTCGTCTTCGGCGACCTGGCGGGCGAGGACGCCTCCCGTTACCGGGCGTACGAGGGGGAGTTGGACCCCGAGCAGGTCGCGGCGGCCCATGACCTGGTCTACCGGCCGCTCCGGCACCCCGAGGGTCCGCCGCAGCCCCAGGTCGAGTACAAGCTGCGGCGGTTCGTGAACGACTACGTCGCGCCGCCGAAGACCGGCGCGAAGCTCTCCCTGGCCGTCGAGGCCTTCACCCGGATGTCGGAGGAGATCGCCAGGATGGGGGCGCGTACGGCGCACGAGCTGATGCGGTGCGCGGAGGTGTCGTTCATCCGGGACTGCGCCGAGATGGCGGCGCGGGCCTCGCTCGCCCGGACGGAGTCCCGCTGGGGGCTCTACCACGAACGGCTCGACCACCCGGAGCGGGACGACACGGGCTGGCTCCACCACCTCGATCTGCGCAAGTCGCCGTCCGGGGCGATGGAGTTCACGGCGCGTCCCGTCGAGCCGTACGTGGTGCCGGTGCCGGAGTTCGCTCCGCCGGGTGGTCCGGAGCGGCACCTCGGAGAGGTGGCCCTTGTACCGGTCGCCACCGCCGGCCCCCGGGAGTCGGCCCCGGCGCGTCCGGGCACGCCTCCTCCGGGCCCGGACGAGGCGCCGGCGGCCGCGGCGCCGCCCCCGCGTCTGCTGCGGCTGCTCTCGCTCGTCGAGGACTCCCCCGACCTCGACGCGCTCGCCCCCTATCTGGACGATGCCGATCCGTCGGTACGCGCTGCCGCCGTGGCCGCCGTCGGCGAGACCGCGCCCGTCGGCGCGGGGCCCGTGCTGGCCGCGCGGCTGCGGGACGAGGCCCCCCGGGTCAGGGCCGCCGCCGCGGCCGCCCTGCGCGAGCTGGTGGAGGTCCTGCCCGCCGGAGCCGTGCTCGGGGACGGTCTGCGCGAGGCGCTCGCCGTTCCGGACGCGACCGTGCGGTCCGCCGCGCTGGAGGTCCTGCGGGCGCTGCGGCTCGGGGACGCCGCCCTGTACGCGGGGGCGCTCGGGGACGCCGTGGCGGAGGTACGGGTGCAGGCGGTACGGGCGCTGGTCTCGGTGGACGGGGTCGCGGAGCTGGCGGCCGCCGTCGGCGATCCGGCCCGGGAGGTGAGGGTCGCGGTGGCCCGGGGTCTGGCCGCCGTGCGGCGTCCGGCGCCGGGTCCGCTCGCCCCGCTGCTCGACGATCCGGACCCGCTGGTGCGCGGCGCGGCCCTGGGCGCCCTGGGCGGCACCGGCTGCCCGCCGGACCACGCGGCGCGGGCGGCGGCGGCGC
The DNA here is from genome assembly GCF_044764665.1 of Streptomyces sp. NPDC093795. Taxonomy (NCBI): domain Bacteria; kingdom Bacillati; phylum Actinomycetota; class Actinomycetes; order Kitasatosporales; family Streptomycetaceae; genus Streptomyces; species Streptomyces sp. NPDC093795. The sequence continues at coordinate 269,886 of NZ_JBIWIO010000004.1, forward strand.
TGCGCGATGCCGCCTGGCAGGTCAGGTCGGGCGCCGCGACGGCCCTCCGGTCCGCTCCGGCCGCCGTCGCGGTCCCGGCCCTGGCCGGGGCGCTCACCGACCCGAACGCGGACGTCCGCAAGGCGGCCGTGCTCTCGCTCCTGGAGCATCGCGCCGACGCCTCGGCCCGTGGCGCGCTCGCGGGGGCGGCCGACGATCCCGACGCGGACGTCCGCGCCTACGCCGCTCGCGGGGGCGCGGCGTGAGAGGCGGTGCCTCGTTCGGCGGTCGGCGCCCCCGGGCGGGTGGTGATCGGCGGCACGTGGGTGAACGCGCGCATGCGAGGCGGCGGATCGGGGAAGGGGCGCACGGCGCACGCAGCGCGGAGGACGACGAGGAGGTGGTGCCGGTGTCGGGGCCGACGACCGGAGAGGAGGTGGGAGCACCGTGCTGGCTGAGTCTGAACGCGCACGATCTGGACGCGGCGGAGCGCTTCTACGGGGCCGTGCTGGGCTGGACGTTCCGGCGGGGCGGCGGGGAGCGGGAGTACGCGGTCGGTGAGCTGGGAGAGGTGCCCGTCGCCGGGATCGCGGCCGTCGCCGCCGAGCTGTCCGTACCGGTGTCCTGGACGGCGTTCTTCGCCGTGGACGACGCCGACACGGCCGTGGCGCGGATCCGGGAGCGCGGTGGCACCGTCGGCGTGGGGCCGGTCGCCTACCCGCCCCAGGGGCGTGCGGCGCTCGCGACCGACCGGGAGGGCGCGGCCTTCGGTGTGTGGCAGGGCCGGACGGAGTCCCACTGGCACATCGGGGAGCACTCGGCTCCGGCCTGGCTCGAACTGCACACACGGGACGCCTTCGACGCGGCCGTGTTCTACGGCGAGGTGCTCCGCTGGACGGACGAGGGCCCCGGCCACTTCGAGGTGTCGTACGAGCAGGACAAGGTGGTGCTGCGGCGTGAGGGCGAGGCCCTCGCCCGGTTGAACAGCGGCCCGGTCGACTCCGGCTCGCCCCGGCCGCAACTGCGTCCGCGCTGGCTGGTCCGGTTCCGGGTGCCCGATCCCGAGGCGGCGACGGCCGCGGTCCTGGAACACGGCGGGACGGTGGTGCCGGGTGGCGAATGGGGCGGTGTACGGGGCCCGGAGGAGGCCGAGGGCCGCCGGGCGGTGGTGGTGCGCGACCCGGACGGGGCGCTCTTCACACTTGAGGCGGCCGAGGACGGCAAGGGCTGAGCGTGAGCCGGTGCGGGCGCGGGTCCGTGGCGCCGGGTCCGCACCGGCCGACCGTCGGCGGGTCCGGCCGGCCGCTCAGGCAGTTGCGGCGGGGGCGCGCGGCGCGGCGTCCGGTTCCGTGCCGGTCGGGTCGTCCGAGGACGCCGCCGGGGCCCTGGAGAGGATGAGGGAGGCGACGACCGCGGCCAGCAGGCCGACCCCGCAGCCGATGAGCATGGCGACGCGGAAGCCGTCCTCGGACGGCAGGACGTGGCCGCCCAGGGTCGTGGTCATCTGGGCGAGGACGACGCCGATGACGGCCGCCGAGACGGAGGTGCCGATGGAGCGCATCAGGGTGTTGAAGCTGTTGGCCGACGCGGTCTCCTGCTGCGGGACGGCGCCCATGATGAGGGCCGGCATGGCCCCGTAGGCGAGTCCGACGCCGGTGTTGCAGATGAGGGTGACGACGAGCAGGCCCACGGTGGAGCCCATCAGGGCGAGCGAGGAGCCGTACCCGGCGGCGATGACCAGGGCGCCGAGGGAGAGCGTGACCTTGGGGCCGCGGGCGGCCGAGAGCTTGGCCCCGAGGGGCGCCTAGCTCATCACGGCCGATCCGCGAGTCTTGTGCATCATACACATCGATGGCTGCATACACAAATTATGCATGATGCACATCCGATCTTCGCGAGAGAGAATGACCGCATGGACAAGCCCGAGGAAGAGCCTGAGGACAAGCCCGTGGACAAGCGCGTGGACAAGCCCATTCGCCTGGTCGAGTTCGAGAGCATGCTGCTCGGACGGCACGCCCATCTGTACGCACCCCGCTCCCGGGCCGCCGGCGACCACCTCGACCGGAGCGCGTACGTCGTACTGACCCGCATCCGCATGCACGGGCCGATGTCCATCGGGCAGCTCAGCGAGGCCTTCGGTCTTGACGCCTCCACCCTCAACCGGCAGACCGCGGCGATGCTGCGGACCGGGGTCGTGGAGCGCATCCCCGATCCGGACGGCGGGATCGCCCGCAAGTTCCGCATCACGGCGGAGGGCGAGCGCCGCCTGGACGCCGACCGCGACGCGAACATCGCGGGCCTGGACCGGGTCATGGAGGACTGGTCACCGGAGGACGTGGCCCGCTTCGCGGCCTACCTCGAACGCTTCAACCGGGACATCGAGCGCCTGGAGAAGCGCCCCTGGCCGCGCCCCTGACCCCTCTTCCCACCCCACATTCGCACCGTCAGAACTCTTTACGCGGCGGGCGGGCGGCGATACGTTCCCGCTCGACGCAAGCTGTTTCAGCAAGTTTCCGACAGTGTTTCCAAAGGGCTTCGATTCCCGTCCGGGGCAGAGGTCTGCCCGGTGACGCTCGGACCTGCCTGGAGTTCTGATGACACGCACCCGCGGACTGACACGCCCCCGAGGACTGATATCCACTCAGAGACGGCTGCCTCTGAGACCGTTGGCCTTCCTGGCCGCCGCCGCCGGAGTCCTCGGCCTGGTGACCACGCCCCCTGCCGAACCCGCCCCGCGCACCACCCCGGTCGCGTCCACCGCCGCTGCCACCGCCTCCGCCGCCGCCGACAACACGGCCACGGTCTTCTACTGGACCAAGACCCGGAACTGGTCCCGGTACAACCTCCATTACGCGCCCGACGGCGGCGCCTGGACCACCGTCCCCGGCACGGCCATGGAGGCCGCCTGCACGGACTGGGTCAAGAAGACCGTCACCCTGGGCGCGGCCACCGGCCTCCAGGCCACCTTCAACAACGGCAGCGGCACCTGGGACAACAACGGCGGCAAGAACTACGCCCTGGGCACCGGCTCCCTCACCGTCAAGGACGGGGTCATCGCCCACTCCGACCCCTGCGCGGGCGCCACACCCGGCCCCTCCGCCAAGGCCACGGTGTACTACTCCACCGAGGCGCTCGGCTGGTCCACCGTCAACGTCCACCACCAGCCCGCGGGCGGCGCCTGGACCGCCGTGCCCGGCACCGGCATGCATACCGCCTGCGCCGGCTGGTGGAAGCGGGAGCTCGACCTCGGGACGGCCGCCTCCCTCAAGGCCGCCTTCAACAACGGCAACGGCGTCTGGGACAACAACGGGGGCGCCGACTACGCCCTCGGGACGGGCGTCAGCACCGTACGGAACAACGTGGTGACGGCGAACGCGACCGATCCGTGCGCCGCCGCGACCCCCGACACCCAGGCGCCGACCGCCCCCGGCCGGCCGACCGCCACCGCCGACGGCGTCTCGGTGCTGCTCACGTGGGATCCCGCCACCGACGACAGGGGTGTGACGAAGTACCAGGTCACCCGGGTCGGCGGTAGCGCCGGCACGGTCGTCACCGACGTCGGTTCCACCGTGTTCTCCGACACCGGCCTCGCCGAACGGACCGCCTACACCTACACGGTGAAGGCCGTGGACGCCGCCGGGAACGTCTCCCCCGCCTCGGCCGCCACGACGGCCACCACCGGGGACAAGCCGGCGAACCCGGGCACCGGGAAGCCGCTCGGCACCGACCCGCGCAAGGACCCGATCTACTTCGTCCTCACCGCCCGCTTCAACGACGGCGACGCGTCGAACAACCGGGGCGGCAGCCAGCACGTCAAGTCCGGCAACGCGGCCAACGACGACCCCATGTTCCGGGGGGACTTCAAGGGCCTCATCCAGAAGCTGGACTACGTCAAGGGCCTCGGCTTCTCGGCGATATGGGTCACGCCGGTGGTCCTCAACCGGTCCGACTACGACCACCACGGCTACCACGGCTACGACTTCTACAAGGTCGACCCCCGCCTGGAGTCGGCCGGCGCCTCCTACCAGGACCTGATCGACGCCGCCCACGCCAAGGGCATGAAGATCTACCAGGACGTCGTCTACAACCACTCCTCCCGCTGGGGCGCCAAGGGTCTGTTCACCCCCACCGTGTACGGGGTGCGGGACAGCCAGTGGAGCTGGTACTACGACGAGAAGCAGCCCGGTTTCGAGTACGACGGCCTGACGATCGACGCGAAGTCCGGGAAGTCGTACTACAACGGCGATCTGTGGTCGACGGCCGAGCCGACCGGCAACACCTGTCTCAACTGGGGCAAGCCGACCGGCGGCAAGAGCGCCGAGGGCTACACCGTCCACAACTGCCAGTGGCCGAGCCCGACGTCCGGGATGTTCCCGAAGGCGCTCTTCCATCAGTGCTGGATCGGCAACTGGGAGGGCGAGGACTCCCGTTCCTGCTGGCTGCACGAGGACCTGGCGGACTTCGACACGGAGAACCCGGCCGTACAGAACTACCTGATCGGCGCGTACAACAAGTACATCGACATGGGCGTGGACGGCTTCCGTGTCGACACGGCCGTGCACATCCCGCGCACCACCTGGAACCGCCGTTTCCTGCCCGCCATCCAGGAGCGGGTGACGCAGCGCCACGGCGCGGAGGCCGCGAGGAACTTCTTCGTCTTCGGCGAGGTCGCGGCCTTCGTCAACGACAAGTGGAACCGCGGCTCGGTGAACCACTCGGCGCAGTTCTTCACCTGGAAGGAACGCAAGGAGTACGACGCCGACGACGCCAGGGCCGCCCTGGAGATGTACGACTACGAGCAGCAGCAGGGCACGGGTAGCCAGCCCACCTCCACGAACGCCTTCCTCAACGGAAACAGCTACCACGCACCCGACCACAGCCGCTTCTCCGGCATGAACGTCATCGACATGCGCATGCACATGAACTTCGGTGACGCGTCCAAAGCCTTCCACAACGGCAAGGACTCCGACGACAGTTACAACGACGCCACCTACAACGTCGTCTACGTCGACAGCCACGACTACGGCCCCAACAAGTCGAGCGAGCGGTACACGGGCGGCACCGACGCCTGGGCCGAGAACATGTCCCTGATGTGGACCTTCCGTGGCATTCCGACGCTGTACTACGGCTCCGAGATCGAGTTCCAGAAGGGGATGAAGATCGACTGCGGGCCGTCCTGCCCGCTCGCCACCACCGGCCGCGCGTACTTCGGCGAGCACGTCGCCGGCTCGGTCACGGCCTCCGACTTCTCCCAGGTCTCCTCGACTTCCGGAGCGGTCGCCACCACGCTCCAGCAGCCCCTGGTGAAGCACGTCCAGCGGCTCAACCAGATCCGCCGGGCGATCCCGGCGCTCCAGACGGGTCAGTACTCCACCGAGGGCATCTCGGGCGGCATGGCGTTCAAGCGCCGCTACACCAGCGGTTCGACGGACAGCTTCGCCCTCGTCACCGTCTCGGGCGGCGCCACCTACACGGGCATCCCGAACGGCACGTACACCGACGCCGTCACCGGCGACGTGCGGACCGTCACCGGCGGCACGCTCACGGTCGCCGCACCCGGAAAGGGCAACCTGCGGGTGTACGTCCTTAACGGCCCCGGAAAGATCGGCACCGCTGGTCCGTACCTGAAGTAGGCGTTGGTCCGTACCTGGAGCAGCCGCACGAAAAGGGGCAGGGAACCCGAAACCCTGCCCCTCCGGGCATCGTTCGGTCAACAGTGCGTAACGCGAACGGGCTTCTCGGACAGAACTCTTCCCTCCGGGGCACGAGTCTGGGATCTTGCGTCCACCCCACACATCACAAAGCCCGGCAGGCGCCACCCGCGCCACCGGGTTATCGGAGGACGCATTGTTTTCCCTCATATCCAGCCGGTTGAGAACGTCGGCCATCGCCGTCGCCGCGCTCGGCACCACCGTCGCGCTCGCCGCTCCCGCCGGATTCGCCCAGGCAGCACCGTCGGACACCGCGCCCGTCGCGGCCCGTTCGGCGGGGGCGACGACGGCCACCACCACCGCGGCGGCACCGGCGGCCTGGGCCGCGGGCACGCGTGCGTACCTGGTGATCACGGCGCCCGGCGGCACCTCGGCCGTGAGCGGCGCCGTGACGAGCAACGGCGGTACGGTCTTCGCCAGCTACGACGCGATCGGTGTGATCGTGGCGCACTCGACGTCCGCGTCGTTCGCCTCGGCGATGCGCACGGTCGGCGGCGTCCAGCAGGTCGGGGCGACCCGTACCTCCGACGTCCCCGCCGACGCCTACAACCCGGCGCTCCCGGCGAACCCGTCGCAGTCGACGACGACCCTCACCGAGTCGAACCGCTGGGACATGACGCAGATCAAGGCCGACCAGGCCTGGGCGGTCACCACCGGTTCGGCGACGGTGAAGGTCGGTGTCCTCGACACCGGCGTGGACGACCGGCACCAGGACATCGCGCCCAACTTCAACGCCGCCGACTCGGCCTCCTGCGCCTACGGCAAGGCGGACACGCGCGCGGGTGCCTGGCGTGACGTCGGCACCCACGGCACGCACGTCGCGGGCACCATCGCCGCCGCCAAGAACGGCAAGGGCGTCATCGGCGTCGCACCGGGCGTGAGGATATCCTCCGTCCGCATCGCGGAGCCGACCAGCAGCCTGTTCTTCGCGGAGAACACGATCTGCGGCTTCATGTGGGCCGGTGACCACGGCTTCAAGGTCACCAACAACAGCTACTACACGGACCCGTGGGCGTTCAACTGCCCGGACAACGTGGACCAGGCCGCCATCATCGAGGGTGTCCGCCGGGCCCAGGAGTACGCCGAGGGCAAGGGTTCGCTCCAGGTGGCCGCCGCCGGCAACTCCAACTACGACCTGGCGAACAAGACGACCGACTCCGAGTCCCCCAACGACTCGACCCCGGTCACCCGTACGATCACCAACGCCTGCATCGACATCCCGACGGAGCTTCCGGGCGTCGTGACGGTCGCCGCGCAGGGCAACGGTGGCGCGAAGGCCTCGTACTCGAACTTCGGCAACGGCGTCATCGACATCGCGGCCCCCGGCGGCGACGGCGCCTCCGGTGTCTACTCGACGCTCCCGGGCGGCAAGTACGGCAACATGAACGGCACGTCGATGGCCTCCCCGCACGTGGCCGGTGTCGCGGCGCTCATCGCGAGCGTGAACCCGACGTTCACGCCGGCGCAGATCCGCGATCAGCTGGGCGTCCAGGCCACGGACCGCGCGTGCCCCTCGGACACCCGCTGCAAGGGCACCACGACCAAGAACGGCTTCTTCGGTGAGGGCGCGGTCGACGCCCTGAAGGCCGTCGGCGGCACGACTCCGCCGCCCGGCGCGTACTTCGAGAACCTGACCGATGTGGCGATCGCCGACAACGCGACGGTCGAGAGCCCGATCACGGTCAGCGGCGTGACGGGCAACGCCCCGGCCACGCTCAAGGTGGGCGTGGACATCAAGCACACCTACATCGGTGACCTCAAGGTCGACCTGGTGGCCCCGGACGGCACCGTGTACACGGTCCACAACCGGACCGGAAGCGGCACGGACAACATCGTCCAGACGTTTACGGTCAACGCCTCCGCGGAGGTGGCGAACGGGGCCTGGAAGCTCCGCGTGAACGACAACGCGAGCCAGGACACGGGCACGATCGCCGCCTGGAACCTGACCTTCTGACACCACGCGACCCCCTGACGGGGCCGGAGCCGCCATGGCTCCGGCCCCGTTCGCGTACCCGGGGTAAGCCCCCCGGGAAGAAAGTGCGTACCGAAGGGTAGGCCCGCGCGGCCTCCTTGCTATACGTTGCGTCTAACAAGCTTGCTAGACACGGCGTCTAACAAGCTGCCGAGCCGATCGCGCGACCCAAGGAGCCGCACCATGGCACGCAGCACCGTTCGCCCGGACAACCAGCACGGCACCGACTCGGACGGCACCGACTCGGACGTCGCCGCGCGGCTGCTCCGGTCGGCCGCGAAGCTGTCGTACGACCCCGCCGTCGAGGTCGACTGGGACACCCCCCTCGACAAGGACTTCCACGGCCAGAGCCCCGAGTGGAACTCCCTCTACGGCACGGCGTACTGGAACGAGATGACCGACGAGCAGCGCAAGGAGCTGACCCGGCAGGAGTCCGCCTCCGTCGCCAGCACCGGCATCTGGTTCGAGATGATCCTCCAGCAGATGATGCTCCGCGACATCTACCTCATGGACCACACCGATCCCCGGTTCCAGTGGGCCCTCACCGAGATCGCCGACGAGTGCCGGCACTCCATCATGTTCGCCCGGGGCTCCCAGAAGCTCGGCGCGCCCCCGTACCGGCCCAAGCGGGCCGTACTGGAACTCGGACGCTTCATGAAGACCGTCGGCTTCGGCGAGGCGGCGTACGCCGGCATCCTCGTCGCCGAAGAGGTCCTCGACGTCATGCAGCGCGACTGGATGCGCGACGAGCGGGTCGTCCCCTTCGTCCGCACCATCAACAACATCCATGTCGTCGAGGAATCCCGGCACATGAAGTTCGCCCGGGACGAGACGCGCCGCCACCTCGCCCGGGCCAGCAGGGCGCGCCGGCACTTCCAGGCCCTGGTGGTCGCCATCGCCGCGTACTACATCATCACCAGCCTGGTGAACCCCGAGGTGTACGTACGGGCCGGCCTCGACCCCGAGCGGGCCAGGCGCGAGGCCGCAGCCAACGAGCACTACAAGGCGCAGCTGCGCGCCAGTTGCTCCGGCCTCATGGAGTTCCTCTCCGACGTCGGGATGCTGACCCGGCCCGCGCTCTTCTTCTACCAGCGCGCCCACCTCGTCTGACCCCTCCGAGCCGAGCAGAGCAGAGCCGACGACATGACCTACGCGATCACCCAGACCTGCTGCAACGACGCCACCTGCGTCGCCGTCTGCCCGGTCAACTGCATCCATCCGGCGCCCGGGGAACCCGACTTCGGGACCACGGAGATGCTGTACATCGACCCCAAGACCTGCATCGACTGCGGCGCCTGCGCCGACGCCTGCCCCGTCGACGCGATCTTCCCGGCGGACCGTCTCACCGGACGGCTGCGGGAGTACGAGGCCATCAACGCCGACTACTACGCGGACCGCCCGCCCGCGCCCGCCCCGGCCTCGCCCACCTTCCACCCCTGGGGCGCTCCCTCGTTCCACCGCTCGCTGCCCGCCGACTTCGCGCCGCTGCGGATCGCGGTCGTCGGCACCGGACCCGCGGGCATGTACGCCGCCGAGGACCTGCTCCTGCACACCCACGCCGAGGTGACGCTGATCGACCGGCTGCCGGTGGCCGGCGGGCTCGTCCGGTACGGGGTGGCGCCGGACCACCCGGCGACCAAGGGCGCCGGTGAGACCTTCGCACGCTTCCACGCCCACCCCCGGGTCCGGATGCGGCTCGGGGTGGAGATCGGCAAGGACGTCACCGCCGAGGAACTCGCCGCGCACCACGACGCGGTGATCTACGCGGTGGGCGCGCCCGCCGACCGGCGGCTCGGCATCCCCGGCGAGGAACTGCCCGGCAGTGTCCCGGCGAGCTCCGTCGTCTCCTGGTACAACGCGCACCCCGAGACCGGCGCGGACGGCGTCCGGCTCTCCGCCGAGCGGGTCGTCGTCGTCGGCAACGGCAACGTCGCCCTCGACGTCGCCCGTGTCCTCGTCACGGACCCGGCCGACCTCGCCGGTACGGACATCGCCGACCACGCCCTCGCGGCGCTGCGCGGCACCCGGGTCCGCGAGGTGGTGCTGCTGGGCCGCCGGGGCCCCGAGCACGCGGCGTACACCACGTCCGAACTGCTCGCCCTCAAGCACCTGCCGGGTGTGGACCTGGTCGTCGACGACCACGACCCGCGCACCGGCGCGGCCGTCGACGCGGCAGGGGCCGGGGAGAAGGCCGCGCTGCTGCGGGACGTGGCCCGGGAGTCGGTGGACTGGACGCGGGCGCCCGCGCCGGACCGGCGCAGGATCGTGCTGCGCTTCCACTCCGCGCCGGTCGAGGCGCTCGGTCCCGACGCCGTACGGGCGGTCCGGGTGACGGGGGCGGGATCCCCTTCGGGTACGGAGATCGGGGCGGGGCTCCTCGTCCGGGCGATCGGCTACCGCGGGGTGCCGCTGCCCGGGCTGCCCTTCGACGAGGCGACCGGCACGGTGCCGCACGAGGCCGGGCGCGTGACGGGGCTGCCCGGCGGGTACGTCGTCGGCTGGATCAAGCGCGGGCCCTCCGGCGGCATCGGCGCCAACCGGGCCTGTGCCGAGGAGACGGTGGGAACCCTGCTCGCGGACGCGGTCGCCGGGGCGCTGCCGGCGCCGACGGGCACGGAGCGGGAGTTCCGCCGGCTGGCGCGGAGCCGCAGCCGGCACCTGGTCGACGCGCGCGGTCTGGCGGCCATCGAGCGGACCGAGCGGGCCAGGGGCCAGGCCTCGGGGCGGCCCCGGGTCAAGCTGGCCACGGTCCCGGAGCTCGTCGCGGCGGCCCGGGGCGGACGGCTGCGCCCGAAGGTCTGAGGGGAGGAGGAGCGGGGTTCCGGCCCGGGACGGCGGGCCGGTGGAGTACCTGCGGTACCAGGTGCAGTACCGCGACGTGGGACGTCAGGCGGCGAGACCCAGGGCCTGGCGGACCACGATCGCGTTGAGCCGGACCGCGAACGGCACGACGTCCGTCACCTCCAGGGCGAGAGCCTCCGCCTTCGGCAGCTCGACGGTCACGTCGATACAGAAGGCCAGGGCGTACATGTGCTCCCCGGTCTCCTCGTCCTGGAGGGCGAAGAACAGGTCCCGGTAGAAACGGGTCCGCTCCCCCGACTCCTCGTAGAAGGAGAGGCCGGGCTGTCCCTCCTGCGCGGAGAGGCCGGTGAAGGCCTGGACGAGCTCCCGCTCGACGGTGGCCCAGAACCCGGCCTCCGCGCACTCCGGCGGAAGCGCCTGCCGGACGGCCTCCTTGAGGGAGAGCACCATGACCATGACGGGGGCGTACTCCTGGAGCCCCCAGCCCCGCACCATCTTCACCACGGTGCTGTCCGGGACGGCCGCCGCGGCCTCCCGTATCGCCTCGAAGTCGAAATTGACGGTCGCCGGCGCGATCGCCTCCTGGAACACCCGGTCGATGGACCGGGCCTGCGCGAGATGATCCGGCCCCACCTCGACGACGGTCCTGAAACTGGCGGCCAAAGCTCCTCCTGTGTGCTCACGATGATCAGGAGGGGTCAGTATGCCGAGCGGCCGTCCGGCCGGGTGGTACGCGTCCGCCGTGCGGACACGGGCCGTTCAGGACCTCTTGCGGGGCTTTCCGCCGGTGCGACCCCGGCCGGAGCCTCCGGCGCCGCCGGTCTTGCGGGCCGCGGGCTTGCCCGTCGTACGCGAGCCGGCGCCCGGCTTCCCCGACCTGGCCGGCTTGGCGGACTTCCGGTCCTTCTGGTCCTTCGACTGCTTCTGGCCCTTCTGGGCCTCGGCGCGGCGGCCCCGGGTGCTGTTCACCGTGCGGCCGCGCACGATGCCGATGAACTCCTCCACCAGGTCGGGGGCCTCGTCTGCGGCCGCCCAGGACAGGGCGACCCGTGACTGCGGGACCTCGGTGAGGGTCCGGTAGGTGAGGTCCTTGCGGTGGTGCAGCCGCGCCAGGGACTGGGGTACGGCGAGCACGCCTACACCGGCAGCGACCAGTTCGATCGCGTCGGCCGTCGTCTCGGGGCGCTCGTTCGCCGGGCGGCCCGGCGGCCGCTCCCAGCCGACGGTGTCGTCGAGCGGGTGCAGGACGAGCTCGTCGGCGAGGTCCTCGACCGACACCTCCTCGGCCGCCGCGAGCAGGTGGTCCTTGGGGACGACGACGACCGTCGTCTCCGTGTAGAGCGGGATGGCGCTGAGGTCGTCCCCGTCGACGGGAAGCCGGACCAGACCGGCGTCGGCCGAACCCTCCCGGAGCGCGCCGAAGGCCTCGGCGGGCGTCACGGCGAGCAGGGTCAGAGGCACGTCGGGCAGCCGCTCCTTCCAGACCCCCACCCACTTCGAGGGCGTCACTCCGGGCACGTACGCGAGCCGGAAGGCAGGGGTGCCGGAGGAGGAGTCAGAGGGGGAGACGGCGGGGGAAACCGCCGGGGAGTCCGAGGGGGAAGCGTCCGAGCCTGTCACTCCGCCAGGTTACCGGTAGCTGCCGTGGTCGGAACTCGCCCGCACGCTCGATACCCTTGGCACCATGACGTCGCACCAGAACACCCAGACGATGAAGCCCGCCACCGCGGCGAAGAAGCTGGGTGTGTACCTCGAGGCCACCCCCGCAGAGTTCCAGGAGGGTGTCGTCTCGCGCTCCGAGCTGAACGAGCTCCAGGCGAACCCGCCCGCCTGGCTCCAGGAGCTCCGGAAGAACGGCCCGCACCCCCGCCCGGTGGTCGCGCAGCGCCTCGGCATCTCCATCGCCGGTCTCGCGCGCGGTGGCATCACCGACCCGCTCACCACCGAGCAGATCGAGGCGCTCAGGCAGGAGCTGCCCGAGTGGCTCGCGAAGGAGCGGGCCACCCAGGCGGAGGTCCGCAAGGAGACCGTCCGCATCAAGGAGCGCGACGCGGAGCGGGCCCGCCGCGACGAGAACGCCTGATCGTCTTCCCCCGCCGCGCCGCGCCCTGACGGGTGTGGCGCGGCGCCGCGTGCGGGAGTCATTCCCCCATGAGTGCTTCCCCCACGAATGACGTGAGCACCGCCTCCGAGCCGCCGGTCGTCGTCGGCGTGGACGGTTCCGAGCACAGTCTCCTGGCCCTGGAGTGGGCCCTGAGCGCCGCCACGCACCTGGGATCTCCGCTGGTCGTGGCCCATGTGCGCTCCGACGCCCTCCAGCTCGGCGCCGCCCGTATCGCCTCCCTCCGCCCGTCGCCCGAGCTTCCCGACACGGTCCTGGCGGCCGTACGGACCGTGGTCGAGGAGCGCGGGCACGCCCTTCCCGTACGGTACGAGTCGCTCGACGGGTCCGTGACCGACGCCCTGCCGGCGGCGGCGCGGGGCGCGCGGCTCCTGGTGACCGGTTCCCGGGGGCGCGGCGGCTTCGCGAGTCTGCTGCTCGGCTCGACCAGCCGGACGCTCGCCGCGACGGCGCCCTGCCCGCTCGTCGTCGTCCCGCACGAGGCCCGTACGGCCGCCTTGGAGGACGGGGTGGAGGCGGGCCGGGTGCTGCTCGGCCTGCACACGGAGGAGACTCCGGACGAGGTGGTGGCCTTCGCCTTCGAGACGGCGCACCACCGGGGCGTACCGCTGGAGGCCGTGACGGCGTTCCGGCTGCCTCCCCAGCCGGGCGCCCTGGTGGTCGCACCCTCCCCCGCGCTCCAGGTGCCGCCGCCGCTGCCCCTCTCGGACGACATGGAGGAGCAGCTCGTACGGGAGGCTTCGCTGGAGCAGGAGGAGCGGCTGCGGCCCTTCGCCGCGCGCCGGCCGGAGGTCGACCTCGTCCCGGTGGTGGTGCCGGGGGACGCGGCGGGCCTGCTCGTGGAGGGCTCGCGGGACGCCGGTCTGCTGGTCGTTGGCCGGCACCACCGGCATCGCTTCGGGTCGCTGCTCGTCGGCTCCGTCGCCCACGCGGTCCTGCACCACGCGCACTGCCCGGTCGCGGTGGTTCCCCCCGCCGCTCGGTGACGGTGGCGGCGCGGGGAACGCTGCTGGTAGAAGAGGATCATGAACACCGCCGACCGGGCCTCCGTCGCCCGGCGAAACGTCCAGCCGCCCCGCGCCCAGGCCTCTCTCGGAGCGGGGGTGGTCGTGACCGACGAGGCCGGACGGGTCCTCCTCGGGCTGCACCGCTCCGGGGTGTGGGAGCTGCCGGGCGGCCAGGTCGAGCCCGGTGAGTCCGTCGAGGACGCGGCGGTCCGCGAGCTGGCCGAGGAGACGGCGCTCGTCGCCGACGCCGCCGACGTGGAGGTGATCGGACTGATCCTGGACTCAGTCACGTCCACCCTGATGACCCGGCTGACCGCCGCCACCGTCGTGCGCGCCTTCCGTGGGGTCCCCGCGGTGGCCGAGCCGGACAAGATCGAGCGCTGGGAGTGGACGGAGCCCGACCGTCTGCCGGAGGCGCTGTTCCTGCCCTCCGCCCAGGTGCTGCGGATGTGGCGGCCGGAGCTCGGCCTGCCGGACGGGCCGTACCACCGCTACGCCATGGGCCGACTGCCCGTGTCACCGAGCGGGCCGGGGCGAGCGTGACTAGCGTGGCTCACAGGAACACGTCATCGAACCGGAAGTGAGAGTCACCGTCATGGCCGCACGACCTGAAGGCACGCCGGTCTGGACCGACGCGATGTTCACCGACTTCGAGGGCGCGAAGACGTTCTACGGCGACGTGCTCGGCTGGACCTTCGGCGAGTCCTCAACGGAATTCGGCAACTACACGCAGGCGTACAAGAACGGCAAGGCGGTCGCGGCCGTGGTCCCGCCGATGCCGGGGCAGGACGGCGAACCGCAGTCGGCCTGGTGTCTGTACTTCGCCTCTCCCGACGTCTCCGCGACGGCGGAGAAGATCCGGAGCGCGGGCGGCACCGTCCTGATGGAGCCGATGCAGGTCGGCGAGTTCGGCTCGATGTGCCTCGCGCAGGAGCCGTCGGGTGCCGTGTTCGGCATCTGGCAGGGGGGTGCGCACGAGGGCTTCGAGCTGGAGGGCGAGAGCGGCTCGTACGTCTGGGCCGAGGTCTTCACCCGGGAGCCGGGGAAGGCGGACGACTTCTTCTCCACCGTCTTCGGCTACCGCTCCAAGACGATGCAGGACGGGGAGGTGGACTACCGGGTCTTCGACCTCGGTGCCGACCCGGTGCTCGGGCGGATGGTGATGACGGCGGAGTTCCCGGCGGAGTTCCCCTCGTACTTCCAGGTCTACTTCGCCGTGGACAACTGCGACAAGGCCGTCGAGGCGGCGGGGCGCCTCGGCGGGCAGAAGTTGTTCGGGCCGATGGACAGCCCCTTCGGCCGCTTCGCGGCGATCCTGGACCCGCAGGGTGCCGCGTTCGCCGTGATCGACGTGAAGACCACTGTCGGCGAGATGCCCGAGATGGTCTGACCTGGCCTGGCCTGGCCTGTACGCCGAAGCCGCCCCGGAACCGGTCCCGGGGCGGCTTCCGTGCGTGCACGGCCGGCCGTGGCGACGCTCACGGTCTGAGGTGGGAGACGACGTTGGCGGTGGCGGCGACGCCGTTGTGGATGGTGGGCGCCATGCTGGTGCCGGCGAGGAAGAAGCCGAGCAGCGCGCAGACGAGGGCGTGCGAGAGCTTGAGCCCGCCGCTCCGCAGGAAGATCACGGCCAGGACCAGCAGCAGCACCACGACAGAAATGGAAACGGCCATCGCTCTCACGTCCTCCTTGCGCCGCACCGGAATTGCGGCGTTCGGCGGACAGTGTGGCGGAATGTACGGTCCGTCCGGAGGTATGGCGGGGCGGCCATACGGGTGAGATGTGGTCAGGACGTGGCGGGCAGGCAGTCCTTCCACTCCACCGTGCGGTCGCACCAGCGGTTCAGGAGGACGCGGTCGTGGCCGACGGCGAGGAGACCGGCGCCGGTGTCGGTGCGGTAGGCCTCGACGGCGGCGACGAGGGCGGCCGTGGTGGAGGCGTCGAGCATCGCGGTCATCTCGTCGCAGATCAGCCAGCGGGGGCGCAGGGACAACGCACGGGCGAGGCAGGCGCGTTGGAGCTGGCCGTCGCTGACCTCGTGGGGGCGGCGGGTGAGCAGGTCGCCGGTGAGTCCGACGGCGGGGGCGAGTGCGGCGACCCGGTCGGCCGCCTCGGTGCGGCGGCCGGTGGCGCGCAGGGGTTCGGCGATCAGCTCGGCCAGGGTGAGGCGGGGGTCGGCGGCGGTGCGGGGCTGCTGGAAGACGACGCCGACGGCGGTGCGCAGCGCGCGCGGGGCGCGGTGGCGCCAGGCCCTGACCTCGGTGCCGTCGAGGACGAGGCGGCCCCCGTCCGGGCGGTGGAGGAGGGCGGCGACGCGGGCGAGGGTGGACTTGCCGCAGCCGCTGGGGCCGAGGAGTCCGACGGACTCGCCGGGGGCGACGGTGAGCGAGGCGCCCCGGAAGACGGGGGCGCGGCGGTCGTATCCGGCGGTGACGGTGTCGAGTTCAAGCACGGGGGTGCTCCGGGTGGTGGCAGGCCACGCCGGCGGTGGACGCGGGCGGGGTGGCGCAGAGTTCGGTGGCGCGGGGGCAGCGGGGGGCGAAGGCGCAGCCCTCGGGCAGCGCGGAGAGTTCCGGGGGCATGCCGGGGATCGGGGTGAACGCCCGGTCGGGAAGGGCGTCGAGGAGTCCGCGGGCGTAGGGGTGGCGGGGGCCCGTGGGTCCGAAGAAGCGGTGGGCGGGGGCGATCTCCACGATGCGGCCCGCGTACATGACGGCGACGCGGTCGGCGATGCGTTCGGCGGCGGCGAGGTCGTGGGTGATGAGGAGCAGGCCGCGGCCGTCGTCGGCGTGGCGCCGGAGTTCGTCGACGGTGCGGTCGACGAGGTCGCGGTCGAGGCCGGTGGTGGGTTCGTCGGCGAGCAGCAGCGGGGCGCCGCCGATGAGGGCGAGGGCGGTGGCGGCGCGCTGGGCGAGGCCGCCGGAGAGTTCGTGGGGGTACCGGTCGAGGTGTCCGGCGGGGAAGGCGGTCCGTTCGGCGGCGTCCTCCGCGGCCTTCCTGCGGGCGCGGCGGGAGGTGCCGGTGAGGGCGCGGACGGTCTCCTCCAGCTGGGACCGTACGGTGCGGACGGGGGTGAGGTGGGCGGCGGGGCTCTGCGGTACGAGGCCGACGCGGCGGCCCCGTACGGTGCGGGCGAGGGTCTTCTCGCCGGCGGCGAGCAGGTCGGTGCCGTCCTCGCCGTCGCGGCCCGCGAGCAGGGCCGTACCGCTGGTCTCGGCGTTGCCGGGGAGGAGGCCGAGGAGGGCGGAGGCGAGGACGGACTTGCCGCAGCCGCTCTCGCCGACGAGGGCGAGGCACTCCCCCGCCGCGAGGTCGAAGTCGGCGCCGGTGACGGCGGCGACGGACCGGCCGCCGCTCAGCCGGAAGCGGACGGTGAGGTCACGGACGCTGAGGACGGCGTCCTCGGCCCGTTCGGCGGTGACGGCCTCGAGCGCGCGCAGGACCGTGCGGTCGGTGGCGTTCACAGCATCAGCTCCGATCGGCGGCGCGGGTTGAGCCGGTCCCGCCACACGCCCGCGAGTCCCGCGATGGCGAGGGTCGGGACGATGAGGAGGAGACCGGGGAAGAGGGTGGGCCACCAGTCCCCGGCGAGCAGCGAGGAGCGCGCGTTCTGCACGAGGTTGCCGAGGCTGGCCTGGTGGCTGGGCAGGCCGAGGCCGAGGAAGGACAGCGCGGACTCGTGCCACATGGCGTGCGGGACCATCAGGACGGCGGCGAGCCCGGCCTGTGGCAGGACGGCGGGCAGCAGGTGGCGGACGGCCACGCGCCACCGCGAGGCGCCGCCGGAGACGGCGGCGTCGACGAAGGGCCGGGTGCGCAGGGAGAGGACCTCGGAGCGCACGATGCGGGCGGTGGAGAGCCAGTGGGTGACGGCGACGGAGACGATCACGGGCCAGACGCCGGGCCGGAAGAGGGCGACGACGAAGATGCCGAGCAGCAGGTGCGGGACGGAGGAGAAGGCATCGACGAGCCGCATGAGGCAGCGGTCGGTCCAGCCTCCGAGCGCGCCGGCGGCCGCTCCGACGGCGGTGCCGACGACGGTGGCGACCAGCGCGGCGACGAGTCCGACGAGGAGCGAGATCCGCAGGCCGTAGACGCAGCGCAGGAGGAGGTCGCGGCCGAGGTCGTCGGTGCCGAAGGGGTGGTCGAGGGAGGGCGGGAGGAGCTTGCGGGAGAGGTCGACGGCCTGTTCGTCGAGCTGGACGAGCGGCGGCACGAGCAGCACGGCGAGGAGGACGACGCCGACGATCAGGGCGGAGCTCCAGAGCCGCAGGCGGTGGGTGCGCGGGTCAGCCATCGAAGCCCACCCTCGGGTCGGCGAGTCCGTACAGCAGGTCCGAGAGGAGGTTGCCGAGGAGGACGGCGGCGGTGGCGAGGACGGTCAGCGCGGCGAGCAGGGGGAAGTCCACGGAGGTGGCGGCCTGGACGGTGGCGGCGGCGATGCCGGGCCAGCTGAAGACGGTCTCCACGAGCAGCGCGCCGGTGATGAGCTCGGGGACGCGGGAGCCGACGAGGGTGAGCATGGGCAGCATTCCGGAGCGGAGGGCGTGGCCGGTGAGGACGGTGCGTTCGCTGAGGCCGCGGGCGCGGGCGCCGCGCACCGGGTCCTCGTCGAGGGCGTCGCCGACGCCCTGGCGGACGTACAGGAAGAACCAGGGCAGCTGGGAGACGCCGAGGACGAGCGCGGGCAGGACGAGGTGGCCGGCGACCTGGTCGAAGGTGACGGTGTCGCTCGCCGTGTCGGTGAGCCCGCCGGCCGGCAGGACGCCGAGCTTCAGGGCGAAGAACCAGATGGCGAGGAGGCCGAGCCAGAAGGAGGGCGCGGCTTCCAGGGTGTACGCGGCGGAGCTGACGGCCCGGTCGAGGAGGCCGCCGCGGCGGCGGCCCGCGAGGACGCCGAGGAGGGTGCCGAGGGCGATGGCGACGAGGAAGGCGGTGACGGCGAGGAGGACGGACCAGCCGAGGCGTTCCCCGATGACCTCGGCGACGGGGCGGCGCATGACGGAGGAGTCGCCGAGGTCGCCGCCGAGGGCGGCGGTGAGCCATTCCCACCAGCGGGTGAGGAGGGGCCGGTCGACGCCGAGGTTGGCGCGGAGCTGGTCGAGGTTCTCCTGCGAGGCGGTGAGCCCGGCGGTGCCCGCGTAGGCCTTGACGGGGTCGAAGGGGGAGGCCGCCGCGACGGCGAACACCGCGAGGGTGACGCCGAGGAGGACGGGGACGGCGGCGAGGAGCCGCCGTCCCGTCATCCGGGCCATGGCCCCCCAGGGGAGGCGGCGCTTCACTTCTTCGTGTCTCCGGCGCTCTTGGGCTTCCAGCTCTCGATGTTCCACCAGGGGCCGGCGGCGAGGCCGTGATCGTGCGGCTCGACCTGGGTGCTCAGTCCGTCCCAGGAGTCGTTCACGACGTAGAGGTGGTCGATGTGGGTGAGGAAGGTGTAGCCGGGGTTCTCGACCAGTTCCCGCTGGACGGTGTCGTACGCGGCACGCCGCTTGGCGGGGTCGTCGGTGCGGCGGCCGTCCTCCAGGGCGCGGTCGACCGTCTTGTTGTCGTACCAGGCCATGTTGTTGAAGCCGTCGCCGCCGAGGGTGGACTTCAGGAGCAGGTACTGGTCGAAGTCGGGGTCGCCGGGCGAGCCGCCGCCGGCGAGGACGGCGTCCGTCTTCATCCGGGGCTCGATGACCTCCCACGTGCCGGCCTGGGCGGTGATGTCGATGCCGGCCTTCTTGGCGTCGGAGACGTAGGCGAGGGCGTGGTCCTGGCGCAGCTTGTCGCCGGAGAGGTACCAGAGCGGGAAGGCGGCGCGGACGCCGTTCCTGACGCGGATGCCGTCGGGGCCTGCCTTCCAGCCGGCCTCGTCGAGGATCTTCTGGGCGCCCGCGAGGTCGTGGCGGCGCTCGGTTCCCTTGGTGAACCAGGGGCTGTCGGTGGGCACGGGCCCGTAGGCGGGCTTTCCGGCCCCTTCGAGGATCTTGTCGACCATCGTCCGGCGGTCGACGGCGATGTCGAGGGCGCGGCGGACGGCCGTGTCGCCGGTCACCTGGTGGTGGGTGGGGAGGGTGACCGTGCGGTAGTCGTACGTCTTGGCGGCGTACGACTTCTTCGCCTTGTCGCCCTGGAAGCCGGCCGCGAGGTTGGGCGGCAGGATCGCGCCGTCGAGGTCGCCGGCGCGCAGTCGGGTGGCGCGGACGTCGTCGTCCTTGATGATCGCCATGGTGAACTTCTTCACCGGCGGTGCGCCGTTCCAGTAGCTCGGGTTGGCCGCGAAGCTGAGCTTCTCGCCCTTGGACCAGCCGGTGAGCACGTACGGGCCGGTGCCGATCGGCTTCGTGGTGAAGGCGCCGGTGTTGACGTCCTGCTTCGCCGCGACGTGCTCGGGGGCGATGGCGTGGACGGTGCGCTCGGCGAAGGGCGCGTACGGGTACTTGAGCCGGAAGACGACGGTGTCGTCGCCGACCGCCTCGACGCTCTTGAGGGCGTCGAGCTCGGTGCGGGAGGGGTTGTTCGTCTTCGGGTCGAGGATCGTCCGGTAGGTGAAGACGACGTCCTTCGCCGTGAAGGGGACACCGTCGCTGAAGGTGACCCCGTCGCGGAGGGTGTACGTGTAGGTCAGTCCGCCGTCGCTGACGCGGGGCAGCGCGGCGGCGAGCGCCGGCTTCAGCTTCATGCCGGCGTCGAAGGCGAGGAGCCCGTCGAAGATCTTGGAGTTGCCGTCCTTGCCGTAGCCGAGGAGGGGGCTGAGGGTCTCGGGCTCGTAGGCGATGCCGACGACCGCGGAATCCTTGGGTCCGCCGGAGCCTCCGGCGGTGGAGCCGGGGTTCGTGCAGGCCGCCGCGGTGAGGGCGACGGCCCCCGCGAGAGTCGCGGCGGCCGTGCCGCGGAGGGATCGGGCGGTCATCGAGTCCACACCTCTTAGAAGATCAACTGTTATTGCGAACAGCTTGCAATTAAACAGTATGTAAAGGGGTGTGAACACAGGGGGCCCCTTACAGGGGCGGTTCCAGGCCGACGAGGGCCGCGATCGCGTCCTGGTGGCGGCCCGCCGACCCCAGGGCGATCTGGTCGGACTTGGCCCGCTTCAGCGCCAGATGAGCTGGATGCTCCCAGGTCATCCCGATCCCGCCGTGCAGCTGGACGCACTCCTCGGCGGCCCGGACGGCCGCCTTGGAGCAGTACGCCTGGGCGACGGCCACGATCAGCGGCGCGTCCGCACTGCCGGTGGCGAGGGCGTCCGCAGCCGCCCTGGCCGCCGCCCTGGCGCCGACGAGGTCGAGCCAGAGCTGGGCCATGCGGTGCTTGAGGGCCTGGAAGGAGCCGACCGGCCGGTTGAACTGGTGGCGCTCGCGGGTGTGGCGGATGGTCTCCTCCAGGCACCACTCGGCGAGGCCGAGCTGCTCGGAGGCGAGGAGTCCCGCCCCCGCGAGAAGGCCGCGCCGGACCGCCGCGCGGGCCGCCTCCGGGTCCGCGAGCCGGGTGCCGCTCCCGGCGGGGGCGGTGACCCGGGCCAGGGGGCGGGTGAGGTCGAGCGGGGTCTGCGGTTCGACCGTGGCCTCGGTGGCGGGGACGGCGTACAGACCGTCGGCGCGCGGGACGAGGAACACGTCGGCGGCGGTGGCGTCGGCGACGCCGGGGATCGCGGCGCCGAACGGGGGCTCCGCGTCGGGTGCCGTCGACAGCGGTACGGCGAGGACCGCGACCGTGCGGCCGCTCGCGAGGTCCGCGAGCAGCCCGGCCGCCGCGTCGCTCTCCCCCGCGAGGGCGAGCAGGGTCTCCGTGGCCACCACGGCGCTGGTGAGGTACGGCAGCGGCGTCACCGCGCGGCCGAGCTCCTCCAGGACGACGGCGGCCTCGCGGTGGCTCGCGCCCTGGCCGCCGAGCTTCTCGGGGACGAGGAGGCCCGCGGCGCCGATGTCGGCGGCGAGGGACTTCCACAGGCCGGGGACGTACGGACTGTCCGTCTCGATCCGGCCGAGGAGGGTCTGGTGGCCGGCCCGGTCGGTGAGCAGGGCGCGGACGGCGGCCCGCAGGTCGTCCTCGGTCTCGGAGTAGAGGAGGTCGAGCGGCGGCTCCGTCATCTCCGTCTGATCCGTCTGCTGCGTCTGTTCCGTCACGTCGGTCATCGGGCGAGGTCCTTCCAGGCGACGTCCTTGTCGTTACGGGGCTCGGGCGGCAGGCCCAGGACCCGCTCGGCGACGATGTTGAGCAGCACCTCGCTGGTGCCGCCCTCGATCGAGTTGCCCTTGGACCGCAGATAGCGGTAGCCGGCGTCACGGCCGGTGAAGTCCACGAGGTCGGGGCGGCGCATCTCCCACTCCCCGTACAACAGGCCTTCGTCGCCGAGGAGTTCGACCTCCAGGCCGCTGATGGCCTGGTTGAGGCGGGCGAAGGCCAGCTTCATCGCGCTGCCCTCGGGTCCCGGCCGGCCCGCGACGAGCTGCTGCCGGAGCCGCTCCCCCGCGAGCCTGGCCACCTCGGCGTCGACCCAGTGGTCGAGGAGGCGCCGGTGCAGGTCGTGGGTGCGCAGTTCGGGCCGCTCGCGCCAGGTCGTGGCGAGCTTGCCGATCATGCCGCCCTCGCGGGGGATACGGGCTCCGCCGATGGAGACCCGCTCGTTCATGAGGGTGGTCTGGGCGACCCGCCAGCCGTCGCCGACCTCGCCGAGGCGGTGGGCGTCGGGGATGCGGACCCCGGTGAGGAAGACCTCGTTGAACTCGGCCTCGCCGGTGATCTGGCGCAGCGGCCTGACCTCCACGCCGGGGTCCGTCATGTCGCAGACGAAGTAGGTGATGCCCCGGTGCTTGGGCGCGTCCGGGTCCGTGCGGGCGATGAGGATGGCCCAGCGGGCGGTGTGCGCGCTGGACGTCCACACCTTCTGCCCGTCGACGATCCAGTCCCCGCCGTCGTCCCTGACGGCGCGGGTGGCGAGCGCGGCGAGGTCGGAGCCCGCGCCGGGCTCGCTGAAGAGCTGGCACCACACCTCCTCGCCGACCCAGAGCGGCCGCAGGAAGCGCTGCTTGACCTCGTCGGAGCCGTGGGCGAGGACCGTGGGGGCGGCCATGCCGAGACCGATGCCGATCTTGCGCGGGTCGTTGTCGGGGGCGCCCGCGGCGGCGAGTTCGGCGTCGACGACGGCCTGGAGCGCGCGGGGCGCGTCGAGTCCGCCGAGGCCGACCGGGTAGTGCACCCAGGCGAGCCCGGCGTCGAAGCGGGCGCGCAGGAAGTCGGTGCGGTCGGTGGTGGCGGGCGGGTACTCCTCCAGCAACTTTGCGGTGAGTACGCGGAGTTCCTCGGCCGTTGTCATGCGCGGACTCCTTCCGGGAGGACGACGAGTCGGCCCGTGGTGGAGCCGTCGGCGACGCGCTGGACGGCGTCGGCCGCGCCGGCGAAGGGGACGCGCTCGCCGATGAGCGGCTTGATCAGGCCCTTGGCGGCGTAGGACGTGAGGGTCTCGTGGCAGCGCCCGATGGAAGCCGGGTCCTTGACCGCGTACAGGCCCCAGTGGAGGCCGAGGACCGAGTAGTTCTTCACCAGGGCGTGGTTGAGGGCGGGAGCGGGGACGGTGCCGCTGGCGAAGCCGACGACGACGATCCGCCCCTCGAAGGCGACGCACTTCGCGGACTGCTGGTAGGCCTCGCCGCCGACGGGGTCGTAGATCACGTCCGCGCCGCGGCCGCCGGTGGCGGCCTTGACAGCGGCGACGACGTCCTCGGAACGCCGGTCGACGACCACGTCGCAGCCGAGCGCGCGGGCGACGGCGGCCTTCTCCGGTCCGCCGACGACGCCGATGACGGTGGCGCCGGCCGCCTTGCCGAGCTGGACGGCCGCGCTGCCGACGCCGCCCGCCGCCGCGTGGACGAGGAGGGTCTCGCCCTCCTGGAGGGCGGCGCGGCGGTGCAGGCCGAACCAGCCGGTCTGGTAGCCGATGTGGAGCGCGGCGGCCTCGGCGTCGTCGAGCGACTCGGGGGCGGGGAGCAGCCCGGCCGCGTCGGCGAGCACGTAGTCGGCGAAGCCGCCGTGCGGGAGCGCGGCGGTGGTGAGGACCCTGCGGCCGTCCTCGGTCTCGGCGCAGACCTCCACGCCGGGGGTGAAGGGCAGCGGGGGCCGCACCTGGTAGTGGCCGCGGCAGAGCAGCGCGTCGGGGAAGTTGACGTTCGCGGCGCGGACCTTGAGCAGGACCTGGCCGTCGCCGGGCGTGGGCGGTGTCACCTCCTCGCGGCGCATCACCGCGGCCGGTTCCCCGTTCTCGTACACACGCCATACCTGCATCCGGAAGCCTCCTCCGTACCGAGCGGTCGGTGGCATACTAAGCGGTCGCTTGCCGCCGGGGGAACCCCGTAGGGTGCCGAGTCAGCCGGACTTCTTCGGGCGGGCCCGTACGTGCATCCGCTCCCCCTGCGGGCCGAAGAGGCTCAGGAACTCCACCGGCCCGTCGTCCGTCGGCCCGAACCAGTGCGGGACGCGGGTGTCGAACTCGGCCGCCTCGCCGGCCGCGAGGACGACGTCGTGCTCGCCGAGCACGAGCCGGAGCTTCCCCGAGAGCACGTACAGCCACTCGTAGCCCTCGTGGACGCGGGGCTCCGGCGGCTCCGTCGTCTTCTCCTGGATCACCTTGTACGCCTGGAGGCCGCCGGGCTGCCGGGTCAGCGGGAACATCGTGCGGCCGTGGCGCACGATCGGCTTGGCGCGGATCCGGGGGTCGCCCGTCGCCGGGGCGCCGACCAGCTCGTCGAGCGGGACCTGGTGGGCGCGGGCGAGCGGCAGGAGCAGTTCGAGGCTGGGCCTGCGCTGCCCGGACTCCAGCCGGGACAGGGTGCTCACGGAGATGCCGGTGGCGGCGGAGAGCTCGGCCAGGGTCACCCCGCGGTCTCGGCGGACGCGACGGAGGCGGGGGCCGACCTCGTTGAGGACCTCGTCGATGCGGTCGTCTTCGTTCGTCATGCGTCCAGTGTTGCAGAAATGGCAAGTTTGTTTGCTGGTCGACACCACCTGGCTCGTCGACCGGCTCCCCGCGACGGCCTACCTGGAGGCGAAGGTGGCCGGTCGGCCGGTCGGATGAACCCCGGCGGTTGGGGCTGCGCCGCACGGGCCGAGGGGCGAGGATCGGTCAGGGTGGCCGGAAGCCGGAGAAATCAGTGGTACGGCTCCGACGGCTCGGACGACTCCCCCGGTTCCCCGGCCACGGATGACGGAAGGACAGGACACCTCCCATGCTCGGTACGCAGTTCACCAAGGGTTCCCCCAACTGGCTCGATCTCGGCAGCCCCGACACGGAGGCGGCCGCCGCGTTCTACGGCGCCGTCCTCGGCTGGGAGTTCCGCTCGGCGGGGCCCGACGCCGGGGGCTACGGCTTCTTCCAGCAGGAGGGCCGCACGGTCGCCGCGCTGGGCCCGCTCACCGAGGAGGGCGCGCGCAGCGCCTGGACCGTGTACTTCCAGACCCCGGACGCGGACGCCACCCAGAAGGCGGCCGAGGCGGCGGGCGGCACCGTGCGCCTCCCCGCCTTCGACGTCATGGACGCGGGGCGCATGGCCGCCCTCACCGACCCGGCCGGCGCCCAGTTCGCGATCTGGCAGCCCGGCACCGTCCAGGGCCTTGAGCGGACCTCGTCGACCAACACCCTCGTCTGGGTGGAGCTGCACGTCCCCGACCCGGAGACCGTCCTCGGCTTCTACCGGGCCCTGTTCGACTGGCGCTGGGCGGCGATGGAGGCGCCCGGCATGACGTACCGGGTCGTCTCCACCGCCGAAGGGGACCAGGAGGACGCCACCTTCGGTGGCGCCGCCGAACTCCAGGACGCGAGTGAGAACCCGCGCTGGATCCCGTACTTCGCGGTCGACGACCCCGACGCGATGGCCACCTCCACCCAGGGCAACGGAGGCTCGGTCCAGATGCCCCCGGCCGACATCCCGGACGTCGGCCGCATCGCCTGGCTGGCCGATCCCTTCGGAGCCCCCTTCGCCGTACTGAAGCCGGCGCCGATGGGCTGAGCGGCCCGAAGGACGTCAACCACCCTTACCGGGCGAAGAGTTCGAACGTCACCGCCGGACGGCCGTCGAAGCGGGCGGCGGCGCGGCCGGTCGTCGTCGTGAGGAAGTCGCGGACGTACGACTCCGGGTCCTCGTCCGTCAGGGCCTCGATGTAGGCGCGGTGGCAGAGGAGGGAGCGGATCGCCCGGTCCAGGCCCGGGCCCGCGTCGACGGCGTGGGTCGGGGTGCTGGAGGCCGCGACCGCGACCCAGCGCACGCCGTTCCAGGGCTCGAGGTCCTGGTCGGCGAGCTCGGGGAAGATCCAGCGGTTCCCGGCGTCGGCCGCCGCGTCGAGCGTGGCACGGCCGACGGCCAGGTGGTCGGGGGTGTTCCAGGGCGCGCCGGGGCCGCCGCCCCAAGTGTCGCGGTGGTTGAGGGTGACGACGAGCTCCGGGCGGTGGCGGCGGATCGCGGCGGCGATGTCGCGGCGCAGGCCGAGGCCGTACTCGATCACCCCGTCGTGGTGGTCGAGGAACTCGACCGTGTCCACGCCGACGACGGCGGCGCTGTCCCTCTGCTCCCGCTCGCGCAGCGGGCCGCAGACGTCCGGGGCGAGGGTGTCGATCCCGGCCTCGCCGCGGGTGGCGAGCACGTAGACGACTTCCTTGCCCGCGTCCGTCCAGGCGGCGACCGCGGCCGCGCAGCCGTACTCCAGGTCGTCGGGGTGGGCGACGACGGCGAGGGCGCGCTGCCAGTCGCCGGGCATCTCCGCGAGGTCCGTGACATCGGTTCCGGTCATGAGCGCAGGATACGGGCCGCCTCCGAGGCCGTCGGGCGGAACTCTCCGGAGAGGATCACCGAACGCGAGACGTTCCGGGGCCGGTCGGGGTTGAGGCCGCGCCGGTCGGCGAGGGCGACCGCGAGCCGCTGGGCGCGGACGAGCGCGGCGACCGGGTCGATCGCGTCGGCGGCGAACAGGGCTCCGGTGGACTCCACTTCGTCCCGCAGTCCCGAGGGCGCGGGGCCGAGGCACCAGACGAGGCTGGACCTGTCGCTGATGCTGATGGGGCCGTGGCGATACTCCATCGCCGCGTACGACTCCGTCCAGGCGCGGGCGACCTCGCGCAGTTTGAGCGCGGCGTCGTCGGCGAGTCCGACGGTCCAGCCGGTGCCGAGGAAGGTGAACTGGCCGCGCCGCTCCCAGGCGGCGGGCAGCCGCTCGTACAGGACGAGTTCGGCGTCGGCGATCGCGGGCCCGAGGTCCACACCGAGCCCGGCGCGCAGGAGTTGGAGGGCCGTGGTCGCGAACCGGGTCTGGACGACGGAGCGTTCGTCGGCGAAGCCGAGGTCGACGATCTCGTCGGCGAACCGCCCTGCGGGGCTGCCCGGTCGGCCGGTGAGGACGAGCGTCGGGACGCCCCCGGCCGCGCGGGCGAGCAGGTGCACGACCTCCGTCGTGGCGCCGGAGCGGGTGAGGGCCACGATCCGGTCGTAGCCGCGGCCGAGCGGTGTGGCGTCGGATGCGGGGAAGGCGTCGGTCTCGCCGGCGCCGAGGGATTCGCGCAGCGCCGCGTAGGCGCGGGCGATGAAGTACGAGGTGCCGCAGCCGACCACCGCCACGCGCTCGCCCCGGGCGGGCAGCCGGCCGGCGTGACGGTCGGCGGTCTCGGCCGCGCGGCGCCAGCAGTCGGGCTGGCCGGCGATCTCCGCGCTGACGTGGGTGCTCATGTCCGGGTCCTCTCCTCGGGGGGGTCCCCTCGCGGGGTCCGGACCGAGTTCTACCGGCAGCGGAGAGCAGCACACCATGAGCAAGGGGTGCTCACCTCTTGGACTTTCGCGCGCCGCCCGCGTCGCGTCCGGCGCCGCAGGAGGCCCGGACGACGAGCCGGGGGCGCAGCTGCACCTGGTGCAGCGGGGCGGCGTCGCCTTCGGAGAGTCGCCGGAGCAGGATCTGCGCGGCGAGCCGGCCGAGCTGGTACTTGGGCGGGGAGACGGCCGTCAGCGGGGTCTCGGCGACGTCGGCGAACTCGTTGTCGTAGCTGATCAGGGCCAGGTCGTCCGGGACCCGCACCCCGGCGCGGCGGGCCGCTCCGAGCATCAGGGCTGCCTCGCGGTCGCCGAAGCAGAGCGCGGCGGTGACGCCGGCGTCCCGGAGCGCGGCGAGCGCCCGGTCGGCGCGGTCGTGGTCCCAGCGGGCCATGACGTCCCGCTCGTACGCCGGGGCCCCGGGCAGCCCGAGGTCGGTGAGGGCGCGGGCGAAGCCGGACTCGATGGGGGCGGTGGTGGGCGCGTCGGTGCGGGCGACGAGTCCGAGTCGCTCGTGGCCGAGGGCCCGCAGGTGGCGTACCGCGTCGTAGGCGCCGCCCTCGTGGTCGGTGCAGACGTGTTCGGTGGGGTCGCCGGGGCCGTGGGCGGTGAGTCTGCGCTCGACGAGGACGGCGGGGACGGGCAGGGCGAGGAGTTCCTCGGCGCGGCGGCCGGGGTCGGTGGCGGTGTGGAGGCTGGGGACGAGGAGGAGGCCGTGGACGCCCGCCGAGAGGAGGCGTTCGACGGCGGCGTCCTCCTCGTCGGGGTCGTAGTGGGAGCAGGCGAGGACGAGCCGGGCCCCGGCCGCCGCGAGTTCCTTCTCGATGCCCTGGAGGACGCGCGGGTAGTAGAAGGTGGTGTCGGGGACGAGGACGCCGACGATCCGCTGCCCGGTGGTGTCCCGATCGGGCCGGTGGGCGGCGAAGGTGCCCGCGCCCTGTCGGCGTTCGACGAGTCCGAGGGCGACGAGGTCCTCGTAGGCGCGGCGGACGGTCGTCACCGAGAGGCCCGTCTCGGTGGCGAGGGCGCGCTCGGTGGGCAGTTTGCTGCCGGGCGGCCAGGTGCCGTCGAGGATGCCGCGCCGCAGCTCGGCCATGAGGGCCCGGAACTTGAGCTCCCGGCCGGACGCCGGTGTCTCGTGTGCCGTCATCCGGGCCCCCTCGTCTGTCCGTCCGTGTGGCGCGCCGCATCCTATGCGGGAGCCGTCCCGGGCCGCCCCGGGGCGGTCAGATCTCGCCCCGGCTGAGCGCGAGCAGCCGGTCGAGGACGCGCGGCCCGCCGGCGCGTACGCCGTCGTGCTCGAACTCGTCGGTCACCCAGGTGCGCAGGCCGCGTACCGCGCGGGCGGTTTCGAGGGAGTGGGCGGTGTCCACGTACATGTCGTCGTGGTAGACGGCGGCGGCGACCGGCACCCGGTTGGCACCGAGGCGCTCGGGGTCGTACAGCGGTGTCCAGTCGGTGCGGGCGGCGAGCAGTTCCGCGGTCTCGCGGAGGGGGCGCAGGGCGGGGTCGGTGGTGAAGTGCCAGGGGTGGACGGTCTCGCCGGTGAAGAGGAACGGTTCGCCGTCGGCGAGGGCGGCGCGGGCGTCGAACTCGGGGTGCTCGGCGCGGACGCGTTCGGCGGCCCAGTCGGTGGGGCCCTGCCCCTGGGCGTAGATGGCCTCGTGGAGGACGGCGTACAGCGGGTGTCCGGCGTACGACAGGTGGGCCTGGACCTGCTCGAGGAAGGCGTCGGCGAGCGCGGGTCCGCCGGGGGTGGGGACGAAGGCGCCTTCGAGGAGCAGATGGAGCTGGTGGGTGCCGTCGCCGGAGCCGAGGAGGGTGCCGAGGGACTGGAAGGCCTCGGGGGTGAGGATGCCGCCGCCGGGGAGGGTGACCTCGTGGTCGAGGAGGTGGGCGGCGACGGCGCGGGCCCGTTCGGCGTCCTGCGGGTAGCGGGCGAAGTGGGCCTCGTTCTTGCGCCGGATACGGGGATAGGCGGCGCGGTACACCTCGTCGGCGGTGGCGTACAGGGAGGGCAGACCGCCGGTGACGAGGACCCTTTCCAGGCCCTCGGGGGCGGTGGAGAGGTAGTGGACGGCGCAGAAGCCGCCGAAGCTCTGGCCGAGGACGGTCCAGGGGGCGCCGCCGGTGAGCCGGCGTCTGATCAGCTCGCAGTCCTTGACGATGGAGTCGGCGCGGAAGTGGCCGAGGTAGTCGGCCTGCTCGGCCGGGGTGCCCCGGAGCGGCAGGGTCTGGCGGTTGGCGGGGGTGGAGCGGCCGGTGCCCCGCTGGTCGAGGAGGAGGACGCGGAACTCCTGGACGGCCCGGCCGAGCCAGGCCTGCGGGCCGATGAAGCGGCGGGCGCCGAAGCCGGGCCCGCCCTCCAGGTAGACCAGCCAGGGGAGCCGCTCCCGGTCGGCGCCCTCCTTGCCGCTCGCGACGACCTCACGGCCGAAGACCTCGATGCGCTCGCCGTCGGGACGGGAGTGGTCGAGGGGGACGGGGAAGCGGTGGTCGGTGAGGACGAGTCCCGGCTGCCGGTAGGTGGTCACGCTGTTCCTGCTCCTGTTCGGTACGCCCCCGCCGAGGACAGTGGATCACACGGCGGGGGCGTACCGGGGTCGGACGGGGTCAGGAGGTCGGGAAGTCGTCCGCGGTCCTGATGCGGTCCCGGATCCATACGCCGGCGGGCTTCAGGGAGCCGGTGCCGGCCCAGGGGCCGCCGGCGTCGCAGGTGCCCGTCTTGAAGACGGCCCCGCTGCGATGGTCGTCGGAGAAGTTCCAGTTGACCCAGCTGATCTTCTTGGCGGCCATGAGGTCGAGGTACTTCTGCGTCATGGCGAAGTCGTTCGTGCCCTCACCGGCGTAGTTCTGGGTGCCGAACTCGGTGACGAAGACGGGCAGCTTGTCGGCGGCGCGGGAGAGGGTGTTCAGGTACTCGTCCCGGTGCGAGTAGGCGTAGAAGTGGAAGGTGTACATGATGTTGGTGGCGTTCACCGGGTTGGACACGACCTCGGACTCGTTCGCGCCCTCGGAGACGCCGAACGAGGACCACGCGCGCGTGCCGACGAGGATCGGGGTCTCGGCGTCCTTGGCGCGGATGACCGGGATGAGCTGCTCGGCGTAGCTCTTGATCCGGGACCAGGCGACGCCGCTGGGCTCGTTGGCGATCTCGTAGAGCAGGTTGGTCTTGGCGCCGTGGCGCTGGGCGATCTCGGTGAAGAAGGTCTTGGCGTGGGCGAGGTTGGCGTTGGGGTCGCCCGGGTCGAGCATGTGCCAGTCGACGATCACGTACATCCCGCGTGCGGTTGCCTGCTCGATGAGGGAGTGGGCGAGGTCGGTGTACTTGCGCGGGTCGGTCTCGTAGCCCTCCTCCTGGACGTACGTGGAGACGCGCAGGACGTCGGCGTTCCAGTCCTTGGCGAGGGCGTCGAGCGAGCCGTTGGTCAGGCACTGGGCGTACCACTGGGTGCCGTGGCTGGACATGCCGCGCAGTTGGACCGGCTTGCCGTAGCGGTTGCAGAGCTTGGTGCCGCAGACCTTGAGCTGGCCGTTGATCGCGGCGGGGGTGGTGCCGGTGGGCGGCGGGGTGGTGGCGGTGTCGACGGTGAGGTGGTCGACGTTGGGGCCGCCGTTGGCGGTGGTGGCGGTGGCGCGGACGGTGTTGGCGCCGGCCTTGAGGGTGGTGGTGACGGTGGTGGTGGCCCAGCTGGTCCAGGCGCCGGTGCCGGCGAAGGAGGTGCCGGAGGCGGCCACGGCGCCGTTGACGGCGATGTCCATGGGGCGGTTGGTGGTGGTGCCGTTGGCGTAGCGCAGGGTGAGGGTCGCGGGGCCCGCCTGGGCCGCGTTGACGTTCCACTGGACGTAACTGCCGGTGGCGTTGTCGTAGTTGACGAAGCCGTTGCCGGTGAATCCGGTGTGGTTGGACTCGACGATGCCTCGGGAGACGGTGGCCGTCTCGGCCTCGTGGGTGACGGGGGCGGCGCTCGCGGTGGGTGGCGTGGCGGCGAGGCCGAGGAGCAGGGCGCCGAGGGCGGTTCCGGCGACGCCGAGGCGTCGGAGGCGGGGGCGTACGGTTCGTGCCGAAGTCATGGGGGTCTCCACGGAACGACGAACGAGGGGACGGGGGTACGGAGTTGATTGATCAGACTGGAAGGAAACTTTCCTAACGGATGAATAGCAGGGCCGGGAACCGTCTCGCAAGGGTCATGACAAGAGACGCTGTTCAGCGGGCTGACGGCACACCCGCGGGGGCTCGGTGCGCGCCCGGTACGCGCTCGGTGCACGCCCGCGGGGGCCTACCGCCCGACGAGGCCCCGGTCGACGAGATAGTTCCGGGCCACGTCCTCCGGCAGACGCCGCCAGCTGTCCACCTGTTCGTTGAGGTGCGCCAGATCGGCCGTGGTCAGGACCGTGTTGAGGCGGGCGAGCGCCCGGGTGACGTCCTCGCTCCCGGCACGGGCGCGGTTCACGACGGGGACGATGTTGTCGGCGTTCTGCAGGTGCTTGTCGTCGGCGAGCAGGACGAGCCCGAAGTCGTCGAGCGTGGCATCGGTGGTCGTCGTGAGCACCAGCTGGTCCTGGCCGTTCTGCACGGCCTGCTTGGCCGGGGTGGTGCCGACGCCCTTGGGGTCGACGGCGGTCACGTCGATGCCGTAGACCTCCTTCAGACCGGGCGCGCAGTACGGCCGCCGGACGCATTCGTCCCCGGCCGCGAGCCGGACGGGGAGGCCGGTGGCGCCGAGGTCGCTCAGCGTCTTGAGCCGGTGTTCGGCGGCGAACTCCGCGGTCACGGCGAAGGCGTTCTGGTCGACGGCGCGGCCCGCGTCGAGGACGGTGAGCCCGCGCGGGCCGGCGAGCGCGCGGAGCGCGGTCATGGTCGCGGCCAGGTCGGGCGAGCCGACGGTCGGCGCGTCCGGCCCGTTGACCTTGGCGTTCAGCCAGTCGGCGAAGGTCGCCGCGTACTCCGGTACGACATCGATCTGACCCCGCTCCAGGGCGGGTTCGTACAGCTCGCGGTTGGTGACGGACAGGATCTTCGTCCGGTATCCGGCCTCCTGGAGCAGCAGGGAGTACATCTGGGCGAGCAGGTCGCTCTCGGTGAACCCGGCCGAGCCGACGGTCAGCCGGCGGCTGTCGCCCGGGGCGGCCGTGACCGCGCCCCTGTCCTCCAGGGAAGGGCCCGTGGCGCAGCCGGTGACGCACAGGAGGAGGCAGAGGGCGGGCAGGAGGACGTACGGCCGCCTCACGCGCCGCTCCCCCGCGCCCCGCCGGGTCCGAGGCGGCGGACGGCCTCGAAGACCCCTTCCACGAGGAGCGCGAGCACCGCGACGAGGCAGGCGCCGGCGACGACCTGCGGGGTGGAGGCGAGGTTGAACCCGGCGGTGATGATCCGGCCGAGCCCGCCCCCGCCGGCGAGGGCGGCCACGGTGGCGGTGGCGACGAGCTGGACGGCGGCGATCCGTACGCCGGTGAGGACCAGGGGCAGCGCGAGCGGCAGTTCGACCCGGGCGACCGTCTGGCCGCCCGTCATGCCCATGCCCCGGGCGGCCCGTACGACGTCGGGGTCGACGCCCCGGATCCCCACGTACGCGTTGGTGAGCAGCGGGGGCACGGCGAACAGGACGAGGGCGATGATCGTCGGCCAGTCGCCGTACGAGCCGACCGGGCTGAGCAACAACAGCACGAGCACGGCGAAGGTGGGGACGGCCCGGCCGGCGTTGGAGACGTTCACGGCGAGCGCGCCGCCCTTGCCGAGGTGCCCGAGGAGGAGGGCGACCGGCAGGGCCAGCGCACAGCTGATGACCAGGGAGACGACAGTGAGGAAGAGGTGCTCGC
Organism: Streptomyces sp. NPDC093795; assembly: GCF_044764665.1. Classification (NCBI taxonomy): domain Bacteria; kingdom Bacillati; phylum Actinomycetota; class Actinomycetes; order Kitasatosporales; family Streptomycetaceae; genus Streptomyces; species Streptomyces sp. NPDC093795. The sequence goes on from NZ_JBIWIO010000004.1 coordinate 303,068, forward strand.
CGAGCCGGTGCCACACGCCGTTCTCGCCGGACCAGTGCGCGGCGGTGGTCAGCCAGGACCAGGTGTCGGAGAGGGTGGTCACGCGGCCTGCCCCCGGGTCCAGGGGGTGAGCAGCCGCTGGGCGCCGAGGAGGAGCAGGTCGGCGGCGACGGCGATGAGGACGCAGAGCACGGAGGCAGTGAGGACCTGGGCCTTGAAGTAGGTGTTCATCCCGGCGTAGATGAGGTTCCCGAGGCCGCCGTGGCCGACGATCGCGCCGATGGTGACGAGGGAGACGGCGGAGACGGCGGCGATCCTCAGCCCGGCCATGGCGGCGGGCAGGGCGAGCGGCAGCTCGACGGCGAGGAGGAGACGGACCGGCCCGTACCCGAGGCCGCGCGCCGCCTCCCGGGTCTCCTCGGGGACGGCGCGGAGCCCGGCGAGGATGTTCCGTACGAGGAGGGTGAGGGAGTACAGGACGAGGCCGGCCACGACCAGGGCGGCGGACAGGCCGTACACGGGCAGGAGCAGCGAGAACATCGCCAGCGCCGGGATCGTGTACAGGAGGGTGGTGACCCCGAGGACCGGGCCCGCCGCCCAGCGCCAGCGGCGGGCGGCGACCGCAAGGGGCAGGGCGATGAGCAGGCCGAGGGCGACCGAGACGCCGGTCAGTTGGAGGTGCTGGACGACGGCGTCGGTGAGGATCTCGCGCCGGGTGGACAGGTAGGCGCCGCAGATCCACTCGTTGCGGGCGAGGCAGTCGTCGGGCGGCGCGATCACTCTCCCATTCGAGGCGGTACGGGGCTGCCGCGCACCTGGACCGGTCCGTTCGGGGGCGGGCCGGAGCCTGGGGGCGGTGGTCTGAGTCGGCGGGCCCGGAGCCCGGGGCGGGGGTCTGAGTCGGCGGGCCCGGAGCCCGGGGCGGCGGAGGTCAGCCTTCCTGGAGCACGGACAGGACGTTGCCCGCGGGGTCCGTGAACCAGGCGATGGCCGGTCCGCCCTCGACCCGCATGACGCCCTTGTCGTCGGCCTCGAAGCCGGGGTAGCGCTCCAGGGTCACTCCGCGGCCGGTCAGCTCGTCGACGGCCCGGTCGATGTCGCCGACCTCGAAGTTGAGGATCGTGAAGGTGGCGGGGGTGTGATCGTCCTTGGGGTAGACGAAGATCCGGGTCCCGCCGGCCAGGGTGAGGAAGAGCATCCGCATGTCCCCCTCCCCCGCCTCCTCCACCGTCAGGCCGAGGGTCTCGCCGTAGAAGCGCCGGGCGGCGTCGAGGTCGTCGACCGAGAAGCCGCTGAATGCCGAGGTCTCGCCGAACATGACGTGCTCCCTTCCGGGGGCCTGTTCCTAGGCACCCCCTCCAGGATCCGCCGACCTGCCGGAGTCCGCCGCCCGGCCCCGTACCCGCCCGGGAGCGATCAGGGCGCGATCGGCAGCTGTCGCTTGTGCTCGGTGAGCTCGTAGCGACGCACGATCGCGTCGAAGGCGGCCCCGGAGACCGGCTTCCCCTCCAGGAAGTCGTCGATGTCGTCGTACGTGACGCCGAGCGCGTCCTCGTCGGGCTTGCCCGGGGCCAGGGTCTCCAGGTCGGCGGTGGGGACCTTCCACACGAGCCCGTCCGGAGCGCCCAGCTCGGCGGCCACCGCGCGGACGCGCCGCTTGGTCAGACCGGTCAGCGGGACGACGTCGGCGGCGCCGTCGCCGAACTTGGTGAAGAAGCCCGAGACGGCCTCGGCGGCGTGGTCGGTGCCGACGACGAGACCGTGGTGCGCGCCGGCGACCGCGTACTGGGCGATCATCCGCTGGCGTGCCTTGATGTTGCCCTGCACGAAGTCCTGGTGGTGGGCGTCGCGGAAGGTGACGTCACCGGCGAGGCAGGCCTCGAGGGCCGCGTCGCTCGCCGCCTTGACGTCCACGGTGAGGACCTGGTCGGCCTGGATGAAGCCGAGGGCGGTCTGCGCGTCCTTCTCGTCGGCCTGGACGCCGTACGGCAGGCGCATCGCGTAGAAGGTGGCGTCGTGGCCGGCGGCGCGGGCCCGCTCCACCGCGAGCTGGCAGAGCCGGCCGGCGGTCGTGGAGTCGACGCCACCACTGATGCCGAGCACGAGGCAACGCAGTCCGGTGGAGGTGAGGCGCTCGGCGAGGAAGGCCACCCGGCGCTCGATCTCCGCCCGCGGGTCGAAGGTCTCGGAGACCTGGAGGTCCCGGGCGATCTGCTGCTGGAGGGCGGTGGACGCCGGGTCGGTCACGGAGGTCTCCTCGTCAGGGTCGGTCGGTCGGCGGCGGCTCGGCGGTGAGCGGTGCGGCGCACCCGTGAGGTGCCGGAGCCGCGCGCCGTCAGGGCTACGGGGTCGACTCTACGCACCGGGGCGGCGCGCCGTCGCCCTGCCCTGGACGTCCCTGACCTGCTGGTCCCGGGGGCGGGGTGCGGTCGGGGGCGGGGCGAACCCGGGGCCCGGTGGTCTCGGCGGCCGAGCGGGGCTCCCGGGGGCCAGGCGTGGCCCCGTGGCCGGGGGCGGCTCCTGGGACCCGGCGCTGTCCCGGTGGCCGGGGGGCTCCCGGGCCACCGGGAGTGTCTCGGTGGCCGGGGGCGGCTCTCCCGGCGGCCCGGCGCGGCCCGGCGGTCGGGCGCGGCTCCCGGGGACCCGGCGCGGCCCAGTGGCCCGGCACGGCCCCGGCGGCCCGGGCCGGCCCGGTCCGGGCGGCCCGGCCCGGTCCCGGTGGCCGGGGGCGGCTCTCCCGGCGGCGCGGCGCGGCCCGGCGGCGCGGCGCGGCCCGGCGGCCGGGCGCGGCTCCCGGAGGCCCGGCAGGACCCGGCCGGCCGGGCGCGGCTCCCGGAGGCCCGGCGCCGGGCCCCCGGGCCCCCGGGCACGGCCCCGGCCCCGCCCCGGGCGGTCCCTCACGGCCTCCGTGGGCCGCGCAGCGCCCGGTCGAGGCCGTCCTGGGGTGGGCCGGTGAGGGCGCGTACGAAGATCTCCTCGTACGCCGGCTCGCCGATCGTCGCGCGGACCGTGTCCGTGTACTTCTCCCGCAGCGCCCGCAGGCCCGGCAGTCCGCGCCGGGGCTGGCCGGTGGAGCGCCAGTAGGCCTCCCCGGTGCCGGAGACGTCGGCGGCGCGCTCGCCGTCACCGGCCGCCGCGAGAGCGGTGGCGAGGACGTCGAGGCCGAGGGCCACGCCGAGGCTCGCCCCGAGTCGGCGGGTGCCTTCGAGCATGGCGCGGGCGTGTCCCGCAGCGGTGGCCGGGTCGCCCTCCAGAAGGCCGGTGAGGGCGAGCTGGTACTCCAGGGCGGTTCTGGTCCAGTGCTCGTCGAGTTCCTCGCACCGGGCGCGCAGGGCGAGCGCCCGCTCCCGGGCCTCCGCGAGCCGGCCGAGGCCGGTGAGGGCGAAGACCCGCACGAGGTGGCAGCGGAGCCGGGCGGCGGAGTCGGCGGGACCGCCCCGGACGGCGTCGAGGACATGGCCCACGACGACGTACGCGGCCATCGGCCGGCCGGTGGTCAGGGCGAGGAGCCCGGCGAGGGCGGCGGCGTCGAGGGTCAGGTCGCCGGGCCGGTGCGGGCCGCCGCTCCCCGGCCGGTCGCCGGGCCGGTGCGGACCGCCGATCCCCGGCCCGTCGCCCGCCCCGTCTCCCGTCGGCTCGGCGTGCTCCGTTCCCTCGGTGTGCTCCGCGTACCGGGCCTCCCGGGCGCAGCGCTCGCTGATCTCCTGGGCGGGGCCCGACTCGCCCTGGAGGACGAGGGTGACGCCGAGGGCCCACAGGGCGCGGGCCCGGACGCGGCCGCGGGCGTCGCTGAGGAGGAGCGCCTGTTCGAGGCCGTCGCGGGCTTCGCGCAGGCGGCCGCGGCAGGACCAGGCGAAGGCGACGGAGCCGACGAGGTCGAGGGCGGCGTCGGGGTCGGTGCGCAGCAGCCGGTCGAGGGCGGTGCGCAGGTCGGTGTGGTGGGCGTCGACGGTCCGGTACCAGCGTGGCTGGCCGGCGCCGTGCCACGCGCTCTCCGCCCGGCGCGCCAGGCCCCGGAAGTGGGCGGCGTGCCGGTCGGCGACCGCCCCCGTCTCCCCGGTCCGCTCCAGCCAGGTCGCCCCGTACGCGCGGATGGTGTCGAGCATCCGGTGTCTCCCGCCGGCGTCCTCGGGACCGACCACGGAGGCGCGGACGAGTCCGGCGAGCGCGTCCGGCAGGTTCGCCCGGTCCAGCGGGCCGCCGATGCACACGGCGGTCGCCGACGCGAGGTCGAAGGGGCCCCGGAAGACGGAGAGACGCGCCCAGAGGAGGCGTTCGAGGGGGGCGCTCAGCTCATGGCTCCAGCCGATGGCGGCGCGCAGGGTCTGGTGGCGGCCCGGCCACACCCGCTCGGGGTGGACGAGCAGGTCGAAGCGGGCCCCGGGCGGGGCGTCGAAGCGGGTGCCGAGCTGGTCCCGTACGGCTTCGGCGCCCTGGAGGCGGATCTGCGCCGCGGCCAGTTCGAGTGCGAGCGGGATGCCTTCGAGGCGTACGCAGATCTCACCGGCGGGACCGGCGGCGGGGAACTCCTCGCCGGCGGCCCGCCGGAGCAGGTCCAGGGCGTCCCGTCCGGTGGGGGGCAGCGGGTCGAGGTCGACGACCCGCTCTCCTTCGACGCCGAGGGGGAGCCGGCTGGTGGCGAGGACGGTGAGTCCGGGGGCGGCGGCGAGGAGTTCGGTGACGAGCCGGGCGCAGGGCGCGGCCAGGTGCTCGCAGGAGTCGAGGACGAGCAGCAGACGGTCGTCGGCGAGGCGGCGGCAGAGGCCGGTGGTCGCCATGCCGGGGGTGTGGTCGGACAGGTCGACGGAGTCGGCGACGAGGGCGACGAGGAGCCGGTCGCCGTCGAGCGGGGTGAGGTCGGTCCACCAGGCCCCGTCGGGGTAGTGGTCGGCGGCGCGGTGCGCGGCGCGCAGCGCGAGCCGGGTCTTCCCGACTCCCCCGACGCCGGTCACGGTGACGAGGCGGTGCTCCGCCAACGCGGCGGAGATCCGCTCCAGTTCCGTGCGGCGCCCCACGAAACCGGGGCTCTCGTCCGGCAGATGTCCACGCACGGCAGCAGTCTCCCTCATCCGGGCCGTGAACGGGCCTCCAGGACGGCTTCGTTACGCACCTTCGACCGTCACGACCACGGAGTGCCGGCCCTGCGCCCCGTCGGGCATCGTGGCGGTGCGCCGTTCCGGCTGGGTGGCGCCGGTGCCGTCGGTGGCGCGGACGGTGAGGGTGTGCCGGCCGGGGGTCGCCGTCCAGGGGTACGTCCACTGGCGCCAGGTGTCGCGGCTGTCCTCGGCGGCGAGCCGGGCGTCCTGCCAGGGGCCTTCGTCGACCCGTACCTCGACGCGCCGGATGCCCCGGTGCTGGGCCCAGGCGACGCCGGCGACCATGACGGTGCCGGCGGCAGGGCGGCCGAAGGAGCGGGGGGTGTCGATGCGGGTCTGGGTCTTCACGGGGGCCTGGGCGGCCCAGCCACGCGGGACCCAGTAGGCGTCGTAGGCGTCGAAGGTGGTGAGCTCGATGGACTCGATCCACTTGCAGGCGGAGACATAGCCGTAGAGGCCGGGGACGATCATGCGGACGGGGAAGCCGTGGGTGAACGGCAGGGGTTCGCCGTTCATGCCGAAGGCGAGGAGGGCGTCGCGGCCGTCCATGATCTCCTCGACGGGGGTGCCGATGGTCATGCCGTCGACGGAGCGGGCGACGAGCTGGTCGGCGGGTCCGCCTTCGGAGGGCGGGCGGACGCCGACCTCGCGGAGCAGTTCGGCGAGGGGGACGCCGAGCCAGCGGGCGTTGCCGACGTAGGGGCCGCCGACCTCGTTGGAGACGCAGGCGAGGGTGATGTCCCGCTCCACGGTCCTGCGGGCCATGAGCTCCCGCAGGGTGAGGGTGAGTTCCCGGCGTACGCCGCTGCCGTGGAGGCGCAGCCGCCAGCGCTCGGCGTCGACCTTGGGGACGACGAGCGCGGTGTCGACGCGGTAGAAGTCGCGGTTGGGGGTGACGAAGGGGCTGATGCCGGGGACGTCGAGCTGTGCTCCGGCGGGGACGGGCGGGGCCGGGGACGCGGGGCGGGGCAGTCGTACGGCCGCGCGGGAGGCGGCGGCGTTCTCCTCGGCGGGTGAGCCGGCCGCCCTGCCGAGGGCGGCGGCGCCGGTCGCGGCGAGTCCGGTGGAGGCGGCGACGATCAGGAAGCGCCGCCGGCCGGGCTGCGCGGTTCCGGCCCTCGGAGCACGGAGGAGGCCGGTCAGGACGTACAGCAGGGTCGCGCCGACGGCGGCGCCGACGAGGGAGGGCACGGCGTCCAGGGCGGAGTCGGAGTCGGGGCGGGTGACGGCGGCGAGAGCCCCGAGGAGGCCGAAGGCGGCGACCGCAAGGGCGCCGAGCAGCCGGTGGCGGAGCGCGAGCAGCCCGATGCCGAGGGCGATGAGCGCCAGGAGGACCAGGATGCCGAGCTGGAGGATGACCTTGTCGCTCTCGCCGAAGGTGCGGATCGCCCAGTCCTTGACGACCGCCGGGGTCCGGTCGACGACGGCGTCGCCGATGGCGAGGACGGGTCCTGCCTCGGGTCGCACCCGGGAGGCGACGAGGTCCGCGACGGCGAGCGAGACGTACGCGGCGACGAGACCGCCGAGCGCGGCGAGGAGACGGTCGGTACGGGTGGGTTCGCGGTCGTCGTCCGTGTCCCGTGCGGTCCCGGGGGGCCTGGTGGCGTTCATGGTGGGTACTTCGGCACGCGGGGGCGTGCGGATGGGTGTCTTCACCCGGGCGGCGCAGGCTCGGGGGCGCAGGCCCGGCCGGTGCGGGGCGGCGCGGCCTCAGCGGGTGTCGGGTGGCTTGCCGGGGGTGTCCAGGTGTTCGCCGGGGGTCGCGAGTTCTTCCACGGCCCCGGCTCCGACGACGGCGCCGGTGGACTTCTTGCCGCGCCGCAGTCGTCCTTCGAGCCAGGAGGCGAAGGTGGTGAGCGCGAAGTTGAGGACGACGAAGAGGACGGCGACGACGGTGAAGCAGGCGATCGTGTTGGCGCCGTAGTTGGCGCTGAGCGGGCGGACGGAGGCGAGGAGTTCGGAGAAGCCGAGCATCGCGCCGCCGAGCGCGGTGTCCTTGACGATGACGACGAGCTGGCTGACGAGCGCGGGCAGCATGGCGGTGACGGACTGCGGGAGGAGCACGTACGTCATGGTCTGGCCCTTGCGCATGCCGATGGCCTTCGCCGCGTCGGTCTGGCCGGCGGGGAGGGCGAGGATGCCGGCGCGGACGACCTCGGCGAGGACGGAGGCGTTGTAGAGGACGAGGCCGGTGACGACGGCGTACAGCGGGCGGGTCTCCGGGCTGATGTCGGTGAACTCGGAGTAGGCCGCGTTGGCGAACAGCATGAGGATCAGAACGGGGATGGCCCGGAAGAACTCGACGACGGTGCCCGCGCCACCCCGCACCGCACGGTGGTCGGAGAGGCGCGAGATGCCGAGGAGCGCGCCCAGGGGCAGAGCGATGACCATGGCGAGCGCGGCGGCGATCACCGTGTTCTTGAGGGCGGGCAGGACGTACGTCTCCCATACCCGCGCGTCCGTGAAGAAGGGGGCCCACTTGTCCCATTCCAGCTGGTTCTTGTCGGCGAGGCTCACCATGACCCACCACACGACGGCGGCGAGGGCGACGAGGAAGAGCAGGGTCCAGAGGAGGTTGCGCCGCCGGGCGCGCGGGCCCGGGACGTCGTAGAGGACGGTGGGTCTGGTCTTCACCGTCTCACCGCCACCTTCTTGGCGACCCAGCCGAGGAACAGGCCGGTGGGCAGGGTGAGGCAGATGAAGCCGGCGGCGAAGATCGCGGAGATCAGGATGAGCTGGGCCTCGTTCTCGATCATCTCGCGCATCAGCAGGGCGGCTTCGGCGACGCCGATGGCGGCGGCCACGGTGGTGTTCTTGGTGAGGGCGATGAGGACGTTGGCCAGCGGGCCGACGACGGAGCGGAAGGCCTGCGGGAGCACGATGATGCGCAGGACCTGGGGGAAGCTGAGCCCGATGGCGCGGGCGGCCTCGACCTGGCCGAGGGGGACGGTGTTGATGCCGGAGCGGACCGCCTCGCAGACGAAGGCGCTGGTGTAGGCGATGAAGCCGAGGACGGCGAGGCGGAAGTTGATGGTGGTGAAGCGGTCGGCGCCGAGGCTGACGCCGAGGGTCTGGAAGAGGCCGAGTGAGGTGAAGACGATGATGACGGTGAGGGGGATGTTGCGGACGATGTTGACGTAGACGGTGCCGAAGCCCCGCATCAGGGGGACGGGGCTGACGCGCATGGCGGCCAGCAGCGTCCCCCAGATCAGAGAGCCGATCGCGGAGTACACGGTGAGCTGCACCGTCACCCAGAAGGCTCCGAGCAGGTCGTACCCCTGGAGGAAGTCGAACACGGCGGCCCACTCACTTCACGACGACGCCGATCTTCGGAGCGGGCTCGTTCTGGTACTTGGCGGGGCCGAAGTTCTTCTTCACCGCCGCGTCCCAGGAGCCGTCGGCGACCATCTTCTCCAGGGCCGTGTTGATCTTGCCCTTGAGGTCGCTGCCCTTCTGGACGCCGATGCCGTAGTTCTCGTTGCTCATCTTGAAGCCGCCGAGCTTGAACTTGTCCTTGAACTGGCTCTGCGAGGCGTATCCGGCGAGGATCGAGTCGTCGGTGGTGACGGCGTCGATGACGCCGTTCTCGAGTCCGGTCAGGCACTCGGAGTAGCCGCCGTACTCCTGGAGCTGGGCGTCGGGGGCGATCTCGTCCTTCACGTTCTGCGCGGACGTCGAGCCGGTGACCGAGCAGAGCTTCTTGTTGTTGAGGTCGGACGGCTGCTTGATCGAGTCGTCGTCGGCGCGGACCAGGACGTCCTGGTGGGCGAGGAGGTAGGGGCCCGCGAAGTCGACCTTCTCGGCCCGCTCGTCGTTGATCGAGTACGAGGCCGCGATGAAGTCCACGTCGCCGCGCTGGAGCAGCGTCTCCCGGTCGGCGCTCTTGGCCTCCTTCCACACGATGTCGGCCGGGTCGTGGCCGAGCTGCTTGGCGACGTACGTGGCCACGTCGACGTCGAAGCCGGTGTAGGTGCCGTCGGGGGTCTTCAGGCCGACACCGGGCTGGTCGAACTTGATACCCACGGTGATCTTGTCGCCGCCGTGGTCGCGTGGCACGGCGCCGGCGGCGCCGCTCGCGAATCCTGCGGAGGTGACGGAGAGGACGACGGCCGCGGCGACGGCCACGGCGGCCCTGCCGGTCCTGATCGGGTTCATGAGGATCACCCCTGGGGGCTGCTGGTCGGGCGACGGCCGTGGCTCGGTGAGGGGCCGTGGCGTGGCTAGTGGTGGAGGATCTTGGAGAGGAAGTCCTTGGCGCGGTCGCTGCGCGGGTTGCCGAAGAACTCGTCCGGTGTCGTCTCCTCGACGATCCGGCCGTCGGCCATGAAGACGACCCGGTTGGCCGCGGAGCGGGCGAAGCCCATCTCGTGGGTGACGACGACCATCGTCATCCCGTCCCGGGCCAGCTGCTGCATGACCTCCAGGACCTCGTTGATCATCTCGGGGTCGAGGGCCGATGTCGGCTCGTCGAAGAGCATCACCTTCGGGTCCATGGCGAGGGCGCGGGCGATCGCCACGCGCTGCTGCTGGCCGCCGGAGAGCTGAGCCGGGTACTTGTCGGCCTGAGAGGCGACGCCGACCCGGTCGAGGAGGGCGCGGGCTCGCTGCTCGGCCTCCTTCCGGTCCTTCTTGCGGACCTTGATCCGGCCCAGGGTGACGTTGTCGAGCACCGTCTTGTGAGCGAAGAGGTTGAAGGACTGGAAGACCATGCCGACGTCGGCGCGCAGGGCCGCCAGTTCACGGCCCTCGGCGGGCAGGGGACGGCCGTCGACGACGATCGCGCCGCTGTCGATGGTCTCCAGGCGGTTGATCGCACGGCACAGCGTCGACTTGCCCCCTCCCGACGGCCCGATGACGACGACGACCTCGCCGCGGTGGATGGTCAGGTCGATGGACTGGAGGACGTGCAGGGTGCCGAAGTGCTTGTCGACGGCGCGCAGCACGACGAGCGCGTCGCCGCCTTCCGGGTCGGGCATCGCACCCTCCTGGCTCACGCCCCCCTCTTGCCGCTCCCTCCTCACGTTCATGCTCCGCCCTCCTTCCGTGCCCCGCACGCCGGAGCCGGGGTGCGGGCTGCGGGGCACGCCCGACGGGGCGGACCCGGCCGGGGCGGGCGCCTCGGGGCGGCCTGGCGGACACTGGGGAGAGGAGCCGAGTGCGCGAGGAGGGTCCGCCATGAGCAGAGCCGCACCCAAGGTCAGCACGCTGCCTCCGGAGCACCGGGAGCGCCTGATGGCCTTCGCCGAGGACGTGTACTTCGACTCCGGTCACCGGCTGTTCGAGGAGCAGCAGATCGCCGACCGGTTCTGGATCGTGAAGACGGGCGCGGTGACACTCGACGCGAAGGTGCCGGGCCGGGGGTCGCCCGTGATCGAGACCCTGCGCCACGGCGAGCTGGTCGGCGTGTCGTGGCTGTTCCCGCCGTACCTGTGCCAGTCGGGGGCCGAGGCGATGACGCCGGTACGGGCGTACGAGTTCAACGCCCCGGCCGTCCGTTCGATGTGCCGCTCGGACACGGAGTTCGGGACCTCGGTCATGTTCTGGGTGGGTTCGATCCTGGCCCACCGCCTCCAGGTGACCCGGGTCCGGCTCCTCGATCTGTACGCCCCGCACGGGAGCGGCATCCTGGCCTGAGCGAGGAAGCCGGGATGCGGCAGTTTGTGGGGGCGTGCCTGGTGGAGGTGGGGGGGGGGGGGGGGACGCAGGGTAGTCGCGGGACAGCGGGGCGGTACGGTGGAGGGGCCACGAACAGGATGCACGAACCGGGGCCCGCGGGCCTGGTGGACGGACTGGGCGCGCGGATTGGGCGCGCCCGCCCTCGGCGGCCCCTCCCCCACACTCCGGCGACGAGCTGCGAGGCCAGCCATGAGCGAACCGACGACGGCACGCGAGGCGATCGCCCTCGTCACCGGCGGCGATTTCACCGAACTCGACTTCACTGAGGGGCCTTTGACGGCTGACGGTCCGATCGGCTGGCCCGGTTACTCGGCGGCCCACGCGCGCGCTTCCGCCCGTACCGGCGAGACCGAGTCGGTGATCTGCGGGACGGGTGTGGTCGGTGGGGTGCGAGCGGTGCTGATCGCGTTCGAGTTCGGCTTCCTCGGCGGTTCCCTCGGGGAGCGGGCGGGGGCGCGCGCGGCCGCGGCCCACGCGGTGGCCCGCTCCCGACGGCTGCCCGTCGTCGTCCTGCCGGCCACCGGCGGCAGCCGGATGCACGAGGGCATGCGCGCCCTGCTCCAACTGCAGTTTCTGGCAGGCGAGTCGGCCCTCACCCGGGCCGCGGGGCTGCCGCAGCTCGCCGTCCTGCGGGATCCGACGACGGGAGGCGGCTGGGCCACGCTGGGCGCCGGATCGGACGTCGTTCTCGCGCTGCCGGGCGCGCAGGTCGCCTTCGCCGGTTCCCGTGTCCGCCCGCCGGACGCGGACCCCGCCGCGTACACCGCCGAGGCGCAGCTCGCCCACGGCCACATCGACGCGATCGTGCCTCCCACCGCACTGCGCGACACCCTAGGACGCTGGCTCTCACTGCTGACCCGCCCTGCGGAGGGCCCGATCCCGCCGCCGCGCGCGCTCGGAGACGCGGGAACGCTCGGCAGCCCGCGCACGCTCGGAGACCCGGGCGGGCCGCCCGCCGCGAGCGGATGGGACGCCGTGGCGCGTGCCCGGCACCCCCGGCGGCCCCGGGCCGGCGCGTACCTCGACGCGGGGTTCACCGTGCGCGCGGAGATCTCCGGCGACCGCTGCGGGGGCGTCGACCCGGGTATGCGGTGCGGGTTCGGGCGGCTCCCCGACGGCCGGACCGTCGCCTATGCCGCGCAGTGCGGTACGGCGACCCTCCCGGCCGGCTTCCGGACGGCGGCCCGGCTGGTCCGGCTCGCGGATCGTCTCGGAATCCCTGTCCTCACGCTGATCGACACCCCGGGGGCGGCCAACGACCCGGCGGCGGAGCGCGCGGGCGCGGGCCCCGCGATCGCCGACCTGTTCGCCGCCGTCGCCTCCGCTCGTGTCCCCCTGACCTCCCTCCTCATCGGCGAGGGCGGCTCGGGAGGCGCGCTCGCCCTGGCCGCCCCCGGCAACCTCTGGGCCACACCCGACAGTTACTTCTCGGTGATCGCCCCGGAGGCGGCCGCGTCCATCCTGAAGCGCGCACCGGAGGACTCCGCCACGACGGCCGACCACCTGCGCCTGCGCCCCCAGGACCTCGTCGACCTCGGCGTCGTCCGGGGCATCGTGACGACCTAGATGCGTGAAGATGATCGCAACCTTTCATGGTTGCGTAGGCGCGACCACGGCACGCAGCTGCGCACCTCGGCGCTGCTCGGCGGCAACAGCCAGAAGTGGACCTTCACCGAGCAGTCGGACGGCTCCTACACCCTGGCCAACGTCGCCTCCGGGCTCTGTGTCGACGTCAACGCCGGCTCCCTGTCCGCCGGCGCCTCCATCATCCAGTGGACCTGCACCGGGAACACCAACCAGCGGTGGAAGGTCGCGGCGGCCTCCGGCGGCGGTCACACCCTGACCTCGGTCAAGAGCGGCCTGGTGATCACCACCGCATCGACGGCCAACGGCGCCCCCGTCACCCAGCAGACCGCCGGTGGATCGGCGTTGCAGCGCTGGACCATCGGATGACCCACCGGGCCTGAGGGCCCGGCGGGTGCGGTCACCGGTTCCGACCGGTGACCGCACCCGCCGTCGGTCCGGGCCGGGGTCAGACCGGTGACCGCACCCGCCATCGGCCCAGGGTCGGGGTCAGACCGCGGGAGCCCCGTACACCGCCATCTCGTAGATCGAGTACCCCCACGTCGTGGCGCGCGTGACGCCCCGCATACGGACGTGGGTGACGGTGCGGTCGGCCGGGAGCCGGACCACGTCGGTGCCACAGACGGTCGGGCGTCGGGTGGCGGCGGGAGTCCAGTTCACGCCGTCGTCGGAGGTCTCGATCCGGTACTCGTTCGCGCACGCCGCCTCCCAGGCGACGGTCACCGCGGCGACCCGGGCCGGAGCCGCGAGCTTGATCTCCACCCACTCCCCGTCGCCGTACCCGGAGGCCCAACGGGTCCCGTTGGAACCGTCGTTGACGTGGCGGGCCGCCAGCCGGTCGAGGTTGCCCTCGACGCTCGACGCCTTCGCCGTACCCTTCAGCGCGAGGTTCTCGCCGCCGCCGGCCACGTCCCACAGCTCCAGCATCACGTCGGACCGGACGAGGAAGGCGTCGAGGACGCCGTCGCCGACCCTGACCCGGGCGTTGCCCCAGGTGTTACGGGCCGGCTCCACCCGTACCGCCTCGGCCCGCTCCTGGAGGTCGCGGGACTCGGCGAGCAGCACCCGCGACCGGTCCGCGTCTCCCGCCTGGCGCGCGGCGACAGCGTCCACCATGGCGACCGCCGCCCGGCCCCACAGCTCGGTGGCGTCGAGCCAGGAGTCCACGTCGGCCACGAAGCCCGCCTGTACGGCTCCGCCGCGGATCCGCTCCGGCGCCCGCGCGATCGAGACGGCGTAGGCCCGCAGCTCCGCCAGGGCCTCGGTCCGCCGTCCGGCGCCCCACTCCGTCCAGAACCGTGCGGTCCGGCGGGCCAGTTCGGGAGCCTGTTCCTGCCAGGGTGTCGTCCCGAACGTGGGCGCGAGGTGCTCCAGGTCCGCGAAGACCCGCAGGGCGGCGGCCGACTCGCCGTCGCCGCCCGCGAGGTACGACAGGGCCCGGGTCCAGCTCGTGCCCGCGTCGTAACCGCGGTCGTTCCAGGCGAAGTCGGCCGCGCCGAACACGGCGATCTCGCTGGCGTAGGGCTGGTTCATCGGGTTGGCGACGATGCCGCTCAGGTGCGCCGAGAGACCGGCCTCGCGCTTGTCGTACGGGGCGAGCAGCAGCCGGCCGCTGGTGGCGCCGAAGTCGTTGACCGGGTAGTTGTCCCAGACGAAGACCTGGCGGCCGAACAGCTTCGAGGCGGCCTCCGCCTGCGCGTTGGTGATCGAGGGCGGGACGACGTCGGTGCCGGTCCACATGACCTCGACCGCGGGGTCGAGGGAGGCCCGCAGGGTCTGCTTGTACGAGGAGTCGCTGAGGTCCCCGTACTCGGTGGGCACCATCTGGAGGGGCTGGGTCCCCGGCCGGGCGGCGACGAAGGTGCGCTGGACGTCGTTGAGCAGGTCCACCTGCGCCCTGGCCGCCGCGGCGCTCCCGGGCGTCCCGTAGGCCCGCCGGTCGCCCTCGCAGTTCCACGAGGTGTAGTGGATGTCGTCCAGCGGGACCGAGAACGCGCGGGCGCCCAGGTCGTGGAGGGCCCCCAGCTTCGCCTTCAGGGCGGCGCGGTCCGCCGGGTCGGAGTAGCAGATGGACGCGCCGGGGGACACGGCGAAGGTGAAGCGGACGTGGTTGGCGTTCGCCCGCTCGACCAGTGTGCCCAGCTCGGCGAGCTTGTCGGACGGGTACGGCTCACGCCACTTGTCACGGTGGTACGGGTCGTCCTTCGGCGCGTACACGTAGGTGTTGGCCTTGACATCGCCGTAGAAGTCCATCTGGTCCAGGCGCTCGGCCGGGGTCCAGGGCCGGCCGTAGAAGCCCTCGATCGTGCCGCGCAGCGGCATCGAGGGCTCGTCCGACGCTCCGACGGCCCACATGCCAACTGCTGCGCGCGTCACGGGAGATGGGGACACCCGGGCGCTTCAAGCTCGCACGCCGATTCCATGTTGTCTAGACCACTTGGGGACCACGCGGGTCGACAGCGAGACGACGGGGCCGTACTCGCGTGCGGTCGCCGGCCACTCCCCAGTGCCGCGGTCGCCGTCAGATCCCGGGCCCGTACCCCGGGTCGGGGTCCTGTCGCGGATGCCACACGGACTCGATGCCCCAGAGGCCGAGCCCGGCGACGGCGGCGCAGACGAGGAGCGCCACCCACGGGCGCAGCCACCGCGTCGCCGCCGCCCAGGTCATGGGCGGAACGAGGAGCCCCGCGAGGAGGATCAGCGGTACGTCGACGAGGATGACGCTCCAGTCCCGGGCGTGCGCCTCGAATCCGCCGTCGATGCTGAACGCGGCCCGGGGCAGCGCGAAGACCGCGGCGCCGACGACTCCGACGACGGCGAGGAGACAACCGACGGCGCTCTCCGTCCTGCCGTCGTCGTCGACGCCGTCAGGGCCTGCGCCCGTGGGGTGTGGCTGGTTCTCGCTCATGTCCGGGAGGGACGCCCGGCGCGCCCGCCCGGTTCCGAACGCCGTTCCGGTACGGGGTGCCCGGCGGCGGCCGTACGCGTCACCGTCCCGGCTTCGGTGCGTGCCGCCGCAGGTGCTCCGCCGCTCGGGCGGTGTCGCGGGCGGCATCGGCGTGACCGTGCCCGCGCAGGTACCAGGCGAGCCAGGCCAGGGACTCCGCGAGCGCGGCGATGTCGTTGCTCGGGTGGACGCGGTCCAAGTCCCGGAGGTGACGGACGGCCTCGGCGGTGGGGCGGGCCACCTCGTCGTGGCGTTCGACACGGGCGAGACGAAGGGCGAGGTTGGACAGGGCGTGAACGAGTCCGGGAAGGTGTGTGTCGGGATCGGCCCGGTGCAGACGACGGTGGATCTCCAACGACTGCTCGGTGGCGGCGAGCGCCTCGGCGTGGCGGTCGCTGTCGCAGAGGCGGATGCTGAGGTTGTTCAGGACCCGGGCGAGGGCGCCTGCGTAGGTGCTCGGGTCGGCGCCGGCGAGTTGCCGGTGCAGCGCCACCGCCTCCGTGGCGGGCGCGACGGCGTCGCGATGGCGCCCGAGTACGGCGAGGCGATGGGCCAGGCTGTCCGCGGCTTCGGCGAGCAGCGGGCGGACGGTGTCGGGCGCGGCACCGAGCAGCCGCCGGCAGAGATGGACAGCCTCGTCGGCGGCCTCGAGCGCCTCCGCCCGCCGGCCGCCCCATGCCCGTACGAGACCGAGATGGTGCAGCGTACGGGCGAGGGCGACGGCCCCGGCGAGGGTGCCACGGTCGGCGGCGGCCTCACGACCGAGGACGAGAGCCTCTTCGAGGGGTGCGACGGCGAGTTCCGGCCGCCCACTGTCCGCGAGGGCGAGCGCTCGCGCGTTCAGCCGCCCGATCCGCTCGATCCGATCCGCCGGGTCCACCGGGACCGCCGGGTCCGCCTGGTCCGCCCGGTCCGCCCGGTCCGCCGGGTCCGCCCGGTCCGCCGGGTCCGCCCGGTCCGCCGGGTCCGCCCGGTCCGCCCGGACACCGAGGCCCTCCGGGACCGCCGAGCCCCTTCGGCCCGCCAGATCCCCCAGGTCCTGCCTGCCCTCCCGATCCGCCGCGTCCTCCCGGCCCACCGGGCCCCGACGGTCCGCCAAGCCCCCGCGGCCCTCCTGGTCCCCCGGGTCCTCCCGGTCCCGCACCTCCGCGGCATCCGCCCCGTCGACCCCGACGCCCTCACCCCCCGCCCCGTCCCCACCCGTCTCGCCGCGCCCCCCGCCGTCGTGTTCGATCCGCCCCTCCCCCGTGACCCGGAAGCCGTGCCTCGCCAGGACGTGGTCGAGGAACGGGAGGATGGCCGGGTCGCGTTCGCCGCACTCGGCGCGGAGCTCGGCCGCTTCGGCGAAGTACGGGCGGGCCTCGTCCGTGCGCCCGAGGCCCGTGAGCGTACGGGCCGCCGCGAAGGCGATCGCCGCGTGGTCGGCGAGAGCGCCGACCGGCCGGTCACCGGCGGTTTCGCGGTACGTGGCCACCGCCGCGCGCAGCACGTCGAGGGCCTCGGCCCCGCGGCCCATCTCGCCCAGCTTGATGCCCAGGTCTCCGAGAGCCGAGGCGAGCTCCTCGCGGCCGGTCCCCGTGACCGGGTCGACGAGGGAGCGGCGGATCTCGACGGCCTCGGTGACACGGTCGAGGGCTTCGTGGTGGCGGCCCGTCTCGGCGAGCTGGTTGCCGAGGTTGACCAACGCCCCGGCGAGTTCCCCCCGGCTGCCGTCGACGCCCCGGTCCACGAGCAGACGCCAGAGACCGACCGCCTCTCGCGCCACCTCGCGTGCCTCCACCCGCCGCCCCAGAAGGCCGAGGCCGAGCGCCTGCCGCTGCGACACGACGGCCAGCCAGGCGAGATGTGGATCCGGGTCCGTCGCGGCCAGCCGCCGGTACACCCCGGCCGCCTCCCCCAGAATGCCTACCGACTCCCCGTTCCGCTCCAGGTCGGTGGCGAGCAGCGAGCCGAACCTCAGCAGGGCCCGGCCGAGTTCGGGAAGGTGGCCGACGGGCTCCGCCTCGGCCGCCCGTCGCAGCCGGGCGACGGCACGCTCCGCCTCGTCCAGTTCCGTCAACCCCGGCTCCGTCCCACCCTCCGGTGCCGTCTCCCTCGATGACATGACGCTCCCCCTCGTCCGTACGGCTCGGAAGGCGACGATCCCCCGCCCCGGTGAACTCCGGGTGAAGCCGTAGCCGCCGGGCCACGGCTGGCCGAACCGGCGGCAGCGGGTGACCATGGATGACGGGACCCGACCGGACGCCGGCCAGGACTGGGAGGCACCCGTGGCGCGCACCGGCACCACCACCGACGTACTGATCGTGGGCGCGGGTCCGGTCGGCCTGAGCGCCGCCGGCGAGCTCCGTCGCCACGGGGTGCGCTGCCGGCTCGTCGACCGGCTGCCGGCCCGGCTGCCGTACGCCAAGGCGGTCGGGATCCAGCCGCGCACCCTGGAACTGTGGGACCGGATGGGCCTGGTCCGTGCCGTGCTCGAGGCCGCGGTCCCGATGCGGGGCCAACTGACCTACGTCAACGGCAGGGAAGCGGCGCGGATCGATCTCGACCTGCCCGCCGAGGTGCCGTACGGGTTCGCCGCGCTGCCGCAGTACGAGACCGAGCGCCTCCTCGAGGAGTACGCGGCCGGCCTGGGGACGGTCATCGAACGCGGCACCGAACTGGTCTCGTTCGACCAGGACCCGGACGGTGTCACCGCCCGCCTGCGCACCGCGTCGGGGGCGGACGAGGAACTGCGGGTCCGCTATCTGATCGGCTGCGACGGCGCGCACAGCGTGGTCCGCAAGACGCTGGGCCTGTCGTACGAGGGCGGTGCGTTCCCGGAGGCGTACATGCTGGGCGATGTCGTGGCCGACGGCGACTGGGATCTGCCCCCGGGGTACGCGCTCCGCTCCGAGCACCGCGCCGCCGACGGCTCGACCGACGACGTGCTGGTCTGCATCCCGCTGCCGGGAGCGGGACGCTACCGGATGTCGATGAGGGTCCCGCCCGACCTGGCCGAACCGGCCCGGGGACAGGAGGCGTCCGACCGCGTCGAGCACGGTCTCGCGGGCGGCCCCGGCCCCGGCCTGGCCCATCTCCAGGCGGTCGTCGACCGGCTGGCTCCGCGCCCCGCCCGTCTCTCCGGCCTTCGCTGGTCCTCGGTCTTCCGCATCAGCCATCGCATCGTCGACCGCTACGGCGTGGGGCGGGTCTTCGTCGCGGGCGACGCCGCCCACATCCATCCGCCCACCGGCGCGCAGGGCATGAACACGGGTGTCCAGGACGCCGTCAACCTGGGCTGGAAGCTCGCCCTCGTGGTACGCGGCGAGGCCGGCCCCGCACTGCTCGCCAGTTACGACGCCGAGCGCCGCCCGGTGGGCGAGGAGGTCGTCGGCCGCACCGTCCGGCACTCCACCCAGGGTTTCGAGAACGACCCCGACGACCGGCGGACCGTGCTCCTCCGGGAGGCGCAACTCCTCGTCGGCTACCGGGACGGTCCGCTCTCCGGCGTCCCGTACGGCCCGGTCGACGCGCCGCAGCCCGGTGACCGGGCCCCGGACTGCGCCGGGCTGACCACGCCGATCGCCGCCTTCCCGCTGCGTCTGCTCGACGTCCTGCGGGGGCGTCCCGGGCACGTCGTCCTCCTGTACGGGGCCGATCCCGCCGCCCTGGCCGGGGCGGCGGCCGACGCGAGGGAAGCCGGCGGCGAGGCCCACGCCGTCCTCGCCGTCCTGCCCCGGGAAGCCTCGGGGCCCGCGCAGGCGCCGCCCGCCTCCCTCGGTGTGCCGGCGTACCGGGACGCCGCCGGGGAGTTCGCGCAGCTCTACCGCCCCGACGGCGCGACCGGCTTCGTCGTACGCCCTGACGGGCAGCTCGCCGCCCGGTTCCCACTCGGCGGCACCACAGCGGCCCTGTCCGGCTACCTCAGGGCGCTGTCCGCTTGAGCTGACCGGCGTCCGTCCCGCGGCGTGGCGTGGCCCGGGCCTGTCCCCGTGGCGTGGCCCGGGCCTGTCCCCGTGGCGTGGCCCGGTCACGTCCTCGTGGCGTGACCCGCGCGTGCCCCTGTGGCGTGGCCCTGGCACGTCCCCGTGACGTGACCCTGGCACGTCCCCGTGACGTGACCCGCGCATGTCCCCGTGATGCCGCCCCTGCCCGTCCCCGTGCCGTGCGGTGCCCCGACCCGTGTCACTCCTTCAGCGATCCGACTCCCGCCTTCGCCTCGCGGGCGTTCCGTAGCGCCGTGTGCACCGACCAGACCACCGAGACCAGCGGCACCGCGACCACCGCGCCCACGATGCCGGCGGCGATCGAGCCCGCGATGACGGAGATCGCCACGACCAGCGGGTGGAGCCGTACGGCCCAACTCATCACGAGCGGGTGCAGGAGATGCCCCTCGATCTGGCCGATCACCACGATGAGGGCGATCACGATCGCCGCCACCAGCGGGCCCTGTGACGCCAGGGCGACGACGGCGGCGACGGCGAGGGCGACGGGCGAGCCGATCAGGGGCACGAACGCGGCCAGGAATTCGAGCAGGGCCAGCGGCACCGCGAGCGGGACGCCGAGGAGCCACAGCGCGACGCCGACGAGTACCGCGTTCACCGCCGCGACCAGCACGATCCCGTGGGTGTAGCCGGTGAAGGTACGCCAGGCGGCGCGCCCCCCGATCGCCACCCGGTCGCGGACCGAGCGCGGCAGCTGCTCCTGGAACCACGCCCACTGCCGGTCCCCCGAGTGGATGAAGAACACCGCGCAGAACAGCGCGAGGGCCAGCGTCGTCAGGACGGCCACCACATGGCCTGCCCCGCTCAGCGCCTCACTGACCAGGGTCGACCGGTGGCTGGACACGAAGTCACCGATCTTGGTCTGGAGGTCGGACAGCGCACCCGGGTCCAGCCGGAACGGCGGCCGCTCCAGCCAGTCCTCGATGCGGCCGACGCCGTCCCGGAACTCACGGACCAGGGTCGTCCGCTCCCCCGCGACCGCCTCGCCGACCAGGGCGAGCGCGCCGAGGACGAGCGCGATGCTGCCGAGCAGGGTGAGGGCGACCGCCGGCGGCCGGGGCAGCCCCCGGGCCACCAGGTCGGCGACGGGGCGCAGCAGCGCGGTGATCACCAGGCCGAGGAACACGGCCACGCCGACCTCGTGGAAGCGGCCGAGGACCGCGAACAGGCTGTAGACGAGCACGCCGACGACCAGCAGCCGCCACGCGTAGGCGGCGGCCGTACGAAGGAAAGGGGTCACCGTCGGTGTTGTGCCTGGCTGCATGGCGAACGACCTACCACCGGGGAGCCGCCGCGCCACGCCCGGGACCCCACATTCGCCCGACACGCGCGCGGTATTCGCCCGACCGGGCCCCGGGTCGGCGGCCGCCGCGACCGGTTCGTGGCCGGCCGGGACCGCCGCCGGGCGGGCGCTCAGCCGACGGCGTCGCTCAGGAAGCGCTGCCGGACGCGGGAGAGCGTACGGAAGTCGTCGATGGTGACGTCCTGGAGGTCGATGGTGGTGCCGGAGAGGTCCTCCAGGAGGTCGATGAACTCGAGGAAGTCCATCGAGTCGATGAGACGGGCCTCGATGAGGTCCTCGTCGCTGTCGATCGGGCCGTCGAGGCCGGGGTTCTTCTCGTGCAGCCACGCGGCGATGCGTTCCATGGGGTGGGGTCGCTCCTTACAGCTGGTACGGGATACGTGAGGGGCGCGGGGGCAGGACGGGCGAGGGCCCGGGAGGGGGCCGGGCCCCGTCTCAGGGGCGAGCCTCGCGGAGGCGGTCCAGGGCCTGCTCGGGGGTGCCGTGGGTGAGGATCATCGCGTGGACCCAGCGCTCCAGGCCGAAGGCGACGCAGGCGCTGTACGCCGGTCCTTCCGAGCCGGCGCGGATGTCCAGCCGCTCGCCGAAGAAGTTGCGGTGCCGGTTCACGGAGGCGATGGCCGTTCCGTCGGGGGCGCAGAACTCGTGCTTGACGGGGTCGAGGGCCATCAGTCGGGCCCGGGAGCCGCCCTTGTCGTAGAACGGGTCGTCGGCCACGGCCCTGTTCAGTCCGAGGCCGAGCCGTGCGGCGGCTTCCAGAACGAACTCGGCGCCCTGTTCCAGGTGTTCCACCGCGCCCTGCTTGGTGCCGAGGTACAGGACCTCGCGCATGTGGAAGCCCCACAGCCGGCGCAGCCCGTCGTAGTGGGTCTCGTTGCGGAAGCAGCGGCCGGTGGCGGAGAGCCGGAGGCCGTCCTCGCCGACGTCCCGGCCCTCCAGGGAGAGCAGCAGGCCGTAGCAGGTGGCGGACGGCAGGAGGTGGCCGGTGGGCCGTAGGGGCAGCTCTCCCGGTGACTCGCCGGCGGCGAGCCCGTCGAGTACGTCCGGGTCGAACCGGCCCGCGGAGACGCCGAGATGGGGGAAGTTGCGGAAGAAGTCGAGTCGCGCCAGGCCCTCGACGGACAGTAGCGGCGGCCCGACGACCTCGGGCGCGGAGAGCCGTGCGGCCAGTCCGGTGAGCAGCTCGTCCAGGCCGTGCAGGAGCGCGGTGCGGACCGGGTCGAGGGTGATGAGGCCCGCTCCGGGGCTCCGCAGGACGCCGTCCGGCAGGGCTGTGGTGCTGGATGTGCTCATGGAAACCGCTCCCTGTGGGCGTGGGCGAACAGTCGAGGGGTCGGTCGGATGGGGCGGCGTGCATGCCGACTGATACGCCATCAGAAACCGGACTGCGCAGGGGGACACTAAGCCAGTTCCGCAGCTATTGTCTAGACCAAAGTCGACCGGTCGACAGCTCCGGTGGATTGACGCCCGGAGCGACTCGGTCACCCAACTCCGCATATTGAGATGGCACTTGACAGGAGCTATGGTCTAAACCAATTCTGCTGTACGACGTGGCCACCGCACCCCGCGCCACGGCGTCGCCGTCCGTCCATGCCGTCTGCCACCGGCCCCACGCCGAGGGTCGCCCCGTGCTGTCCATCGGTCGAGGAGCCTCCCCGACTTCCGCTCCGGAGGCACCCATGGACTCTCGTTCTGGAGGGACCCCATGACGACACCCGCTCCCCACCGCCCCCGCCCCCGTCTCCACCGGGCGGCCTCGGACCGGCCGTACTTCAGCGCGGACGGCGAGTCCTACCTCGCCCAGACCACTTTGCGGGAACTGAAGAAGACACGACCGTTGCGGGTGCTGTCCGAGGAGGACTTCGCCCACTGGCAGACGTACGGCTATGTCATCGTCCGCGAGGCGGTCCCGGCGGAGGCCGCGAAACGTCTGCTCGACTTCACCTGGGAGTTCCAGGGCCTCGATCCCGACCGGCCGGAAAGCTGGTACGAGGACCGGCCGTTCCGTTCCGAGCTGGACCAGCAGCTGCACGTGTACGGCTTCGTGGAGGCGTACCACCACCAGCTGCTCTGGGACAACCGGCAGGCCCAGCGGGTCTACGACGCGTTCGTGGACGTGTGGGACTGCGAGGAGCTGTGGGTCACCCAGGACCGGCTCAACCTCAACCCGCCCAACATCAGGAACCGGGACCGCGCTCTGATCGAGCCCACGGACCGCGGCTTCGACATCGAGCTGCACTGGGACATCGACACGACGCTCGGCGTCCCGCCGCAGCGGGTACAGGGCATCATCGCGCTCAACGACACCCGGCCCGAGTCGGGCGGATTCCAGTGCTGCCCCGAGCTGTTCCGGCGCTTCGAGGAGTGGAAGCTCGACCAGCCGGCCGGCCGGGACCCCCTCCGGCCCGCCGTGGACCGGACGGAGTACCCCGTCGTACGGCCCGATCTGCACCCCGGCGACCTGCTGATCTGGAACGGGCTGCTCGCGCACGGCGTGGCGCGCAACACGTCCCGGGACCAGGTGCGGGCCGTCCAGTACCTGTCGATGATGCCCGCCCTCGAAGAGCACGAGCGGCTGAAGCGGTCCCGCGTCGACGCCTGGCGACACCTGCGGACCCCGCGCTGGAACCGGACCCTGGTCGGCGACCCCGTACTGCACGAGTCCAAGCGGTACCCCACCGCCACGCTGGACGAACTCGGCAGCCGGCTGCTCGGACTCACCTCGTGGCACGACGCACCGACCGCCCCCGGCCAGAGCGGGGAGCCGGCGTGCGCCGTGTCTGTCTGACCCTGCCCACCGACCGGGCCTGCGCCGCGACCCTTCGCGCCGTGGCCGAGGAAGCGGCCTACGGCGCCCGCGGTTTCGGCGCCGAGGTGCGGCTTCTCGTCCTCGACTCCTCGGACGCCCCCGTCCTCGCCGAGCACCGGAAGGTGGTGGCCTCACTCCCCCCGATGCCCGGTGTGGTCGTGCACCACCTCGACGAGGACGAGCAGCGGACCTTCCTGCGGGAGGTGATCGCCCGCTCCGGCGTCGCCGCGCAGGACCGGTTGCTCGACCTGATACTGCCGACGGGCGTCTCCTACGGGGCCTGCACCAACCGCGCCTTCCTCATCGCGGAGGCACTCGGCTGTACGTCGGTGCACCGCCGGGACTCGGACAGCCGCTACCAGTACCTGGACGGCGAACCGGTCTTCCCCCTCCACCACGAGCTCACGGCCCTGGGGCGGCGCGCCGCCGACGTCGCCGGACTGGTGTCCCGGAGCAGGCTCGATCCGGCGTACGCGGACCGGCCGGTGGCCCTGGTCGGCGGCTCCTTCGTCGGCGAGATGTCCGTGGACGTCGCCGAGATCAGGCGGCTCGACCCGGCCGTCTACGAGGACGTCGTGGGCCTGTCGGTCCCCGCCGGCTATCCGGAGATCTGGCGCAGGAACCTGATCGACGAGTCCTTCCGGGGCGCCGGGACCGCCGCCTTCACCGGCGACCTCACCACGCTCACGAGCGTCAGCCCGACGCGGGTGGACATGTGCAACATCGCCTTCGACCGCGAGGTCTACGGCCGTGTGCCGCTACCGCCCGCCACCGACACCATCGGCAGCGACTACTTCCTCATCCACCTGGTCCACGACGCGGGTCTGCCCGGTGTCCTCCACAACAGACACATCGTCAATTTCCATACTCAGGAGCGTCGTTCGGACGCTGGTTTCCTCGCCTACCAGGTCCGGTTCGCCAAGTTCCTCCTCTCCACGCCGTACCTCGACGCCGTCCACACCCGGATGAAGGAAGCCGGGGACACCCTGCTGGACGCGGAGGGCCACGTCCGCTCCTCCGCCGTCGCCGGGTTCACCAGGGACAGCGCCCATGCGGACCGGGCGGAGAACGCCGACCGGCTCGACGTCCTCGACCGTTCGTTCCGCGCCCTGGGCGGCCGTTACGCCACGGCGGCGGACCTCCTCGCCGCCCGCCGCGAGCAACTCCTCGACGAGGCCAGGCGGGA
This sequence comes from Streptomyces sp. NPDC093795, assembly GCF_044764665.1. Taxonomy (NCBI): domain Bacteria; kingdom Bacillati; phylum Actinomycetota; class Actinomycetes; order Kitasatosporales; family Streptomycetaceae; genus Streptomyces; species Streptomyces sp. NPDC093795. The sequence continues at coordinate 327,631 of NZ_JBIWIO010000004.1, forward strand.
CATCGAGGACTTCGCCTTCCTGACCGACGCCTGGGAGGCACTGACCCGCGCGAGCCGAGCGTCCTCGTACCGGAGGGCCACCCACCGCCACACCCTCACCGTCCCGTACACGGGCGGTGCGGAGCGCCGGGGCCCCGTCACGATGGGCCAGGCGAACATGATCCGTTGCGTGCTGCGGGACGAGCCCGCGCACATCAACATCCACGATGTGTGGCCCGTCCCCGAAGGGACGCGGACGGAGTCGGCGATCGACGCCCTGCGCGCGCTGGTGGTACGCCACGAGGCCCTGCGTACGACGTTCCCGCACGCGCCGGGCAGCGCGCCCCGCGAACAAGTGGTGGGGGCCGAAGGCGAGTTCACCGTCGCCGTCCTCGATCACGAGGAGCTTCCCCGCGAGGCCGCCGGGTACGCCGAGTCGCTGGCTCTCGCGGCCCGCGTCGAGCGGTTCCGGCTCGACCGGGACTTCCCGCTCCGCGTCACCCTCGTCGCCGAGTCCGGCGCGCCCGTGTTCGTGGCCCTCGCGGCGAGCCACGCCGTGACCGACGTCAGTGCGCTCGCCGTGCTGAAGGAGGAGTGGCTGACGCTGCTCGCCGGGGACGCGCTTCCTCCGCTCGCCGCCACCCCGCTCGACCTGGCCGCCGAGGAGGCGTCGCCGGCCGGGCTCCGGAAGTCCGAGGCGTCGCTGAGGCACTGGGAGTGGATCATCCGCTCCGGGCCCCAGGCCATGTTCGCGGAGCCGGGCGCCGAGGGCACCGAGGTGGGCACGCCGCAGCTCACGCTCCGGTCACGGCGGGCCGCGCGGGCCCTGGCGCTCGTCGCGGCACGCACCGGCGGTCTGCCGTCCACCGTGCTGCTGACCGCGTGGTGCGCGCTCATCGCCCACCGTACGGGTCAGACCACGTGCGTCGCCGCCGTCCCCACCTCCAACCGATTCCACCCCCGGCTCGCCCGCTCGGTGAACACCGTGTCCCAGGACGCGCTGCTCTCGCTCGACGTCCGGGTCCCGACCTTCGACGCGCTGCTCCGTAAGGCCTGGGGTGCGGCGCTCAACGCCTACCGGCACAGCCAGTTCGACGCGGTCGCCCTGTGGGAGATGATCGGGCGGGTCACGTTCGAGCGCGGCAGCGGGTTCGCACGCGATGTCGTCTTCAACGACGTGAGCACGCTCCCCGCCACGGTCGCCTCGGTCACGTCCCCGACCGCCGGGGACGTGACCGAGGGCGCGACAGGGCCTGAGCTGGAGCTCAGTTGGGGCCCTGAGCAAGTACTGCCGACCCGGGTCCTGGCCTTCGTCCACGAGATCGAGCCGGTGATCCACCTGGGGATGTGGGCCGATCCCGCCCTGTTCGGGCGGGAAGACGCGGAGGGCTTCCTCACCGGCCTCGTACGACTCCTGGAGGCGGCCGCCACCGAGGACGTCCCGCTGGCTTCGCTCACCGAGGTGACGGGGCTCCGGCCGGTCGAACGCGGGCCGGGATGGTGCCTGGTGGACGGCTCCTGGACATCGCCGCCCCTCGTGGCGGAGACGCTCGGCAAGGCCCTGGGCGGGCTCCCCGTACACGTCATGGCAGATGGCGCCCCGGGCACGGACTCGGAGGGGCCGCGCCCGGACCCCGAGCCGTCCCTGACCGCGTTCATCGCCGCCGGCGGCACCCCGCTGACTCCGGCGGAGGCCCACGCCGCACTGATGGACGCCCTCCCCGGCCGTCCGGGGGTACTGGCCCCGCGCCGGTACGTGATCGTGCAGGACCCGCCGGCGGAGGCGGACCGGAGCAGCGCATGGCTCCGGCAGCGGATTCTCATGGAAGGGACCGGCCGGGACCGGCGGATGTGACATGACGATGGATGAGGTAACCGCGCCACGGGAGAAGAGCACTCCCCCCAGCCCCTGGCGGTCGAACCGCTTCCGGCTGTTCTTCACCGCCCGCAGCACGTCGCTCCTCGCCGACGGCATGCTGATGGTGTCGCTCACGACCGCCGTGCTCGGGGCGGGCTACGGCGCGGCCGGGGTGGGATACGCGCTGGCCGCGTGGATGGCGCCGATCGTGCTGCTCGTCCTGTTCGGCGGAGTCCTCGCCGACCGGTTCACGCCACAGGTGATGATGGTCGGCGCCGATGTGGTGCGCATGGTGGCCATGCTCGCGCTCGCGGTGCTCCTGATCGCCACGGACGTCCGGCTGTGGCAGATCATGGCGCTCCTCGCGCTCAGCGGCGCCGCCACCGCCATGTTCCAGCCGGGTCTGGCGAGCCTGGTCCCCCAGGTCGCCGAGGACATCCAGCGTGCCAACGCGCTCCTGCGCATCTCCGAGGCGATCTGCACCCTGCTCGGTCCCGGCCTCGCCGGCCTCCTCGTGGCGTACTGGGACGTGGCGGGATCCTTCGTCGTCATCGCGGCGGCGTACGCGCTCAGCGCGCTCGGCCTCGCGCCGCTGCGCAAGCTCGGCACGGCGAGGGACGAGAGCGACGACCCGATGTGGCACCGGCTCGCCACGGGATGGCACGAGTTCCGGTCCCGTGGCTGGCTGTGGGGGGTCATCGCCGTCTGGGCGGTGTACGGCCTCTTCGTCTTCGGCCCGGCCCTGCCGCTGGGCGCGGCGCTGCTCACCGAACAGCACGGGGCCAGCGGGTACGGCTGGATCGCCTCGGCCGACGGCGCCGGCACGGTCGTCGGCGGCCTGCTCGGTATGCGGGTCCGACCGCGGCGACCGCTCGTCGCCGGGGCCTGCGCGATGTTCTTCTTCACGCTCAACCCGCTTGCCCCTGCCCTGGGTTGGTCCTTCACCGCCACGGTGCTCACCGGGGTCGTGGCGGGTTGCGGGTTCGCCTTCTGGGGCGTCATGTGGGCGACGAGCGTGCAGTCCCACATCCCGCTGGCCGTCCTGAGCCGCGTCTCGGCGTACGACGTGGCCGGTTCCATCATGGTCATCCCGCTGGGCCGCGCCCTGGCCGGCCCGGCGGCCGACTCCTTCGGAGCGGACCGGGTGCTGCTGTTCTCGTCGGTGGTGGGCGTCGTGTGCATGGGCGTGATGCTCTGCGTTCCGGCCATCCGCGCGCTGGGCCGGGCACCTGGGGAGCGGGCGGGGGCGACGGTGTAGAGCGCCGAGCGGGCGGCCGGTGGCTGCTCAGGCCGCCGCGGTCAGCGCGGCGAGGGCGTCCACGACCTCGGTGCACCGGCCGTGGCGGCGGTAGACGGCCCGCTGCCTGGTCGCCCCGGCCCCGTGGGCGCGGATACGGCGCCACTGGCGGAGGACCTGCTCCGTGTCGCCGGCGAGGTCCAGGGCCGGGCGGGCCCGTTCGACGAGTCGGTCGACGAGTTCGACGGTGGGCCGTTCACGCGCGGTGCACGGGTCGATGCCGTATCCGGAGAGACCGTTCCGGGCGGCCAGGTCGTGCGCAAGGAGGAGCCTCCGGACGGGGACGCGCGGTGCGGGCCGGCCCTCGTACTCGTCGGTCAGGAAGGTCGTGGCGAGACCGCGGACGAGCGCCGCCAGCATGACGACCGTGTCCACGTCGGCGTTGGCGTCGGCGACGCGGATCTCCAGGGTGGGCACGTGCTCGGACGGCCGGGCGTGCCAGTACACCATGCGCCGGTCGAGCAGGGTCCCCGTCCGCACCAGCTCGGCCACGTGGGCCAGGTACCTGGCCTCGTCCAGGTCGGGGGCGGGGCCGACGGTGGGCCACCGCGCGTACTCGACCGAGCGCCAGCTGTCGAAGCCCGTGTCGCACCGCCGCGCGAAGGGGGAATTCGTGGTGACGGCCTGGAGGACGGGCAGCCAGGGCGCCATCCGGCGGGAGAGGGCCAGGGCGAGTTCGCGGTCGAGGGTCCCCACGTGGACGTGGCAGCCGCAGACGAGACCGTCGACCGTGCTGAAGTGGGAGGCGAAGCGGTACGCCATCCGCCGGTAACGCTCGGTGTCGGTGACGGTCAGGGGCTGCTCGGGCGGCACCACGGGGGTGCCGGTGGCGACCGGCATGCACTGCTCCGCGTCGGCGGCGGCGCCGACCGCCGCGCGCAGCCGCACCAGCTCGTCGCGGAGGTGCGGGGACGAGTCCGTGGGGCTGGAGATGGTCTCGATCTGGGCGTTGAAGAACTCGGGCTGCACCTGGTCGCCGAGAACTCGGGCGGCCGAGGCGATCACGTCCGGGGCGCGGCCGACGGGGGCGCGGCCGACCCGGTCGACGAGGACGAACTCCTCTTCGACTCCCATGGTCAGGAGTTTCATGGGTCTCCTCCTCTCGTCGGGGGGCCCGCGGCTCGCGACTACCCCGGTCGGCGCGTTCCACCCCTCCGGGGACACCGGGCATGTTCCGCGACCGCCGGGGCAGTGGCACGGGCGGAGAGGTGCGGGGGAAGGCGTGCGGCCCGAGGTGAGGAAGCGCCGGAGCGGTCGGCGGTACGCCGGCGCTCCCGGCGCACACCCTCCTGACCCGGTCGGGCCCGGCCACACCGGCCCCGTACCGAAAGGCGGTGACCGGTCGTGACCGACACGGACTTCACATTGTTGGACATCTCCCTGTACACGGAGGAGCCCGATCGCCGCGTGGTGACCCTGCGGGGCCTGGACGCGGCGGAGACGCCGGAGATCCCCGAGGGAGCGGTGCTCAGCGTCGGCCTCACCTTCCGGCTCGGCCGTGAGATCGAGGGGGTGGCCTTCGAGGACAGCCGTGTCCGTGAGGGGAAGGTGCTCGCGACCGTACGGACGGTTCTCGGCGGCTTCCGGGCGGGAGGTCCGTACGAGGTCAGGCTGCCGCCGGAACGACTCCCGGTGGGGCGGGCCCACCGCGGGGTCTACGAGCTGACGGGCCGCTTCACCGACGGCGACGGGCGCGAGCTGACCGTGTCCCACCACCGTATCCGCGTGGTCTGCCAGCCGGCCGCGCACAAGCGGTGGGCGGCGAAGATGGCTCCCGGGCCTACGCGGCCCCTGTCCGGAGCACCCGGTGAGAGCCTGGCGTCCTGATTCGTGCGGCGCGCTGACCCGTTTCGGTGGTGGGGAGGTACGTCCCCGTTTCCGTGGTGGGGAGGTACGTCTCAGGCAGCACCGGGCGCGTGGTCGAGCGTGAAGAGTCCGCCGTCCGGGTCGCGGAGCGTCCTCTGGCGCCCCCCTCCCCGGGCCGGGTCGGTGGCCCCGCCGCCCCAGTCCTGACCGGTGACGGTGCTGCCGCCGTTCTCCAGAGCGAGCGCCACCGCCGCGTCCAGGTCGGGCACCCTGAAGTGAACGAGCCAGCGGGGCCGGAGCTGCGGCTTCGGCGCGGCCTGCTCGATCGGGCCGCTGTTCAGCCGGGCGACGGGGCGCCCCCCGTGCCGGAGCACGACCTGATCCTGCTCGTACGAGGTGTCGCAGCCCCCGTCGCTGCCGCCCCGGCCCCACCCCAGCACCTCGCCGTAGAAGAGCGCGGCTTCGAACGCGTCGGCCGTGTGGAGCTCCAGCCAGGCGGGTGACCGCTCCGCACCGACGCCCCACTCGGCCAGTACCTCCCCGTCCCAGACGCCGAAGACGGCGCCCTCCCTGTCGGCCACAAGCGCCGCCCTGCCGCCGGCCGGGAACGAGACGGGCCCCACCCCGACCGTGCCGCCTCGCTCGCGTGCCCGGCCGACCGCCCCGTCGGCATCGTCGACGGCGAAGTACGGCGTCCAGGCCACCGGCACGGCGAACTCCCCGGCGACCGCCCCGATCCCCGCCACCGGCACTCCGCCGATCTCCGCCACCGAAAAGGCACTGCCGAACCGGCCCTGCCGGAACGACCAGCCGAGGACCGTTCCGTAGAAGCGCTCCGCCGCCTCCCGGTCACGCGCCGCGAGACTCAGCCAGCAGGGAGCGCCGATCACATCCGCTGCCACCAGAACCACCCGATTCCTCCGATCTTCTTCTCCCTTGGGATGCCGTCCGTCCGTCGCGCTAGAGGGCCCGGGGGCCGAGGTGCCGCTCCGCCGCGAGGACGGCGTCGTGGGTGGTCGGCCGGCCCATCAGTACGCACAGCGTGTAGGCGGCGTCGTCCATGGCCCGGACGGCCGCCGGGTCCCCCGGTGCCGCCGCCAGGCGGGCCTGGCAGCCGCGCAGACGGGTCAGGACCTCCTCGGTCCGCTCCCGGTTCGGTGCGAGCCCGACCGACAGTGCGGCCTGGACCGCGGACGTACGGGCCGCCTCGACCGCGCGGCGCAGGGCCCGCTCGATGCGTACGGGCGGGGGCGTGCCCTCGGCCCCCGCGGCCACGACGACCGCCAGATCGTGGACGCTCATCTGGGCCAGGTCCGCAGCGGCCGCCAGGATCCGCTTCGCGTCGCGTGCCGTGCACGGGGTGGCCGCCATGAGCACTCCCACCGCGCGCGCGGCCGGGGTCGGCGCGAGCGGCGGCCGGTCGACGGGCTCGACGACCATCGGGGGGTCCTGGGGCAGGTTCGCGGGCATCGCCATGCGAGGTCCCTTCATTCCAAGGCCGCCGGGGCGCCAATGGTTGCGTAGGGAAGGTGTTCCCACCCTACTGGCGCCGGGTAGGCGGCACGCAGGGGCCGTGTCAGGGCGCCACTGCCCCGCTCCGACCACCCGCACACCCTCGCCCGCGCGGGACGCGGTGGAAGCCCACGGCGACCAGCAGTAGCGTGACGAACAGGAGACGACCACGCCGTGCGAGGAGGTGCAGCGGCCATGGCGCGTCTGACGGTCAAGGCGGAGGAGCTGATCGTCCGGCTCACGTGGTGGGAGAAGCTGGCCGCGCGCCGGGGCAGCGTACACCTGCCGCTCCGGGCCGTGGAGAAGGTGGAGGCCGACCCTTCCTGGTGGCGTGCGCTACGCGGGTCGCCGGGGCGTGGCGTGTGGATTCCGGATGTGCTCTGCCTCGGCGTACGGGACGTACCCGAACCCGAGGTGACCGAGGCTGACGTGTCCGAAGCTGGCGTGTCCGGAGCCGGCATGACCGGTGCCGGCGTGTCCCGGGCTGCGGCGTCCGGAACGAAGGACTTCGTCGCGCTCCGACCCCGGCGGGGAGGAGTGGTCAGCGTCGACCTGCGACCGGCGGCTGCTCCGTTCGCCCGCGTCGCCGTGTCCGACCGCATCCCCGACGGGACGGCGGCCACCGTTCGCACAGCCCTCAGCCGCTTGCGGGACAGCTGAACGGTTCGCACAGCAGGAGGCGCACCCGCCAGCAGTTGTCGGGTGCGCCTCCTCGAGCGAGCTGTGGACGTGATCAGCCTTCGCTGTACGTGGTCCGCGTCTCGCGCTCGTCCGCCCGGTGCTCGGGGGCGCGGGCGGGGCGCGCTTCGTCGGCGCCGACGCGCTTGTTGCCCTTCGGTGCCATCTTGGCCTGTCGGCCGGCCCGGTCCTTCGGCGAAGTCTTCTTGGCCACAGCTGCTCACTCCTCGTGAGTTGGGGGGTTGGACATCACCACCGTGGCACCTGCGACTACGAACCGCACGTCGATCAGTCACGCAGCGTGATGCCATGGGTGTCTCCTTCCGTCGCGGCGGTCGGAGGTCCGGACGAACGGTGAGCGGTAGCCCGGTTCCTTCACCCGAAGGTGGGGGCGATCCGTAGCTGTCGGCGGCCGTGTCGGGCGAGGATGCCCGGCATGGCGACAGAACAGGACCTCGCCCTGCCGCATGAGCCTGGTCGTGGTCCTGGTCGCGCTGCCCGCCCGCCTGGCCTCGGTGCCCGCCTCCGAGGTGGCGTCGCACTGGCCCGTCGCGGTCAACCTCCGCCGGGAGTCTCCTCGGGGCCTGGGCCGGAGCGACGTGGGCGGTACGGATGCGCGGCTCCACCCTGCACAAGGTGCTGGCCGGGCTGATGCTGCTCATGGCCGCGGCTCTCCTCGTCTCGCACCTGTCCACCCAGGACACCCTGTCGCTGCCGCTGTGGGCCCAGGCGCCCTGCGGGGTGGTGGCCGGCTTCGGGATCGGGGTGGTCGCGGCCATCACGGGTTGGCCGGGGGCGAACTCCTGATCCCGACGATCGTGTTGCTGTTCGCGGTGGACATCAGGACGGCGGACAGCCTCTCCCTTCTGGTGTCCCTGCCGACGATGCTGGTGGCCTTCGCCCGCTACAGCCGCGACGGAAGCTTCGCGGTACTGCGCGCCAACCGCCGCTTCACCGTGGTCATGATCGCGGGCTCGATCGCCGGAACGGTGCTGGGCGGGCTGCTGCTCGGCGTCTTCCCGGACCTGGTGCTCATCCCCGTACTCGCCGTCGTCCTACTGGCTTCCGCGGTCAAGCTCGCGCGCCACGGCAGAACAGCCGCGTCACCGGCGCCCTGGCCGCTCGCGTGGGCAAGGCGGCTAAGGTGGGCGCGCGACGACACCATGCTCGCTCAGGAGGTCATGAGTGGGGCCAGCCGAACCCCTGCCGATACGCGTGCCGGTCGGGGAGGGATCCCCTCGGTGGGCGAGCCGTACCGTCCAGCGCCGGGTCCTGCTGGTCGTCCACAACGTCACCTCCGCCGGACGCCTGTGGGACCTGCTGCCGCTGTTCCACGACGACTTCCGCGTCCAACTCCTGGTGACGTCGACGGGGTCCTCGGCGTTCCAAGGCGGTGTCCGCGAGCTCTTCGCGGATCTGGAGCTTCCGGTGCTGCCGTGGGAACAGGCGCTCTCGACACCGGTGGATCTCGCGATCTCCGCCAGCTTCGGCGGCGAACTCGCCCATATCCAGGGCAAGTTGTCCGTACTCTCCCATGGTGTCGGATACACTAAGAAGCTAGGCACGCCGGGAGCCGGGAGCCGGGAGCCGACGTTCGGTCTTTCGCCGGAGTGGCTCCTCGCGGACGACGGCGCGCCGTTCGTGGACGGCTTCGTCCTGTCCCACCCCGAACAGCTGGAGCGTCTGGCCCAGGCCTGCCCCGAAGCTGTGCCTTCCGCCGTTATCGCCGGCGACCCGTGTTTCGACCGCATGCTCGCAGGCCGCCCGTACCGGGACAGGTTCAGACGCGCCCTGGGCGTGCGCGACGGCCAGCGCCTCGTCGTACTGAACTCCACCTGGAACCCTGAGGGCTTCTTCGGAAGCGGCGGAGGCCAGGACGCTCTGCCCAGCCTGCTCCCCCGGCTCACCGCCGAACTCCCGGCCGACGACTACCGGCTGGCCGCCGTGCTCCACCCGAACATCTGGCACGGGCACGGGCCCGGCCAGATCCGGGCCTGGCTCGACCAGGCACTCCGCGCCGGGCTGACCCTGATCGACCCCGTGCACGCCTGGAGGCAGGCCCTCCTGGCGGCGGACCTCGTCCTCGGGGACTTCGGGGCGGTGACCTACTACGCCGCGGCTCTGGGCACCCCCGTACTGCTCGCGGCGGACGGGCAGGGCAGGCTCGACCCCGAGGCGCCCCTCGCGGAGTTCGTCCGGCGGGCGCCGCGCCTCCTCCCCCGGTCCCCTCTGCGCCCACAGGTGGAGGAGGCGCTGGGCGGACACCGTCCGGACACCACCCCCGCCGAGTTCGTCACCTCGGCTCCTGGCCGGTCGGCCGCGCTGTTGCGGCGGCACTTCTACGCGCTGATGGGCCTCCCCGAGCCTGCCGCCCCGGCGTCCCTGGAGCCGCTGCCACTCCCCCCGTACAACCCGCCGAGAACGACGGCTCCGTTGCACGTACGGACGCGGGTCCAGGGCGCGGACATCACGCTCGAACGCTCCACGGAGCAGCCCTACGACGCGGCCGGTGACACCCACCTCTCGGTGCACGAGGACACCCGCCACCCCGGGGACCTGGAGCTGGCGGACCTGATCACCCGGGCGGGCCGGGCGGACGATCCGCGCCTCGGCGGCCCTGATCTGTGGACCGCGGAGGTGCTGCGGCGGCATCCGCACTGCGCGGCGGCGGCGTACGTGACCGGGCCGGGCGCCTGCACCGTACGCGTCCGGGGTCACGGCCTGTACCGGCTGACCGCAGGCTCCGGAGCGGACGCGGATCCGGCGGCGTACGCGTCGTCGTTGTACGCCTGGCTGGCGAACGGCGGGACGGTCCCGGCGCGAGGCCTCACGCTCCGGGTGCGCACCGCCGCGGGCACGCACCCGGTCGTCGTGGACGCCGTGGACGACGGGGACTTCGGCGGCTTCGTGGCCTTCGCGTAACGGCCTACTGCCCGGCCGCGGCCTCGCACCGCCGCCGAAGACCCGCCAGGTACCTCAGGTGCGGAGCCGCGGCCGGGGTGAGCAGCGCTTCCGCTTCCGTGATCCTGGTCAGCGCCGCCGTGTCGTCGCCGAGGTCGTGCAGGGTCTCCGCGAGGTCGGTGAGAGCGCGCGCCTGGTTGTACGCCTCCGCCGCGAGCCCTCCCCTGCCCGCGAAGAAGTCCACGGCGCTCTCCAGACGACGGCGGGACTCGTCCAGCCGCCCCAGCCCGCGCAGGGCCCTGCCCTGGTGGCGTTCGGCCAGGGCGAGGGCGCGCGGAAGGTCCGCCGCGCCCTCCTGGTCCGGAGTGATCCTCCGGTAGATGTGATCGGCCTCGATGAACCTCTCGTGTGCCTCCTCGTACAGCCATCGGTTGAGGTTCAGCAGACCGAGGAGTTCCACGGACGACGCCTCGCCCCGTGGGTGTTCCGCCGCTCGCTCGCAGGTGACGGCGGCCTGCGCCGCACGGCTCGCCTGTTCCCAGCGGCCCAGTTCGCCCAGGCAGTGGGCCAGTTGGAAGTGCAGCGCGCCCGCCATCCGCCGGTCCGCGCGGTGCTCATCGGCGCACCGTGCCGCGACGCGGAGCGCCGGGAGCACCTCGTCCCAGTATCCGGCCTTCAGCTGCAGCGGCCAGAGGGCGCGGGCGAGGCGCAGAGCGGTGGTGATCCGGCGGTGCTCCTCGGCCACGGTCACGGCCCGGACCACGTTGGCCACCTCGACGGCCAGTACGGCCACACCGTCCGTCTCGTCCCGGGAGGCGTACGGGAGGTCCGGCGCGGGCTCGGTCCGCCAGCTCTGCGGCAGGGCGGCGTGCGCCGCGTGGAGGACCCGGTTCAGGAGGGCGTCGAGGACCCGGACCACGGCGTCCGTGCACTCCTGGGCGCCGTACTCCGAGGCGGCGGCGTCGGCCAACTGGCGCCGGACCTCGGGCCGGAAGCGGTAGCGCGTACCGGGCAGCGGTTCAAGGAGGTGCAGGTCGGCGGCATCGGCGAGCATCCGGGCCGCCCGCTCCTCGTCGTCGAGGCCCGCGGCGGCGGCCGCGAGCTCGGGGCTGAGGGACGGCCAGGCACCCAGGGCGGTGAGGCGGCAGAGCCGTAGCGCGTCGGGGGCGAGACGAAGGGAGGCCTGCTCCGCCGCGCCACGCATCGGATGGTGCCGCCATGCCTCAGCCCCCGGACCCAGGCCCAGGCCCAGCCCCGGTTCCAGCCCCGGCCCCGGCCCCGGCGCGCCAACGGCCCCAGTCCCAGCCCCACTCCCGGCCACGGTCTCGGCCAGCAGGCGGGCCTCCGCGTGGAGGGCGTACGCGTTGCCCTGACAGCGTTCGAGCAGCCCGGGCAGTCGGGCGTGGGCACGCGCGACGACGTCCGGCCCGGCCACCTTCCGCACCATCTTCTTCGCGTAACGGTCGCTCAGCGGCGCCACGGCGACGCGCTCCGCCTCCAGCAGAAGGGGCGGCCCGGACACGACCACGAGCAGGAAGACGTCGGGGGTCGCCGGCACGAGGCCCCGGACCTGGGCGAGGGAGGTGGCGTGGTCGATCACCACCAGCGCCTTGCGCCCGGACGTGAGCCGGCGGTAGAGCCGCTCGCGGCCGGATTCGGTGGTGGGCATCTGGTCCGGAGCCACGTCCATTTCGCGGAGCAGCCGCAGCAGGACCGCCGCAGGTTCCGGCCCGCTGTCGCCGGAGGCGTCACGCAGGTCGAGGTAGTACTGCCCGTCGGGGAACCGGTCACGGCTCCCGGCAGCGAGGCGGAGGGCCACCGAGGTCGTGCCGCTCCCCGGGGGCCCGGACAGCAGCGCGACCCGAGGCCGCCCCTCCCAGGGCCGGGTCGCCTCCCGCATCAGCTGCTTCAGGACCTTCTGCCGGTTGGTGAACGCCCAGGGGGCGGGCGGCATGTCGCCGCCGGAGGCCGCCGTCACCTGCTCCTGACCGCTCTCCACGAGCAGCGCCCACGCGTCCGCCTGCTGGGGATCGTGGCCCAGCCGCGCGTACAACCGGCCGGCCAGCGCCTGCCGGTCCTCCGCGGCGGCCGGAAGCGGGGTCTCCCGCCCGAGGGTTCTTCTCACCAGCGCGCCGGCCGACAGGGTCAGGTTCTTGCCGACCTCTCCGGCGGCCCCGTTCCCCACCCCCAACAGGAACGTGGTGAGTGCGCTGAGCGCCACGACCTCCAACACGTAGGCCCCTTCCCCCTGGTCGCCGATCCGGCTCTGACCCGACTGCTGTCCCGACTGTCCGGACTGTATCGCCGGGACTCCGGATCGAGGCAACACCATGCGGTTGTCGGCAACTGCTGTCCCGGCCGCCGTACATGGGACGGACAGGCGACAGCGCGCCCCGGGGGGCGTGCCCCGGCGCGCGGTCGTACCCCGAATGTGTCAGCTCTCGATACGGGGGGTGGAGTGGAGCATCCGGCCTTTATCCGGTGCACCCCACCGGTGACTTTGATTAGCCTCTCCGGCATGCCCATTGCGATGAACGACACCGTACGCGGCCTGCTGGACGCCCCGCTCCCGGCCGTCCTGGTCACCCTCAACCCCGACGGCGGCCCGCAGAGTTCGGTGGTCTGGGTGAGCCGTGACGGTGGCGAGCTGCTGATCTCCACCGAACAGGGCCGGCGCAAGGAGCGGAACATACTCCGCGACCCCCGCGTCGGCCTGACCGTCTTCGACCCGGCCGACCCGAACCTGTACGTCGAGATCCGCGGCACGGCCACCGTCACCGTGGACGCGGGCCGCGCGGTGGCCGTACGCATCGCCGAAGAGTACGAAGGTCCGGGCGCCGGCAAGGAGTACCTGGAGGCCCCGCCGGAGGAGATCCGCGTAGTCGTCCGCATCACCCCCACCAAGATCCTCGGCAACGCCACCAAGGCAGTCCAGGGAAGGCACGAAAGGCTGGAGCGCCCGGTTTCGGCACTGCAGAACGTGGCGGTCGACTGTGCGGATGCCTACGAGCTGGCCCGGTTCTGGAGCGGTGTGACAGGCCGTCCGCTGCACCCGGACGTCAGGCCGGGTGACCGGGAGACCCAGGTGATGCTGGCGGAGGGCCCGGTGCTGTACTTCAACCAGGTGCCCGAGGCCAAGACGGTCAAGAACCGGATCCATCTCTGTCTGCGCCCCGAGACCTCGCGGGATCAGGAGGTGGACCGGCTCCTCGGCCTCGGTGCCACGTTCGTCGGTGACCACCGGAATCCCGACGGTTCGGGCTGGGCCGTCCTCGCTGATCCCGAGGGCAACGAGTTCTGCGTTCTGCGCAGTGACTCCGACCGCGCCGCCGTGAACGCCTGACGCTGACGGGCGGGTTCGTCAGCTCTGTCCGTCCTCGGTCCACGGACGAAGCTTCTCCGGGTTGCGGATCGCCCAGATACGAGCGATGCGACCGCCGGCGAGGCTGAACGCCGCCACGGTCACCGTGACGCCCGCGTGCTGGGCGACGAGGCCGGGCCGGCCGTTGACCGTGCGCTCCAGGAGCGTCAGCCCAGGGGCCCTGTCGGCGATGTGGATCAGGTACTGGGCGATGTGCTCGCTGCCGTCGACCGGGCGGAGGACGGTACCGACCAGGCCGCCGCCGTCAGCGGTCATGGTGGCGTCCGGGTCGAGCAGCGCGACGAGGGCAGCGATGTCCTTGGCCTCCCACGCCTCTTTGAAGCGCCGCACCAGCCCGGCCTGTCCAGCGTGCCCGGCCTGGCCGGCCTGCCCGGCCTGCCCGGCCGCAGGAACCGCAGGCCCCTCCGGAACTTGCGGAACCTCGGTGACCACCGGCTCCGCGGGATCCTGTGCGGCGCGCATACGCCGACGGGCAGAGGACGCCAGCTGCCGACAGGCCGCCGGCGTCCGGCCGACGATCTCGGCGACCTCCGCGAAGGGGTACCGGAAGACGTCGTGCAGGATGAACGCCACGCGTTCGGCCGGCGTCATCGACTCCAGTACGACGAGAAAGGCCATGCTCACCGACTCGTCCAAGGTGACCCGGTCGACAGGGTCGGCCGACTCGGCCCCTCCCCCGCCCGACGCCCCGCCGGTCCACTCCGTCCGGTCGGGCAGCGGCTCGGGTATCCATGCGCCGACGTAACGCTCGCGCCGGACCCGTGCGGACCCCAGCAGATCCAGGCAGACGCGGGTGGCCACCGTCGTCAGCCAGGCACCGGGCGACTCGATGGCCTCCTGGCGTGCGCGCGACATCGCGTACCAGCGGGCGTAGGTCTCCTGTACGGCGTCCTCGGCTTCGGCCAGCGAACCGAGCAGCCGGTAGGCGAGGTTGATCAGATGCCGCCGCTCACCGACGACTTCGGCGAGTCCCGGCTCGGACCGTTCGGGCCCCGACTCGATCGACGTACTCATGACCCCGACGCCCCCTGCGTTCCTACTCGTCTGCTTGCGCTTGCGCTTCCGCGTCGTCCGCGTCCGCTCCCGCCTCTTCGACGAAGGACCGCGCCGAAGTGTGAGGCAGGCGCTCACCTCACATTTCGCGGGCCCACATCGTCGGACCGTCGAGACAGTACCGATCCACCGCCGCGAGGCAGAAGAGGGGGCCGCGCCATGGCCACACAGACGACGGCAACGAGGGCAACGCCGGGCAGGCTCACGTTCCTCCAGGTCACGATCGCCCTGCAGACCTTGGCGCTCGCCTTCCAGGCCGCCACCTCCGGCATGCTCCTGTCCTCGGCCCTCGGTGCGATGCTGCACGACGTCGGATCGCGCGTGATGTACGGCGCGTCGATGCTGTACGTACTCGCCGCGGTCCTGGCATGGCGACCGGGCGGCGGTTCACCCCGACCCGTCCTGTACGCGTCGGGCTTCCTCGTACTCGCCTCGCTGCAGGTGGTACTGGGCATCGCGCACATGCCGTCGCTCCATGTCCCCCTGGGCGTCCTGATGTGCACCCTGAGCGTCCTGGCACTGGCCCGGTCGATACCCCGTCGCCCGGTGGGGTGAAACGTACCGGCTGCCCGCCGATACCCGCGCGAGCCGACCACCGAGCTGTTCCTGTCCGGCAACGCACGACGGATCTTCGATCCCTGATCGAAACTCGATCAATCGACGGAACTTCATTGACGCGATGATCGAGCGCACATAGCTTCTGGCGGCACCAGACCCCCAGAAAGGTGTCGCGCCATGACCATCGGAGTCTTCCCCGGGCGGCAGGTGATGGGCCGCGGGCTCATCGCCGCCGCCCTCGCGCTGACCGGCACCGTCGCCCTCACCTCCGCGCCCGCTTCGGCCGCGGGGACCACCGTCCACGTGGACTGCTCGCGGCCGACGGCAGGTGACGGCAGTCAGACCGCGCCGTTCAACAGCATCGGCCAGGCCAACGCGCGGACGTACTCCCCCGGCGACACGCTCGCCTTCGCGTCGGGCACGACCTGCACCGGTTCGCTCGCCCCCAAGGGCAGCGGCACCGCCTCCGCCCCCATCAACCTCACCCGTTACGGCGTCGGCGCACTGCCCGTGATCGACGGCGGCGGAGCCCCGAACGCGGTCTCCCTCACCAACCAGGACCACTGGCGGATCAGCGACCTCAAGCTGACCAACCCCGCCGCCTCCCTCGCCCGACGCACGGGCCTGCGGATCTCGGCCACCGACGGGGCGGCGCACCGCGGTTTCGACATCGGATATCTCGTCATCGACCGCGTCGCCGGTCAGACGAACAAGAACAGCCCCACCACCGAGGACTTCGTCCAGTCCGCCGGCATCGTCACGGGCGCGAGCGGCGCGAACTCCACCCTCAACGACGTCCACGTCCACCACAACCAGATCAGCAACACGGGAGGCGGCGGCCTCAAGATCCGTGTCGGCGCCATGGCGGTCAAGGGTTCCGGGGTCCTGATCGAGCACAACGTCATCAAGGACGTCGGCGGCGACGGCATCATCGCCAGCTACGCCGACGCGCCCATGATCCAGTACAACAACGCCTCCGGAGTCGGCAACGGCGCGTACCCCTTCTCCGGCGGCAACTTCGCCGGCATCTGGGTGCTCGGCGACCACAACCCGACCATCCAGAAGAACGCCGTGTACGGGATCACGCGGATGTCCGTGGCCGACAGCCAGGCGTTCGACTGCGACTGGGGAAACACCGGTACCTGCACGATCCAGTACAACTTCAGCCGCGACAACATCGGCGGCTTCTTCCTCGACTGCGACGGGTGCGGCACCATCGGCGGCGCCAAGCAGATCATCCGCTACAACATCTCCGAGAACGACTGTCGTATGAGCAGTGTCAGCGCCGGCCGTTCCGCGCTGCACATGTACAACAACGTCTTCTACTGCACGGACAGGAAGTTCGCCATCACCCTGCCCGACGAGAGCGTCGTCGAGAACAACATCTGGGTGGGCACGAGCGACTCCCGACTGCCCACGGGACCCGGGGTCTCCTGGCTGTGGAACGTCTTCCAGGGCGTGCCCAGGCCGACCGCGAACGGCATCGTCGGTGATCCGCACTTCGTGAACCCCGGCGCGGGTGGCGACACGATCCACTCCGTCGACGGCTACAAGTTGCGGTCGACGTCTCCCGCTCTGAACAACGGCTCCGTCATCAGCGGCAACGGCGGCCGCGACTACTGGGCCAACCCGGTGTCCTCGACGACGAAGCCCCACCGCGGCGCGTACACCGGCCCCGGGCTGTAGGGCCCGTCGGCCTTGGCGGCAGGCAGGCCCGCAGAGGCGTGCCTGCCGCAGAGAGGCCCGCGCTGTCGAACGGATCAGCTCAGTCCCACTGTTCGTCGCCGAGAGAGGTCACCGGCTGCGGCTTTCCGATGACCGCGAGGGCGATGAAGAAGTTGATCTGGCCGATCGCGATGGTGAGGGTGGCCAGCGCCTTGTCGTCGTAGTGCTTCGCCACCTCGGCGTACAACTCGTCGGAGACGCGCTCCTTGCCGTGCGGGGCCGGCTGGAGGGTGGCCTCCACCAGGGCGAGGGCGGCGCGCTCGGCACCGGTGAAGTACGGGGCGTCCTGCCAGGAGGAGACGGCGGTGATGCGCTCCTCGGACTCGCCGGCCTTACGCAGGAACGCCGTGTTCAGGATGGTCAGATAGGTGTTGTGGACGATCTGACCGGCGCGGAGATGGACGAGGTTCATCGTGGTGCGCGGCACCGAACGGTTGCCGGTGGCCCGGAAGAGGGCGGCGCTGACGTCGCTCAGCTCGGGGACGAACTCGCCGGGGTCGGTCATCCGGGAGATCGAGGGGTTCGCCATGGCTGCTCTCCTTGTGTGTCGCCGCGTCGGCTTCGTGTCGCCGTGAGCGGTTCCGTATCGCCGTGGTCGGCGTCTTCACAGCACTGACGGACGGACCCACGACGATGTGACAGCAATCCAGGAAGAGTTTCCGCGCGGTGGGCACCGTAGCTCGCCGCAACCTCCACCTCTCCCTCACCGATCGGCACCCGAGCTCGCCCGAACGGCTGAGATATGCCTGATTTGACATCAATTGCGCTGCCGACGGGTGTCGTTGTCGACATGGTGATCGAGTTTGCGTTTCGCTCAAGCGTTCTGAAACCCTCCGTTCGACCTGTCTGAAACACATGAGCACATGAACAACGGAGGCAACCTCACATGCCCACTAGGCGCATCCGACGCGCTTGGCTGACGGCGGCTGCCGCGGCCTCGCTCGCGTTCACCGGCCTCGCGGCCCCGGCCCAGGCGGAGGACGTTCCGCCGGGCGCCCCGGAGGCCTGGGTCCAGGAGCCCCGTACGACCGAGGGCACCACCCCGCCGTTCACGACCCACGCCTGGACCGCCCCCGGCGGCCCGGCCTCGCCCGGCGACTTCACGATGTCGCCCGGCGCGCTGAACGCCGAGACCACCACACGGGTCGCGCGCCTGGACTCCGTACTGCCCAAGTCGGGCGTCCAGAACCTGCTGGCCGGGGCGAACCGCACCATCGAGCCGTGGTGCTCCCGCGATTCGTTCGGCACCGCCCCGAACCCCGACATCAAGTACTGCCTGCAGAGCGACGACTCCACCTCGCGCGAGTGGGTTCCCCAGGGCATCACCGGCGTCTCCGACGCCAAGGACAACGAGCTGTGGGGCGACGCGGGGAACATCCAGCTGTTCGCCTCGTACGACGGCTGGGACCCGGGCCGTGAGACCGACCCGGACCCGGCGACCGGCGACTGCACCACCGCCGAGCTGGAGGCGGACGACGCCTGCAACCAGAAGGGCGTCCGTATCACCTTCGTGCAGAGCCGGACCAACCCGGCCACCGGCAGCCCCGAGGTCAAGTACCGGCACGTGCTGCTGGGCTGGACGTACGTGAACTCGGCCGACCACGTGTCCTTCGACGGACTGCACGCCGCCGAGTACCCGATCCAGAAGGGCGTCCACGCCGGCGGGATCGTCTGGTACGGCAACTACCTCTACGTCGCGGACACCCGCAACGGTCTGCGCGTCTTCGACATGCGCTACATCATGGACCTGGACCCGGACGGCGACCCCACCACGCACGACGTGATGGGGACCGACACCGACGGCGTGAAGACCACCTCCAACGTCGAGGTCAAGACGAAGGTCGGCCGCCACAACAACGTCTGGTACAGCTTCGGCTACCGCTATGTGATGCCGCAGGTCGCCGCGTGGAAGTTCAAGGCGACGCAGAGCAACCCCAAGGGTTCGTACGCCTGCGTCTCCACCGGCGCCCCGAAGGCCTCCCACATCTCGCTGGACCGCAGCACCACCCCCGACCGCCTGCTCATGGGTGAGTACTGCCGACCGGCGAGCGGCTACCCGTCGACCGGCCGCATCGCCTCGTTCCCGGTCGCGGCCCTCGAGGGGCGCTCGGCGGACGTGACCGCCGAAGGCTGGGCCAACTACCTGCCCCTGACCAACGGTGGCGCGCAGGGCGCGGCGGCGCACGGGGGCACGCTGTACGTGAACGAGTCGAAGGGCACGGACGAGCCGGGCAACCTCTGGCGCTACACGTGGAGCAACGGCCAGCTGGTCCAGGACGGTCAGGCCGTCAAGACGGCCCGTGGCGCCGAGGACCTCTACGTCGAGCGGGGTACGGGCCGGCTGTGGTCCCTCTCCGAGCACCGCCCGGGAGTGGCCGCGGACTGCACCGCGAACCGGGACACCGCTGATCCGGTGGGTACGGACTACTGCCAGCGGGTGCTCTACGGACACAAGCTGAGCTGGCTCGACGGCCAGCCGTAGCCGAGGAGGGGCGTCCCCGCCACCGACGGATCCGTATCCGCGCGGCGAGGGCGCCCGATCACGTATCTGAACAAGAGTCACGGACGTAGCCATTGACGTGTCCAGGAGGACAGCCCTAGCGTCTCAGGAAAGCGCTTTCTCGTCCAGTCCCCGGAACGCCCTCCCTCCCCTCCTGGAGACCTCAGATGCATCTGCGATCCGTCACAGCCTGCGTCAGCCTGCTGGCGGGCACGCTCGCCGCCCTGTCCCTGAGCCCGGCTCACGCGGCCTCCGCCCTGTACGAGGCCGAGGCCTCCCCCGCCGTCTGCAGCGGCACCATCGACTCCGACTGGTCCGGCTACACCGGCGGCGGCTTCTGCAACGGCACCAACGCCACCGGCGCCTACGCGCAGTTCACGGTGAACGCCCCCGCCGCCGGGACGGCCACCCTCGCCGTCCGGTTCGCCAACGGGACGACCACTCCGCGGCCGACCGGCCTGGTCGTCAACGGATCCACCGTGCAGACGCCGACGTTCGAGGGCACCGGCACCTGGACCGCCTGGACCACCAAGACCCTGACCGTGACGCTCAACGCGGGCAGCAACACCATCCGCCTCAACCCCACCACCGCCGCCGGGCTGCCCAACATCGACTCCCTGAACGTCACGACGGGCGACGCCCCGCCGCCGGCGGCCGGCGCACTGTACGTCGCTCCGAACGGCACGGACAGCGCGTCCGGAACGCAGTCGAACCCCACGACGCTGACCTCCGCGATCAGCCGCATCGCCGCCGGCGGGACGATCTACCTCCGGGGCGGCACGTACCGCCACTCCACGACGATCACCGTCCCGCCCGGCAACGACGGCACGGCGAGCGCACGCAAGAAGCTGTCGGCCTACCCCGGCGAGACCCCGGTGCTGAACTTCTCGGCCATGACCGAGGACCCGGCCAACCGCGGCCTGGCCCTCAACGGCTCGTACTGGCACGTCAACGGCGTCGTCGTCGAGCGGGCCGGCGACAACGGGATCTTCGTCGGTGGCAGCAACAACGTCATCGAGCGCACGGTGACGCGCTTCAACCGCGACACCGGGCTCCAGCTCTCCCGTATCGCCTCCACCACGCCCCGCGAGCAGTGGCCGTCGAACAACCTCGTCCTGAGCGCGGAGTCGCACGACAACGCCGACTCCGACGGCGAGGACGCGGACGGTTTCGCCGCGAAGCTCACCGTCGGCGGCGGGAACGTCTTCCGCTACGCCGTGGCCCACCACAACATCGACGACGGCTGGGACCTCTACACCAAGACCGACACCGGCCCCATCGGAACGGTGACGATCGAGGACTCCCTCGCGTACGACAACGGCACCCTCAGCGACGGCTCCCAGGCCGGCGCCGGCGACCGCAACGGCTTCAAGCTCGGCGGCGAGGACATCGCGGTCGACCACGTGGTCCGGCGTACGATCGCCTTCCGCAACGGCAAGCACGGGTTCACGTACAACAGCAACCCGGGCAGGATGACGGTCACCGGCAACATCAGCGTCGACAACGCCCAGCGCAACTTCTCGTTCGACGCGGGAACTTCGGTGTTCCGGAGCAACACCTCCTGCCGCGCAGGCAGCGGGACGAACGACCGGACCATCGGTGACGTCGACACCTCGAACCAGTTCTGGTCCGGCACGAACGGCACCCGCTGCTCCTCGTACACCGGAGCCCTGAGCTGGTCCTACGCCTCGGACGGCCGCCTCGTCACGGCCTTCGGCGGCCGTACGGTCACCTGGTGAACCCGGAGTCCTGAGCGTCGACCACGCCGGAGGGCTATTCGTTGACGGTGAAGCCGTGGTCGGTCCCGTACGTGACGCCGGCGTCCTGCCAGGCCTTCAAGCCGTCGGCGAGTGTGGTCGGGGAGACGTACGCCTTGCCGACGGTGTCGTTGAAGATCGAGTTCGCGTACACCTGGAAGGGCAGGTAGGACCAGTCGGCGCCGACGTTGCGGGCGGACTCGGCGAAGATCCGGTTGGCCTGCTGGCCGCCGAAGTACGGGAACCTGGTGTCGAGGAACGCCTTCGACTCCAGGTCCGTGCGGGTGGCGGGGAACGCGCCCTGGGCGACCCGGGTGCTCGCGCCGGCACCGGTGGTGGCGAACTCGGTGAAGGTGTAGGCGAGTTCCTTGTTCTTTGCGGCCTTCGGGACGGCGAGCGAGCTGCCGCCGTTCTCGGCGGTGGTCTTCTCGCCCTTCGTCCACTGCGGCAGCGGGGCGACCCGCCAGTCGCCGGAGGCGGAGGCGACACCGGAGGTGAGGTTGGCGGGCATCCAGGCGCCGATGGCCAGGGTGGCGATGGAGCCGTCCGCCAGGCCCTTGTACCAGGCGTCGCTCCACGTGCTGATCGGGGCGACGAGCTTCTCGTCGAGGAGCTTCTGCCAGATGGCCGTGTACTTCCTGGTGCCCTCGTCGTCGAAGTTCACGGTGACGTCGGTGCCGTCGGTGCGGTACGGACGGCCGCCGGCCTGCCAGACGAGGCTGGTCGTGGCGCCGGCGTCACCGGTGTCGTTGGTGATGAAGATCTTCGGGTCGGCCTTGTGGAGGGTGCGGGCCGCCTCCACGTACTCGTCCCAGGTGGTCGGCACCTTGACGCCGTGCCTGTCGAAGACCTTCTTGTTGTAGAAGAACGCCATCGGGCCCGAGTCCATCGGCAGGGCGTAGACCGCCTTGTCGCCGGTGACGGCGTTCCACGGGCCGGGCGTGAAGGTCGTGCCGTACTTCTGGGCGCCGTAGGGGGAGAGGTCCTCGACGGACTTGTCGAGGTCAACTGGCCGAGGGCGTAGTACTCGATCTGTGCCACGTCGGGGGCGCCGTTGCCGGCCGCGATCGCGTTCTGCAGGGCGGTGTACTGCTTGTCGCCGGTGCCCGCGTTCACCAGCTCGATGTCGACCTTCGGGTACTTCTTCTCGAAGTCCTCCGCCACCTTCTTCAGCGTGGGCTCCCACGCCCACACCGTCACCTTTCCGCCCTTCTCGAGCGCGGCGTTGATGCCCATCGGCGAGGCGGTGGCAACTCCGGTGTCCTCGGCGTCGGAGCCGCAGGCCGTGGCGGTCAGCGAGAGCGCGGCGAGAACGGCGAGCGGGCCGAGCAGTCTGCGGAGGGTGAGCGTACGCAGGGGAGGCGTTCCTCTGTTCCGGCTCGTGAGCCTGGAGGATGCCCGTCCGTAGCCCTGCCGTCGTCTCCGCGTTCATGCCTTCAGAATGAGCCGCCGTGGAGTGCTCGGCATGTCGTGAGGCGGCGGAACGGGCGCGCGTCGTGCCGCGTCTCGCGCCCGCACTCGGGCAGTCACCGCACCTCCTTCGACGGCGTCCACCGCCGCCGGAGGAATGACGGCCGCGGACAGGGGCAGCCGGGGTGTGACACCCCTGTGGAATCGAACGAGGAGAGCCTGATGCACAGCACGCCCGAGCCGGAACTTCCCGACCCCGTTCCGGCGACTCGTGACCCCGTCACGCCGGACTTGCCCGCGCCGGGACCGGGCGCCCCGGACCTCCGGGGCGCTGGAGGCAACCGGCCCCCGTCCGATGAAGAAGTAGACGACGACGGCAAGCAGCAGAAGGACACGGAAGAACACGACGAGGGCCGCCCGGCTGCCGGCCCGGGCACTCCGGCGCCCCAGGAGCAGACCGACTAGAACCGGTCCGGCCGCACGTCATCCGGCGGAGGCGCTCCTGCTGAACCAGCCCCTGAACATCGGCGCCTCCGCCACGGCCTCGGCTTCGGCATGCCTGCCGGTACGGGCTGCGGTCGCGGGCCGCTCGGCCCTCGCAAGCAGCTTCTCCGCCTCCGCCCGCCAGGCCGCCGCGTCCGCACGGGGCGGCGGCAGGAACGGGCCCCGCTCCGGCGCCTCGGCAGCGGCGCCGAAGAAGTCGCCGCCCTTGCGCTTGAAGTCGTCCGTGCCCCACGAACGGCCGGAGCCGTGCCGCGGGGCCTTCTGGAGGTGGGGAATGTGCTTGGCGCAGTGGATGTACGCCTCCTCGACGGCGACCACCACCCACACCAGGGCCCGGCGGCCGGGCACCGGGTCGACCGGGAGCCCGGAGTGGGCGCGGCGCATCTCGTCGTCGGCCACGACCCTGGCCCGGCCGTTGACGTGCAGGCCGATGCGGTCGCGGAGGAAGTCGACCATGAGGATGCCGACGTGCGGGTTCTCCTCGATGTTGCCGAGGCTGGCGTGGACGCCGTTGCCCCGGTACTCGGGGTAGGCGAGCGTCGCGTCGTCCAGGACGTGGAGAAAGCCGGGCGGGCCGGCACGGAAGGTGTTGTCGCACTCGCCGTGCCGGTCGGCGGTGGCCAGGAAGAACATCTCCTGCCGGGCGACGAACTCCCGCATCCGCGGATTCAGCCGGTCGAGGACCTGGTCGGCGTAGAAGCGATCGGCGCGCTCCGCGGTGCCCAGACGCTGCTGGACCTGATGCTCGCCGTCGCTGCCCGGGCGGTGGACGCGCAGGGAGTTCTCCCCCCGCTGCCCGGCTGTCTGTTCGAACGTACTCACGTCGTCGCCCCGACCAGTTCCTCGATGGAGTCGTGTCGTATGCGGTGGGCGGGGATGCCCATGCCCACCAGGGAGTCGACGCTGCGGCGGATCATGCCCGGCGGGCCCGACAGGTAGGCGTCGTAGGTGTGCCAGGGGCCGAACTCCCGTACGGCCTCCGGGATGCCGCCCGACAGCAGGCCGACAGGTCCGTCGTCCACGACGGGACGGACCGAGAGCCAGGGGTGCGACTGCTGGAGCCTCAGCATGGTGTCGATGTCGTACAGGTCGTCGTTGCGGCGGGCGCCGTAGAACACGTCGACGGTGCGGCGCCGGCCGTGCCGGGCCACGTCCTCCACCAGGGCTTTGATGGGCGCTATGCCGGTGCCGCCACCGAGACAGAGCAGTCCGCTGTCGGTGGTGTGGTCCACCGTCATGGAACCGGCCGGGGGACCGAGGCGGATGACGTCCCCCGGGCGGGCCTGGTGCACGAGCGCGTTGGAGACCCAACCCGCCGGTACGGCCTTGATGTGGAAGGAGAGCAGTCCGTCGGAGCGGGGGGCCGAGGCGAACGAGTAGTGCCGCCAGACACGCGGCCACCAGGGAGTCTCCAGGGTGGCGAACTGTCCGGCGAGGAAGGGGTACGGCTGGTCGGGCCGGACCGTGACGATCGCGATGTCCCTCGTACGCATCTCATGGCCGACCACCTCCGCCTGCCACCAGGCCGGCGAACGCAGCTCGTCCTCCGTCGCCGCGTCGATCATGATCTGGGAGATCGTGGTGTACGCGCCGACCCACGCGGCCTCGGCCCTGGGCCCCCAGCTTGACGGGGCGTAGCGGGCGAGGGCACCGATCAGCGCCTCGCCGACGGCCGGATAGTGCTCGGGGAGCGTGCCGTACTTCCTGTGACCCCGGCCGAGGTGGGTCAGGTACGCGGTCAGGGTGGCGGTGTCGTCGGCGTGGGTCGCGGCCGTGAGCAGCGCCTTGAACAGGCGGTCGCGCTGGGTGTCCATCGCGGCGGGGAAGAGGGCCCTGAGCTCGGGGTGGCGCAGGAAGAGAAGGGCGTAGAAGTACGAGGTCACCTTGTCGGCGATGGGCTCGATCTCGGCCATGGTGCGGCGCAGGAGCGCGGCGTCGGACGTGTCCTCGGGCGTCGGCCGGGGGTCGGCGTCCTGGCGTACGGCCCCGGGGTCGAACGCGTGCGCCTCCGGGCGCGCCGGCTGCCGAACCGTGGCCGCCGCCTCCCCCGGACTGCGCCCGAACCAGGCTCCGCCCCCGGCACTGTCGCCGGATCTGCCGCCACCGGCCGAGGGGTTCGTCGGAACTGCCATCGGTCTGCCTCGCCTCGAACGTCTTCGATCGGTCTCCGCACGCGGGCCCGCGTGCGCCCGGCTTCCCTCTCTCCGCGGAATTCCCGCCTATGCACCCCTGGCCCTGCAAAACCGCCGGCACACGTCACCGGCGACGGAGGACGTTCACCTGGACGAGTGGACGGGCCCGACCATACATCGCCCGTCCTACTCCCGGGTGACGCCGCCTCCACGGTCCAATGTGGTCATGGATGCGCTGGTCAGACCACGGTTACCGATGGGTCAGGCCGATACGCGAAGCCGTTTTCCCCGGCGCGGGACCCGTGCGCCTACCGAAAACGCACGGGGTGAACAAACTTCCTTCACAACGCGCTACCCAGCGACATCCCTACAGATAAATGACAAAAGCCGACGGGCAGCCTCCCTTCCGCACCGTCCTCGGTGTGGCGCGACAGCGGGGGGCGTTCATCCGTCAACGCTCCTCTCCGGAGTCGTTCTGGACATCGTGGCGCGGTTTACGCGCGCCGGAATCAGCGTCGGCATATCGGAAAACACCACTCGGAAACGTCGCCGTTGGAGATACGACCACAAACGTCGACCGGGGGGCGCAATTCGCCCCGGGGTCGGAGAGAATTCCCGGCGCACTGTCCAGAAGAACAAGAGGAACGATCCGTGCGACCAAGACTCTTCGGCGTGACCGCCTCCATGGCCGCCTTCGGGCTGCTGGGCTCCCTCGTCACCGGCTGCGGCTCGTACGAGAGCGGGGGGACGACGCTGCGCCTGGTGGTCCCCGAGTACGGCGACACCCCGACGACCAGCTCCAAGGCGTACTGGGACAGGCTGACCACGGCCTTCACCGCGGCCCACCCGGGCACGACGGTCGAGGTGACGATCCACCCGTGGGCCGACGTCGACCGCGAGGTCACCCGCATGCTCCAGGAGGACAACGCCCCGGACGTGGCGCTGATGGGCGCGTACTCCGACTTTGCCGCGCAGGGCCGCCTCTATGCCGCCAGTGAGGTGATGTCGATCAGGACGGAGGCGAACTTCCTGCCCGCACTCGCGGACGCGGGATCGGTCGACGGCACCCTTTACGGCTTCCCCTTCGTAGCCAGCAGCCGGCTGCTCTTCTCCAACACGGAATTGTTCGAGAAGGCAGGGGTGAAGCCGCCGAAGACCTGGTCCGACCTGAAGGACACGGCCAAGGCGCTGAAGGAGGAGGGCGTGCTCTACCCCTACGCCCTACCGCTCGGCCCCGAGGAGGCACACGCAGAAGCCCTGATCTGGGAACTGAGCAACGGCGGCGGCTACACCGACGAGCAGGGCAACTACAGCCTCGCGTCCGAACGGAACATACAGACGTTCCGCTGGATCCAGGACAATCTGGTCGCACCTGAGCTGACCGGCCCGGTCCCGCCGGCCCAGCTCAACCGGAAAGACGCCTTCGCGGCCTTTCTGCGCGGCGACGTCGGGATGGTCAACGGCTATCCCTCACTCCTCCACGAAGCCCGGGAGAAGGGCATGAAGGTCGCCACGTCACGCATGCCGGTGTCGGACACACTGGAGGCCGAGAGCGCCCCGCCGGCCGTGGGCGTCGCCGACTGGATGATGGCCTTCAAACGCGACGACAACCGGCAACTGGTCGGCCGCTTTCTCAACTTCGTCTACGAGGACAAGAACCTCACCGAGTTCGCCAGGCTTTACCACCTGCTGCCGTCGACGGTGACCGCCACCGAGGCGTCCCAGGACTCGGCGGCGGACCCCGGCGCCGAGCAGTTCTTGAGCGCCCTTCGCGGTGCGCGGCTCTATCCGGTCGACGATCCGTCCTGGCTGCAGGTCAGCGACACCGTCAAGCGGAACATCGGCAAGGCTGTAGCGCCGTCCGCCGAACCGAAGGCCGTGCTGCAGGACATCGCCGAGCAGGCCCGGGAGGCGGGGCGGCAAAGGTAGCGACGACCCGACGCCGGGTCCGCCTCGGCGAGTCCGTCCCGGGACGGAGGTCGTGGCGACATCGCCGAGGCGGCCTGTCCTCTGCGTTCCTCACCCTGAGGTCAGCCGCTCCCTCGTCCGGCGGTCTGCGGCTGGGGTCGCTGAAGCGGAGTCGGCCCGAGGGGATGTGGATGAGGACGCCGGGGGTGAAGGGCCGCAGTCGCAGGTCCTTCAGGGGCAGTCGGCGCCGGACCTGGGGGTAGGACGTGTTGAAGACCTGGAAGCCGCGGTCCACCACGAAGCCCTCGACCCGGTCCGTACCCATCCGGCCGCCGACCTCGTCGCCGGCTTCCAGCACCCGTACCCCGACGCCGGCCGCCAGCAGGTCCCGGGCGCAGGCGAGCCCGGCGACACCGGCTCCGATCACCAGCACGTCCGTCACGTCCTGGGCTGTGGGGACACGACCACCTCTCCCGTCGCTCGTTCTCGTTCCCTGTTCCGGTGTTCCGCCCGCCACCGGTCCCCGGATGCGGCAGCGCCCGCCGCCTGCCGCCGCCTCTTCAGCGGCCCGCCCACGCGGCGGCCTTCCGCAGGACGGCGGCGCGGCCGCGCTCCGGCACCGTCCAGAGGGTCTGCCCTCGTACGCCCCACCGCTCGAGGAGGGCGTTCGCGGCCAGGAACCCGGTCGTGGCCGCCCGTTCCATCAGTGCGACGGGCAGGTCGGTGCGTACGACGTCGCCTGCCACCACAAGGCCGGGATCGGAGGTGCGGACGGTGGGGCGGTCGGCGTAGCCGCCCACGGGGAACAGCGGGCAGTCCTCACGCCATTCGTGGCGCGCGTCGACCACCGTGGCGGTCCGGGTCTCCGGGTACACGCGGTGCAGCTGCTCGACGAGGCTCCGCTGGACGGCGGTGCGGGGCGCGCGCGGGTCGACGGCGTAGGCGTGGAGTTCGACCACAGATCCTCCGGTACGGGCCGCCCAGTGGGCCGCCTCGTCCTCCCAGCGGTCCAGCACGCTGATGTTGTCGAGGCCGCCGAAGCCGCTGGTGCCGAGGAAGCCGGGCCGGTCGGGGGCGACGGGCCGGTCCAGCCACAGCCGGGTGACCAGGAAGGGCGGGGCCGTGCGCAGGCGGGCGACGCGCTCCCGCCAGGCGGGGTCGCCGAGCCGCTCGGAGCGGGCGACCAGGGACCGCAGACCGGCGGTGTCCAGGGCGAGGACCACGGCGTCGTACCGGCGCTCGCCGTGGTCCCCGGCGACCTCGAACCCACCGCCCCGGGCGGGGGTGACGTGCTCGACGGCACTGCCGGTGCGCACCTCGGTCCCGTGCCGCCGCAGGTATCCGACCAGGGGGTCCCACAGCGCCGTCGGGAAGGGCGAGCGGGGTACGTCGAAGAGCAGGCCTTCGGCGGAGCCGAGGAAGTAGATGTGGAACATCAGCGCCATCTCGGCCGCCGAAAGGTGTCGCGGGTCGGCGAAGAAGCTCCGGGAGAACACCTCGAAGGCCAGGTGGCGGGCGCGTTCCGGGAAGCGGACGGCCTCCAGGAAGTCGTAGGCGCTGACGGAGTCGAGGCGGTGATAGACCTCGGGCACGCGGACGTCGAGCAGCGGCAGGGCCGCGACCGGGTCCATGGCACGCAGGTCGCGCAGCCCGAAGGAGGGGCTGAGGGCGACGAAGCCGAGCGCGCTCCACGGCGGGGTGCGCGGCACGTGCCGGAAGCTGTCGCGCAGCCCGTCCGCGTGCAGCAGGGGGTAGTCGGGCAGTCCTCCCAGCCGGGCCAGGGCGGGGTCGGTACGGCGCAGCAGGCCGCGCAGGTTGTAGTACTGCCGAAAGAACGCGTGGAAGCCACGGCTCATCGTGACGGTGCTGCCGTCCCGCAGTCGGGTCGGCCAACCGCCCACCCGGCCGCCGACGTGGGGGTCGCGCTCGTACAGCGTCACCGCCACCCCCCGCTCGGCCAGCGCGGTGGCGGCGGCGAGGCCGGCGACCCCGGCGCCGACCACGGCGGCCGAGGGCCGGCCGGCGGCGTGACCGGCTCCCGGGCGGGCCGGCAGGACACGGGCCCGGCGGTCCCGGCCCCTGCGCGCCGCGGGAAGGCGGTACGCCGGTACGGTCATCGGCCGTCCTCCCCGCGTGCGGCCACGAAGGTGTGGGTGATGCCCGTCTGCCAGCCCGGCAGGGGCAGGGCCCGGACCTGGTCGAAGCCCGCCGCGCTGATCCGGTCGGCGAACCGGTCGGCCGTGTCGAAGCCGACGACGCTGCGCCAGAGGTGGCGGTAGAGCGGGCCGTCCCCCAGGAGGGTCGCGGCGGGCTGGACGATGCCCCGGCACACCAGCGTCCACACGGCCCGGTCGGCGCGGCGCCCGCTGAGGCTGTACTCGTGTACGCCGAGCCGTCCGCCCGGTCGCAGGACGGCACGGGCCGTGGCGAGGACGGCGTCGGGATCGGCGACGTTACGGAAGAGGTAGGCGGCGAACACCGCGTCGAACGGTCCCTCCACCCCCGCGTCCGCCAGTCGCTCGGCCGGCGCGTGGACGAACCGCACGCCGTCCGCCCACGGCTTGGCGGCGGCCCGCTCCAGCATGCCGGCCGAGGCGTCGACGGCCGTGACGGCGGCGGCCGGGAGGACGGACCGGATCGCGGCGGTCGAGGCGCCGGTGCCGCAGCCGAGGTCGAGCACGCGCAGCCCCTCCCCCCGCCCCCGCAGGCCGAGGCGTCGCACCGAGCGCCGCAGCTGCCCGTGGTAGCCGGGATTCACGGCCACCAGCGCGTCGTAACTGCGGGACGCGTGGTCGAACGCGGCGGCGAGGTCCTCGTCGCGCAACAGGGTCATGCGGTCTCCAGGGGCGGGGCGGGTGGGGGTGGGCCGGTCGCAGGGGCTGGGCGGCGGTCCGGCGTCAGCCGAAGGGGCGGCGCTGCAGGCCGGGTAGTTCGGCGGCGGTGCGCAGCATGGGGCCGACCGGGGTGTGCCGGCCGATGGAGAGGTCCTCGAACAGGCCGGTGCTCCCGTCGAGGAAGCGCAACAGCCGGCCCATCGGGACGCGGGTGAACAGCCGGGCGAAGAGATCGGGGCCGTCGACCCGGCCGCTGTCCAGAGCGCGCAGGAGTACCGAATCCATGGCGCGGGCCCGGGCGGAGTAGGCGGCCGGTGGCACCGGTCTGCGCCCTTGCCGCAGCGCGGCGGCGACAGCCCGTGTCTGGCGCTGGAGTCCGGCGAAGGCGTATCCGGTGGACGGCCGGGTCGCACCGCCCGCGGCCCCGATCCGGAACACCGAAGCGCCGACCCTTCGCGGCATGGGAGCGTCCGTCATGGGGATCACCCCGGTCTCGGTCGCGACGATCTCCAGGTCACCGACACGCAGCACGTCGTCCGCGTAGTGCCGTACCGCCGCCTCGTAGCCCCTCGCCGTCAGGACGCGGGGGGAGAACTCCGTGTACTCCACCAGGGCTTCGCACGGGCCGGTGGGCAGGACGTAGCCGAAGGAGAGCCCGGCGGGCGGCTGGGGGGTGCGGAAGTCCATCAGGTCCGCGGTCCCCCGGTCGAAGACGGGCCGCGCGGTGCGTACGAACCAGCCGTGGAAGTGCTGGAGCAGGGTGGTGCGGGCGGCCGGGAGGCTGCCCAGAGGACGCGAGTCGAACACCCAGCGGGCCTCCAGGACGTGGGGGCCGTGGGGGCGTCCGTCGGGCCCGGCCAGCCGCACGAGGGCCCCGGAGGGGGTCTCCTCCACGGTGTCCACGACGGCCTCCACGTGCCGGACGTTGGGGCTGCGCGCGAGGTCCCGGGCGACCAGGGACTCGAAGTCGTCGGAGCGGATCATCTTGTACCGCAGCGGTGCGATGTCCCCCTCGATCGCGGGCCCGGTCGGCGGCCGTACCCGCAGGTGGCGCCAGTCCGATCGCACCGCGGCGTCGAAGCGGCCCCGGCCGGCCTCCCAGAAGCACCAGGTGCGCGGGGCCGGCCGCAGCGGGCCGGGCGGGGCGCCGACGAGGATCACGGAGGGCGTACGGGCCCCGGGCACGTGGCCGTTCAGCCGGTGGGCCAGGGACAGCCCGGCGGCTCCCGCCCCGATCACCACCACGTCCGCCTTCAGCACGCGGCTCCCTCCGTCCCGGTTCTGGTGCCCCCGACCCGTACCGATTCCCCCCTGAGCGGGCATTCGGATGCGGTCGTCGAAGACAGGCCACCCAGACAGATGAGTCCATACGGTGGCATTAGCGCGCATTACGGGTACCCGATCGACACCGCATCCGTATCACGGGAAGGGACCGAAGAGGCGTAGAGAGCGATCGATGCCACGACGAGAGGAACCGGGATGCGCCCCACCCAGGCGAAGGACCACCCCGCGGCCACGCCGTCGCCCCTCCCCCGCCTGGTGGCCCCCTCGGGGTCCTCGGCGGGGCCGCCCGCGGGGTCCTCGCCGCGGCGGACGCGCCCGGGCCGGGCGGGCACCGACACGGCGTCGCACGGCGCGGGCCCTCCGGAAGGCGTCGTCCTGACGACGGTCGGACCCCCCGCCTCCGACACGGTCGAACCCGCGTCCGTCGACGCGGACGTGCCCGCCGCCATCGGCCACGTGCTGGAGCGGTTGCTCGCCGACCGGCTGACCCGGGCGGGCGCCCTGGACGCCCTCTTCGCGCGCGAACTGGCCGAACGGGTCGCCCACTTCACCCAGGACGGCGGCAAACGCACCCGGTCGCAGCTCCTGTGGTGGTCGACGCGCGCGTGCGGCGGGTCAGGCGCGTCGACGTCCACGGCGGCCCTGCGCATCGGGGCGGCGCTCGAACTGCTCCAGACCTGCGCCCTCGTCCACGACGATGTGATGGACGGCTCGACGCTGCGGCGCGGCCGTCCGGCGCTGCACACGGACGTGCGGGACCGCTACAGCGGCACCACGTCACCGGCCCGCGTCACCCGATTCGGCGAGGCGACCGCCATCCTGGCCGGGGACCTGGCGCTCGCGTGGTCGGACGACGCGGTGGCCGAGACGCCGCTCGACCCGGGGACGGCGAGCGTGGTGCGCCGGCTGTGGAGCGACATGCGCACGGAGATGGTGGCGGGCCAGTTCCTCGACCTCCAGGGCCAGCTGACCGGTTCGCGCTCCCAGCCGCGCGCCCTGCGCGCCGCCTGTCTCAAGAGCGCGTTGTACTCGGTCGAGCGCCCCCTCGGGCTGGGCGCTGCCGTGGCGGGCGCGGACGACCGCACCATACGGGCGCTGTGCTCGGCGGGACGCCACATCGGCATGGCCTTCCAGCTCCGCGACGACCTCGACGACGTCTTCGGTGACCCCGGGCGCACCGGCAAGAGCTGCGGCGGGGACATCCGCGAGGGCAAGCCGACGTTCCTTGTCGCCGTGGCGGTGGCGCGCGCCGAGGCGACGGACGACCAGGCGGCCCTGAAAGTGCTCGAACAGGCGCTCGGCGACGAGGGTCTGACTCCGGAGGGGCTCGACGAGGTGCGGGACGTCCTGGTGCGTACGGGCGCCCGGGCGGCGGTCGAGTCGAAGATCGACCGCCTGTCGGCGCAGGGACTGCGCCACTTCGACGGCGCCCTGCCCGACACGGACGCCAAGGGCCGTCTGCGCGGGCTGCTGACCGCGGCGACGGTGTCCCGCGCCACGGACGGCGCACCGGCCCACTCGTATCCGGGGCCGTCCACGGCACCGGCAGCCGCCGCGGCTCCGGCTCCGGCGTCCGCTGCGGCTTTGGCGTCCGCTGCGGCTTTGGCGTCCGCTGCGGCTTTGGCGCACTCTTCCCTCCCGGTCGGCTCCCCCACCCCACCCGGCTCTCTCGCCCCGGTGGGCTCCGGAGCGCCGGAGGTCCGTCGATGACGCCTCGCTCGCTGTCCGGCCGTACGGACCACGTGGTGGTCGTCGGCGCGGGCCTGGCCGGTCTGTCGGCGGCCCTCCATCTGCTGGGCGCGGGGCGCCGGGTCACCGTCGTCGAACGGGACGACCTGCCCGGCGGCCGTGCGGGCCGACTGCATCTGAACGGGTACCGGATCGACACCGGGCCGACCGTGCTCACCATGCCCGAGCTCGCCGACGAGGCCTTCGCGGCGGTCGGCGACAGCCTGCGCCGACGGGTCGACCTCATCCCGCTCCACCCGGCCTACCGGGCGTCGTTCGCGGACGGCGGCACGCTGGACGTGCACACCGACGGCGAGGCGATGGCCGCCGAGGTGGAACGGTTCGCCGGGGCCCGTGAGGCGGCGGGCTACCGGCGGCTGCGGGTCTGGCTGGAGCGGCTCTACCGGGCCCAGATGCGCCGTTTCATCGACGCGAACTTCGACTCCCCCCTCGACCTCCTGAACGGAGACCTGGCCCGGCTGGCGGCGCTCGGCGGCTTCGGCCGCCTCGACCGGCGTATCGGAAGCTTCCTCAAGGACGAACGGCTCCAGCGGGTCTTCTCCTTCCAGGCCCTGTACGCGGGTGTGCCACCGGCCCGTGCCCTCGCCGCGTACGCCGTCATCGCCTACATGGACACGGTCGCCGGGGTGTACTTCCCGCGCGGCGGCATGCACGCCCTGCCGCAGGCCATGGCGGACGCCGCCGCCGACGCGGGCGTCGAGCTGCGGTTCGGCGCGCCGGTGACCCGGCTCGAACGGTCGGGCGAGCGCGTCACCGCCGTCGTGACCGCCGAGGACCGCATCCCCTGCGACGCGGTCGTCCTCACGCCGGACCTGCCCGTCGCCTACCGGCTCCTCGGCCGCCGCCCCCGCCGGCCGGCGCGGCTGCGGCTCTCGCCGTCCGCCGTCGTGCTGCACGCGGGCACGGACCGCACCTGGCCGCAGCTGGCCCACCACACCATCTCGTTCGGCGCCGCCTGGCGGACCACGTTCGACGAACTCACCCGTCAGGGGCGGCTGATGAGCGATCCGTCCCTGCTCATCACCCGGCCCACGGCCACCGACCCGGGCCTCGCCCCGCCGGGCCGCCATCTGCACTACATCCTCGCTCCCTGCCCCAACACCGACATCGGCCCCGGCGGCGCCGCCTGGGGCGAGCTCGGCCCGCGCTACCGGGCCGAGCTGCTGGCCGAGCTGGAGCGGCGCGGTCTCCACGGCATCGAGGCGGCCGTCGAGGACGAGTCCCTCGTCACCCCGGCCGACTGGCTGGGCCAGGGGCATGCGGCGGGCACTCCTTTCTCGGTGGCCCACACGTTCCTGCAGACGGGGCCGTTCCGGCCCCGCAACCTGGTGCGGGGCACGGAGAACGCCGTGCTGGCCGGCTGCGGCACCACCCCCGGCGTGGGCGTCCCGACCGCCCTGGTGTCCGGGAAGCTGGCGGCGGCCCGGGTCACCGGCGGGGCCCGGCGGCGCTCCGTCCGTACCGAGGGGGCAGCGCGATGACCGCACGCGAACTCGACTCCGCGGGCATCACCGACCCGGCGCTGCGGGCGGCGTACCGGCGGTGCCGTCAGCTCAACGCGGCGCACGGCAGGACGTACTTCCTCGCCACCCGACTGCTGCCGGCCGATCGCAGGCCCGCCGTGCACGCGCTGTACGGGTTCGCCAGGTGGGCCGACGACATCGTGGACGCGATGGAACCCGACGGGGAGGACGGCCCGCGCGGTACGCGTCTGGCGGCGCTCCAGCGGCAGCTGCACGACGGCCTGCGGCAGGGCGGCGGCGACGAACCGGTGGTGCTCGCACTCGCCGACACCGCGCGCCGTCACGCCATCGCGCACCACTACTTCACGGACTTCATGGCCGCCATGAGGTCCGACCTGGAGGTCACGGACTACGCCACCTACGCCGACCTGCGCGGCTACATGCACGGCTCGGCCGCCGTGATCGGCCTCCAGATGCTTCCGGTCCTCGGCACGGTGGTGCCGCACGAGGAGGCCGAGCCGCACGCGGCGGCCCTCGGGGTGGCGTTCCAGCTGACCAACTTCCTGCGGGACGTCGGCGAGGACCTCGACCGCGGGCGGGTGTACCTGCCCGCCGACCTGCTGGCCGGGCACGGCGTCGACAGGGAGCTGCTGCGCCGGTGCCGGGACACGGGGCGCCAGGACCGGCGGGTCGTGGCCGCGCTGCGGGAGTTCGAGGCCCTCACCCGCCGCGTCTACCGCGAGGCGGAACCCGGCCTCGCCATGCTCGATCCGCTGTCCCGCCCCTGCATCCGCACCGCGTTCATCCTGTACGGCGGCATCCTCGACGCCGTCGCCCGGGACGGGTACGCGGTGCTGCACCGCCGGGCCGTGGTGCCGCGCCGGGAGCGGGCGACGGTCGCCGCGGACGGCCTCGTGCGGGTGCTCGCGGCCCGACTGCGCCACTGGAGCCGGCCCGCGCCGCCGCGCATCCCGACGCGCCCGACGCCACCCGCCGGCCCGGCCCGACAGGCGCCACCCGCCGCTTCGGCGAGCCCGGCGTCACCCTCCCCCCAGGCCCGACCCGCGCCGCCCGCCACCCCGGCCCGGCCGGTTTCCGAGGAGGTCGCGTGAACCCCGAACCGTCCGCACGGCGCCCCCGTCTGCCCCTGTCGCTGCGCCGCGGTCCCGTCCCGTGGGACCGGCAGCGGCCCACCTGGCGGGATGCCAAGCCGGCCCTCATCGCGAAGGCGCTGAAGCGGGCGCAGGCCCGGCCGTCGGGGAACTGGTTCGTCGTGGGGGCCGCCGCCGCACTGCGCGACGACCGGCCCCTGGCCCGTACGATCGCGGGCCGTGAGGTGGTTGTCTGGCGCGGCGCCGACGGGCGGCTGGTCGCCGGACCCGGGGTCTGCCCGCACCTCGGGGCGCCCCTCGCGGACAGCCCTGTCCGGTGCGGGACGCTGGTGTGCCACTGGCACGGACTCGCCCTCGACGGGGCCTCGTTCGCGGGCTGGGAGCCGTTGCCGGCCTTCGATGACGGGGTCCTCGTCTGGGTGCGGCTCGACGAGGTCGGCGGGGAGCAACCCCTCGACGCCCCCGTCGTCCCGGTCCGTCCGGCGCCCGCGCGCGGGGTGACGGCCGTGTACGAGGCCACCGGGGTCTGCGAACCCGAGGACATCGTGGCCAACCGTCTGGATCCGTGGCACGGGGCCTGGTTCCACCCGTACTCGTTCGTCGACCTGACGGTGGTCGGCTCGCCCGAGGAGGAGGCCGCCGACGACCGCTTCACCGTCGACGTCTCCTTCAAGGTGGCGGGACGCCTCGTGGTGCCGGTACGGGCGGTCTTCACGGCTCCCGAGCCGCGTACCGTCGTCATGAGCATCACCGACGGTGAGGGAGTGGGCTCCGTGGTGGAGACGCACGCGACCCCGCTCGGGCCTGACGAGCGGGGCCGCCCCCGCACGGCGGTGACCGAGGCCGTGGTGGCCGCCTCCGACCGTCCCGGCTTCGGCTTCGTACGCCGGGCCGCCCCGCTCCTCCGCCCCGTGATCCGCACCGCGGCGGCCCGGCTGTGGCGCGACGACCTGGCCTACGCCGAACGCCGCTGGCAACTGCGCTCGGCGGGCCGGTTCCCGGGCTGACGCGGGGCCGACAGGGGTCGGTCACCGCCGTGGCGCAGCTCGCCTGCACCGCCGCGCGGGGGCCGCGTGCGGGCTCCTCACTTCGGCATGAGCACCGTGTCGATGATGTGGACGGTCGCGTTGGAGGTGTGCACATCGCCGCAGACGATGGCGGCGGTGTCGTTCACCTTGTACGCGTCCCCGGAGCCGGCCGTGGTCAGCGTGCCGCCTTGCAGGGTCTTGAACGATCCGTCCGCGAGGTCCGCCTTCTCGACCGGTTCGTCGACCACGTGGTAGGTGAGGATCTTGGTGAGCATCTCCTTGTCGGCGAGGACCTTGTCCAGGTCGGCCTTCGGGATCTTGGCGAAGGCGTCGTTGCTGGGCGCGAAGACGGTGACGTCCTTCGCGTTGTTCAGGGTGTCGACCAGACCGGCCTTCTCGACAGCGGTGACGAGGGTGGAGAGGGCCGGGTTGTTCGAGGCGGCTGTGGCGACCGGGTCGGCTGCCATGCCGTCGAACGAGCCGGCGCCCTCCTTCGGCACCGAGGCGCACCCGGGGCCGAACGGGCTGCCGCCCTCTTCGGCCGACGCCGGCGGAGCGAGGGCTCCGAGCGAGACCGAGAGGGCCGCGGCGGCCAGAGCGGCGGCGACGCGACGTCGGGTCAGCGTGGTGTTCATGACGTGCTCCTTCCATCGGCCGGGAGCCGAACGGCCTCGGCCGTGGATCGGTTGTCCTCTCATGGGGACATTCGGCGCCGGACGGGTCCGCGGATGGGGTCGACGGCGCTTTTCGGCGCGCACGAGGACGCCATGCTCGCCGGCGACGGCACCATGAGCCACAGCCTGCTGTCCTCCTCGCTCAATCTGGGGCTCCTCGACCCGGCCGAGTGCGTGGAGCTCGCGGAGGCCGCCTGGCGGGCGGGCGAGGCGCCGCTGAACTCGGTCGAGGGCTTCGTACGGCAGATCGCCGGATGGCGCGAGTACGTCTGGCAGCTCTACTGGTACTTCGGTGAGGCCTACCGGACGTCGAACACGCTCGGTCACACCGCTCCCCTGCCCGACTGGTGGGACGAGCTCGACGCGGACGCCGTGTCGGCCCGCTGTCTGACGACGGTGCTCCGCCAGGTCAGGGACACGGGATGGACCCATCACATCCCGCGTCTGATGGTCCTCGGCAGCTACGCCCTCCAGCGCGGCTGGGATCCCGCGGCCGTGACCGACTGGTTCCACCGCAGCTTCGTCGACGGCTACGACTGGGTGATGCTGCCGAACGTGGTGGGCATGTCGCAGTACGCGGACGGCGGCAGGATGACCACCAAGCCGTACACATCGGGCGGTGCCTACATCAACCGCATGAGCGATCTGTGCGGGCCGTGCGCATACCGCCCGGACCGGCGGGTCGGTACGGACGCCTGCCCGTTCACGGCCGGCTACTGGAACTTCCTGCACCGCCACCGCGGCACACTCCGGCACAACGTCCGGATCTCCCGCGCGGTGCAGGGCCTCGACCGGCTGAAGGACCTGCCGGCCCTCCTCGAACAGGAGCGGGACCGGGGTGAGGGACCGCCCTGAACGCCCGAAGCCTGACACATCGACTTCGGCGCGTTCACCCTCCGGTGCGCATTCCTGGCCAGTGCACGTCAAGCGTGACTCCCGCGTCGGGTGGCGGGCATGCCTCCCTCCGAGACGCCGGACGGGGCTCGAAGCGCGGGTTCTCCGCCACACCGGAGCCCTCCGGGACACCGCCTGAGGGCGAGAAGCCCGACGGACAAGGGAGTTGCCATGACGGCCATCACCAAGATCTCCGCGCGCGTGAAGACGGCGAACGTCTCGGGAGCCGACACCGGCGCCTGCGTCTACCTCGGCATCGGCGGCCGGGAGTTCCTGCTGGACAGCACCGGCGCCGACTTCACCGTGGGAGCGGACCAGACCTTCACCTTCGGTGAGGGAAACAACGTCAACAATCCCGAGTACGACGATCCGCATTCCCCGCAGCTGGACACGCTCCACCTCGGCGATATCCGGCCGGGCCGCGAGCATCAATAAGGTGAACCCATGCCTGACATGTTGAGTTCAACGAAGACTGCCGCCGCGCTGCGCAGAGCAGCCCGCGTCTCCGCCGAGTCGCTTCTGGTCCTGGTGATGGCAGCGGTGGCCCTGTGGATCCTGGGTCGCATGTGGTCGGTCGTCTGGCCGCTCATAGTGGCCCTGTTCCTCACCACCATGACCTGGCCCCTCACCCGCGTTCTGCGTCGGCTCGGATGGGCACCCGCCCTGGCCGCGGCCGTGGTCACCGTCGCCTTCCTCCTGGTGGTCGCCGGCATCGTCGCCCTGATCGCGGTGCCGGTCGCGGCCCAGTCCGGAGAGCTCGCCGACGGCGTGGTCGAAGGCATGCAGAAAGTGCGGGAGTGGGCCGCCGGGCCACCCCTGAACATCGGGGACGACCAGATCTCCGGCGCCTTCGACGCCGCGATCGCCCGACTCCAGGACAGTGTCGGCAGCATGGTCACCACCGTCGTCTCGGGCGTGGGCACCGTGTTCAACGGTCTCGTCACGGCCGTCCTGGCGCTCTTCCTGATGTTCTTCTTCCTCAAGGACGGGCCGCGTTTCCTGCCGTGGCTCACCCGCCAGCTCCCCGGCCGCCTGGCCGTCGACGTCCCTGTCGTCGCCGCGCGCGGCTGGGAGACCCTGGGCGCGTTCGTGCGCTCGCAGGCGTTCGTCGGCTTGCTCGACGCCGTCTTCATCGGCCTGGGCCTGTGGTTCCTCGACGTCCCCCTGGTGCTTCCCCTGGCCGTGCTGACCTTCGTCTCCGCCTTCGTACCCATCGTCGGAGCGCTCTTCGCCGGCCTGGTCGCGGTCCTCATCGCGCTGGTGTCGAACGGCCTGACCGACGCGCTGCTCGTACTGGCGATCATCGTCGTGGTGCAGCAGCTGGAGGGCAACGTCTTCCAGCCCATGATCCAGAGCCGCGGCCTCGGCCTGCACGCGGCGGTCGTCCTGCTCGCCGTGACGCTGGGCGGCAGCCTGGCCGGCATCGTCGGCAGCCTCCTCGCGGTCCCCGCGGCCGCGCTGATCTCGGTGATCTGGAACTACCTGCGCGAGCAGCTCGCCACCCCCCAGCAGGAACCGGACCCCGAAGAGCCGCACACCGCGTCCGTCACACCGTAGGAGCCGCGTCCCGCTGAGCGTCGTTCGATCGGCCGCCGAAAAGTCCTCAGCGGCTCGTACGACGGTGGGTTACGATCCCGGAGATGATGAACTTCTCCTCGTACCGATTGGGGGACTCGTTCGCTCAAGGTGAGTGCTGATGGCACATCACTTCGCGAACGAGATTCCGACCCGCCTGTTGATGTGGCAGCGCGTGCGCGAGTACGCCGTGCCACCGTCCATGATCGAGACCGCGACCGCACGGCGTGCGGCCGGTGACTGGGCGGGGGCTTGCGCCGCTGCCCGGATCGACGTCGATCTCGATCTGCGTGCCGTGGCCGAACGCCACGGCGCACCCCTCGCCGCCCGACTCCGTGCCGACCTGCGTCGCCTCGCGCCGGATCTGCTCCGCTGGCACATGCCCCGGATCGCCCCGGACGGACGGCTCCGCCCCGGCCTCACCCTGACCCTGGCTCGTTACGGAGATCCCGGCGCCGTGCCGCTGAGTCTGGTGGTGCGGACACCCCCGGCCTGGGCGGATGCCGGGCAGCGGGTGTCGCTCGCCGTGTGGGAGGGGTCCGGGAACGATGTCCCCGGACACCCGCCGCACGCCCACCCGCATCCGTCTCCGCATCCGTCTCCGCATCCGCATCCGCATCCGCATCCCGAACGGCGTTTCCGGTTCGACCTCCACCGGCATCTCTGGGACGCGGGAAAGAGCCGCGATCTGGCGCGGCGGTGCGGTGCGGACGAGCCACCGCCCCCGCCGCCGGTCCGAGATTCGCCCTCCCTCCAGGCTGCCCCGTGGGCGGTCGGACGGTGGGCGGCCGAGGCGGAGTTGCTGTTGCGGTCCGAGGGGCTCGCTCCGCGCGGGGCCTTCACCGTACGGCTCGGTACGGGACGACGTGCCGTGCTCGAACTCGTCGCACCCGACGACAGCCACGCCCCGACCTTCAGACCGCTACGCAACCCGTTGCCGCCGCAGGAGGTGGCGGCGCTTCCGGTACTACCGGAAGCAGCGGCCCGGTCCCTTCCCGACCTGGAACTGCTGCGCGCGGGGCTGATCACGGCGGAGCGGCTGCATCCTCTCGTCGCCGGGGCTCTGGCGGCGTACGTTCCCGGAGCCGCGTCCGGCCTCGACGCGGCGACCGGACCCGGCCGCGAGCACGGTGATCCGCACCGGGTGGAGTGCAGGGGCGAGGTCCACCGGATCGCGCTGAGGGACGGGGTGTTGTCGGCGATCGACCACGACCGGGCCACTCTGCGTCGGGAGGAGCTGCTGGTCGCCCTCGGCGGCCCGCCGCTGCCCTGCCTGCGGGCGATCGATGCGGTGCACCGCACCCCTGAGACCCTGCCCGCGGTGCGAGAGCGGCTTGCTCACGGTGACGTCTCAGGGGCGCTGGCCGTCGTCACGGCGCTCCTCGGTCCTGACGCGGTCCTGCGTGACGGTCCGCTCCGGGAGGAACTGATGTCCGCCGCGGCCCGCCGCATCGACCACGGCCTCTTCCGCGCGGGGCTGGTCTCCGAGCACTCCGCTGCTGGTCAGCGCGCCGACGCGGCGGGCGGGAAGAGCAGTACGGGCTCGGGGACCGCGTACGCGAGCCGCCGCCCGCGGCTCGACCGCAGTACCCCTCTCCTCACGCGCCGCAAGCGAACCAGCCTGGCCCGGCCCCGGAACGGCCTGTCGCGCTGACCGCTCCGCCCCACTGACCGGCCTGCCCACTGACCGGTCTGCCCCGCTGACCGGTCCGCCCCACTGACCGGTCCCGCCCCACTGACCGGTCCGCCCCGCTCACCGGTCCGCCCCACTGACCGGTCCGCCCCGCTCACCGGCTCTACCTCCTGCACTCCCCTGCTAGCTCGTAACGCGCATCGAGCGCCCTCGTATCCCACGACATCCGGGACGGGTCACCCGTCCCCTCATTCCCCTCAGGTGATGCCCATGACCTCCAGCACCCTCATGCCCTTCCCCGCCTCCGCCGACGCTCCTGGTGTCGGTACGGGTACCCGTCTCGCCCTGGCCGACGACCTCCTCGCACTCCTGCGCACGACGACCACCGAGCCGCGTCCCGACGAGCAGCTCGAAGCGCTCACTCTGGCCGTCGCCGCCGACCTGCCCGTACTGCTCTGGGGCGAACCGGGCATCGGCAAGACCGCGGCTCTGACCCAGCTCGCCACCTCCCTCGGCCTGCCGCAGACGACCGTCATCGCCAGTGTCCACGAGCCGTCCGACTTCTCCGGGCTGCCGATCGTGGGCGACGACCCGGGGGTGCTGGGTGTTCCGATGGCGCCACCGCGGTGGGCCGTGGAGCTCGTACGCGCCGGGCGAGGCCTGCTGTTCCTGGACGAACTGTCCACCGCAACCCCCGCTGTGCAGGCCGCGCTGCTCCGGGTCGTCCTGGAGCGGAGGGTCGGCGAGCTGCAACTTCCCCCGGGCGTACGGATCGTGGCCGCCGCCAATCCGCGGGCGTCGGCGGCGGACGGGTGGGAGCTGAGCCCTCCCCTGGCCAACCGGTTCGTGCATCTGTACTGGGTGCACGACCGGGAGGTGGTGGTGCGCGGCCTCGGCGGGGTCTGGCCGCGGGCCGAGCTGCCCCGGCTGGCCCCGGAGCGGCTGCCGGAGGCGGTGGCCTTCGCCCGCCGCGCGGTCTGCGGCTTCCTGCATGCCCGGCCGACGCTGATCCATCGGCTCCCGACCACCGAGACACGGCGCGGGGGTGCCTGGCCCTCGCCCCGGAGCTGGGAGGCCGCCCTGACCCTGCTGGCCTTCGGAACGGCCGCCTCCGTCTCGCGGGAGGTGCTGGCGCTGCTGGTGCGAGGGGCGGTGGGGGACGGCCCGGGACTCGAACTCCTCGCCCACCTCGACCGGATGGACCTGCCGGACCCCGAGTCGCTGCTGGCCGATCCGGGCTCCGCCGAGCTGCCGGAGCGCGGCGATCTGCGCCAAGCGGCGCTGGAGGCGGTGGTGGCCGCCGTGGGGACGCGTCCGGAGCGGGAGCGGTGGGAGGCGGGCTGGGCCGTACTCGTCCGGGCGCTGGAGACGGGCGCCCCGG
This sequence comes from Streptomyces sp. NPDC093795, assembly GCF_044764665.1. Classification (NCBI taxonomy): domain Bacteria; kingdom Bacillati; phylum Actinomycetota; class Actinomycetes; order Kitasatosporales; family Streptomycetaceae; genus Streptomyces; species Streptomyces sp. NPDC093795. The sequence goes on from NZ_JBIWIO010000004.1 coordinate 370,218, forward strand.
ACCTGTTGGTCTCCCCTGCGGCGGCACTGGCCGCGCTGCGGCGCGACGACTGGGAGATCCCGGAGGCGGTGGAACGGCTCACCGGCGTGGTCGATCTCGCCCGGCGCGCCGACCGTTCGGTGGAACGTGCCGCGGCGGCGGCCGACGCCAGGCGTGCGGCGGGGGCGCGCCGGTGACGGGGGCCGCGCGGCCCTCGGCGCCGTACCGGAAGTCCCCGTCACCGCTCCCGCGTCCCATGGCTCCTCCCCCGCCGCCCCGTCCGCCACGGGCCGCCGTACCGACGCCGCCCGCCGGCTCCGGCAGGTGGAACAGGCCGCCCGGACTCCCCCTGGACATGGAGAAGTTGCTGGCCGCGCGGCTGCACGCGGTCAAGGTCCGTCCCTATCTGGCGGGCGCGCTCTTCGCGTTGCACGTGGTGGAGGACCGGTCGGTGCCGACGATGGCTGTGGACGCGTACTGGCGCTGCTACGTCTCCCCGGGATTCGTGGCGTCGACTCCGGTGGAGGAGCTGGCGGGCGTGTGGGTGCACGAGGTCTCCCACCTGCTCCGGGATCACCACGGGCGGGGGGAGCGGTACGCGAAGGAGTACGGCGAACACGGGCCGGGCGAGCGGCTGCGACGTAACATCGCCGCCGACTTCGAGATCAACGACGACATCTACGGCGACGGCCTGCCCCGGCCGGCCGGGGCGGTGCTGCCGTCGCTGCTGCGGCTGCCCGAGGGGCAGTTGATGGAGGAGTACCTGCGGACGGCGTCGATGTCCGGGCTCGCCGCCGATCTTGCCTGGCTGGACTGCGGCAGTGGCGCCGACGGCCACGCCCGGCCGTGGGAGCTGGGGCCCGACGGAGCGCACGGGCTGAGCAGGCAGCAGCAGGACGCCGTCCGTTTCCGGGTCGCGGAGGGGATCAAGGGCCGGCCCGGAGACTCGCCGGAGGGGTGGCGGCGGTGGGCGGAGGAGGCGTTTCATCCGCCGCAGCCGTGGCGGAGTCTGCTGGGGGCCGCGATCCGTTCGGCCGCGGGAGCGCCGGGGACGGGCGAGGACCACAGTTACCGGCGCCCGTCGCGGCGCTCGGCCAGTGTGCCGGGGGTGGTGCTGCCGAGCCTGCGCCGTACGCCGCCCAGGGTCTGCGTGGTCATCGACACCTCCGGATCCGTGAGCGACGCCGAGCTGGGCAGCGCGCTCCTGGAGGTGGCGGCGATCTCACGGGCGGTGGGCGGGCGGCGCGACCTGGTCTCGGTGATCTCCTGCGACGCGGCGGCCGGTGTCGCCGTGCCGCTCTGCCGGGCGGAGAACATCGAACTGATCGGTGGGGGCGGAACGGACCTGTGCTCAGGTTTCGCCCAGGCACTCCGCGCCCGGCCACGCCCGGACGTCATCGTCGCCCTGACGGACGGCCAGACGCCCTGGCCGTCGGCGCAGCCGCCCTGCCGCACCGTCGTGGGTCTCTTCCCGCGCCCCGCCCGCGCCGCGGACGAGGAGAACCCCGACTACGTCCCCGACACGCCTCCCGCCTGGGCGCGTGTCGTCACCATCACCTGAACCGACACGGCGGACAGCCCGGCGGTCCCGCATGAGGCATGAGGTACTGGTTCGCCGAGGCGGGCCGCCGCAAGTCCCCTGAAGGGTGATCGGCGTGTTCGAGACACCCGATGGCCCTGCTCGTCAAGGCACGCCTGCCCTCTCACACGCATTCGAACATTCGTCCCGAATCTGCCCCCTCATGCCCCGTAACGGGTGAAGGAGACGGCCGTTTTACGAGCACACACGTACCCATCGAGCCCATCCGGAGGCCTCCATGCATCCCGTGCCGCTGACCACCGAGTACGCCTCCGGATTCGAACGACAGGAGTCCTGTACGCCCACGCGCGGTATCTCCCCGCGTCCGGCGTTCCCCGCCGCCGCCTCCGCCGCCTCCGCTGCCGTCTCCGGCGCGAGGTGGGCGGCGTGAGCGAGTACAGCGAGGAGAAGACCCTCGGAAACACGGTCCCCGGACCCCGGGCCGCCCCGCTCACCGCGCCGCCCCGGACCCTTCCCGTCGGTTCCGAGGACGGGGACATGACCGAGGAGATGGAGGAGGCGTACTGGTCCGTTCACGACGGTGCCGCCGCGCGTGCGACCGTACGGCAGGTCCTGGTACGACTGCCGCGGATCACGGGACGGATCGGGCAGCTCGCGTGGCGGGCCGACCGCCCGGCGACCGTCGCCGTCGTCGCGTGCCAGCTGGGTTCCGCGGCCATGAGCGCGCTCGGGCTGATCGCCTCGGTCGCGGTGCTGCACGAGCTGTTCGCCCAGGGCCCCACCCCCGACCGGGTGCGCGCCGCCGTCCCGCAGATCCTGCTCGTCGTCGGATTCATCGCCGCGCGGGCCCTGCTGGAGGCGGCGGTCGCCGTGGCGCAGGCCCGGGTGACACCCAAGATCCGTACCGCCCTCGAGAGCGAGTTCTTCCAACTGACCGCCCACGTGCGGCTTGAGGCGGTGGAGGACGCGGACTGGCACGACGAGGTCTACCGCGCCAACGACCGGGGGCTGTTCTACGCCCGGCAGATCGTCGGCCAGGTCGTGTCCCTCGCCTCCGCCGTCCTCGGTCTCGCCGGGACCATCGGGGTGCTCGGCATCCTCCACCCCGCCTTGCTGCCCCTGCTCCTGCTGTCCGTGCTGCCTGTCGGGATGGCGGCCGTACGCAGCGCCCGGGCCCGCTTCCACAGTTTCAAGCGGTGGAACGCCCTCCAGCGCCGGGTCCGGGTCTTCTCCTGGCTGCTCCTCGACCAGGACGCCGCCGCCGAGCTCCGTTCCGACACGGCGCAGGGCGCGCTCCTGGACGAACACCGCCGTCTGATCACGCGGATCGCCGCGGAGGACACGCGCCTGGGGGTACAGGCCGCCCTGCTGAACCTGGCCGGCCGCGGGGTCGGCGGGGTCGGCACCGGCGTCACGTACTGCGCGCTCGGCGCGATGCTGATCGCCGGCTGGCTGCCCCTGGCCGCCGGTGCGGGCGCCGTCCTCGCCATCCAGGCCGGGCAGACATCCCTGACCCGGCTCGTCGAAATCGCGCACCTCGTGTACGAACACGCGATGTGGGTCGACGACCTCCTCGCCGTACAGCAGCGCTGCCGCGGCCTCCAGCAGCGGGCCACCGGACTGCACGCCCCGGAGCAGGTGAAGACGATCACCCTGGAGGACGTGTCCTTCACCTACGCGGGGAAGGACACCCCCGCGCTCGACGGGGTGTCCATGACGCTCACCGCGGGCGAGACCGTCGCGTTCGTCGGTCTCAACGGCGGAGGCAAGAGCACCTGCGCCAAGGTCCTGGCCGGGCTGCACGACGTGCAGCGCGGGCGGATGTGCTGGGACGGCGTCGACGTACGGACCATGGACGCCCAGTCCCTGCAACGGCAGGTCGCCTGCGTGCTCCAGGACCCCGTCCGCTTCCCCTTCAGCGCCCTGTCCAACGTGACCGTGTCCACCGGCAGCCTGACGGAGGCCGACCCCGAACGGGCCCTGGCCGCCGCACGGGCCTCCGGCGCCGATCAGGTCCTCGCCGCCCTCCCCGGACAGTGGGAAGCCCTGCTGTCCAAGCGGTTCCGTGGCGGCCAGGAGCTCTCCGGCGGGCAGTGGGCCAAGGTCGCCGTGACACGCGGCCTGTACAAGAACGCCCCCCTGCTCCTCCTGGACGAACCGACCGCCAGCATGGACCCCCCGTCCGAGCACGCCGTCTACGAAGCGGTACTGCGCGGCCGGCTGCGCGAGGACCAGATCACCGTCCTCATCTCCCACCGGCTCGCCAGCGTCGTCGACTGCGACCGCATCTACGTGTTCGACGCGGGCCGGATCGTGGAGTCGGGGTCGCACGACGACCTCATGGCCCTCGGCGGCCTCTACACGCAGATGTTCACCCTCCAGGCGGGCGGCTACCAGGCCCGCACCACCGCCGAGGAAGGGGCCGCTTCGTGACGACGAGCACGCCCCCGACCCGGCTCGCCACGGTGACGCTCCTGCCCGCCTCCGAGTCCGGCATCGTCGCCGACTCGGTGAGGCGGAGGAGGTACGCCGTGACCATCTCCGCCGGCGCTCTTCCGACAGCATCGCACCGCCACGGACCGGACGCGCGGTCAGCCGCCGGTCCGGCCGCTCCGTCGCCCCGCGGCCTTCCCCGCATCCTCTCCCCGATCACCGTGAGGTCCTGACGTGTCCCCCTCCGCCTCGCACATCCGTGCCGTGGTCGACGCCTACCTGGGGCGCCACCCCGGCGAACGTCACGGACTGACCGACCTGCTCACCGCCCTCGAAACCGGTGGTGATCCGACCAGCCGCTCATACCTGCCGGGGCACATCACGTGCAGTGCGGTCGTCATCGACTCGAATCTCCATGTCCTGCACGTTCTTCACAGGGGCACCGGGCTGCACCTCGCTCCCGGCGGGCACGTCGAGGCCGACGACGAGACGCTGCTCGCCGCCGCGCTGCGCGAGGTGCGCGAGGAGGCCGGAATCCCTCCTGGCGCTCTCAGCCTCACCCATGTGTTCAGGGACGGGCCGATCGACATCGACGTCCACGACATCGACGCCGACCCTGCCAAGGGCGAGCCCGCGCACCAGCACTACGACGTCCGCTTCGTCTTCCACCTCGCCGACGGCGCCCCGGAGATCGAGCTGCGGGCCGAGGAGGTGTCCGGCGCCGCCTGGTTGCCGTTCGGCGAGGTGTCCTCCCCGACTCTGCGCGCCAAGTTGGCGGGGTCAGGGCTGGACGGCGTGGTCGAGCCGGTGAACGCCTCCGCGGTGATCCACGACGGCGACGGCCGCTATCTGCTGCATCTGCGGGACGCGAACAAGCCCTGGATCTGGCAACCGGGATCATGGTCGCTGCTCGGCGGCGGCCGTGAACCGCAGGACGCCTCGCTCCTGGACACGATGCGCCGCGAGCTGGGGGAGGAAGCCGGTCTCGTCATCCCGGACCTGGATCCGCTCGCGGTCGAGAACGTCATCGGAACCGACGGCACCGCGGTGCCCATCCAGCTCTTCGTCGGACGGTGGAACGGCGACCCGGGCGCGCTGCCGCTGACCGAGGGGGTGATGCTCGCCTGGGTCCACCCCGAGAAGTTCCCCCACATGACGATGCTGCCCTCGACCCGGGAACTGCTCCGAAAGCACGCGGCCGACCACCCGGCCGGGGCCGCCGACCCGGCGACCGTGCCCACGCGCTCAGCGGCCCCGCCCGGGAGCGTGCCGCACATCGTCGGTGTGCACCTGTATCTGGAGCGCGACGGCCACGTACTACTGGGCCGCCGCCACCCCGACTCCGCGTACGCCGGGAACACCTGGCACGTCCTCGCCGGCCACTGCGAGGCGGAGTCGGCGACCGCGTGCCTCGTCCGGGAGGCGTACGAGGAGGCCGGACTCGTGATCGACCCGGCCGACCTCGAGCTCGTCCACACCGTCCACCTGGTGGACCGGCCAGGGGACCAGCCGCGTATCGGACTCTTCTTCCGCGCCCGCCACTGGGAGGGCACCCCCGAGCTGCGCGAGCCTGACAAATGCGTCGGCTGGCAGTGGTGGAGCCCCAAGGACCTGCCCGAGCCGACCGTCCCCTACACCCGCGCGGCAATCGAAGGCATCCAGGCCGGACGCCCCTACACGGAGATGGGCTGGTCGCGTTGACCGACTTCGCCAGTATCGGCACCCCTCCGACTGAGCCGGGGTGCGAGCTGTGACGGCTCCGGCGAACACCGCGCTCGACGCCGGTGCGGCGGGCGCGGCATCGTGGCGCGGCAACGCGAGCTTCCGGGCGTACTGGGCCGGTGAGGCCGCGGCCCTCGCGGGCTCCTCGCTCCACGGCGTGGCGCTGCCCGTGGTCGCCGTGCTGGAACTGGACGCCACACCGGGGCAGGTGTCCTGGCCGGCAGCCGCCTCGACGGCGCCCGCATTCGTCCTCGCCCTGCCCGCAGGGGCAGCCGGCGAACGGTGCTCGAAGAAGCAGATCATGGTCGGCACCGACCTCGACCAATCCGTCGCCCACGAAGGAGGAACCTCGTGTCCACTGAACTCCACACCGCTACGAGCGGACGCCGTGCCGCCATGGTCGAGCGTCTCGAGTCCGAAGGCGTCCTAGCCGACCCACGGCTGCGGGATGCGTTGCTTCAGGTACGCCGCGAGGTGCTCCTCCCGCACGCCTACATCCGGGTCAGCGGTCCGGATGCGGACCCGATCGACTGGCGCCTGCTCGACGGCTCCCACCCCGACGACCAGGCGGAGTGGCTCGACCTGATCCACAGCGACGAGTCGATCCTGCTCCAGCGTGACGGCGAACCCCTCGACGCCCTCGGTCGGGGGCCGGTGACGGGCGGCCACATGACGTCCATGTCCACCTTCACCCCGGCCACCCTCGAAGCCCTGCAGGGCCTGCGACTCGCCCCGGGGCTGCGGTTTCTCGACCTCGGGACCGGTCCAGGTGTCTCCCTCGCGCTCGCCGCCGCCGTCACCGGCCCCGGTCTCGCCGCGGGTGTGGAGCGCGATCCGCACATGGCCGCGTTCGCCCGACGGAACCTGGACACACTCGGCCTGGGCGCGGTGGTCGTCGAAGGCGACGCCCTCGACGGACACCCGGCCGGCGCGCCGTACGACCGGATCCACTCCGGCATCGGCGTGCCCAGCGTCCCACCCGCCTGGCCGGAACAGCTCGCCCCGGGAGGCATGCTGCTGACGACTCTGGCGACCCGCACCCCGAGCTGGCCCGGGCAACTCCTCATCACCCGCACCCCGGCGGGCCGGATCGAGGCGGTCCTGAAGGGGAGACCGCGCGGGTACAGGCCGCTGCTCGGCTACCGCTGGCTCACCGCCCTTGACCACCGCGCCCGGATCAGGGCCACCCCTGGCATGGCGCGGCTGACCCCGCTGGCCCCGCCGGCGGACGACGCGTACGGCTTCTGGATCGCCGCCGCCTACCTGGCGCCGGGTCTCGTGCGCGACTTCCAGGCCGAGACGATGACCATCGTCGCCCCCGAGGACGACTCGTGGGCGGTTGCCGGCCCGGGCGACGGCACCGTACGCGTATACAGGTCGCGCGATGTCTGGGCCGAACTCGAGGCCGTGTACGCCCGCTGGGACCAAGCCGGCCGCCCGGACACGTACCTGGTCGACATCCCCGACGGTGCAGGCCCGCAGCACGTCACCTCCGGCACCGGACCGAAGGCCCTCTCCTGGGCTCTGCCTCCGCTTGCCACCGTTCCCCCACAGCCGTCGTAGTCCCGCCACACGATGCCGGTACCGACTGGCCCGGACCGGCCGGTACCGAACTCAGGAGATTGCCATGAAGGCCTTGACCACCGACGTTGCCGGGTTCATCGGCTCCACCCTCGCCTCGCTCGGGAGGCGCGCGTGAGCGGCGCCAGGCGGCACACCGAGCCGGTGGACGTGCATCTCATCGCCGTCCGCGAAGGGAAGAACGGACCTGAGGTGCTGCTCTCCCGCAGAGCAGGCGCGGTCTACGCGGCCGGCCTGTGGCACGCTCCGTCCGGCCACCTGGACCCGGACGAGAACGTCGTCGTCGCCCTCGCCCGGGAGACCCGCGAGGAGACCGGCGTCCTCGTCGACCCGAACGACGTACGCGCGGCGGTCACCGTGCACCACCGCTCCCCCGGCGGCGGCGCGCGCGTCGGGTTCTTCTTCGAGGTACGACGGTGGAACGGCACTCCGCAGATCATGGAGCCCGAGGTGTGCGACGCGATGGGGTGGTTCCCGTTCGACGCGCTGCCGGAGCCGATGGTCGCGTACTGTCGGGCCGGGCTCGACGCGTATCGGGCCGGGGCCCGCATGGCGGTCCACTTCCAGGAGCCCGGCGATCCCATCGCGTACGACCCGAAGGCAGACAGGCTCCGCCTCGTCCACGCCGCGGGTCCCGGCGGGCCGCTGCCCGGGCCGGAGGTGGAGGGGTTCGCCGAGCGGGCCGTCGGCCGGATCGCCGAGTGGACCGACGTGTCCTGGGCGCGGGCGAACAGTCGCGTGTGGCGTGTGCGGGGTGCCGCGGGCGGTGTGTGGTTCGTGAAGGTCCACCAGAACGACAGGTTCCATGCCCGGGAGACCACGGCCCTGCGCAGCTGGGTGCCGCGGCTTGAGGGCACCGGGCCCCGCCTGGTGGCCGCGGACGCCCAGCTGCGGACGGTCGTACTGACCGCGGTCGAGGGCCGGTCGCTGCACGGGGCGGTGCTGTCACCGGGCGAGGAGCTCCGCGTGTTCCGGGCGATCGGAGAACTCGGCGCGCGCATCCACGCCGGCCCCCGCCCCCGCCCGACCCCAAGGCTCCGCCCGTCGACCCGTACGCCAAGCTCGAACGTCACCTGGAGGCCGCCCGGCCTCATCTCGCGCCCGGGGATGAGGAGTACGTCCGGCAAGTCGCGGAACACGCCTTGCTGCTGCCGCCGATGGACTCGGTGGTGACCCACGGCGACTTCCAGCTCCGCAATCTCCTCCTCGCCGACGACGGCACCCTCCGGGTCATCGACTTCGAGCGCAGCGAACTGCAGGGCGCTGTAAGGGACTTCGTTCGGATACTCGACAACTTCGACGGCCGGAAGGACCTCTTCGCTGCGTTCCTCGACGGCTACGGCCGTCCCCTCACGGAGGCCGAGGAGGCGCACCTGGTCGCGAGGGCGGTCCTGGACGCGGTGTCCGGGATCGCCTTCGGGACCGTGAACGGCGACCCGGAACTCGTCGAACGCGGACGCCGAACCCTCGCCCGCCGCCGTCCCACCGGCGTCATCCTGCCTGCCCCGACAGCTCCCGACGGAGGTCCCTCGCGATGACACACAACAGCACAGGCATGCCGCTCGAGGCAGTATCCGCTCCACGGCCGGCTGCGCTCGGACTTCGTCCTCTCGGGGCCGCTCGACGAACCGTGGCTCGTCATCTGGCGCGATCACCTCGCCTTGCGGCTCCAGGCCGGGGGCGACGCCCGCGCCTACGTCGTCGACGCGCCACTGTACGAGGAGTTCGGCATCACCGGCAATCCGGCGCTGATGCGGGTGGCGAGGTGCCCGCAGGCCCGGGAAGGGGGCGAGGAATGACCGGGACGTGGCTCCCGCCCGAGGAGTACGCGGCGTCGCTGCCGAAAGCGACCGTCTTCGGCAGCGTGTTCTTCACCGACGCGGACGACCGCCCGCTTCACCTCCACGCCGTCTACAGCGCCGAGCATCCCTGGCAGTGGCCCGGCGGTACGGCGGAGGCGGGCGAGCGGCCGTGGGAGACGGCCGTACGCGAGACCTAGGAAGAGACCGGCCTTGTGGTGCCGGGCCACCACGGTTACTGGCCGCCGTGTTCGGCCTGCCCGGCGCGCCGTGGCCCCTGGCGACCGCGGGCTTCGTCTTCGACGGCGGACGGCTCACTGGTCGGCAGATCGCGGGCATCACCCTCGCGCCGGCGGAGCACGACGAGGTCGGGGTCCACGCGCTGGTCAAGTAGCCCATCTGTAAACCGCTCTCGGGAGCGGGAGGGCACCCAAGCGCCCCGTTGGCGAGACCGCCGCGGGGCCCTGTCCATTTACGGATCCGGCCCCGCGGCGGGGATGGTTGTCGACTGGGCGGGGTTATCGGCCGCTGTGGTCGATGACGTTGCCGTTGGAGCAGTTGTTGACGTGGTCGCCGACCCAGTCGCCCAGGACGGGAACGACGGCCACCTCCTGGAGGCACACGGCGGCGGCGGTGAAGTTCCAGGCGTTGGCGGCGTTGACGCCGCCGCCGAAGTTGGAGTCGTTGTCGGCGTGGGCAGGGGCGGACATGGCGGCCGCGGCAAGCGCGGTCGCGGCGATGGTGATGATCTTCTTCATGTCGACTGCACCGAGGCCGAAGCGGAAAAGACACAGGATTTTAGGCCACCCAGCTGTCCGCCGTCCCGCAGCGCCAGATCTGTCCGAGGGCGGGTGGGGTCGGCTTTTCAGCCGGCGAGGCCGCGGCCGAGGTCGGGGGCGTAAGAGCGGTTGACGTTGTAGTGCAGCCGGGTGTGTCTGCTTCGCGCGCCGATCGCGGACCAGGGAGCCGCCGGCGACGACAAACTCATCGCCGAGGTGACGGTGCCCGCCCAGGCACCGGGCGCGACACCGTTCACGTCGTTCGACGACGCGGCGCCCGACGACCGGGCCGGGGTGGACACCGAGAAGTACCGCTACTTCATCCTGGCGACGGCCAAAAAGACGAGCCCCACAGCAACCGCACTGTCCGGCCAGGCGTCCCTGCACACCTTCCAGATGAGCTACGTCCCACCGTCTCCTTGACGGGCGGTGCACCCGACGTGACTCGGCATGCTCCCTCCCGAGACCAGCGGACCCCAGCGGACCCCCGATCCCCCGCCAAAGGACAGGCGGCGGGTCGGGGGTCCCGGTGTGGCGGCGTCCGCTATCTCGGCCGGTCCTCGATCAGTCCGGCTTTCTTCAGCGTGTCGTACTGGGCCTTGATCTCCGCGTGGAGGGCCTGGGCAGTCAGGCCCTTCTCCCCGTATCTCTCGTACAGGCGGATACCGAACGAGATCGCGGCGATGTCTCCCTTGTTGAGTTCCTGATTCTCTATCAGGTCGACGACGCCCGCACCCCCTTGCAGCTCCACGGAGCTGAAGCCGGCCGCCGCGCCCACGTAGCCGTAGTGGACGTTGGACCAGAAGTCGTCCCGGATCCGGCCGCCGGTGTCGCGGATGTCGGACGTACCCCACACCTGGCCGTCGGTCATCTCCTGGATCTTGCCCTTGTGGTCCCACGGGCCGCCGGTCTTGACGAGGTCCTTCCACATCGTCAGCGCCTTCTTCTTGTCGGCGTACGTGTTCGGCTTGAACCACCTCGTCCACTTGCCCGTGTTGAGGTCGTGCATCTTCTGTACCGGGCCTGAGCGGGAGTTGTCCGTCATCTCTCCGGCCATGTAGGCCGTGATCGCGTCGTAGGCCGCCTCGGGTGCCCGCCCGCTGGGGTCGACCAGCTTGACGGGATTGTTGTGCGCGTACGTGTACGCGGCGAGGTTGCGGGGTTCGGTGATCCCGCCCGCGAGCTTGGTGTCGAGGTACTCCGGCAGGGCCGGGTCGGCGCTCGCCCACAGCTGGGTTCGCGGGTTGTAGTAGCGGGCGCCGTGGTAGCTGAGGCCCGTCTCGCTGTCGAGTTCCTTGCCCGTGTACTGGTACGGCGTGTCCGCCTGCCCGGCCCGTTCCTCCACCCAGGTCTCCCCGGACGCGAAGTACTCCAGGTGTTCGGTCACCGCCCCCGTGCCGTCCGTGACGTACCCGGACGAGCCGAGGTGGTCGGTGTGGAAGAACGACCGGGCGTTCTCGACTCCGTCCGCCACGGTCTTGGTCGTCAGGCGGCTCTCGCCGATGAAGACGTGCTTGTAGCCGGTGCCGTCCCGTTCGCTGTAGTTCCGGTTGGGGTACAGCGAGAGGCTTTCGCCCTTCTTGGCCACCCGCTCGCCCGCCGCGTCGTACACATAGGACACGGTGGCGTCCGCGCAGCCCGCCGGGCTCTGCTCGACCGTCGAGGCCGTGGTGTCCTGGTTGCAGGCGAGGCGGTTCTCCTCGTCCCACACGTACTGGCGGCGCTTGCCCGCCGCGGCGGTGTTCACCGTGGCGGTGAGGTTGCCGTTGGCGTCGTAGGCGTTCGCGACCGGGCCGACCCGGCTCGGCGCGTGCGGCTTGTCACCGCCGTAGGCGTAGGTGTAGTCGTACGTGGTCCTGTCCTGCACCTCGGCCGGGTTCGACGGGTCGTCGACCGGCTCGATCGGCCCGGGGGACCCGGTGCCGACCGGGAAGGCGGGGACGCCGCCGGTGATCTCGTGGCGCTGGGACTTGCCCGTGATGTTGTGCACGGAGTCGTAGCCCAGGGTCAGGCTGTACGTGTTGACCTGGTTGTTCTTGTCCGTGTACTGCCCGGACGCCGACGTCAGCCGGTTCAGGTCGTCATAGCCGTACGTCTGGGAGCTCGGACCGCCGATCACCGCGTTCCGCGGCGCGGAGTTCGCCAACGCCGTGACGTTGCCCGCGGCGTCGTAGGTGTAGCCCACGTCCTGGAACGTCGACGCGGCGGGCGTGGCGGGCGTGGCGGACTTCAGCGTCGCCAGCCTGCGGTCCTCGGCGTCGTAGGTGTACGTCGTGCGCACCCCGTTGCCGGTCTCCTGGAGGGTCTTCTGGCCGAACTTGTCGTAGTCCAGCCGTTCCAGGTACGTGTAGTCGGTGCCGCCCTTGGCCCCGGTCGCCCGCGTGACCTGGCCACCGGAGTCGTAGGCGTAGGTGAGCACCTCGCCGTCGGGGTAGGTCAGCTGGAGCACGCGGTTGAAACTGTCGTAGCGCCACGCGGTCGTGTAGGTGCGGGGTGAGCCGGCGACGGCGCTGATCACGCGCGTCTCCCTGGTCAGCTCGCCCAGCGGCCCGTAGCCGCGGGTGGTCGTTCCGGCCGCGTCCCGGACCTCGGTGATCCGCGACGCGGCGTTGTCCGCCGCGCCCGGGGCGCCGTAGGAGTAGGTGACGTCGTTGGCCGGGAACCTCGGGTACCGGACTGCCTTCAGCCGGGAGTAGTCGTAGTCGTACTCGATGGTCTGGTCCGTGGTCCGCAGGTTCGCGGTGGTCTTCGCCGTGATGTTGCCGGCGAGGTCGTAGCGCGTCTCGGTCCGGCCCGCGTCCGGGCTGTCGTACACCGTGCGCCGCCCGAGGCCGTCGTATTCGGCGCGGGTGACGTTGTTCTTGTCGTCGGTGATCGCCGTGATCCGGTCGAGCGGGTCGTACGCGTAGCTGGTCCAGACGGCCGTCGAACCGCTGAACTCCTTCACCGCCGCGGTCGTGTCGCGGACGCCGGTGTAGACGCGGCGCTGCTTGCCGTTGGCGTCGGTCGCCGTGTTCTCGAACCGCGTCACACCCGCTCGGTCGGGCCCGACTCCGTACGCGTTGGCCGTGCTGGTCCCGTCGGGCCGCAGGATCCTGACCGACCGGTCCAGGACGTCGAACGACTCCTTCGTCGGGGCCACCGTGTCGAACGCGGCGTTGAACGTCGTGTTCGCCGCGCCCTTGGGTTCGGTCACCGGGTGGTACTTCTCCGTCGTGCGGCCGAGGAAGTCGAACGTCAGCCGCCCGGACACCGTCATCACCGGCTGTGGCACCGACCCCGGCGACGCGGCGACCGACGCGTCCTTCTTGGTCTGCAGCACCCGCTTCAGGCCATCGCTGAACGTGACGGTGTCGATGGTGTCCGCCCGCGCGCCGCCCGCGTCCCGGTCCAGGTGCTTCGTCGTGGCGTACGGGACCGCCGCCTCGGGGTGGTGGTCGAGGTCGACCGTGACGCGGTCGCCGCCCGCCTCGTACGGGCCGGTCACCGTGTCCAGCCGGCCGACGCTGTCGTACGACATCGTCAGGGGCTGGTCGTTCTGGTCGGTGCTCCGCTCCGGCAGGCCGTACTTCAGGTTGTGCGTCGTGGCCGACCGGTATCCGAAGCTGTCCACGACGGACTCGATGTGCACGCCGACGACGGTGTCGTAGCCGTACTCCAGCCGGTAGCGCTGACCGGACTCGTTCGCCGGCCGCGTCACCGACCGCAGGTTCCCGTCCGGGTGGTACTCCAGGTCCGTGACCGCGATGTCGGTGGGCGTCGCGTACTCCCGGATCTGCCGCAGCGCCCCGGTCGCGCAGTCCACCGTGGCCTCGCGGTACCGCAGCGTGGTGTCCGTCGCGGTCGCGCGCTGGGACACGGATTCGGCCAGGCCGACCAGGTGGCGGTCCCGGCACGCCGGGTCCGACGTGGTGTACGCGAAGTCGGTCTGGACGTCGTCCTCGACGCCGTCGTCCCCGGCGTCGAAGGAGCCCGTCAGGTTGCCGTGGTCGTCGTAGGTCAGCACGGTGTGCGTGGTCTTCGCGGGTTCCCGCGCGCCCTCGTGGAACTTCTTGTCCACCCGGATCGGCTGCGGGAACACCGACGCGGTGGTGCTCGTCGGATCGGCCGCCGTGCCCGTGGCGGTGTCGTGGAGCCGGTAGGTCCTGACGGTCTCGGTGAACGGGCGGCCCGCGCCGTCGGTGGTGAGAGTGCGGGCGAGCAGGCCCCTGGTGTACGGGCTGTCGGTCCTGTACTCGTCGGTCACCGACCGGTAGAGGGCCTGGTCCGCACCGGGATCGCGGACCTCCGAGACGACCTTGCCGAAGCCGCGGAACTCGCGCTCCAGCCGGTCGTACGTGCCGTTCTCGTACCGGTAGGTCGTGAGCTGCTCGTCGGCCCCGTCGCCGGTCCGGCCGTCGAACACGGAGGTACGGGACAGGACCCAGCGGCTTTCGGGCATGGCCTGGGTGTTGCCGGTACGGGTGTAGTCCAGGTCGATCCGCGCGCCCATCGGGCGCGACACCGAGCGCAGGAGGTTGGTGCGCCCGGTCTTGTTGGCGGCGACCAGCATCTCGTTGTCGCGGGTCGACCTGACGTGGTCGGCGAGGCCGTCGCCGTTGACGTCGCGCAGGCTGGTCTCGGCCCGGCTGATGCCGGTGGAGGCGCTGGCTCCGGGGTTGAAGACGAAGACGCCGACGGGAGTGGGCAGGCCGACGGTGAAGTAGACGCCCGCGCCGAGACTGGCGTTCTTGTCGACGGCGATCTCGGGGAAGCTGCCGCGGAAAGGGGCGGGCGCGGTGAAGCCGGTGCCGGTGTTGACCGCGACCTTGATCGCGTTGGCCCCGTCCGTGAACACCCGGTCGGTGAGGCCGTCGCCGTTGACGTCCAGCATGCTCGCGTTCGTGAACGAGGTTCCCAGCTCGGCGGAGAGGCCGCCCGCGAAGCCGTAACGGTCGACGTTGAACCCGAGGTTGACGCCGACGTTGCGGGTGGACGCGTCGTTGACCGGTCCGGCCGACCAGGGCTCGCGGGCGGCGAAGGAGTAGCCCAGGTTCAGCTGGGCGTCGCCGTTGCCGAACACCTTGTCGGGCAGCCCGTCCCCGTTGACGTCGATCAGGTCGACGCGGGCGTCGGACTCGCCGCCGCCGAGGCTGCCGCCGATGCCCAGCGACGGCTGGAGAGCGCCGGTGGAGGAGGTGTTGGCGCTGGTGCTCGCGTCGGGCGCGGCCATGCCCAGGGCGCTGGCGATGGTGGCGGTCTCGCTGCCCGCGGAGAGCGACACGTTGCCGGAGACGTTGTCCGCCTCGCGGACGTTGCCGCCGAGGGTGCCGCGCGTGGCGCCGAGCGCGCCGCTCATGTCGGAGAACTGGATCTCATTGGCGCCCACGACGTCGGGGTAGCCGTCGCCGTTGAGGTCGAGGTAGTCGACCGAGCCCGCGGTGATCCCGCCGACCACGGTGCCGCCGAACGGGCCGGCCGCGAGGGTGGCCGACACCTGGCCGGTGACACCGCGGCGCATCACCGCCCGGTCGCCCGCCACGTCGGCGTCGGTGACGACGTCGATGGTGTCCGCGCCGAGACGGGAGCTCGTCGCCATCGCGGCGGTGATCCAGGAGGACTCGTCCTGGGCGGCCCAGCCGCCCTTGGCGGGAACGGGGGCGAATACCGCGAGCCGCGGCATGGTGAGCCGGGGGTTCGCGGCGAACACCGGGACGTCCGCCTCCTTGGGCTCCTTGGGGAGCGCGTCCTTGAAGCTCTGGTCCAGCGTGAGTTCGGCCTGCTTGAGCGGCTGGGTGGCGCGCTCGCGGTTGCCCTGGTAGCCGATCACACCCCAGCCGCGGTAGGGCTGGGCGAAGGCGCCCTGCCCGACGGAACCGTGCACGGCGCTGGGCGCCGGGGCGAAGGTCGGCCAGCTGGACGTCACGTCGTAGGTGACCGACGCGGACTGCTCGACGAGCAGGCCGAGCAGCCCGGTCTCCGTCGTGGAGTAGTCGATGTAGAGCTCGTCGCCGGCGGTGACCGGCACGGTCAGGTCCAGGTTCGCGCCACCGAAGTAGGTGTCCTTGGCCTGGAAGATCCGCTTGCCGAGCAGCTGCCCGCCGCGCTTCTTCACCGTGAACGCGATCTTGGCGTCACCGAGGAGCCCGAAGTTGAGGGAGATCTTCGGCCGCACCTTCATCTGGCCGGTCCTGGTCGCCTTGTAGGTCTGCTGCGGCGCGGTGAGGGTGTCCGCCGGGAACATGGTCATGTCGTACGGCGGGGTGATCACCAGCGTGGGATTCCCGGCGGCGTCGACGACCGACTCGACCCCCTGCGCGGCCGTGTAGTGCGCCTTCGGCGCCCAGCTCACCGCCGAGGGGTCGATCGGGGAGTCGGTCTTCAGCTTCCATGACATCTTCTCGAACATGCTGACCGGGATGCTCACGTCGATCGCGGTGGTGCCGGTCGACGCGGCGGGCAGGACCTTGCGGAACACCTCGGTGCCGGGGTGGACGCCGTTGCCCTTCTCGATCACGACGGTCACGTCGTCCGAGGTCGCCTTGGACTTGACCACGTCACCGGTGAGCCGCAGCGTGCCGTTCACCGGCACGGTCACCAGGGACGGCCTGCCGCCGAAGGTGAAGTCCGTCGACGCGCGGAACACGGTGCTCGCCAGCCCGTTCGCGTCCGTGCCGGCCGGCAGGTCGGTATAGGTGATCGCCGGGTCCCACGCCACGGTGTCGTACTCGCCGTCCAGGATGGACTGGGTACGGAAGTACAGCGCGTCGCCCTTCTTCACGGGGATCGACGCCACGTTGCCCGGGGTGAACCGGGCGTGGTCGTCGGGGCCGATCCGCTGCGCCCAGAGTTCGGCGTCCTTGTGCTGGATGGTGACCCGCACGCCGTCGGCCTTGGTGTAGGCCGCCCGCGCCGCCGAGGGGTCCTCGGTCAGCTGCACGCCGCCGTCCACGCGGACGGTGCCGTCGAAAGGCGCGACCCAGCGGCGCACCGTGTCGAGGAGCGGCGAGTTGTCCACCTGCTGGTTGAACTGCGCGGTCTGGTCGCCGACGATCGCGCCGGTCACCGCGCCGCCCCCGATCGGCGCCGGCGTACGGGCCGAGTCGGCGCTGTAGGCGGGCTGCCCCTCGGCGTCCAGGTAGCCGAACAGCACGCCGCCGTTGTTGACCAGGTCGGTGATGCCGTCGCCGTTGACGTCGCTGAAGAAGCGGTCCGAGGTGGTCGTGGTGCCGACGAAGTCCAGCTGGGCCGAGGTGGTGAGGACGTACGCCTCGACGCCGATGGTGCCGGACAGCGTGCGCTCGGTCGAGATTCCGGGGAGGTTGGTGAGCTTGATCGGCGTGTCGCCGAACTTCGGCGCACCTCCCGGTGTGGCCAGATTGGGCCGGTAGAAGACGTCGTTCTTCTTGCGGAACACTTTGTCCGGCAGGTTGTCGCCGTTGACGTCGACCAGCGACGACAGACCGTCGGACTGGCCCGCGCTGAAACCGACCTTCAGCCCGACGGAACCCTCCTTGGTCGGCAGCCCCTGCACGTTGTAGCCCGCGAACAGGTGCGCGCCGAAGCCGGCCGACGTGTTCGCCGAGATCGCGCTGGCCTCGCCTTCGCGGATGTTGACCCCGAGGTCGTCGTCGGGCACCGACCAACTCGTCGCGTCGGCGAATGTGTTGTAGTTCCCCGACTGGTCGCGGACGTCGTCGAAGTAGTCGAACGTGTGGGTGTTGAACAGCTGGTTGCTCTCGCTGAACTGCGATACGGAGGTGAGCAGCGTCTTGGCGAACGCGCCGGTCCGGTAGTTCAGCTCGTAGGCGCGGATCAGCTGGTCGTCCAGCTTGACCTCGACGCGCCGCAGCAGGTCGGCGGTGACCTTCTTGAACCCGTACCTGGCGTCGATCCGCACGTCCGCCCGGCGGGGCTCGCCGCGCTCACGGTCCCGGATGAACGTCACCGAGTACCTGCCGTCGGTGTCGCCGCGCCCGGTGTAGGTGATCTTCTGCGGGTACAGGTCGCTGCCCGGAACCGTGGAGTCCGCCGTGCCGCCGTCGGCCACCTTGGCGTACCGGTAGCGCAGGACGTTGTCGTTGCCGTCGCGGATCTCCCGCGCCGCCCAGGTGGCGACGCGCCCCTTGCCGTCGGCCAGCGAGCTGTCGGCCGTACCGCCGAAGAGTGTGCGGACGCCCCGCTTGTCGGTGACCTCCCACCAGTAGTTCGCGGGGCTGTCGCCGTGGCGCACGATCCGGTCGAACCGGCCCTCCACCCGGGAGTGGAACACCTTCTCCGCGGTACGCGCCTGTAACGCGCTCCGGTGCGCCACCGGGGTCAGCTGCTCACCGTTGAGCAGATAGGTCTCGGTCTCGAGGCCGGTGTCGTAGCGCGGCACACCCCACCGTGTGTCGACCGTGACCATCGGCGTGGCGAGGTCCCACCCGACGCCGAGCCACCCGTTCGCCCCGGAGGAGTTGTAGGTGACGGCCAGCTTCGGCTCCAGACCCGCGCGCCCCTTCGGCACCTCCAAGGGGTACGACAACCGCGCGTCACCACTGTTGTTCGCCGAGGGCGCCTCGACCAGGTTCACCCCGGAGCCGGGGTCGGCCGCCTTGATGTCCTTGATCTGGTTCGGGTTGAACGACGTGCCTTCGGGATGCTCGGGTCCCTTCACCGTCGATTCGGCACCGGCCCGCGGTTCCGCCGCCGTGACCCACCCCGGCGGCGCCGCCCCGAGCGTCGGCAGCGCGACGACCAAGGTCACCAGCAAGATTTTGACGCGCGCACGAGCCGACGCGAGGACAATCATGTCCCCGACCCCCTCTGGAGACCGAATTCGACCTAGAACACGGGACTTTCGTGGAATTGCGGCCAGTAACCCACCCCGGCGACCGCTCGCTTGAACGTACACGTTCAAAAAGTTCGCGGACAAGGTCGGTAATCGGACTCACGCCAGGCTGGGGCTCGATCGATTCAGTTCTCCAGGCGACCGTTGCGTGCGTCGCGGGTGAACCGGCGCCGGATCGCCTCGGTCGACACGGTGCGTGTCCGGATCGCGGCCGCTCGCATACTTGATCATCTGGTCGTACTGCTGGGCGATGGGTTCCCAGCTGATCGGGAGGGCCGGCGCCGGGGTCCGCTGCGGGTGGGCGTCAGGGTCGCCGGCCACCGCCGGTACGGTCTCACCTTGTTGATCCGCTAGACGCACGCCGGCAGGTCGAGCACCCGATCTCCGACTGGCCATGCGATTCCCTGCAGTTGGGCTCGACAGCGAACCAGGGCATCCCCACCGAGGCCACGTGGCCGACCGCACTCGACGTGGAGAACGCCACGCCCCCTCCGCGTTTCAGGCGGCCTCGTACTCGTGCGCCCTGACTCCGCGCCACTCCACCCAGCGGGGATCATCGAGCAACTCCTCGGCGTCCTCCAGGCCGGCTCGTCGGAGAAATTCGACGACGTCCCGGTCGCTGTGGGCGAGTCCGAGGATGCCGCCCTGGCGGACCGTAACCCGGCGGCCGCCGGTCGGCGAGGGGGGGTGGACGACTATCGGAGCGATGCTCATGCCTCCAGGGTGCACCCGCCCAGGCGCGGACGCCGAGCTCGGCGTCCGCGCGGGCTTTGCCCCACATCACCTCAGCAAAGCCGTCGCATGTACTCCCGACCACAGGACAGGCAGTGGGTTTCCCGAGGTCAGCGCACTCGTCCGCGCGGCTTCAGCGGGGTGGCGGGCAGTTCCGCATCAGCGCAGGTCAGAGGCGTTTCGAACCATCGGCGGTCAGCAAACCGTCAGCATGGGTCTCGAAGGGGTTGCCCGTCATGGCGGCCAAGACCCTCGCCCATGGAACGGGCACGTACTTCAAGGACTGCGAGCACGTCCCATCCCGGTGGGCAGAGTGCCCACAGCCGGGGAGGCTGACGTCGGGCGTGGGGGGGGGACCGGCTTCAGGCGGGGGTCGGCTTCAGATCTCGATGACGATCTTCCCCGCGGTGTGGCCTTCCTGGCTGAGGGCGAAGGCCGCTCCGAGTCCGGAGAGCGGGAAGGTCGCAGCGACATCGACCGTGAGTCGGCCCTCGTCGGAGAGTCGGCCCAGAGCCGCGAGATCCTCGCCGGACGGCCTGACCCACATCCACTGGCCGCCCGCGCCGAGCACCCTGTGGTCGGCGACCGAGGCGTGCCGCCCGCCGTCGGCCAGGACGGCCAGGGTGGTCTCCAGGACACCGCCCACGAAGTCGGCGACGACGGTGACCCCGTCCGGAGCCAGTTCACGGACGCGTTCGGCCAGCGCCTCCCCGTACGTCACGGGCTCGCAGCCGAAGCCGCGCAGCCGGTCGTGGTTGCGCGGGGAGGCGGTGCCGATGACCCGCGCGCCCAGCGCCCGGGCGAGCTGGACGCCGAAGGACCCGACGCCGCCGGCCGCGCCGTGCACGAGGACGGTGTCGTCGGCGGTCGTGCCCAGGCGCGTGAGGAGCTGATGGGCGGTCAGGCATGCCAGCGGCAGTCCCGCGGCCTGTGCCCAGTTCAACGAGGCGGGCTTGGCGGCGAGGGCGCGTACGGGCACGCTGACGTACTCCGCGAAGGTGCCGCCGTGCACGTAGTCCTTGCGGGCGTAGGCCATCACCTCGTCGCCGACCGCGAACTCGGGCACGTCGATGCCGAGCTTCTCGACGGTGCCGCTGACGTCCCAGCCGGGGACCGCCGGGTGGACGACGTCCATCAGGCTGTCGAGGCCGCCCGCCATGATCTTCCAGTCGACCGGGTTGACCGCGGCGCACCGGACCTTGACGAGGACCTCCCCGGGAGCGACCTTCGGCAGCGGCAGCCGGGTCTCGCGGAGCACCTCGATCCCGCCGTAGGTCTCGTACGCCATCGCCCTCATGGTGTCCTCGGACATCTCCGCAACCTTTCCTCTGCCGTTCGCTGCGCCGCCCATCTGAGCACGGCGTGTCCCCGGCGCCGCGGACGACTCGCTCGTCCTCGGCGGGCTACCGTGCCGGCGGGGCCTGCCGGGTGACGCCGGAGCGCGGGCCGCTCGGGTCGTGGCGGTCCTTGTGCGCTGGGGGCCCGGTCCGGGAGAGGGCGGGTGGGCGCTGGGTCGCCGTTTCCGTCGTCGTTCAATACTGTGCACAGCGGCCGTTCCGTACCGTGCGGAGTGCTGGAAGGGGACTCGTGATGGCCGGTCTGAGGCTGGGCCCGCTCCTGCGACACGTGGACTGGGAGTCGGGCACGAGCGCGACGGTGTGGGTCGAGGCCGACCGGGCGTGCACGGCGGAGGTCCGGTGCCCGGGGGGCGCGGGGGGTGCGACTCCGACGTTCCTCGTCGCCGGTCACCACTACGCGCTGGTGGTGGTGACCGGGCTCGCCCCCGGGTCCGTCACGGAGTACGAGGTGCTCCTGGACGGCGAGCGGGTGTGGCCCCTCGCCGGCTCGTCCCAGCCGCCCAGCACCATCCGTACCCCGCCCGTCCATGCGACGGGCGCGGTGGTCGCCTTCGGTTCGTGCCGGTGGGCGGCGCCTGCCGTGGGCGAGCCCGATCCGGTGGGTCCCGACGTCCTGGACACCCTCTCCGCGCGGCTCGCCGCCGACCCGGAGGACGGGCGTCCGGACGTTCTCCTCCTCCTCGGTGACCAGGTGTACGCGGACGAGACGTCGGCCGGCACCCGTGCGTGGATCGCCCGGCACCGGCGGGCCGCCGGTACCGGTTCCGCCGCCCCGCCGGACCAGGTCGCCGACTACGAGGAGTACACGCACCTCTATGACGAGTCCTGGGGCGATCCCGAACTGCGCTGGCTGCTGTCGACCGTGCCCAGCTGCATGATCTTCGACGACCACGACGTCATCGACGACTGGAACACCAGCGCCGCCTGGGTGGCCGAGATGCGGGCGACGCCCTGGTGGCACGAGCGGATCACCGGTGGGCTGATGTCGTACTGGGTCTACCAGCACCTGGGCAACCTCTCCCCCGCCGAGCTCGCCGAGGACGAGCTGTACGCGGCGGTACGGGCGGCCGACGACGGCACGGAGGTGCTGCGCGCGTTCGCCGAACGCGCCGACGCCGACCCGGCGACGGTGCGCTGGAGCTATCGCAGGGACTTCGGCCGCACCCGGCTGCTGATGGTCGACACCCGGGCCGCGCGGGTGCTGGAGGAGCACGACCGGGCGATGCTGGACGCCGAGGAGGCGGCGTGGCTGCGGACGCAGGCGTTCGACGACCCCGGTGGTGTCGACCACCTGCTGGTGGGGACCTCGTTGCCGTGGCTGCTGCCCCCGATGGTCCATTTCGCGGAGGGCTGGCACGCGGCGCTGTGCCGGGGCGAGCGTGGCCCGCGGTGGGCGCGCTTCGGTGAGTGGCTGCGCCGACGGGCGGATCTGGAGCACTGGGCGGCGTTCACGTCGTCGTTCGAGAGGCTGACGGAGACGGTCGCGGAGGTGGGGAGGGCCGGGACGGCGCCGGCGACGGTGTGCGTGCTGTCAGGGGACGTGCACCACGGGTATGTGGCGGAGCCCGTCTGGTCTGCCGGGGGGCAGCCGCGTTCCCGTGTCTTCCAGTTCACCTGCTCACCGCTGCACAACTCGGTGCCCGCGGTCATGCGGGTCGGGTTCCGGTTCGGCTGGAGCCGGTTCGCGAAGGGGATCGGGCATCTCCTCGCCCGCCACGGGCGGGTCGCGAGGCCGGCGGTCAGGTGGGAGCGCACCGGCGGGCCGTGGTTCGGCAACCAGTTGATGACGCTGACGCTGCACGGGCGTACGGCGCGGCTGCGGCTGGAGAGGGCCTCGGCGGGGGCGAGGCGGGGGTCGCGCGGGACCGACCGGGCGGGGGCACGGCTCATCGGTGTCATCGACCGGAGTCTGACGGACGGGAGCTGACCCCCGCCCGGGCGGGGCCGCCGGTGGCAGCCGGGCCGACGCCGGTCCTGGGATGCCGGGGGCGCGTTTTTCGCGTCCTGGATGCCGGTCCCGGAGGGCGGGGGCGGGTTGCGCGTCCTGGCGTGGGCCGCTCCCCCGGTGGCGTACCGGGGTGCGGGGGTCCGGGCGGGTGCGCACGGTGCCTGCCTGTGGGCGGAGGGGGCGGGCTTGCCGGAGGGGAGGGGTGGGGCTTGTCCTACAGCGGGCCGGCCCCGCCGGTGTGTCCGTAGTACGCAGCCACCTGGTCGCGGTACGCGATCTCGTCGAGGTGCTTCTCGCGGTGGAACTCGGGGGCGTTCTCGATCTGTGCCCTGCTGAGGTCCAGGTGGATCCTCTTGTCCTCCGCGTCGATGCGGGAGATCGTGTTCGCGGGCAGGAGGACCTCCTTGCCGAAGATCCATACACCGGTGTCGACCACGATGTAGGCGTCGTCGACCTCTTCGGAGTGCTTGTCGACCTTGCCGATGCTCCCGTCGAGCGCCTCCACCCTGTAGCCGGTGAGGTCCGTGCCGACGGCGTAGTTGAAGGACGGCCGGTAATTCCATGCGTTCTCAGTCACGTACGAACAACTCCTTCGTGTCACCCTCTGGCGAACGCGTGCCCCGTCACGCCGTTCCCATGCCCGGGGGCCGGCATGGGTAGGGGGCCGTGCGCGGCGGGGGGTGTCGCGGGCGCGGCCCTGGTAGGGGGTGTGGGGGCTGGCTTGGTCTTCAACGTCCGGGGCGTTGGTCAGCCGCTGAACGGGGCCGGTGATCTCAGGCGCGTGGGACCCTCTCGGCATGCGCCTGGTAGCTGGCGGAGCCACGCCGACCTCGCGGTTGGTACTGGTCAAGGACCTCGAAACCGACGCCGGGTACGCCTTCGAGCCGGCGAGCCCCCTCTTCCTGGCTGCTGGTGGTCGAATCGCTCTCGAAGACGGCAGGCTTGTCGTCGTGCGGGCCGGTGGAGTGCGATTGTTGCCGGCCGGCGACTGATCCCAGGCTGCGGAGCCGTTCCGGCGCCCACTCCGGTACGCCGCCGTGCCCGTGTCGGTCGAGGCCGTCGCGGTCCGCCGGGTCCAGGCATCCATGCTTCGTTCACTTCAGAGGAACCGTGGACCTTCGGCCGGCCGAAGACATGCCGGCCCTCGATCCGCACATAACCGCCCGCCCCGGGCCCTCACGCACCGCGAAGGCAGGAGGACCACGCGGCGGCTCAACCCCGGTCCCAGGCGCTACGGGAAGGCTGCCGCAGTCTGCGGACGGGCATCGCCTTCGCCGCCGCCACCGTCATCGGCCTCAGTGCAGAGGCCCCGACCGCCCTTCCGGCCGGCGCCGCGGACGAGAGCATCGCGTCCGGTTCCGGCACGGTGACACCGCTCCAGGTGGCGCCGTCGTCGTAGCTGACGGAGACCGGGAGATCGTTCACGGGGACATCGCTCGGGCAACCGCACGAAGGGCGACCTCGGTGGCGCGGGCGATCAGGGCGTCGTCGCGTTTGGCGTCTTCGGTGTCGCGGCGGGAGAGGACGGCCAGGGCGATGGGAGCGGCGTCGGGTGGCCAGATGATGGCGATGTCGTTGCGGGTGCCATAGCCGCCGGAGCCGGTCTTGTCTCCGACCTGCCAGCCGTCAGGAGTGCCGGCGCGGATGGTGTGGTCACCGGTCGTGTTGCGCTTGAGCCAGTCGGTCAGTACGGCCCGCTTGTCCGTCGGGAGGGCGGTGCCGAGGACGTATGTGCGCAGATCCTCGGCGAGGGCGCGGGGCGTGCTCGTGTCGCGGAGGTCGCCGGGGACCGCGTCGCTGAGCGCGATCTCGTAGCGGTCGCAGCGGGTGACGTTGTCACCAAGGGAGCGCAGGGCGTCCTGGAGTCCCTGGGGGCCGCCGAGTTCACGGAAGAGGAGATTGGCCGCGGCGTTGTCGCTGTAGCGGACGGCGGCGTCGCACAGCTCACGCAGGGTCAGTCCGGTGGCGATGTGCCGCTCGGTGATCGGCGAGTTGCTGATGAGATCGTCACGGCCGTAGCGCACGAGCCGGTCGATCTGCCGCAGGGAGTTCCTGCTGAGTACGGCGCCGGCGAGCAGTGCCTTGCAGGTGGAGGCGTAGGCGAAGCGTTCGTCGGGTCGGTGGGTCACGGTCCGGCCGCTACCCGTGTCGAGTGCGTAGACGCCCAGCCGGGCGTCGAACGTCCGCTCCAGTTCGCCGAACGCCCGCGCCGTACGGGAATCGGCAGGCGGTGCCGAAGTGGAGGGCTTCGAGGTGGTGGGGCTCGGACCGGATGTCCTCGGGGAGGCGCCGTCTGGAGGGATGGTGCACCCGGAGATCGGCAGGGCCGCGGCCCCGGCGAGCATGGCGAGGGCGGCACGACGGGAGACATGAGTGCGGAGGTGCATGAGGTGCGGGCGTTCCTTTCTGAAGCGGTCGCTCGGACAGGCTGATCCCTGCTCAAGGGGTCAGGTTGCGCAGGAAGCGCGCCGCGACCGGGCCCGCGTCGGCGCCACCGGAACCGCCGTCTTCGAGGAGTACGGCCCACGCGAGGTCTGAGTCGCCCTGGTACCCGATCATCCAGGCGTGGGTGCGCGGCGGGTTTTCGCTGCCGAATTCAGCGGTTCCGGTCTTCGCGTGGGGGCGACCGTGCAGGCCCTTCAGCGCGTGAGCGGAACCGGAGGTCACGGTGGTACGCATCATCTCGCGCAGCCTGCCTGCGACCTCGGCGTCCAGCGCCGCCGGTGCCCGGTATTTCTTCTTCACCGCGTCCGGCACCAGGACTGGCTGGTTGAACGTCCCGCTCTTGACGGTGGCCGCGACGGATGCCATCACCAGCGGTGACGCCTGGACGCGTGCCTGGCCGATGGTGGCGGCGGCCTTGTCGTTGTCGGTCGTGGTGACGGGAACGCTGCCGTCATAGGTGGTCGTGCCCACGTCCCAGCTGCCTCCTATGCCGAACCCCTGCGCCGCGTCCCGCAGGTCGGTGTCGGAGAGCCGGTCGCGGGCGTTGACGAAGTACGTGTTGCAGGACTGGGCGAAGACGTCCGCGAAGGTCGAACCGGTGGGGAGTTCGAACTGCTTCTGGTTCTCGAAGCGCTGTCCGTCGACACTCGCGAACTTCGGGCAGGCGGCGGGGTCCCCGGGGTTCATGCCGCCCTCCAGAAGGGCCGCCGCCGTGACGACCTTGAAGACGGAACCGGGCGGATAGCGGCCTTCGAGGGCGCGGTTGAAACCACCGGGCCGGTTGGCGGCGGCGAGGATGTGACCGTTGCGCGGGTCTATGGCGACGATGGCCGCATTGACCTCGACCCCGGTCAGAGCGTCGGCCGCCGCCTCCTGGACGCGTGGGTCGACGGTGGTGCGCACCGGGCGGCCTCGGGCCGGCTCGGCAGCGGTGAGGTCCTTGACGGCGTGCCCGCTCTGCCGGTCCGCGACCACCACGGATTTGCTCGCCTTTGTGCCCCCGGACAGGATGTCGTCGTAGCGGGCCTCCAGACCGGACGTCCCCTTGCCGCTGACGGGGTCGACGGTGCCGACGAGGCTCTCCGCACGGAGCGGATCCCCCTGGGCGTCGAGCACCTTCGCCCTCTCGTTGCCGCTCTTGAGCGCAAGGGTCTGCCCCGGTTTCAGCTCCGGATGGATCACCGGCGAAGTGAACTCGACCTTCCACGTCCCTGACGTGTCGATCACCTGTGCACCGGAGCGCCAGGTGACATCTCCCGCGCCCGGTACCGCCATGGTCACCGTGAAGGGGAAGTGCACTTCCCCTTCACCCTTCTTCAGGCCCTCGCCTCCGACGATGGTGGTCTTGGAGGGCTTGAGGTTGGTCAGGACCGATGTGAGGAGCGACGCGGCGTCGTCAGGGGTGTCGGTGTAACCCCCCGCCTTCCGCGCGTCGTGCCGGGCCCACGCGGCGAGGAACGCGGCGAAGGGCTCGCGGGCGGACGCCACGTCCGCGTCTTCTTTCCCGTCGCCGCCCCAGAGGCCGAAGGCGGTATACCCGCCTCCCGCCAGCACGAGAAGGGACACGATGATGACCAGCGGTCGCCGCACACGCCGAGTCCTCGCGTGGGAGGCGGCACCGTTCCGGCTGTGGGTACGCGTCAAGGTGATCTCCGTTTCGAATGGGGCGGTTCGCATCTGATCGACCTGCCGGAGACGGCTCCGGCGTCGGCGGGGTGTACGGGCTCGACAGCGGCCCGATGGCGGCCCTCCCGAAACCGGCGGAGCCGGCCCCCCGGCCAGGAGTCAAGCCCGCGGCTGACCGCATGTCGAATACGATCTCGGCATCCGCATGATTCGGAAGTCGTATCAGTGCACGCCAGGAGGTACCGAGTGCTGACGGAACGGCATCTGGAAATCTTCATCGCACTGGCGGAGGAGGAACATTTCGGGGCCGCGGCCCAGCGGGTCGGCATCACCCAGCCGCCTCTGTCACAGGGCCTGCGCCGACTGGAGACCCTGCTCGGTGTACGTCTGTTCGATCGCGACAGAGGAGTGTCCCTCACCGAGGAGGGAAACCAGCTGCTTCCGCACGCCCGCAGGGCACTGGCCGCGCTCGCAGAACTCCGTGAGACCGGGGCCCGCGAACAGGCCGACGGACGTCGGCTGCGGCTCGGGCTGGCTCCCGAAGTGCCCACGACCCTCGCGGCCGACGTGGCAGCAGCGCCGGTCCGGGCAGGCGAACGGACGCGGATCGGCATGGTGACGGCGTCGACAGCCGCGCTGCTCAGCGACGTCGCTGCCGGGCGGCTGGACATCGCCGTGATCCGGCATCCCTCCGTACTGCACGGTCTCGCCGCCGGCCGTGTGATCCTTCTGCCGACCTGGATCCTCGCCCCCGCCGATCGGGGGGAGGCACGTGACGCACCGGCGTCACGCCTGCCCGTGGCCGTACGTCCCCGCGCCGAAGCCCCCGCGGCCCACGACCTGTTCATCGACACCCTGGCCAGCCGCGGCCGACGGGTGGAAACCGTGGTGGTCTCCGATGAGCGTGCCGCACTCGCACTCGTCGCGGCAGGTCAGGCAGTCCTCGTCACAGCGGACGACGCGCTCGCGGCCTCCGGCGTCGAGCGGCGAACGGCGACGGACCCACCGCTTCCCCTACGCCTGCGAGTGACCTGGGACCCGCGTCGGCCGGGGGCGGAGGAGACGGCCAGGACAGCGCAACTGCTGGAGGACGCGCTGACCCGGACGGTGACACCGTGAGCGCGGCGCGCCGCGGCAGCGGCGTGGAACGCGGCATCCGCAGCATGTTCGACGACGCGGGCGTCCGCGGCTGGCTGCACGTGGCAGATCTACACCGTCCGTCGGCCCAGGTGACCATCGACGCCGACGAACAGCTGCCCATGGGCTCGGTCTACAAGGTGCCTGTGATGGTCGCCTTCTGCCGGCTTGCGGACGCGGGCCTGATCGACCCGCGTCGCAGACTGACACTGGAGCCCGACGAGCGCGTACCCGGCCCGACCGGCATCTCCGTCCTGCACGACGCCGTCACCATGTCGCTGCGCGACATGGTGGTGCTGATGATGACCATCTCCGACAACACCTCGGCCGACGCCGTTCTCCAAGCGGTCGGCCCGGACGTCGTCGACGCAGTGTGCCGCGACCTGGGCATGCCCGACACCCATATCCACGGGGGCGTCGTCAACACGTTCAACCGGCTGATCGCCGAGACAGGAACCCGCTCGCTGGACGCGGCTCTGGCGCACGTGGCGAGCAACAACACCGCCGTCCCACCGGGCGTGTACGACCCCGCGTTCAAGGCCTCCTCCACACCGGCGGACATGGCACGGCTCCTGCGAGCGATCTGGACCGGTCAGGCCGCCTCCGACGACCGCTGCGCGTTCATGCGGAAGGTGATGCGCCAACAGCCGTGGACACACCGACTCGGCTCCGGATTCCCCTACGACGACGTCACCGTCTACGGGAAGACCGGCACCTACGGTGCACTGCGTCATGAGGCGGGCGTCGTCGAACTCGCTGACGGCAGCGCCTACACGGCCGTCGTCTTCACCCAGGCTGCCCGGTCCGACAGCAAGCTCCCGCGCGCCGACGCGGTGATCGGGGCCGCGGCCCGGGCGGCCGTGGAGGAACTGCGGGGCCGCCAGGACACCTGACGGGAACCCCAGCCGTACGAACCGCGGCAAGGGCTCGAAGCGTCCGGCCGACACGGTTGCCGTAGGAGCGACGTTCGGCCATCGGCGGGGTGACGAGCGGTCGATCCGGGCCACTTCTGGGTGCGAATGCGCGGGCACCAGCGGCTGAGTCGAGGTGACGCGACCGCCGGGTACGCCCGTGGGAAGTACCACGGCCTACAACCCCCCTCCTGTACGTGTTCCGTCTGGAGTGGGAAGGCGGAACGCAGGGCGGCGGTTCGCGAGGGCGCCTCGTCCCGTCGCACTCACCCGAGCCTGACGGCTGCTCGGACAGAGACGGACGGGGGCACACCGGCGGGCGGGAACCCGTCGGCGGGTTGGGAGACCTCGGCGGCGGGCTCGATGACCTTCTTCACCCCGAGCGCCGCGCGCAGCCCTCGTCGCGAAAACCGGGCGCATTCGGACATCCAGCACAGCCACGTCCGGGCGGCGGGCAAGCGGCACGGGCACGATCTCGGGCTCGGTCCGACGCTGGCCACAGCCCCGTGACCCGCCGAGGTGAACAGTCCCCAGGCCGTACCGCAGCAGGGCGTTGTCGTCGGCGATCACCACACGCACGGCAGCTCCACATCCGTCGCGGTCGGACTCTCGGTGGAGTCGACCTGGCAGCGGTTCCCAGGAAACGACAGTGATCCCCTACTGCCTTGAAGCCCGCAGGGGATGGGCCAGCTCATTTTGCGGAACCTTTGCCTGGAGGCAGCCGTTGGTCAGGTGAACGCGCGAGCGGGATCTCGACCGATGACTCAGAGGAATACCGAGGTGGCCTCAATGGCTATGTGGGACCGACTCAAGGACCAGGCCAAGAATCTGCAGCAGGCCCAGCGCGGGGGCGGTGCAACCCACGGGCCGAGCCGCGCCGCAGGGTCCGGCGGTGGTGCACGCGCCCAGCTGGTGAGCGCACTGAAGGCGCAGCTCGGCTCCCTCAAGACCGAGCTGAAGAGCGGCGCGTACCGGGACGCGAGCATGGCGATGTGCGCGCTGGTCGCGGCCGCGGACGGGCATGTGGATCCGGCCGAGCGGCAGCACGTCGAGTCGATGATCCTCAACAACGAGGTGCTGCAGAACTTCCCGCCGGAGCAGTTGCGCCAGCGCTTCAACAAGCATGTCGACCAGCTGACTCACAACTTCCAGCAGGGAAAGGCCGAGGCGATGCAGGACATCGCCAAGACCGCCAAAAAGCCGACCGAAGCGAGGGCGGTGATCCAGACCGGCATCGTCATCGCCGGGGCCGACGGCGACTTCTCCCAGGCCGAGCAAATGATCATCCAGGATGCCTGCACAGCGCTGGGGTTGTCTCCCTCCGAGTTCCAGCTCTGATCCGCCCTCGGTCCGGACCCCAGGAGGCTGACGCAGGGTCACATCAGGAGGCCGGACGGCCGGCATGCCGTCCGGTGGCCAGAAGGGCGACCGTCGCCTGAATCGCCATGTCGGACGTCAAAGCTGCCGCGCTGCCCCGCGGTGACCAGTGGCCATCGCCGTGATGGTCGGCGCGTGCATCCCGCTCCGCAGGCTCTTCCGCCGCGACGGGTGGCTACGGCTCCGAACCTTGAGACGCTGCTGTCACGCACCGGTCCTGGTTGCCGCGGTCTGTGCGGGCAGGGTCGGGAGCGTGCTGGTGCAGGATGCGCAGCGGCGTGCCTGCGTGGGTACGGGGCTGAGGCATTCGGGGCATTCGCGCTTGGGTGCCTGGACGTCGTGGTTGGGGGCGAAGCGCTCGTGCAGCTTGTTCACCGGCAGCACCACGAGAAAGTACAGGGCGACGGCGACGAGGACGAAGCTGATCGTGGCGTTGATGAACGCCCCGTAGGCGAAGTCTGTCCCTCCGACGGTGAACGCCTTGCGGCCGAGGTCGCCGGTGGCCCCGGAGGCCAGTCCGACCAGTGGGGTCAAGAATGCCCGTACGAAGCCGTTCACCACGGCTGTGAAGGCTGCGCCGATGACGATGCCGACCGCCAGGTCGACGACATTGCCACGCAGGATGAAACTGCGGAAACCTTTCACTTGCCACTCCTCCGTCTTACGTCACTCACCTGGCAGTTCGCCCGAGGGCCTTGCCGGTGACGTCCTACCGTCTGGGGCAGTTGATCTCGTCCAGGATGCGGATGGCCTCGGTGAGTGCCGTGCCGTAGACCGGCCACTCGCCAGGAGCATCAAGCCGGCCCTTCCGCACCACCGCCGTCGCGTCCTGGTAGCGGCGTCTGGCATCCTCGACGCAGTCGCGAAGCCTGTCGGCATCCTCCGGGCCCCGGGGCGGATCGAGACACTCCAGTGCGGCGGCGGCACCGTGCAGCAGCTCCGCGTAGATAGCCGGGACCTTGTCCGCCGCCGGGGCACGTTGGGCGTGGGCCAGGGCGCGGGCGATGGACCGGATATGTGTAGCGAGGCGCTCGATCATGCTGATCGCCTCATGACAGCGCTGCAGCGATTCCTCGGCGCTGCTCCACGGGCGGCGGGGGTTGAGCCTGGTGTTCTCCTGCTCCTTGTCCACAGCCGCGCGTACCCGCACCGCTCGGGCGGCCAGCTCGTCGCACCGGCCGGCCCAGTCCCCCGGCGAGTCCCCCTCGTCCGTTCGTCCTTCCGCCGTGCGGGCCAGGGCCCTCAGAAGCCTCTGGGCACGAGCGGCCAGGTCTTGGGTCACGTCCTGAGCCGTGTCCGGGTGGGGCGAGGGAGCAACGGCGAAATGAGCAGCCAATCCACAGCACACGCCGATGGCCGCAGCCGCCACCAGGTCTCCGATGTAGTCGATTTCGCCACCGCCGCCCGCGAAGGCGAACAGGGCTACCACAGGGACCTGGGCTCCCTGGCGGCCCAGAAGCTGAAGCCGTGCTCCTATCAGGCCGATGAAGGTGAGCACCCCCACGCTCCAGGCATGAACGCCGACCGTGCTGCCGAAGGCCGCCGCACCCGCGGTCCCCAGCGCCATGGCAGCCAGGTACTGCGCCGAGTCCCACAGGGACCGGTAGACCGTGGACTGCAACGCCAGCAATGCGGTGAACGTGGCGAAAGCCGTGACCGTCAACGGCAGCAGCCACGCCGACACCCACCAAGCGGCCGCGGCGGCAGCGGCTCCTTTGACTTGCAGCAGCAGCCCGTCCCGCTTCTCACCGGGCTCCCGCACCGCGCGGCACACGGACCGCCACCGGGTGTCCACCTGACGCCGACTCCATACAACGGCCGCACCGGCCCAGCGCAGGACTCCGTCCCCGTTCCGCCCCCGAGCAGGCCGCCCCTGCTCAACCTCCGGCATGGGCAACGTCGGCGGGCAACCCGTGGGGGCAGTTCCCCCCGGCGGACGCCTCGCGGACACGCATCCGCCGCAGCAGATCACGAGTGAGGCGACGGTCGACCGTGGTGCGCCAGGTGACGCCGGGATACCGGGAGCGCAGATGCGAAAGAGCTCTGGTCCCCAGCCCGCTGTCGCGGAAGGATTCGTCGAGGTCCACATGGGTGATCACGCCCTCGCCGCAGCGTCCGCAGGCCTGATAGGTCACCCGCCCGACCACCTTGCGGATGTGTACCAGCAGCAAACAGTCCTGCCCCGCCCCCTCCGGTGCGGGAGAGGGCAGCAGTTCGATGTCGCGATAGGCCATGAGCCGACGATGCCACCTCCCCCAGCGCCGTCCAGGGCGCCGGTGCCTTCCCTCGGCCCGCCGGTGCGACGGGCCGGCCCTCAGTCCGGGCGACCTGCCGTGCGCCGTACTCATGACAAACGTTCGGATTGCCTGCATGCATGAGCACGTGCCCCGATACCAGCGACCAATTCCGCCCTGCCGAGAACGCTGCGTCAGGTCAGGCCCTCAGAGGGAAGAACAGGGCGGGACATCCCACGCCCCACCACGCCGGACAACAAGGCCGGCCCACCCCGAACACGAGGGGTGGGCCGGAGCTGTTCCGGTTCCCCGACGCTGCGTCGAATCCGCCGCTGACGGGAGCGTCACGTATGCGGTCGTCCTGGGCGGCGCATCTGCTCGCCCAGCTCATCGGTGGCGTCCTGGCCCACCTCGCGTAGCCCCTGCGCGAGGTCCTGTCCGGCGCTCGAGGCCTGATCCTTGGTGGTCTGGGCCGCGTCCTGTGCCGTGGAGTCGACCGCCTCCACTGCTTCGGCGGCCGGCTCGCGCAGCTCTCCTCCCTATCCGTCGCACACCCCCCGACCCACGGGCGATGCCCGCACAACCAAGGGTGTCAGCGGAACATCGGTGGGCGGAGCGAGCCGGAATCGTGCTCATTCAAAGGGGGAACGCTTCGACGTCAACAGATCGGGCACCCGTTCGACTGACCGAGCAACGGGAGGTACGCCATGGCACGCGCCAGGCAGTACGCCGTCGCCGCTTCCGGGCAGTGGACGGACGAGGAGGAAGGCAGGCGCCGCCTGCCCGCCGGAGAGGTGCATGCCTGGGAGCCCGGCATGAACCAGACCGTGTGCGGTCTCTCCCTCAGCCGCTCTCAGCTCGGACGCTTCCCGCACATCACCTGGACGGACACCTTCCCGGAGTCCGGCGGTGCGGCGGATCGCGTCCAGCGCCAGTGTCCGCGCTGCGCCTCCGTCGCCGGGCGTCGCGGCAGCGATGCCCGCCCTCGGTGGCACCGCATCGACCCCAGACCCTGAGCCCCTCGCGCAGAGGCGGGTGTCCACGACGAAACGGTGCCTCCTCCACGCGGATCGCGCCTCCCGGCTCCCGGACGGTGTACCGCTTGAAGAGTGACGTGCTGGTGGGAGGGTGTGCTTCCAGCTACCCAAGGGATATGAGTCGACATGTCGACAAGTAGAGCCGCACCCCCGATGGCCGTGACGGAGGCTTCTCTTCCACGAGCCCTCACCACTCCCCTGCTCTCTTTCTTCATCTTGGGGAGACGTCCTCGGCGCCGGCGTCTACGTCTTGGTCGGCCAGGTCGCCGCTGATGCGGGCGGCGCCGTGTGGGTGCCGCTCGTCGTCGCCCTCCTGTTGGCTCTGCTGACCGCCGCCTCCTACGCCGAGCCGGCGACGAAGCACCCCAGGGTGGGCGGAGCTTCCCACTACGCCACACGGGCGTTCGGTCCGGTCGTCGGCTTCGTCGCCGGATTCCGCATGCTCGCCGCGGAGATCGTC
The DNA here is from genome assembly GCF_044764665.1 of Streptomyces sp. NPDC093795. NCBI lineage: Bacteria > Bacillati > Actinomycetota > Actinomycetes > Kitasatosporales > Streptomycetaceae > Streptomyces > Streptomyces sp. NPDC093795. Next base: position 404,128 of record NZ_JBIWIO010000004.1, read on the forward strand.
TCGGTCGCGGCACTCGCCCGAGGCTTCGGCGGCGCCTACCTTTCGGCGCTCGTCACGCTTCCCGTGGGACTGGTCGCCGTGGCTTTCCTCATCGCTCTCGCCCTGGTCAACGGAAAACCCCAGCTCAGCGCACCCTCCCCCGCGCCTTCAGCTGGGCGGTGGGGACCTCCGGGGCTTCCAGCCGGTCGCCGTCGTACCCCTTCACCTCGCCGAAGCGGTCGCCCCGCGTCCACTGCTCGCGGGCCTCGCGGATCTCCTCGTCCGTGCGGCCCACGAAGTTCCACCACATGACGATCTCCTCCTCGAACGGCTCGCCGCCGAGGAGCATCAGGCCGGCGTCCGAGGCCGCGCGGAGGGGGAGTTCGGTGCGGCCGCAGCCGAGGTAGAGCATCGAGCCGGGGAGGACCGGGACGCCGTCGACGTGGGCCTCGCCGGACATCGCCAGGACCGCGTACTCGAAGTCGGGGTCCAGGGGAAGACTCGTCTCCGTGCCGGCCGTGAGGGCGAGGTCGGCTCCGACCAGCGGGGTGTACGTGGTGCCCGGCGAGGCGGCCCCGTCGAGTGCGCCGAGGATCACCGTGGCCGTGAGGCCCGGGGCCGTGACCCGGGGCAGGTCGGCGTGGTGCTGGAAGTGCGGCTCCACGTGACGGTGGGCGTCGGGGAGGGCGACCCAGAGCTGGGCCCCGTGCAGAAGGCGGGCGTGCTCCTTGGGGCTCTCCTCCGAGTGGGAGATGGCCCGTCCCGAGGTCATCAGGCCCAGTTCGCGCGGCCGGATGGTCTGGAGACTGCCGGTGGAGTCCCGGTGCAGGACCTCGCCCTCATGGAGCCAGCTGACGGTCTGGAGCCCCATGTGCGGATGCGGCGGGACCTGCATCCCCGGTTCGTCGGCGATGTCGTCGGGGCCGTAGTGGTCGACGAAGGCCCAGGCTCCGACCATCCGCCGGCCCAGGTTGGGAAGCAGGCGACGAACCTCGGTCGACTCTCCGAGCCGGACGCGCCGGGGACTGAGGAGTTCCCGTACCGGCTCGGCGACGACGAAGCCGCGGCCGCCGCACGCGGTCAGCGTGGCCTGACGATCAAGATTGCTCATGTCGCTCAACCTATTCCTGTCCGGGTTCCGGGGTGCGTGGCGCCTCCCGGGGAGACGAGGCCGATTGTAGTGGAATGCTCAACTACCTTGTCTTGTTGACCTGGTCGGCCACCCCACAGGGTGGCAGATCCAGGGCTCCGGAAGGGGAGAGCAAGTGAGCGACACGTACTACGAGTTCGGAACGGCCGGGGAGCGCTGGGACCGCGCGCGGTTCTTCTTCGACGCGAAGGAGTACGGAACCGCCGTCCGCATCTTGCGCGGCCTGGTCGCCGAGCACCCGGAGCAGACGGCCCAGCGGCTCCTCCTCGCCCGGGCCTACTACCACTCCGCCCAGCTCTCCCGGGCCGAGACCGAACTGCGGGCCGTCCTGGAGCGCGACCCTGTCGAGCACTACGCCCGGCTGATGCTCGGCCGCACGCTGGAACGCCTCGGACGCGCGGACGAGGCCGCGCCGCATCTGCGGATGGCCGCAGCCATGGCCGGCGAGACACCGCCGTCCTGAGACCGCCGCCCTGACGCGGCCGCCCTGACGCGGAGCTGATACCCCTGGGCGGTATATTGCTCCGTCAGGAGGTCCTGGCTGTGCGTAACCATCGAGCAGAACGCGGCAGACGAGCGGAAGGCGCCCTTGCGCACCTTCTGCTCGTCGTCGTGCTCGCGCTCGGTGTGTTCCTGATGCACTCCGTCGGCCATCCCGAGGGTTCCGGCGGGAGCGGGGGCCGGAGCGGGGGTCGGGGTGGGGAGACGAACGCCCCCGCCTTCAACGCCTCCGCGCACGACGCCCATGACGCCCGTGACGCCCGTGATGCCCACCGCCCCCCTGGCGCTCCCGGTGGCGGGAGTTCCGATTCCCCGCACGAACCCGGCACCGGGATGGACATGACCACCCTGTGCGTGGCCGTCCTCGCCGGCCTGCTGCTCGCGGGGCTCGTGCGGGCCGCACTGCGGCGCCGTCCCCACTGGCTCGCCCTCCTCCTCGCCCGGCTCGCGCCCGCGCTGGGTCCGCACGCGCCCCCGCCACGCCCTCCCGACCTCGCCCGACTGTCCGTCCTGCGGATCTAGGCCGTTCCGCCGCCGCGGGCGCTTCGCGCTGCCCGTGGACGCCTTCGGCCTGCCCTTTTCCGTACGTACGAACATCACACGAGGTACCACGCTCATGCATGCCTTCACCCGTCGCACCACCCGCACGTCCACCCTCGTCGGCGCCGCCGTCGCAGCCGGGCTCCTTCTCTCCGCCTGCGGCTCGGACCCCAGCGGTACGTCCGCCTCCGCCTCCGGGTCCCCCAGCGCCACCGCCGCCGCCCCCGGCGCCTTCAACGACGCGGACGTCATGTTCGCGCAGATGATGATCCCCCACCACGAGCAGGCCCTGGAGATGGCGAAGCTCGCCGAGGGCCGGGCCCAGGACCCGGAGGTCAAGAAGCTGGTCACCGCGATCGAACAGGCCCAGGACCCGGAGATCCAGAAGATGAGGGCCTGGCTGAAGGGCTGGGGCAAGCCCGAGTCGGCCGGTCACGGCGGTTCCGGTGGCGGACACGGCATGGCCGGGATGATGTCCGACCAGGACATGAAGGACCTGGCCGCCGCCAAGGGCCGGGACTTCGACCGCACGTTCGCCGAGCTGATGATCGCCCATCACGACGGCGCCGTCGCCATGGCGAAGGACGAGCAGAAGAACGGCCGCAACGTCATGGCCAAGTCGCTCGCCGATGACGTCGTACGGAGCCAGTCCGCCGAGGTCACCGCCCTGCGGAAGATCCTCGACCGGCTCTGATCCGGCGCCGCCCTGCGGTGGAGCCGGGGCGGACCTGCGGTGGAGCCGGGGCGGGCCTGCGGCGGACCCGGAACAGCCCCGGGGCGGTCCCGCCGCCCCGGGATCACCGCCCCGCTCAGCGCTCCACCACCACCTCCCCACCCACCACGACCGTCTCCGCCACCGTCCCCGGGATCTCCTCGGGGGCGATGCGGAGGATGTCGCGGGAGAGGACGACGAAGTCCGCCAGCTTGCCGACCGTCAGCGAACCCCGTTCGTGCTCCAGGAAGTTGGCGTACGCCGAGCCCATCGTGTAGCCCTCGACGGCCGTGGCGACATCGATCGTCTCGCCCGCCGTCCAGGCCTCCCCTCCCCCGGGCGGTCGGCGGGTCACCGCGGCGTGGATGCCGACCATCGGGTCCATCTCGGCGACGTTCCAGTCGCTGGAGAGGGCCAGGACCGCGCCGGCCGCGCGCAGGCTGCGCAGGGGCCAGGCCTTGTGCCAGCGGTCGGGGCCGACGTTCTCCGCCCAGTCCTGGCCGGGGCCCGCGATGTCCGGGGCCGCGTGCCTCGGCTGCATGCACGCCACGACGCCCAGCGCGGCGAAGCGCGGGGTGTCGGCCGGGTCGAGGCACTCGACGTGCACGATCTGGTGGCGCGCGTCGCGCGGTCCGTTGGCGGCACGGGCCCGCTCGACGGCGTCGAGCACGGTACGGATGCCCCGGTCGCCGGTGGCGTGGACGAAGCACTGGAAGCCCCGCGCGTCGAGGCGCGTGAGCAGTTCGGCGAACTCCTCGGGCGGGTAGAAGGTGTCACCGCGGTGGTGGGAGCAGCCCGCGTACGGCTCCAGGAGAGCGGCGGTACGGGGTTCCACGACATCGTCGATGTACAGCTTGAGCGGGCCGACCCGCAGCCGGTCGTCGGCGTACGCGCCGGCCGCCGCCTCGAAGTCGTCCAGGTCCGCGTCGGTCGTGCCGCGCGGGTGGAAGAGCGCGGCGACGATCCGGGAGCGCAGGCGGCCCTCGGCCCGGGCGCGGTCGAAGAGGGCGAGGTCGTCGAGGGAGTTCTGGGGTTCGACGACGGTGGTGATGCCGAAACCGATGGCGTCGTCGAGGCTCTTGGCGAACCGGCCGTACTGGCGGTCCTGCGACGCCCAGGGGAGGCCGAGTTCGCGCAGGGCCCGGTGGCCGTCTCGGGAGAGGCCCTTGATGGCGAAGTCCTTGACGAATCCGGTCGGTTCGCCGGTCGCCGGGTCGGCGACCGCCCGGCCGAAGGGGAGGTCCGTGTGGTCGCGGTCGACGCCGAGGCGCTTGAGGGCGGCGGTGTTGAGCCAGGCGGTGTGGACGTCGTAGCTGAGGACGAGGGCGGGGGTGTCACCGGTGGCCGGATCGAGGTCGGCGGCGGAGGGCATGCGCCCGCCGGGGACGGCGGAGTAGTCGAAGGCCTCGGCCTCGATCCACTCGGCGTCCGGGTGCGCGGTGTGCCAGGCGCGGATACGGGCGTGGATCTCGTCGAGGCTGCGCGCGCCGGCGAGCTGGACGCAGGCGTCGTCCGAGCCGAGGCGGACGTGGTTGTGGGCGTCGACGAAGCCGGGGAGGACGAGCCGGCCGCCGGCGTCGAGGACCCGGGTGCCGGGGCCGGTCCAGGCCGCGGCCCCGGCGTCGGAGCCGATCCAGACGATGCGCCCGGCACGGACAGCGAGCGCCTGCGCCTCGGGGAGCGCGGGATCGACAGTGTGGATCCGGGCTCCGATGAGGACCAGCTCGGCGGGAGCGGGAGCAGTAGGGGCGGCGGCGGGGGTTGCGCTGTTCATGCGAGGTGGCTCCGTGACGTACGTACGAGGGTGATGGGGGCGGGCAGCATCCCGGGGGCGGAGTGGGGGCTCAGGCGCCCACCGGCCTGACCCGGCCCCGTGCGAGGAGCACGTACACCAGCGCCGAGACCACCGCGCCGAGCAGCGTCAGGTCCGCGCCGCCCAGTGGGGCGACCAGTGGGCCCGTCCACAGTTCGGAGTCGCAGGTGAGGGCCGAGAAGAGGAGGCCGGAGAGGAGCGCCGTCAGGCCGGCCGGGTGCCAGCCGGAGCGGTACCCGTAGGCCCCGCCGGTGCTCGCGTGCAGTGCGGCGGAGTCGTACGTACAGCGGCGGAGCACCATGTCGGCGAGGAAGACCCCGCCCCAGGGGGCGAAGACGATGATCAGGAGGGAGAGGAAGGAGAGGAGCGAGGTGGTGAAGTCGGTGAGGAAGAGGGCGCCGAGGGAGCCGGCGGCGGTCACGGCGGCGCTGATGACGATGGCGCGGGCCCGGCTCCAGGGGATGCCGAGCACCTGGAGGTTCAGGCTCGACGAGTAGAGCGTGATGATCGAGTTGGTGACGGAGCCGCCGAGGACCAGGGCGAGGAAGAGCGGCTGGAACCAGCCGGGCAGCAGGCTCTCGGTGCCCGCGACGGCGTCGGTCATGTCGGTCTGGGTCGCGGCGGCCACTCCCGCGATGCCGAGGGCGACGGAGGAGACGAAGCCCCCGAGGGCTCCGCTCCAGGTCACGGCCTTGAGGGAGGTGGTACGTGGCAGGTAGCGGGTGTAGTCGGCGGGCATCGGGAGGTACGAGAAGGGGCCCGCGAGCATGACGACGAAGGCGAGGCTCCAGCCGGAGGCGCCGGGCGCGGCGGCGGGGGCGGAGGTGTCGGCGCCGGGCAGGACGAGGACGAGCAGCGCGGCGAAGCCGGCGGCGAGGACGTAGGCCATCCAGCGTTCGGCGAACTGGACGGTCGCGTGGCCCCACAGGGCGACGGCGAAGGTCAGCGCGAGGGTGACGGCGAGGGCGAGGGCCCGGGAGGCGTGCCCGCCGTTCCAGCCGAGGTCGGCGAAGAACGCTTCGAGGGCGAGGGTGCCGACCACCGTGTTGACGATGGTGTAGCCGATGCTGACGATCCAGTTCAGCAGCCCGGCGGGCCAGTTGCCGCGCCGGCCGAAGGCGGCTCGGGAGATGACGAGGGTGGCGGTGCCGGTGCGCACGCCGCTGAGTCCCGCCGCGCCGATGGCGAGGAAGGAGAGGCCGCTGATGACGACGACGGCGGTGGCCTGCCAGAAGGAGAGCCCGAAGGCGACGGCGAGGGCGCCGTTGATGACGTAGGTGAAGGTGAGGTTGGAGCCGAACCAGAGCCAGAAGACGTCCTTGGCGCTTCCGTGCCGTTCGGCGTCGGGGATGGGGTCGATGCCGTGCTCCTCGACCTGGAACACCTCGTCCCGCCCTGTAGTCCCGCTGGTCACGGGCGTCGTCTCGTGTCCGAGCACACCGCACTCCTGTCTTGAATGCTGTTCTAAGTGTTAGAACGGCATTCAAGATGTGCGATAGGTTCAGGCCACGTCAAGACCTGCGAAGGTTGCGATTAAGGTCGACCTGTCGGTGATGGCGGAGCGAGCAGGACGGGGACAGCGGCGGTGGCAGGGGTGGCACGACGGCGGGACGGGCACGTCACCCAGGAACGGATGCTGGAGGAGGCCATGGCGGCGATCGCCGAGAACGGCCTCGCCTCCCTCACCATGTCGGCGCTCGCGGAGCGACTCGGCACGAGCGGCGGCCACATCCTGTACTACTTCGGCAGCAAGGACCTGCTGCTGCTCGCCGCCCTGCGGTGGAGCGAGGCGGCGCTCGCCGAGGAGCGCCGCGCGCTGCTCGCCCGGCGGATCACGGCCGAGCGCAAGCTCGACCAGTTCCTCCGGCTCTATCTGCCGCGCGGCCCGCGCGATCCGCGCTGGACCCTGTGGATCGAGCTCTGGGCCCGCACCCCCGGCAACGGCGCGCTGCGCGAGGCCCAGGAGGAGCTCGACCGGGGCTGGCAGGAGGACCTGGAGGCACTGTTCGCGGCGGGCGTCGCACGACGCCGGTTCGCCCCGCTCGAAGCGGGCGCCCGCGCCTCCGAACTCCTGGCCCTGCTCGACGGGTTGAGCACCCGGGTCGTCCTGGGCCAGGAGTCCGGCCGCGATCCGCGGCCCGCCCTGGAGGTGGCGCGCTCGGCCGCACGGGCGCTCGTCCCCCCGTACGCCTCCGAGGACCTCGACAGCCCTTCAGGCATGGCGATGTGACGGTACGTCAGCCCCGGTAGGCCTCAAGGAGGCGCAACCACGCCTCGCTCAGCGTCGGGTACGAGGGGACGGCGTGCCACAGGCGGGCGATCGGGACCTCGCTGACGACCGCGACCGTCGCCGAGTGGATCAGCTCCCCGATGCCGGGACCGACGAAGGACACCCCCAGGACGACCTCCCGGTCCAGGTCGACGACCATCCGGGCGTGCCCGCGGTACCCCTGGGCGTAGAGCCCGGCTCCGGCCACCTGCCCCATGTCCAGGTCCACGGCCCGGACCCGGTACCCGGCCTGTTCGGCCTCGGCCAGGCTGAGGCCGACGGCGGCCGCCTCGGGGTCGCTGAACACCACCTGCGGTACGGCGGCGTGGTCGGCGGTGGCGGCGTGCGCGCCCCAACTCCCGTCGTCCAACGGCTCGGTGCCCCGCGCGCGGGCGGCGATCGCGGCCCCGGCGATCCGGGCCTGGTACTTGCCCTGGTGGGTCAGGAGCGCCCGGTGGTTGACGTCCCCGACGGCGTAGAGCCAGTCGCTGCCGGTGACCTTGAGGCTGTCGTCGACGTCGAGCCAGGAGCCCGGCTTCAGGCCGATCGCCTCCAGGCCGATGTCCTCGGTGCGCGGGGCCCGGCCGGTCGCGAAGAGGACCTCGTCGGCCTCGACGTGGTCGCCGCCCTCCAGGACCACGGTGACCGGTCCCGTACCCCCGTCGCGTACCACCGCGCTGACCGCGGCGCCGGTACGGATGTCCGCGCCGCGCGTGGTGAGGGCGGCGGCGACGTGCTCGCCGACGAAGGGTTCCATCCGGGGCAGCAGGCCTCCGCCCCGTACGAGCATCGTGACCTTCGCGCCGAGGGCCTGCCAGGCGGTGGCCATCTCCACGCCCACCACTCCCCCGCCGACGACGGCGAGGCGCTCGGGCACCCGGTCGGCGCTGGTCGCCTCACGGCTGGTCCAGGGCCTGGCGCCGGGCAGGCCGGGCAGCTCGGGGAGGACGGCGCGGCTGCCGGTGCAGACGGCGACCGCGTGCCGGGCGGCGAGGACGTGCCGCTCCCCCTCGGGCCCGGCGACCTCGATCCTGCGCGGGCCGAGGAGTCGGCCGTGGCCCCGGAAGACCCGTACGCCGATGGAGTCGAGCCAGTCCACCTGGCCGTCGTCCTTCCAGTGGCCGACGACCTCGTCCCGGTGCGCGAGGACCTCAAGGGCGTCCAGCGGGCCGTAGACCGACTCGCGCAGTCCGGCGACCTTCCGGGCGTCGGAGCGGGCGATGGCGGGGCGGAGGAGCGCCTTGCTGGGCATGCAGGCCCAGTACGAGCACTCGCCGCCGATCAGCTCGCTCTCGACGATCGCGGCGCTGAGGCCGGCGGCCCGCACCCGGTCGACGACGTTCTCCCCCACCGGGCCCGCGCCGAGGACCACCACGTCGTACTCGTGCTCGTCTTCCACCGTTCGCGTCATGGGTCCCAGTCTGGCGCAGCGGGCCGGAATAGCGCGGCTCGATACGCCGTTGTGCCGGGCGAGTCCCCAGGGGACCGTGAGGACACCGCCAGGAGACCCCCGAGAGGCAGGAAAGCATGAGCACCGTAGCGCTCACCAAGGACAACTTCGACGAGATCGTCAGTGGCAACGAATTCGTCCTGATCGACTTCTGGGCTTCGTGGTGCGGTCCCTGCCGTCAGTTCGGCCCGGTCTTCGAGGCGGCCTCGGAGCGCCACCAGGACCTGGTCTTCGCGAAGGTGGACACCGAGGCGCAGCAGGAGCTGGCCGCCGCGTTCGAGATCCGCTCGATCCCGACGCTGATGATCGTGCGCGACAACGTGGCCGTGTTCGCGCAGCCGGGCGCGCTGCCGGAGGCCGCCCTCGAGGACGTCATCGGGCAGGCGCGCAAGCTGGACATGGACGAGGTCCGCAAGTCCGTCGAGGACGCCAAGGGGAAGTGACCCCTCACGAGGGGGTACGGGAGAGTCTCCCGTACCCCCCTCTCGCGGGTCAGTCGCGGGCCGGGGGGCGTACGAGCGCCGTCAGGCCGTAGTCGAGTTCGCGTCCGTCGACGAGCAGCGCCTCGACCGTCCGCGTCTCGGGGTCGATGTCGGCCATGACGCCGTGCCCTTCGTAGATCGGATAGCCCGACTCGCCGCGCCGTCCGGTCGCCTCGACGACGGCCGAGCGGATGGCGCTGTCCGTCACGGAGGCGTCGCCCCGGTCCTCGACGTGCGCGGGTACAAGGAGGATCTCGAATCGCTTCGGAACTGTGCTCATGAATCGACGCTAAGCGTTCAGCTGGACTCCCGCCGGACGACCCGCGAGGCCAGCAGGGCCCGGCTGAGGGGCGGGGCCGCCGGTTCGCGTACGGCACGGTCGACCAGCTCGGCCAGCTCGCGCCCCAGCACCATGTCGATCTGTACGGTGCTGAGCCGGGGCCGGAGGAGTCGGCCGAGGAGCAGGTCGTCGGCGCCGATGACGGCGGTCTCGGAGGGTACGGCGACGCCCGCGTCCTGGAGCGCCCGCATCAGGAGCATCGCGTACTCGTCGTTGTAGGCGAAGACGCCGTCGAGGCCCAGCTCGCGCCAGCGCCCGGCGAGCGCGTCCGCCGACTCCTCCTCGTACCGCAGCGGCAGGGGTACGACGGAGGCGTCCGTGCCCGCGACGGCGCGCCGGGCGCCTTCGAGGCGGGGGCCGGCGAACATCGCGAGTCCCGGCTCCTCGGGCATGACGACGCCGATCCTGCGGCGGCCGGTCTCCACCAGGTGGGCGGTGGCGACCTCGCCGACGCGCCCCTGGTCCATGACGAGGGCGTGGGTGCCCTCGACGCCCTCGGTGCCGAGCGTGATGACCGCCCGCGCGCCGGAGCGTTTCAGGATCTCGACGCCCTGGCCGGTGAGCTGGATCTCGCCGAGCGAGACGACGGCCACCGGCCGGAGTTCGGCCCAGGCGCGGGCGGCCTCCTCGGCCTCCAGGCCGACGCTGCCGTACTGGACGACGGTGTAGTCGAGGCGCCGCAGCGCCCACTGGAAGTCGTTGAAGAACTGGCTGTACAGCGGCCCTACGGGGACGTGGGAGGTCGGCAGCAGCACCATCCGGCTGTGGCCGGCGCGCAGACTGCGGGCGGCGGCGTGCGGGACGTACCCCAGCTCCTCGGCCGCCTCGCGCACCCGGCGGCGGGTGGGTTCGCTGATGCGGACGGCCGAGGTGTTGTTCAGGACGTACGAGACGGTGGCCCGGGAGACGCCCGCGAGGCGGGCGACATCGGCGCTGGTGGGGACCGCGCGCCCGGCGGGGCGTCCGGAGGAGTGTTCGGTTGGCTGGCTCATCGCTCCGGCATCTTTCCAGAACGATCCGGCACGAGGTCTGGCGGATGGCCGGAATCGAGTGTTAGACAGTGCTCACACGCGTCACTGACACGTGTAACTCTACCGCTCGATCCGCTTCTCGCCCCTTCGTGGGGCGATCTCCCCAGGAGGGCACCGTGGCCCTTTCCTCCCCCGGCACCGACGCGTCCGGCCCCGACGCGTCCGGCGCCGACGCCTCCGGCACCCGCCCCACCGGATCGCCCGCGGCGGCCCGGCCCACACGCGGACTGCTCCCGCTGCTCCTCGCCGGGAACACCGCGATGTACGCCCTGTACGTCGGCGTCCCCGGCATGCTCCTCGCGCTCCAGATCGAGGACATCGACCCCGCCGACAAGGTGGCCAACTTCGGCCTCGTCTCCGGCATATCCGCGATCTTCGCCACCGTCTTCAACCCCGTCGCGGGCGCCCTCTCCGACCGTTCGGGCCGCCGCAATCCGTGGATCCTCGCCGGCGGACTCCTCGCTCTTCCCGTGATGCTGCTCCTCGGCAGCGTGGACACGGTCCTGCTCGTCACCATCGCCTGGTGTCTCGGCCAGGCCGTCATGAACGTCTACCAGGCCGCCCTGACCTCCGTGGTGCCCGACCGGGTGCCCCTGGCCGCCCGGGGCAAAGCCTCCGCGGCCGTCGGCCTCGGGCTCCCCGTCGGCTCGACGATCGGCGCCCTCGTCGGCGCGGCCTTCTCCGAGGACTACCGCACCGGCTACCTCGTCCTCGGCGCGGTCGTCGCGGCCACCGCCGTGCTCTTCACGACCTGCGCCCGTGAGCAGCGGATGCCGGCCAAGGCCCCGCTGCCGGTGAGGGAGCAGCTCGCGGCCTTCGGCAGCGCCCTCAAGGACCACGACTTCCGGTGGGCGTTCATCGGCCGCGCCCTCCTCGTCCTCGGCTACTTCGCGGTGGCCGGATTCCAGCTGTACATCCTCAAGGACCACACCGACCTGCCCGCCGGGCTCGGCGCCGAGGAGGCCGTGGCGGTCCTCATGCCGCTCAACGCGGTCGCCATGGTGGTCTCCACCGTGCTCGGCGGCTGGCTCTCGGACCGGTACGACCGCCGCAAGCTCTTCGTGGGCGCCTCCGCGGCGCTCGCCGCCGTGGCCCTGCTCATCCCGGCCGTCTCGACGAGCTGGACGGCGATGCTGGCGTTCTCCGTCGTCAACGGGCTCGGCTTCGGCTGCTACATGGCCGTCGACACCGCCCTGGTGACCATGGTCCTGCCGAAGGCCGAGGACGCGGCCCGTGACATGGGTGTCCTCAACGTCGCCAACGCGGGCCCGCAGATCGTCGCCCCCTTCGTGGCCTCGCTCGTCGTCTCGCTCAGTGGCGGGTACACGGCGCTGTTCCTGGTCGCGGCCGTACTGTCGGTACTCGGCGCGCTCGCCGTGCGCCCCATCCGCAGCGTGCGCTGACCCCGTCGGCGTCCGCAGAGAACCGTCAGAAGGGCGGCGCCGTGCGTCTGCACACGACCACCTGGGGGTCCGGCGACCGGATCGCCCTCCTCGTCCACGGCATCATGTCCGACCACCGCACCTGGCGGCGGGTCGGACCGGCGCTCGCGGAGCGCGGCTACCGGGTGATCGCGGTGGATCTGCGGGGGCACGGGAGGAGCGGGCGGGCCGCGGGGCCGGAGGAGTACGGGCCGGACGACTACGCCGACGATCTCGTCGAAAACCTTCCGGTCGGAGCCGAGTTGGCCGTCGGACACTCGCTCGGCGGGCTCGTCCTGGCCCGCGCCCTCGAACGGCTGAAGCCGGACCGCGCGGTCTACTCCGACCCCGCCTGGCACCTCGGCGAGGGCCCCGACGGCTACCGGGCCGAGCTCTTCGTCCGGGGCAAGTCGATGACCAGGGAGCAGATCCGGGGGTTCAACCCGCACTGGTCGGACGAGGACCTCGACACCGAGATGGCGTCGGTACGGGACTGGGACGAGCGGTCGGCGTACGGCCTGGTCGACTTCGTGGGGGCCGACCTGTGGCCGGCCCGCGCCGGGGTTCCCTCGCTCGTCGCCCTCGCCGACCCGAGCATGCTGGTCTCCCCCGCCTCGGCCCGGATGCTGGAGGGCCGCGGCTTCACCGTCCGCACGGTGGCGAAGTCGGGGCACACCATCCACCGGGACGACTTCGACGGGTTCATGTCCGCGCTGAGCGACTGGATCTGACGTACCGTTCAGGCATGGAAGACGCGTCGATGGACTCCTCGATGGTGGGACTGCTCGGCCGGGTGACCGGCACGATCGGGCCCGGTCTCGTCGGTGAGGTGATCGTCCGGATCCGGGGCGGTGCCGAGCACTTCCTCGCCCATCCGGCGGCCCCGAAGGAGCGGATCGATGTCGGAACGGTCGTGATGGTCATGGAACATCTCCCTCCGCGCACCGTCTATGTCACAGCCGCGTACGACAGTTGACCAAACCGTTGAGTGGCGCCCGTCACAGGCGCACACTCCCTTCACCGGGTCCGTGTCGGCTCCGGTGAAGGGGGACCCAGTCCATGGGCATCGGCATTCTGGCGGGCGTCGTCGTCGGCGCCTTCGCCGTTCTCATCGGTGTGTTCAAAATGATGTGGCGCGTCGCTGAACCCAACGAGGCGCTGATCATCTCCGGTTCCAACCACAAGAACGAGGGCCTCGGCGCGGGTATGGGGTTCCGTATCGTCACCGGCCGCGGCACGCTCGTCATGCCCGGAGTGCAGGCGGTGCGCAAGCTCTCGCTCGACCTCAACGAGACACAGCTGTCCGTCGAATGCGTCACCCACCAGGGCATTCCGCTCAAGGTCCGCGGTGTGGTGATCTTCAAGGTCGGTGACGACTTCGTGTCGATCGCCAACGCCGCACGCCGCTTCCTCGATCAGCAGAAGCTGATGTCGGAGCGGGTGCACATCGTCTTCGCCGGTCATCTCCGCGCCATCGTCGGCGGATTGACCGTGGAGGACATGATCCGTGACCGGGAGAAGCTGACCGGGCAGGCCCGTTCGGCCTGTGGCACGGAGATGGAGAAGCTCGGTCTGATCGTCGACTCGCTGCAGATCCACGAGATCGAGGACCCGACCGGGTACATCAAGAACCTGGCCGCCCCGCACGCGGCCGCCGTCCAGCGGGACGCGCGGATCGCGCAGGCCGAGGCGAACCGGCGGGCCACCGAGGCCGAGCAGCAGGCCGCGGCGCGCATGTCGGAGGCGACCCGCGACAGCGAGATCCTCCAGGCGGGTTACCAGGCCGAGCGGGACCAGGCGTCCGCGAAGGCCCGGCAGGCCGGACCGCTGGCCGAGGCCGCCTCGCGCCAGGAGGTCGTCGTCCAGGAGACCCGGGTCGCCGAGCTGGAGGGGCACCGCAAGGAGCAGCAGCTCCAGGCGGAGGTCCGCAAGCCCGCCGACGCGATGGCGTACGAGACCCGGACGCTGGCCGAGGCCGAGCGTGACGCCCGGATCTCGGCGGCCGAGGCCGAGGCGAAGGAGACGGAGCTGGCGAGCGCGGCCCTGGCCACCGCGACCCGGTTGACGGGTGAGGCCGAGGCGGCGGCGCAGCACGCCAAGGGGCTCGCGGCCGCCGAGGCGACGCGGGCGCACGGCCTGGCGGAGGCCGAGGCGATCAAGGCGCGTGCGGCGGCGCTCGCGGAGAACCAGGAGGCCGTGGTCGCCCAGCAGTTGGCCGAGAAGTGGCCGGAGATCGTCTCCGCGGGCGCGTCGGCGTTCGGGAACGTGGACCAGATGGTGCTGCTCAACGGCGCCGACGGGATGGCGGACGTGTTCGCCAAGGCGCTGACCATGGGCGGCACCGGGCTCGGTCTGGCCCGGCAGCTGCTCACCACGATGAACCCGGGCGCTCAGGAGCGGTTGGGGGCGGTGCCGTCACCACGCGCGTCGGAGGAGAGCGTGGAGATCACGGTCTCCTCCGACGAGAAGTAGTCGCGCCACCCAGCGCGCCCAGCACGGCTCGTAAGTCCAGCACTCGCCGCACGTCCAGCGCGTCCCTACAGGCCGGGCCCGGTGCCGTCACGACGGCGCCGGGCCCCGGTCGTGCGCTCAGGTGGCCTCAGTTGTGGCCGAACTTGCGTTCCTTGCGGTGCGACGTGTGCTCGACGAGGGGCATCGACGGCTCTCTCGCGGGGGCCGTCGCGGACTTCTCCTTCGTGGCCGCGTCGATGCGGTGTTCATGGCCGCCGGTACGGGCTCCCCGGTTCGTCCGGGTCTGTTTCTTGCCCACGATCGTGCCTCCCGTGACGGGTCTCGGACTGCGGTCCGTATCCCTTCAGCGTGGCACGGGGGCAGGTGGGCCGCATGTCAGAGCGGGCGGCCGAGGACGCGGGCGAAGGCGGCGAGCGTCGGCGCGCCCGACGCCCGGTCCAGTACGGCGAAGACGGCCTCCTCGAAGTGGCCGGCGAAGCGTCCGTCCCCGGTGAGCAGCGCCTTGAACGCGCCGGCGACCTGCTCCGGGTCGTTCTGGAAGACCCCGCAGCCCCAGGCGCCGAGCACGAGCCGCCGGTAGCCCGCCGCGGCCGCCGTCTCCAGGACGCGCTCGGCGCGGGACGCGAGGGCGGCGGGCAGGCGGTGGGCGAGTTCGGGGGTGCGGCGGCGGACGACGCCCGCGTTGGGGGCGGGCGAGGTGAGGAAGCCGACGGTGAAGGGTTCGGCGAGGAGGGCCCCGCGGTCGTCGCGGAAGACCGGCACCCGGGGCGAGTGGATGACCCGGTCGGTGTAGAAGACGTCCCTTTCCTCGCGGTGGTGGGCGTAGTAGGCGGGGGCGCGCAGCAGTGTGGCGTGGAGGGCGGAGGAGCGGCAGAGCGCCTCCTCCTGGGCCTGGGCGCCGTTGAGGTAGCCGCCGCCGGGGTTCCGAGCGGAGGCGAAGTTCAGGACGGCGACGGGGCGGGTGGCGTCGGCGCCGGTCATCCTGCGGGCGGCCACCAGGCTGCTCTCGCCGGTGACGTCGATGACAGGGGTGCGGTCGGTGTCGGGGGCGACGGTGACGGGTCCGGGGCCGTGGAGGCGGGTCCCGGCCAGCGCGGCGGTCAGGTCGTCGGTGAGGGAGACGGTCCGGCCGTCGGGAGCCTGGTATCGACCGGCGGCCACGATCTCCTCGGTCTGCCGCGCGATCGCGCGCAGTCGTGCACTCATGCCGCCCAGCTTGATCGTTTCGCCCCGTTCGGCACAACGGGATTTCCCGGATCGGGAGCGCGTCTCCCGGCACGCCGTGGGGCAGGCGGTTTCGGACGGGCGGGGTCCGACGGGCCGGGGGCGCTCTTGCACGCCGCTCGGCGGTGGCTTTAGGTGGAGACAGCGAGGAGACAGGACGAGACAGCGACTCTCCGGGACCGGCCCCGTCGACCGGTCCCGATGACCAGGAGGTGTACGGATGTCGTCGAGCGGCATACCGCGCGGTGGGCCCCCTCTCACCGAGCGTGAGGCGGAGGATCTGCTGCGATGTATCTGCTTCAAGACCGGCCCGCCCCGCACCGTGGGGGTGGAGCTGGAATGGCTCGTGCACGAGCTGCGTGACCCCCGGCTTCCGGTACGGCCGCCGAGGCTCGCGGCGGCGATCGACAGCCTGCGGTCCCTGCCGCTGGTGTCGTCGCTCACCTTCGAACCCGGCGGGCAGCTGGAGCTCAGCTCGCGCCCGGCCGGATCGCTCATGGAATGTCTCGACTCCCTCGCCTCGGACCTGCGCGCGGTGCGGTCGGCCCTCGAACCGCTCGGTCTGACCCTCAGCGGCTACGGGGTGGACCCGTGGCACGCGCCGCGCGGCCGGGTGCTCCACGAGCCGCGGTACGACGCCATGGAGGCCGTCCTCGACCGGACGGGTCCGGCCGGGCGGGCGATGATGTGCGAATCGGCGTCGGTGCAGATCTGTCTGGACGCCGGCGTCGAGGAGCCGGGCCCGCTGGGCTACCACCGGAGATGGCAGCTCGCGCATCTCGTGGGCGCGGTGCTCGTGGCCGCGTTCGCCAACTCCCCCGTACACGGCGGCCGTCGTACCGGATGGCGCTCGACGCGACAGGCGCTGTGGACGGACCTCGACCCGCTGCGGGCGCTCGCGCCCCCGCCGGACGGGGAACCGCGCGCGGAGTGGGCCGCGCACGTCCTGGACACGCCGGTGATGTGCGTACGGGCCGACGAGGGGCCGTGGACGGTGCCGGAGGGGCTGACCTTCCGTGACTGGCTGCGCACGGGCCTGCCCCGGCCGGCCGACGCCGACGACCTGCGCTATCACATGACGACGCTCTTCCCGCCGGTGCGGCCTCGCGGTCATCTGGAGCTGCGGATGGTCGACGCGCAGCCGGGACGGGACGGCTGGATGGTGCCGGTGGCGGTGACGACGGCGGTGTTCGACGACCCGGAGGCGGCGGAGAGCGTGTACCGGGCGGTGAAGCCGCTCGCGGAGCGGGCCGGTGCCGGTCCCGCCCCGCGCAATCCGCTCTGGCTGGCGGCCGCCCGCGACGGTCTCGCCGATCCCGAGCTGCACGCCGCCGCCCGCGCGGTGTTCTCGGCCGCCCTGGAGGCGCTGCCCCGGATCGGGGCGAACGAGGAGCTGCGGCGGCAGGTCGCCGCCTTCCACGAGCGGTACGTGATCCCCGGGAGCTGCCCGGCCGACGACTTCGAGGTGGTGGCGTCATGACGGTCACGGGTACGGGGACGGGGACGGGGACGGATCTCGATCCGGAGGCCCTGCGGCGGCGGGCACTCGGCGCCCTGACGGCCGCGCGGGAGCGCACGGCGCTGCTCACCTCCTGTGTCGGGGACGGTGACCTCACCGCCCAGCACTCGCCGTTGATGTCTCCGCTGGTCTGGGACCTGGCGCACATCGGCAACCAGGAGGAGCAGTGGCTGTGGCGGGCGGTGGCGGGCCGTGAGGCGCTGCGGCCCGAGATCGACTCGCTGTACGACGCCTTCGAGCATCCGCGCGCCACCCGTCCTTCGCTGCCGCTGCTCTCGCCGGGCGAGGCCCGCGCCTACGCGGCGGACGTACGGCTCCGGGTCCTCGACGTCCTTGAGCGCACCCCGTTCGAGGGGCGGCCGCTGCTCGACGCCGCGTTCGCCTTCGGGATGGTCGCCCAGCACGAACAGCAGCACGACGAGACGATGCTGATCACCCATCAGCTGCGGAAGGGACCTGTCGCCCTGACCGCTCCCCCGCCGCCGGTCCGGACGGCCGGCCCGCTGCCCCCCGAAGTCCTCGTCCCCGGCGGCCCGTTCACCATGGGTACGTCGGACGAGCCGTGGGCCCTGGACAACGAACGTCCGGCGCACCCCCGGTCCGTGGCCGCCTTCCACATCGACACGACACCCGTCACCATCGGCGCCTATCTGGCGTTCATGGCCGACGGCGGGTACACGGACGCGCGCTGGTGGCGGGCCGAGGGGTGGGTGCAGATCCGGGAGCACGGCATCGTGGCGCCGCTGTTCTGGCGCCAGGACGGCGGGCAGTGGCTGCGCCGCCGGTTCGGGGTGACGGAGCCGGTGCCGGAGGAGGAGCCCGTCCTGCATGTGAGCTGGTACGAGGCGGACGCCTACGCGCGCTGGGCGGGGCGGCGGCTGCCGACCGAGGCCGAGTGGGAGAAGGCCGCCCGGTGGGACCCGGTCTCCGGGCGTTCGCGCCGCTACCCGTGGGGGGACGCGGACCCGGGCCCCGAGCACGCCAACCTCGGGCAGCGGCATCTGCGGCCGGCGGCGGCGGGCAGCTACCCGGAGGGCGCCTCGCCGCTCGGCGTACGGCAGCTGATCGGTGACGTGTGGGAGTGGACGGCGAGCGACTTCCTGCCGTACCCGGGCTTCACGGCCTTCCCGTACAAGGAGTACTCGGAGGTGTTCTTCGGGCCGGAGCACAAGGTGCTGCGCGGCGGTTCGTTCGCCGTGGACCCGGTCGCCTGCCGGGGCACCTTCCGCAACTGGGACCTGCCGGTGCGGCGCCAGATCTTCTCCGGTTTCCGTACGGCACGCAGCGCGGAGCTCGACTGATGTGCCGTCATGTCGCCTACCTGGGCGAGCCGGTGGCGCTCGGCGAGCTGCTCGTCCGGCCGGAGCACGCCCTGCTGCGCCAGTCGTGGGAGCCCCGTACCCAGAGCAGCGGTGTGGTGAACGCCGACGGCTTCGGGGTGGGCTGGTACGCCGAGGGGGATCCGGTGCCCGCCCGGTACCGGCGGGCGGCCCCCATCTGGGGCGACCTGTCGTTCGCGGACCTCGCCCGGGTGGTGCGCTCAGGGGCACTGCTCGGGGCGGTCCGGGGGGCGACACTGCCGGGCGCGGACGGGGAGGCCGCGGCGGCGCCGTTCGGCGCCGGGCCCTGGCTGTTCAGCCACAACGGCGCCGTCGAGGGCTGGCCCGACTCCCTTGTGGGGCTCGCCGGTTCGCTGTCGGCCGGTGAACTGCTCCGGGTCGAGGCGCGCACCGACTCGGCGCTGCTCTGGGCGCTCGTACTGCACCGGCTGCGGGCCGGTGACGCGCCGGGTCCCGCCCTGGCGGACACGGTCCGGGAGGCCGCCGCGGCGGCCCCGGGATCCCGGCTGAACCTCCTGGTCACCGACGGTGTCCAGATCGCCGCGACCACCTGGGGGAACGGCCTCTGGTACCTGAAGGGCCCCGACCGGGTGGTCGTGGCCTCCGAACCGTACGACGACGACGCCCGGTGGCGGGAGGTGCCCGAGCACACGCTCGTGACCGCCACCCGCGCCGATGTCACCCTCACCCCGCTCAAGGAGCCGTCCGCGTGAGCCCGTTCCAGCTGACCCGTACCCTCGCCCCCGACGCCGCCGGCGCCGATCTGCGTGCCGACGTCCTCCACGGCCTGACCCGCTCCGTCAAGGAGCTGCCGCCGAAGTGGTTCTACGACGCCAGGGGCAGCGAGCTCTTCGAGGAGATCACGCGGCTGCCCGAGTACTACCCGACGCGGGCCGAGCGGGAGATCCTGAAGGAGCGGGCGCCGGAGATCGCCGCCGCCACCGGGGCCAGGACCCTGGTGGAGCTGGGTTCCGGTTCCTCCGAGAAGACACGGTTCCTGATCGACGCGCTGCTGCCCGGCCTCGACGACTACGTACCCGTGGACGTGAGCGAGTCTGCGCTGACCGGGGCGGCCGAGTCCTTGCTGGCCGAGCGGCCGGAGCTGAAGGTGCACGCTCTGGTCGCGGACTTCACCAGAGGTCTCGCCCTGCCCGGGTCGCCGGGGCCACGCCTGGTGGCCTTCCTCGGCGGCACCATCGGCAACCTGCTGCCGAGCGAGCGGCGGACGTTCCTGCGTTCGGTGCGGGCGATGCTCACGCCGGGCGACGCGCTGCTGCTCGGCACGGACCTGGTGAAGGACGAGGCGACGCTCGTGGCCGCGTACGACGACTCGGCGGGAGTGACGGCCGCGTTCAACAAGAACGTCCTCTCGGTGATCGACCGTGAGCTGGGCGCGGACTTCGACCCGGACGCCTTCGACCACGTGGCGGTGTGGGACGGCGAGCGGGAGTGGATCGAGATGCGGCTGCGGGCCCGCCGCGCGCTCACCGTGAAGATCCCCGAACTGGACCTCGTGGTGCCCTTCGCGGCGGGCGAGGAGATGCGGACGGAGGTGTCCGCGAAGTTCCGTCAGGCGGGTGTACGGGCCGAGCTGGCGGAGGAGGGCCTCGACCTGGAGCGCTGGTGGACCGACAGTGAGGGCAGGTTCGCGCTGTCGTTGGCGACGGCGCGCTGAGAGACGACCTGCTGAGCCGCGGCCCGCCGAGTGACGGGCTGAGGAGTGGCGGGCCGTTGAGTGACGGGCTGATGAGCGAGGGCGCGCTGGGTGACGGGCAGCGGAGTAACGGCCCGCTGCGTGACGGTCTGCTCGGCGGCGGCCGCCAGGGCGCGGCGGTCCGGGTGCCGGAGAACCGGGAGGGGCTCCGGCATCCGGACGACGGCGGTGAGGTGGCGGGTCGTGACGACCCGCCACAGGGAGGCGCCGAGCAGGTCGTCCCCGACGTACGCGGCGGAGTCCGTGGGCCGGTAGTCGATCCGTACCGGCTGCACGGCGCATCCGGCGTCCAGGGCGGCCTGGAACGCGGCCGGCCGGAAGCGTCCGCCGGCCCGCCCGCACCAGGTGGAGCCCTCGGGGAAGACGATCACCCGGCCGCCGCCCGCGAGCACCACGGTCATGGCGTGGACGGTGCCGGGCAGGGCCCTGAGGCCGTCCCGGTCGATGAAGAGGGTGCCGCCGAGCGCGGCCAGCGTGCCGAGGACGGGCCAGCGGCGCACCTCCGCCTTGGCGACCATGCGGCCGGGGAGTACGGCCGCGATCAGCGGGATGTCGAGCCAGGAGACGTGGTTGGCGACGACGAGGAGCGGGCCGGTGGCGGCGGGCGCTCCCTCGTACCGGACGCGCACGCCGAAGGCGCGGACCACCGCCCGCAGCCAGTGCCGGACGAGGGCGAGCCGGTGGGCGGCGGGGAGGAGGCCGGTGGCGGGGGCGAGCAGGAGACCGAGGAGGACGGTGACGAGGCCGGCGGCCAGCCGGACCGAGGCCCGGACGGCCCCGGCGGCGGCCGCCCCGGCCCGGTGGAAGGTCTCCGGGTGGGCGGCGCAGTGGCCCGGGGTGCAGGGCGCCGTGGGGAGCCACGGCGAGAGGGCCGTGGTCCCGTTCACCGTGCCGGGGCGAGCGAGAGGAAGTGCTTGAGGTAGCGCGGGTTGGTCCGGCGCAGGGACAGCAGGACGTAGAGGTCGGCGACGCCGAAGGCGGGGTCGTGCGCGGGGGCGCCGCACACCCAGGCGCCGAGCCGGATGTAGCCGCGAAGCAGCGGCGGGAGCTCGGTGCGGCCCTCGGGGCGGGTGATGCCGTCGGGGCTCCAGAGCTTGTGCGGGGTGACCCAGTACTCCTCGGGGGCGAGGTGCTTGGCCTTGACGGTGTCCCAGGTGGCGGCGGCGAGGGTGCCGCCGTCGGCGATCGGGAGGGAGCAGCAGCCGGCGAGCCAGTTGTGGCCGGTGCGGGTCATGTAGCGGGCGAGGCCGGCCCAGATGAGGGCGATGACGGCGCCGTTGCGGTGGGCGGGGTGGACGCAGGAACGGCCGACCTCCACCAGGTCGTGCCGGAGGGGGGCGAGCCGGGTGAGGTCGAACTCGCTCTCGGAGTAGAGGCGTCCGGCGACGGCGGCCCGGTCGGGCGGCAGGATGCGGTAGGTGCCGACGACCTCGCCGGTGCCCTCCTCCCGTACGAGGAGGTGGTCGCAGTACGCGTCGAACGCGTCGGTGTCGAGGCCGGGCTCGGGGCCGTCGAGCTGCGCGCCGAGTTCGCCGGCGAACACCTGGTGGCGCAGCCGCTGGGCGGCGCGCACGTCCTCCTGGCGCGTGGCGATCTCGACGACGTACCGGGGCGTGGGCTCCTCGGCGAGGGAGGCGGGCTGCTCGGCGACGGGCTGCGGCTGGGCGGGGAGGTGAAGCTGGGCGGGGGCCTGCGGCTGGGCGGGGACCTGAAGCCGGGCGTCGGGTTGCGGCTGGGTGGGGACGGCGAGCGTGGGGGTCAGTGCGGCCATGTCGGGCTCCTCCGGCGTACGGAAGGGGAAGGGGCGGAGCGGGCCGTGAGCGGTGGCCCGGCTCCTTACTTCTTCCGTGACCGGCTGGATTCGACGTGACCGTCCGGAGGACCGCGGGTGTGGACACGCTGAATGCTATTCGGCGAGGGTGTCCGTGATCGCGGCCGAGGCCCGCTTCGCCGCCTGCGCCGGGTCCTCGCCCTGGAGGACGGCCGTCATGTACGGCTTGATGGGGTTGTCGGCCTCGACGTTCGCCCACTGCGGGGAGTTGGGGGTGGCGCGGCCGCGCGCGGCGCCCTCGGCCATGACGGAGGTGGCCTCCTGGCCCGCGACGACGGAGGCGAGCCCCTTCTTGTTGGGCACGTAGCCCATGGTCCTGGCGAGTTCGGTCTGCCACTTCTCGCCGGCCAGCGCCTTGACGACGTCGATGGCGGCACCTCGGTCGGGGGCGTTCTCCGGGATGATGAGGTCGGAGCCGCCGGTGAAGACGGCACAGGGCTGACCGGCCTTCTTGCCCGGGATCGGGAAGTAGCCCAGCTTGCCGTCGAGCTCCGGGTTGGCCTTGAGGATCGCGGCGACGGCGCTGGGCGTGGCGATGACCTGGGCCACGTCGCCCCGGGCGAAGACCTCGGCCTGCGGCGGGTTCTGCTCGTCGGCGTTCTTGGGGCCCTCGCCGAGGGACTGGAGCTCCTTGTAGAAGGCCATTCCGCGCTGGGCCTCGGGGCTGCCGAGGGCTCCGGTCCACTCGCCGCCCTTGTCGACGGCGAGTTCGCCACCTTCCTCCCAGATGAAGCCGGAGAGGGTGTACCAGTCCTGGCCTGCGAGGTAGATGCCCTGGGAGCGGCCGCGGTCGAGCTTCTCGGTGGCGGCGAGCCATTCGGCGCGGTCGGCCGGCGGCCCGCTGATCCCGGCCTCCCGGAAGAGGCTCTTGTTGTAGATGACGATGCGGTTCGCCGCGTACCAGGGAACGCCGTACTGGGATCCGCCGATCCTGCCGGGCTCGGCGAGGCCGGGCAGCCAGTCCTCGCTGCCGAGGTCGCGGACGGACTCCAGGGTGAGGTCGAACAGCTTCTCGGTGTCGGCGTACTGGGCGACCTGGGTGTTGCCGACCTCGATGACGTCGGGTCCGCCCCCGCCCTGGATCGCCTCGGTGACCTTCTTCCCGATGCCGGTCCACTCCTGGATGGTGACCTCGAGTTCGACGCCGTCGTGCTCCTCCTCGTACGCCTCGGTGAAGCGGGTGAGGAAGTCCTCGCTGACGCTGTCCCGCATGAGCCAGATGTCGACGGTCTTCGTCCGGCCGCCGCTGCCGGGCAGCATCCCGCAGCCGGCGAGGGCGAGCGCGGTGACGGCTGCCAGGGGGCAGGCGAGATGGCGGTTCTTCACGTGGGTCACCTTCTGCGGTTCAGCACAGGGTCGTGCGGCATGGGGGCTGACCCGGCATGGGGGGACCGAACGGGTTGTTCGCGCGGGTATGTGGCCTGGATTCTGGTCTGGACCAACGGGATGGTCAAGTCCTTGACCATCCCGTTCCGCACCTCCGTCGACCCATCTATTCCCTTACCGTCGGTAAGTACCGGTCGGTCACCTCGCGTCGACGGATCCGTCGGCCGCCCGGCCCCCGCCGTGTCGCGCGGCGACGCGGCCTGGGGCACGGTGGAGGGAACGCAGCGAGAGGAGTCCGGCCCCCATGTCGAACCACACGTACCGCGTCACCGAGATCGTCGGCACGTCCACCGAGGGCGTCGACGAGGCCATCCGCAACGGCATCAACCGCGCGTCCCAGACGCTGAGGGGCCTCGACTGGTTCGAGGTGACACAGGTCCGCGGCCATATCGTCGACGGCGCGATCGAGCACTACCAGGTCGGGCTGAAGGTCGGGTTCCGCCTGGAGGACGAGGCCTGAGCGCGAGGCCTGAGAGGCCGGGCCGGCGTACGCCTCCGATCAGGTCCGGCCCTCCTTCTCCTGGGCGTCCCTCAGCTCCTGCGACGGGGTCGCCCACAGGGCGCGTACGACACGGAACCCGGCCGTCTCGGCCGCGTCGCAGACCAGCGGGTCGTCGTCGACGAGCATCCTGACCGGGCGGTCGGCGCCGAGCCGGCGCAGGATCTCCACCTTGGTCACCCGGGCGGGACGGAAGTCGCGGTGACGACGCATGTGCAACGGCCCCTCCGGGAGCGCGTGCGCGGCCAGCCAGTCCAGAGTGTCCCGGCGGCAGCGCTCCGGGCGTCCGGTGAGGTAGACGATGTCGCACTCCTCCGCCGCCTCGCGGCACAGCGCGATGCCGGCGTCGAGCGGCGGATCGTCGGGCGCCGCCGCGAAGAAGGCGTCCCAGTCCTTGGGGCGCCGCTCCAGGAAGTGCTGGCGGTGCGCGGTGGCGGCGAGCGTGTTGTCGAGGTCGAAGACGGCCAGGGGCCGGTGGTCGGCTGTCACGGCCCCAGCGTAGGAGCCGCGGCGACGGAGGCGCGTCGGCGGTCCCACGGGGCTCGCGCGGTGCGGTCCCGTGACGCACGCGCGGTGCGGCCCCGGCGCGCCCGAGCAGCGTGGTCCGTGGCGCCCGCACGGTGCGGTCCCGTGGCATCCCGCGCGAGGCGGCTCCGTGGCGCACGCGCGGTTCGGTCCCGCGGGCGCACGCCCGGTGCGGCCCCGTCGCCCACCCCCGGTGCGCCCCGTGGCCCACGCGCGCCGCACGTCCCGCTTCGGGAATCCCTCCCCGCCCCCGGCGTTGAACCCCTTGTGAACACCTTTCCCGACGGCATCCGCTTCTCCGTCCTCGACCGCTCCCGCACCCGGGAGGGCGAGGGCGTCCCCCAGGCGCTGCGCGACACCGTGCGCCTCGCGCGGGAGGTCGAGGCCCTCGGCTACCACCGCTTCTGGGTGTCGGAGCACCACAGCGTGCCCGGGGTCGCCGGCTCCGCGCCGACGGTCCTCGCCGCCGCCGTGGCCGCCGCCACCTCCGGCATCCGCGTCGGCACGGGCGGGGTGATGCTCCCCAACCACCAGCCCCTCGTCGTGGCCGAGCAGTTCGGCGTCCTGGAGTCCCTCTTCCCCGGCCGGATCGACATGGGCGTCGGCCGCTCGGTCGGCTTCACCGACGGCATCCGCCGGGCCCTCGGGCGGGACAAGGACGACGCGGACCGTTTCGGGGAGCAGCTGACGGAACTCCTCGGCTGGTTCACCGGCGAGCAGACCGCGCATCCGCAGGTGCACGCCCGGCCCGCGGAGGGCCTGCGGGTGCCGCCCTTCGTCCTGGCGACCGGCGAGGGCGCGGCGATCGCCGCGGCGGCGGGGCTGCCGCTGGTCATCGGCGACCTGCGGGGGCGCGACCGGCTGCTCGCCGCCGTCGACACGTACCGTTCCGGTTTCCGCCCCTCCCCGTGGGCCGCCGAGCCGTACGTGATCGTCGCCGGGACGGTCGCGGTGGCCGCGACGGAGGCGGAGGCCCGGCGGCTGCTGGTCCCGGAGGCCTGGTCCCTCGCGTACTCCCGCACCCAGGGGGTCTTCCCGCCGCTCGTCCCACCCGAGCGGGTCGAGGGGCTGACGATGACGAAGAAGCAGCGCGGCTTCTACGAGTCGGGGCTGCGCGGCCATGTGCACGGCACGGAGGAGCAGGTGGCGGAGGCGCTGGGCCAGGCCGTGAGGGAGACCGGGGCACAGGAGGTCCTCGTCACCACGAGCACGTACGACCGGGCGGCGCTGAGCGAGTCGTACCGGAGACTGGCCCACGCGGTGGGCCTGGAGCTCCGGGCGGCCTGACCACAGCACCGCCCGCCCCCACCCGCCCCCCGATCAGGGCAAACCTGCCCCATTGGATAAAATCATCCCATGCAGGAGACCCTCCACGATCCGTACGTCCGTGTCCGCGGTGCCCGTGAGCACAATCTCGCCGGGGTCGACGTCGACATCCCCCGTGACGCGCTCGTCGTCTTCACCGGTGTCTCCGGCTCCGGCAAGTCGTCCCTGGCCTTCGGAACGATCTACGCGGAGGCGCAGCGGCGCTACTTCGAGTCGGTGGCCCCGTACGCGCGGCGGCTGATCCACCAGGTGGGGGCGCCGGCGGTCGGGGAGATCACCGGGCTGCCTCCGGCCGTCTCCCTCGAACAGCGCAGGTCCTCGCCGAACGCCCGCTCCTCCGTCGGCACCGTGACCACCCTCTCCAACTCGCTGCGCATGCTGTTCTCGCGGGCCGGTCACTACCCGGAGGGCGCCGAGCGGCTCGACTCCGACGCCTTCTCCCCCAACACGGCGGCGGGCGCCTGCCCTTCGTGCCAGGGTCTCGGCCGCGTCCATGACACGAGCGAGGAACTCCTCGTGCCCGACCCCGATCTGTCGATCCGTCAGGGCGCCATCGCCGCCTGGCCGGGCGCCTGGCAGGGCAAGAACCTACGGGACGTCCTCGACACCCTCGGATACGACGTCGACCGGCCGTGGCGCGAACTCGACGCGAAGGACCGGGAGTGGATCCTCTTCACGGACGAGCAGCCGGTCGTCACCGTCCATCCGGTACGGGACGCCGACCGTATCCAACGCCCTTACCAGGGCACGTACATGAGCGCACGGCGCTACGTCCTGCGGACCTTCTCCGACTCGAAGAGCCCGACCCTGCGCACCAAGGCGGAGCGTTTCCTCACCAGCTCCCCCTGCCCGGCCTGCGGCGGCGGCCGGCTGCGTCCCGAGGCGCTCGCGGTGACCTTCGCGGGCCGGACCATCGCCGATCTCGCCTCCCTGCCGCTGACCGCCCTGTCCGAGCTCCTCACGAAAACGGCCACGGAGGACGCCACGGAGGGTACGGCAACCGCGCGCGTCCTCACCGACGATCTCGTCGCCCGGATCGCGACGGTGACCGAACTCGGCCTGGGCTACCTCAGTCCGGACCGTGCCACCCCCACCCTCTCCAACGGCGAACTCCAGCGGCTGCGCCTCGCCACCCAGCTGCGCTCGGGGCTCTTCGGTGTCGTGTACGTCCTCGACGAGCCGTCGGCGGGACTGCACCCGGCCGACACCGAGGCCCTGCTCGTGGTCCTCGACCGGCTCAAGGCCTCCGGGAACTCCGTCTTCGTCGTCGAGCACCACCTCGATGTCATCCGGCACGCCGACTGGCTGGTGGACGTCGGTCCGCACGCCGGGGTCCACGGCGGACGGGTGCTGCACAGCGGCCCGCCGGACGGGCTCGCGGACGTCGAGGCGTCCGCGACCCGGCGTTACCTCTTCGACCGGGCGCCCGCACCGGCTCGGGAGGTGCGGGAGCCGGCCGGGTGGCTGCGCACGGGGCCGGTCACCCGGCACAACCTGCGGGCGGTCGACGCGGCCTTCCCGGTCGGCGTCCTGACCGCCGTCACGGGCGTCTCCGGCTCCGGGAAGTCCACGCTCGTCGGCGCGCTGACCGAGGAACTCTCCGGCGTGGAGAGGCTCGTGACGGTCGATCAGCGTCCGATCGGCCGGACTCCGCGCTCCAACCTCGCCACGTACACGGGTCTCTTCGACGTCGTGCGCAAGCTGTTCACGGAGACCGAGGAGGCGCGGGCGCGCGGCTACAAGGCGGGGCGCTTCTCCTTCAACGTGCCGGGCGGCCGCTGCGAGACCTGTCAGGGCGAGGGCTTCGTGTCGGTGGAGCTGCTCTTCCTGCCCAGTACGTACGCGCCCTGTCCCGACTGCCACGGCGCCCGCTACAACCCCGAGACCCTGGAGGTGCGGCTGCGGGGGCTCACCATCGCCGAGGTCCTTGACCTGACCGTCGAGTCCGCCGCCGCGTTCTTCGACGACACCCCGGCCGCCGCCCGGAGCCTGCGCACCCTGCTCGACGTGGGCCTCGGGTACCTGCGGCTCGGACAGCCGGCGACCGAGCTGTCCGGCGGCGAGGCGCAGCGCATCAAGCTCGCCTCGGAGCTCCAGCGGCCGCACCGCTCCCCCACCCTGTACGTGCTCGACGAGCCGACGACCGGGCTGCACCCGGCGGACGTCGAGGTCCTGATGCGCCAGCTCCACGGCCTCGTGGACGCCGGGCACTCGGTCATCGTCGTCGAGCACGACATGGACGTCGTCGCCACCGCCGACTGGGTCGTCGACCTCGGGCCGGGCGGCGGCGACGAGGGTGGCCGGATCGTGGCGGCGGGGCCCCCGGACCGGGTGGCGCGGGCGGCGGACAGCCGCACCGCGCCGTATCTGGCCCGGTCACTGGAGGGCGCCTCGTAGTTCAGGCCGGGTCAGGCCGGATCAGGCCGCCGTGTCGAAGGTGTAGTGGCGGGTGTGGTCCAGCATGTCCGCCGGGGTCACGTCGTTCCACGGGCGCATGGTGTCGCCGAGGTCGACGACGTTCGCGGTGCCCGCTGCCGGCAGGTACGTGGACCGGGGGTGGAGGGCCTGCCAGTCGGCCCACAGCTTGTCGACGAAGGCGTGGTGCAGCCAGAACACGGGGTCGTTGGGGGAGACTCCGGTGCCCATCTGGCCGCCGACCCAGACGTGGACGCGGTTGTGGAGGTTCACTCCGCGCCAGCCTTCCAGGTGGTTGCGGAAGCCGTCGGACGAGCTGTTCCAGGGGGCGGTGTCGTACGTCTCCATGGCGAGGACGGAGTCGACCTCCGCGCGGGTGGGGAGCCGTCGGCCGCCGGCGCCGAGGTCGCGCCGGAGGTAGTCGCGCCCGTCGACCCGGACGCTGATCGTCCAGCGGTTGCCGCTCCGGGCGAACGGGCCGTCCGTGACCTGGCCGTCGCGGACGCGCCCGGTGCCGCCGAGGAAGTCGGGCGCCCAGAGCGAGGAGCGGGCGGTGCGGTCGGCCGTCCAGTCCCAGTAGGGCAGGGTGACGGTCGGGTCGACGGACCGCAGCGCCTCCTCGAACTCGATGAGGAAGCGCCGGTGCCAGGGCAGGAACGACGGCGACCGGTGGCCGACGCGGTCGCCGGTGTCGGTGTCGCTCATGATGAAGGCGTTGTGCGTGGTGACGAAGGTGTCGTACCGCCCGGAGCGCTTGAGCTCCAGGAGGGCATCGACGAAGCGCCGCTTCTCGTCGGCGGTGAGGGTGGCCTGGTTCTTGCGTACGGTCATGACGGTGTGCTGCTCCTGGTCGGTCAGGCGAGGGTGAGGGGTACGAGCGGGGCGCCCTGGAGTTCGCGGACGGCCGCGCGGGCCAGCGCCTTGGGCGTGGTGACCGGCTCGTAGTGGTTGATCACGCTGATCCAGGTGCCGTCGGCGTTCCGCATGACGTGCAGTTCCTGACCGTCGATCGTCACGGCGTAGCCGCCTCCGTGGTGTCCCCCTTCCTGTCCCCCGTGGTGACCGCCCCCGTGCGAGGGTCCGCCCTTGATGCGGCGGCCCTGGTAGACCTCGTCGAAGGAGGCGGGGTCGGGACCGGCCGCCGGGGCGGCGGCGCGGGGAGCGGCGGCCGCGGCCGGCCCTGTCCGGGCGAGGACGGCGACGGCGCCCGCGGCGCCTGCCGCGACGCCGAGAGCCCGGCGGCGGGTGATGCTGGACATGGAACCCCCAAGTGGTCTGTGCGACCGGGGGTTTGGTCATATGCCCCCGGCAGGGGTCATCAGTACCCGGGGGTATCGGCGCGGCGGAAATCGCTGGCGGCCGGTTGGCTGCGAAGTGGTCAACTTGCCACGTAAAGTACAGATTTGAACGGAGTTGATCTTCCCGTCCGGCCGGACCACGGCACCTCGGAGCGAAGATTCTACGGAGAAGATGATCTTTTCGTGGAGGATCTTTCGAACCGGGGTGCGAAGTGTGGCGGCGCCCACGTGGGAATTCTGTCCTGATCCGCACTCCGCCGCGCGCCCGGTACGCTCTCTCGCACACGAGACCGGGGGACGGGGACGACGTGGCACTGCGGGACAGCGATCCACGCCGGATCGGCGGTTACGAGCTCCTCGACCGGCTGGGAGCCGGCGGCATGGGCACGGTCTTCCTGGCGCAGGCCGAATCGGGGCGGGCCGTGGCGCTGAAGATCGTGCACGAACAGTTCGCCGCCGACGCGGAGTTCCGTACCCGCTTCCGGCAGGAGGTACGGGCGGCCCGCCGGGTCAGCGGAGCCTTCACCGCCCCCGTGGTCGACGCGGACCCCGACGCGGAGCGGCCGTGGATGGCGACGGCCTACGTCCCCGGGCACACCCTGCGCGACCGGGTCGAGTCCGAAGGGCCGCTCTCCGGGGCGGAGTTGCGTCTCGTCGCGGTGGGACTCGTCGAAGCTCTCCGGGAGCTGCACCAGGTGCGGGTGATCCACCGCGACCTCAAGCCCGACAACGTCCTCCTGACGGAGGACGGGCCCCGCGTCATCGACTTCGGTATCTCCCGCGCGCCCGACCACCAGACCCTGACCGTCACCGGCCGCATCCTCGGCACGCCGCCCTTCATGTCCCCTGAACAGCTCTCGGCCCCGCACCGGGTGACGGCGGCGTCGGACGTCTTCTCGCTGGGCGCGGTGCTGGTGTACGCGACGACGGGCCGGGGCCCGTTCGACGGCGGCAGCCCGTACATGACGGCGTACAACGTGGTCCACGAGCCACCGGACGTGGCGGAACTCTCGGGGACGGTACGGGAGATCGTGCAGTGGTGCCTGGCGAAGGAACCGGCGGAGAGGCCGGGGCCCGAGGACCTGCTTGCGGCGTTCCGGTCGGCGCCGGAGGAGGAGTGGGGGGCGCGTCCGGGGCGGCGTGCCACCGTGGAACCCCCTGTGCCCACGGAGGCCCCGCGCACCCGTCGGCGGATCCCCCGACGCCCCTTACTGGTGGCCCTGGCCACGGCGGTGGCGCTGGTGGCGGGCGCCGGAGCATACGTGCTGTGGCCGGACGGGACACGCCCCAGGTCTCCGGAGGGCGCCGGCGCGTCCGCGTCGGCCTCCACGCCGCCGGGGACGGGCACGGTGCCGAACGCCGCCGTGCTGGCGGACGCGACCTCGTACAGCCCCGTGTACGGCGGGGATTCCGGCAATGCGCACACCTACGCCGACTCGCCCGACCGCCGGCCGCAGGGCTGGCGGCCGTGGGCCGCCGGCTCGGACGGAGGGGCGTGCGTCTTCGCGGCCGCCTCGCTGATCTGTGTGGCCCCGGGTGACACGTCGGGGCGCTCGGACGTGTCCCGGATCGACGCCGCCACCGGGCGGACCCTTTGGTCGAAGCAGGCCGATGTGGAGCACGACGGCGCACCCGCGGTCGTCGGGGAGACGATCGCCGTCTCGTCCGTCGGCGGGGTGCTGGCCTTCGCGCTGTCCGACGGGCGCACCGTGTGGGAGCGGGAGGACGAGGACACCATCGGTCAACTCACCACCGACGGCCGGAACATCTACGGTACGGGCCAGGACGGAACGGTCATCGCCCTCGACGCCTCGACCGGAGAGCCGCGCTGGCGGCGGCCCGGAGTCTCCCGCGGGACCGGCTACCCGCGTGTCCGGGTCTCGGGCGACCTGGTGCACGTGCTCTCCGTCGAGGAGGGCCGGGGAGACGCCTGGCACGTCTTGAGCCTCCGCACGACCGACGGCGGGACCGCCGCCACGACGAAGCTCACCCGTCCCTGCGCGCCCTGGAGCCTCTCTGTCGTGCCGTCGGACGCCGGGGACGGCTTCGGTCTCCTCGTCTGCCGTACCTCCCGCGGCGACGGATACCTCATGCAGTGGGCCAGGGCCGACGCCGCCTACCTGGATCTCGCGGTACCGCACATCGCCTCGTTGACGGCCTCCACCCGGGGCGTGTACGGGGTGATCTCGACCCCCGGGGCGGTCGACCGAGTTCGACGTGCAGCGGGAAGGCGGCGTCCCCTGGCAGGTGCCGTTGGGCTTCGCCTGCGACGCCGTGGCCCTGCCACCGATCGTGACCGGCCGCCGAGCCTATGTGGTCTGCGACGACTCAGGCGTCGTGGTCGACCTGACCCGTCACCTGGTGGTGAGCCGGTTCGGATTGCCCTCCCCGGCCTCCCAGGCGGGCAGCATGAACGCAGGGGCGATCGTGGCGGGTGGCCTGCTCTACGTCCAGACGCAGCAGGGCTGGGTATCCGTCGACCCGTACGCCGGACCTGTCTGACCGCCCCGCCCCTACCCCTTCACCTTCCTCCGCGCCCGCAGCCACTCCCTGTTCATCGCCGTGATCGACGGCAGCGGGATCCCCTTCGGGCAGGCCGTCGCGCACTCCCCCGTCAGGGTGCAGCCGCCGAAGCCCTCCGCGTCCATCTGGGCGACCATGTCGAGGACCCTGGTCTCGCGTTCGGGGGAGCCCTGGGGCAGCACGTTCAGGTGGTTGATCTTGGCCGACGTGAAGAGCATCGCCGAGCCGTTGGGGCAGGCCGCCACGCACGCGCCGCAGCCGATGCACTCCGCGTGCTCGAAGGCGGAGTCCGCGTCCGCCTTGGGGACCGGGGTGGCGTGGGCCTCGGGGGCCGCGCCCGTGGGCGCGGTGATGTAGCCGCCGGCCTGGATGACCCGGTCGAAGGCGGAGCGGTCGACGACCAGGTCCTTGACGACGGGGAAGGCGGAGGCGCGCCAGGGCTCGACGTCGATGGTGTCGCCGTCGCGGAAGGAACGCATGTGGAGCTGGCAGGTGGTGGTGCGTTCGGGGCCGTGGGCCTCGCCGTCGATGACGAGGCTGCACGCGCCGCAGATGCCCTCGCGGCAGTCGTGGTCGAAGGCCACGGGGTCCTCGCCGCGCAGGATGAGGTCCTCGTTGAGGGTGTCGAGCATCTCGAGGAACGACATGTCGGCGGAGATGCCGTCCACGTCGTAGGTGGACATGGCGCCGGGGGTGGCGGCGTCGCGCTGGCGCCAGACGCGCAGGGTGAGCCTCATGCGTAGCTCCGCTGGGTGGGGTGGACGTACTCGAAGGTGAGGTCCTCCTTGTGGAGGACGGGTGCGTCGTCGGTGCCCCGGAACTCCCAGGCCGCCGCGTATGCGAACTCCTCGTCTCGGCGGGCGGCTTCGCCGTCCGGCGTCCGGTGCTCCTCGCGGAAGTGGCCGCCGCACGACTCGGCCCGGTGGAGCGCGTCGAGGCACATCAGCTCGGCGAGTTCGAGGTAGTCGACGATGCGGTTGGCCTTCTCCAGGGACTGGTTGAACTCCGTGCCCGTCCCGGGGACCTTGATACGGCTCCAGAACTCCTCGCGGATCTCGGGGATGCGTCGCAGGGCTTTCCTGAGGCCCTCGTCCGTGCGGGCCATCCCGCAGTACTCCCACATGAGTTCGCCGAGTTCGCGGTGGAAGGAGTCGGGGGTCCGGTCGCCGTTCACGGAGAGGAGGAGGTGGAGCCGGTCCTCGGTCTCGGCGAGCACCTCCCGTACCGCCGGGTGGTCGTCGGTGACCGGTTCGGCGTGCGGGTGGCGGGCGAGGTAGTCGTTGATGGTGGCGGGAAGGACGAAGTAGCCGTCGGCGAGGCCCTGCATGAGGGCGGAGGCGCCGAGCCGGTTGGCCCCGTGGTCGGAGAAGTTGGCCTCGCCGATGGCGAAGAGGCCGGGAACGGTGGTCTGGAGGTCGTAGTCGACCCAGAGTCCGCCCATCGTGTAGTGGACGGCGGGGTAGATCCGCATGGGGACCTCGTACGGGTTCTCCGCGGTGATCCGCTCGTACATGTCGAAGAGGTTGCCGTACTTCTCCTCGACCGCCGTCCGGCCCATGCGGCGGATCGCGTCGGCGAAGTCGAGGTAGACGCCCTGGCCGCCGGGGCCGACGCCACGGCCCTCGTCGCAGACGTTCTTCGCGGCGCGGGAGGCGATGTCACGGGGGACGAGGTTGCCGAAGGAGGGGTAGATCCGCTCCAGGTAGTAGTCGCGCTCGTCCTCGGGGATGTCGGCGGCGGGGCGGGTGTCGCCCTTGGCCTTGGGGACCCAGATGCGGCCGTCGTTGCGCAGCGACTCGCTCATCAGGGTCAGCTTGGACTGGTGGTCGCCGGTGCGCGGGATGCAGGTGGGGTGGATCTGGGTGAAGCAGGGGTTGGCGAAGTACGCGCCGCGCCGGTGGGCCCGCCAGACGGCGGTGGCGTTGGAGTTCATCGCGTTGGTGGAGAGGTAGAAGACGTTGCCGTAGCCGCCGCTGGCGAGGACGACGGCGTCCGCGTAGTGGGTGGAGATCTCGCCGGTGATCAGGTCGCGGGCGACGATGCCGCGGGCCCGCCCGTCGACGACGACCAGGTCGAGCATCTCCGTACGGGCGTGCATCTCGACGTTTCCGGCGGCGATCTGCCGGGACAGTGCCTGGTAGGCGCCGAGAAGGAGCTGCTGGCCGGTCTGGCCCCGGGCGTAGAACGTACGGGACACCTGGACGCCGCCGAAGGAACGGGTGTCGAGGAGTCCGCCGTACTCGCGGGCGAAGGGAACGCCCTGGGCGACGCACTGGTCGATGATCTCGACGGAGATCTGCGCGAGGCGGTGGACGTTCGACTCGCGGGCGCGGAAGTCGCCGCCCTTGACGGTGTCGTAGAAGAGGCGGTGGATGGAGTCGCCGTCGTTGCGGTAGTTCTTGGCGGCGTTGATGCCGCCCTGGGCGGCGATGGAGTGGGCGCGGCGCGGGGAGTCCTGGAAGCAGAACTGGACGACGTGGTAGCCCTGTTCGGCGAGGGTGGCGCCGGCGGAGCCGCCGGCGAGGCCGGTGCCGACGACGATGATCCGGTGCTTGCGGCGGTTGGCGGGGTTGACCAGCTTGGCCTGGAAGCGGCGGGTGTCCCAGCGTTCGGCGACGGGTCCCGCGGGGGCCTTGTGGTCGACGACCGGCTCACCGGTCGAATAGTCGAGGAAGCTCATGTCAGCCCACCACTCCGGTCATGACGGCTACGGGTACGGAGATGAAGCCCACGGTCAGGCCGAGCGCGAGGCCGTTCGCGAGGACCCTGAGAAGGCGTTCGCGGCGGGCGCTGCCGACGCCGAGGGTCTGGGCGGCGCTCCAGAAGCCGTGGCGGACGTGGAGGCCGACGGCGAGCATGGCGACGATGTAGATGACGTTGCCGTACCAGGTGGAGAAGGTGTCGACGACGTTCTGGTACGGCTTGCCCTCCTCGAAGCCGCCGGGGTGGACGGTGCCGGTGGTCAGGTCGAGGACGTGCCAGACGATGAAGAGGGCGAGGATGATCCCGCCCCAGCGCATGGTGCGGGTGGCGTAGGAGGCGCGCCGGCGGCGGTGGACGTACGCGGTGGGGCGGGCCTTCAGGTCGCGGCGGCTGAGCTGGTACGCGCAGACGGCGTGGGCCACGACGGCGGTGAGGAGCACGATCCGGACGAGCCAGAGCGCCCACTCGTGGTGCAGGACGGGAGCGCCCATGACCCGCAGCCAGTGGCCGTAGGCGTTGAACTCCTCGGGACCGAAGAAGACCTTGAGGTTGCCTGCGACGTGCGCGACGAGGTAGCCGAGCATGAGCAGCCCGCTGACTGCCATGACCGTCTTCTTGCCGAGGGTCGATGACAGGAATCCGCGTGACGGGGTGGGGGACGGCGGGCGGCCCGTCGTCCGGTCCCTCGGGGGTGCCAGAGCCATGCCCATGACGCTAGGGCCGGAGGGCCCGAGAGGTCCAAGACATGGTCCGGCTGATCTCGATAGGCGCTGCCTATTCATCTCGCCTACGCTGGGCTCATGCAGTTCCAGCAGCTCCTCTACTTCGTGGCCGTCGCCGAGACCCGTCACTTCACCCGGGCCGCCGAGCGCGTCCATGTCTCGCAGCCCTCGCTCTCCCAGCAGATCAAGTCCCTGGAACAGGAGTTGGGCGCCGAGCTGTTCAGCCGCGCCCGGGGCAACATCACGCTCACCGACGCGGGTGAGGCCCTGCTGCCGCTCGCGCGCCGGATCCTCGCCGACACCGAGACGGCGCGGATCGAGGTGCAGGAGCTGGCCCAGCTGAAGCGGGGCCGGGTGCGGCTCGGCGCGACCCCGAGCCTGTGCACCGGGCTCCTTCCGGACGTACTGCGGGCCTTCCACGACCTGCACCCCGGGATCGAGCTCCTGATCGAGGAGGGCGGCTCGCACGATCTCGTACGGGAGCTGGCACGCGGGGCGCTCGACCTGGCGCTCGTGGTGCTGCCGCTGCCGACCCCGTCGCCGGCCCTGACGACGGTCGAGCTGCTCCGGGAGGACCTGGTGGTCGTCTCATCCGCCTCGGCTCCGGCGCCGCGCCGCCCGGTGCGGGTCACGGACCTCAGGGACCAGCCGCTCGTGATGTTCCGGCACGGCTACGACCTGCGGGAACTGACCGTGGCGGCCTGCCGGGCGGAGGGGTTCGAGCCGACGTTCACGGTCGAGGGCGGCGAGCTGGACGCGGTGCTCGGTTTCGTACGGGCCGGGCTCGGGCTCGCGGTCGTCCCCGCGATGGTGGCGGCGCGGGCGGGCCGGGACCTGAGGGTGACCGCACTCGCCCGGCCGGGCCTGCGCCGGACGATCGCCCTGGCCCACCGCAGCGACGTGGCTCCCCCGAGGGCGGCGCGGGAACTCCAGCGGATGCTGCTCGCCTCGCGTCGGGGCGGCCCGGACCGGGCGGTGGACGTCGACCGAGCCGGTCGTAGCCCCGGCCCGTCCGCTCCTCCTGACTGCTCCTGAATCCCGGTAAATCCGCGTGCGACATGTCGTCGGCGGCTGCGAGCATGCACCCATGGTCCACGCTCTCGAACGCCTGGTCGTCCGGCACACCTACCGTCTCCCCTCCCCCACCGGTCCGGCCGGTGACGGGGCCGCCGCCGCGCGCCGGTTCGACGCCGCACTGATGACGGCCGGGTTCAAGCTCTCGGCCGGGCTTCTGGAGCGTCTGTCGGGGCTCGCCGAGGCGACCGTCGTCGGGACCGCCGTCCGTACCCTCGCCACCGTCCGCGAACTCGTCGGCGACCACGTACGGCACAACGTCTACTTCGTCGACTTCCCGGCCAACGTGCCGGACACGCTCGACTTCTGGCGGGAGTGCGTGGCCGAGGCGCTCGCCGACGATGGCACCCGCGCCGGCGTGGTCGACCAGCTGCGCGCCGACGTCCTCGACCTGCTGACCCTCCCCTCGTACGGCACCTACCGCCACACGTACGATGAGATGCTCGCCGCGCACGACGAGCTGATCGCGGCGGCCGGCGACCGGCTGACCGTGCTGCACCTCGGCGCGGACGCGGACGCCGAGGTCACCGCGCTCTATCTGGCCCTGGCCGGCGGCACGACCCCGCTCGGCGAGGAGCACCTGCGCGATCTGGCGGAGCTGGCCGAGCACGCCGCGGACGGCCCCCAGCCCGAGGAGATCCCGGTCCGGGAGAACCGCGCCGTCGTCAACCAGGCCCGGCTGCGGGTGGGCGCCACGCCGCTGTTCGACACCGTGACCGACGTCCTGCGGCTGGCCTGCGCCCTCGCGGACGGCGATGTCACCCTGCGCGAGCCCACCCGGTTCCGCGCGCTCTCCCGCCCCCACCGCCGTGCCCTGCTCGCGGGACTCGACGCGGTCGTGGCCGCGACCCCGGCGAAGCTGTCGGACGTGTCCGCGCACGGGGAGATGTGGAAGCGGCTCGGTGAGCGGCTGCACCCCCACGAGTACCCGCACTGGCCGCACGCCGCCGAGGTGTTCGCCGTGGCGCGCGGCGAGCGGAAGGTGCCGTCGTTCGACAGCCGCGTGGAGGAGCTGCTCGCCCGGGGCGAGGTCGCGGGCGCGGCGGAGCTGCTGGCCTCCCACGCTCCGGGGCGCCTGTTCCGGGCCCTGGACCGGCTTCTGCGCGGCGCGAGCGGGGGCAAGGAGCGGGAGGCGGTCCTCGCGGCCGTCGAGCGGGCCGCGCCCGAGGTGTCGGGCCGGGTCGTCCTGTCGGTGCGCGAGCACGTCCAGAACCGCGCCGGCGTGAGCGGCGGGGAGCGCCGGGTGTTCGTGAACCGGGAGGCCAAGGCGTGGGTCGCCGACGACACGCGTCCGCCGCTTGAGGACGCCGACCGGGAGCGGCTCATCGCGGTCCTCGATGCCGAGACCCGGCGCCGACTCCCGCTTCCGGGAAGCCTGTTGATCGACCCCGACGTCCTGGACGTGGCGCTGCCGCTGAGCGGCCGCGCGGCCTCGGCGGGGCTCGGCGTGCTACCGCGCGGATCGGTCTCGCCGGTCGAGGGGGAACTGCTGCGCTTCTTCACGTACTGGCGCCAGGCGCAGCGGACGACGGACCTCGATCTGTCGGCACTGGTCCTGGACGAGGCCTACGCGACGGTGACGTGGCTGTCGTACACGGCCCTGACCGACGTCGAGGGCCGGCACTCGGGTGACATCACCGAAGCGCCGGACGGGGCCTCGGAGTTCATCGACCTGCGGCTCGGCGCGGTACGGGGCACGTACATCGTCCCGCAGGTGCACGTCTTCTCGGGTGAGGGCTTCGACGAGGTGGCGGAGGGCTTCTTCGGCTTCATGCTCCGCGAGGGCGAGCAGCGGGGCCGGCCTTTCGAGCCGCGTACCGTGCGGATGAAGTCGGACCTGCGGGGCCCCGGCCGGGTGGCGCTGCCGCTCGCCTTCCGGCGGGACGCCGAGGGCCGCTGGCACGCGCACCGGCTGCACCTGTACCTGAGGGGAGCACCCTCGGCGAACCAGGTCGAGGGGCACCGGGTGACGATCGCGGTCGTGATGCGTGGTCTGATGGCACGCACCCATCTGACGGTCCGTCACTTGGTGGCGCTGATGGAGCAGTCGGGGGCCGAGACGACGTGGTGGGACGGCCGGACGGTGCCGGACGCCCCGGTCACGTACATCGGTCTGGAGCAGCCGGAGGGACTCGCCCCCGGTTCGCGGGTGTTCACCCCGGAAAATCTCCGCGACCTGCTGCCCGCCTGAATGCTACGGTCGTTCCGGGGCGAGGCCATGGAGAGGCTTCCTTCTACCACTCCTTGAAATAGCCTCTCCGCTTTCCTCCCCCGAACCTCTTCCCGGCCTCCCCGTTCCCGCGGGGAGGCCGGTTTCGTCGGTCCGGATCTCAGACCGCGTCCGCGAGGAGCAGCGAGTGGATGCGGTCCGGGGCGCCGGGGCGGGCGTAGTACCAGCCCTGGGCCGTGTCGCAGCCGAGGTCGCGGAGCTGGCGGGCCTGGGTGCCGGTCTCCACGCCCTCGACGGTGACGGCGAGTTCCAGGCTGTGGGCCAGGGAGACGATCCCCTCGACGATCTTGATGTCGACCGGGTCCACCGGGTGCTGCTGCATGCCCCGGGTGAAGGAACGGTCGAGCTTGAGGACGCTCACGGGCAGCCGGCGCAGGTTGGCGAGGTTCGAGTAGCCGGTGCCGAAGTCGTCGAGGGCTATGTCCACGCCCATCTCGGCGAGCTGCCGCAGCGGCTTGAGCAGGTCCTCGTCGGCGCCGATGAGCGCCGATTCGGTCACCTCCAGGCAGAGTGCGCCCGGGTCGAGGCCGGACCGTTCCAGGACGTCGACGGTGTCGGCGACCAGGCGCGGGTGGTGCAGCTGGGTCGGGGAGAGATTGACGTTGATCCGCAGCGGGCCGCCGTCGGCGTGCCGGGTCTGCCAGAACCGGGCCTGGCGGACGGCCTCCTGGAGCACCCAGCGGCCGAGCGGCACGATGAGGCCGGTGTCCTCGGCGAGCGGTATGAAGCGGTCGGGGCCGAGTACTCCGTGCTGCGGGTGGCACCAGCGTACGAGCGCTTCGGCGCCGTGCACGCTGCCGTCGTCGAGGTGGACGAGCGGCTGGTACTCGATGAAGAACTCGCCGCGTTCCAGGGCGGTCGGCAGGGCCGTGGTGAGGCCGTGCCGGGTGATGGCGCGGGCGTCGGCCTCCGGGTCGGCGAGTTCGAAACGGTTGCCGCCCGCCGACTTGGCCCGGTACATGGTGATGTCGGCGCTCCGCAGCACCTCGGCGGGGGTGCGCTCGCCCGACGGGCCCTCGACGACGCCGAGGCTGCCACGGACGGTCAGTTCGCGGCCGTCGATGCGGAGCGGGGTGGAGAGGGCCGTGAGGATGCGGTCGGCGAGTTCGGTGACGTCCCGTTCGCCGACGCCGCCGGTGGTGAGGGCGACGAACTCGTCCCCGCCGAGCCGGGCCACCATCTCGCCGGAGCCGGTGACGCAGCTCTGGAGCCGGTCGGCGACCTCGACGAGGAGCCGGTCGCCGGTGGAGTGGCCGAGGCTGTCGTTGATGACCTTGAAGCCGTCGAGGTCCAGGTAGCAGAGGCCGAAGCGGGCGTTGTCGCCGGGCGCGAGGGCCTTCTCCAGGCGCTCGAAGAACAGGGTCCGGTTGGGCAGCCCCGTGAGCGCGTCGTGGGTGGCCTCGTACCGCAGCCGCAGATGGAGCAGGCGCCGCTCGGTGGTGTCCTCCATGAGGGCCAGCTGGTACTGGGGCTCGCCCTCGGCGTCCCGGAGGAGGGAGACGGTGAGGTTGGTCCACAGAACCGTTCCGTCACCGCGGTAGTACGGCTTCTCGACCCGGTAGTGCTCCCGGTCGCCGCGGACCAGCTCGTCGTACAGCTTCCAGACGTGGGGTCCGTCCTCGGGGTGGACCCACTCGCTGACGTTCCGGCTGCGCACCTGGCCCTCCATGCCGCCGAACATGCGGGTGAGGGTCTCGTTCACCTCCAGGACGTTGCCGTCGAGGTCGGCGATGCCGATCCCTATGGCCGCCCCGTCGAAGACCGCGCGGAAGCGGCTCTCGGTGGCGTGCAGGGCGATCTCGGCGGCGCTGCGGGCGGCGAGGGCGGAGCGGGCGATGGCCTCCTGCTCGGCGCGGGTCCGCTCGCGCAGGGCCCCCGCGTAGCCGGTGGCCATGGCGTGCTGGAGGCGGGCGCAGCGGGCCCGGAGCTCCTCGGTCGGCAGGGCCGCCTCCGTACCCGTACCCGTGCCCGGACCCGGACCCGTCCCTGTCCCCGTCCCCGTACCGCAGTAGAGCACCAGGTACGAGTCGACGACGCCGAGGCTGCGGCCGAGCGCGTCCGGGTCGGTGCAGTGGGCGGCGACGAGGGCGGCGCCGGCGCGCTGGGCCGGGGTCGTGTCGAAGGGCCGGGCGTGCAGTGCGTCGCACAGGGTGCGGGCCAGCGGCAGCAGGTGCCCCTCGAACTCGGCGCGGGTCAGGGAGGTGGCGGTCACCGGGAAGATCGCGCGGCTCCAGATGGTGACGAACCGCCTGAGTCTGTCCTCCGGGCCGTCGGCTTCCGCGACGGCGCCGGACGGCTGCGACGGGACCTTCACGCCTTGCGCCCCACCCCTGCGAAACCGGAGAAGGCGTAGGGATCCTCCTCCTCGACCGGGCTGTCCGGTCGCCAGTGGGGCATCGGGACGAGGCCGGGCTCGATCAGTTCGGTGCCCTCGAAGAAGCGGTTGATGTCGTCGCGCGACCGCATCACCAGGGGGCTGCGGATGTTCCGGTAGACGCCGACGGTGCCGCCCGCCTGTTCCTCGGAGAGCGGGATGCCCTCGTACGAGGCGTGGGTGAGGACGACGAGGCTGCCGGGCGCGAGGGCGCCGAGCAGTTCGGTGACGGCCTCGTACGGCCGGTCCTCGTCCTCCAGGAAGTGCAGGACGGCGACGAGGAGCAGCGCCACCGGCCGGTCCAGGTCGAGGAGTCGGGTCACCTCGGGGCTGTACAGGATGTCGGCCGGCTTGCGCAGGTCGGCGGCGACGACCGCGGCGCCCTCGTCGCCCTCCAGGACGGCGCGGCTGTGGGCCACGGCGACGGGGTCGTGGTCGACGTAGACGACACGGGCGGCGGGGTCGGCGGCCCGGGCGACCTCGTGGACGTTGCCGAAGGTGGGTATGCCGGAGCCGATGTCCAGGAACTGGGTGACGTCGTTGTCAACGGCGTGGCGGACGGCGCGCCGCATGAAGGCACGGTTCGCCTGCATCACCTTGGGCAGGCCAGGCATGAACTCCATGGCCTTGCGCGCCGCTTCCCGGTCCACTTCGAAATTGTGCGAGCCGCCCAGATAGAAGTCATACATACGGGACACGCTCGGCACCGAAATGTCGATACCCGGCGGAGCCCAGGCGGGACGCTCCATCAATGTCTCCAACAAGTCGCCATGGGGGATGCGGCCATGTGTTCGCGGCCGGTGTTCGAGGTGAGGCTACTGATCGCCCGCCGGGAGAGCGAGTAGAAACGGAAATTCGCGGTCCGTTCTTGGTCACACGCCATCGGCACGCGCTCTCGGAACGGAGAGTTCACGCCTTCAGACCGTGCATATTCACGTGCATCTGACTGTGCGTCGGCTCTCCGGGCGGCGGTGGTTCTCTCTGCTGGGCGCTCAGGTCCCGCCCGTACCTCGGTCGTTGTCGCCGTCGGGGCCCGCCGCCGGTGCAGGATGCCCCCTTCATCGTCCCCAGCGACAGGGCGACAACCGGACAGATATCGCTCCGGCGGCCGGAACGCCGGAAGTCGGCCGACTTCCGGCTGCGCGGCGCGCGTCGCCACCCGGGTTACGCGCCGCATCGGCCTCCCGGGTGGCGAAACGTCAAAGCGGCGCCTCTCGGGATGCCCACCATCCGGCGAATCCCGCCGGATTCCGCCCCGGCGCGGCGCGTCAGTGATCAAGCTCGACGGTGTGTCTCTGTACGGATCACTCCTCGCGCGGCCGCTGGCGGCCCTGGCACTCGTGTGGCTGCTCGCCACACCCGTGCCGGCCGCCGCCGACTCCTGCGCCTATGCCACCACCGGCCCCGACGGGTCGAACACCTCGGTGGCGGTCATCGGGCCGGGCGCCTGCTCGCCCAAGCCCACCCCGCCCCCACCACCGCCACCCTCACCGCGGCCCACCACACCCGCGCCCCGGCCGACGGCCGAGCCGCCGCCCCCGCCGGTCCCGGCGCCGCCCCCGCCTCCCGTACGGACGACGACTCCGCCGACTCCCCCGGTCACCACGCCGGCGCCGCGCCCCGAGCCGGCGTCGCCCGTACCGCCCGTCACGGAGCGGCCGGAGCGCCCTCCGGCGTCCACGCCGCCACCGCCCGCGCCCGCTCCCCCGCCCACCGTGCGGCCGCGGCCGCCGGCCGCGGGGCCGGTCGCGCTGCCCCACTACCGCCGCACCGCGCGGCCCCAGCCGAAGGGCAGCACGTCCGTCGTCACCATGACGCTGGTGATCATCGCCCCCGCGGTCCTCGCGACCGCCATCCTGCGCCCCCGCTCCCGCTGACCCCCGCCGGAGGAATCCATGTCTGAATGGCTTGTTCTCGCCCTTGCGATGGCCGCCGCGTGCGCCGTCGTCCTCACGATCGTCGTCATCAACAACCGCCGGATCACCGATGACGACGATCCCAGCGAAACCCCTGACGTCATCGAGTACATGACGATGATGATCGGCGTGATCTACGCGATCGTCCTCGGTCTGGCCATCGCCGGCGTCTGGGAGGCCCGCGGGGCCGCCCAGGAGACGGTGCGGCAGGAGGCGCAGGCGATGCACGAGATCTCGGCCCGTGTCGAGGTGTACCCGGAGGACGTCCGGGCCCGTATCCGGG
Organism: Streptomyces sp. NPDC093795; assembly: GCF_044764665.1. Lineage (NCBI taxonomy): Bacteria > Bacillati > Actinomycetota > Actinomycetes > Kitasatosporales > Streptomycetaceae > Streptomyces > Streptomyces sp. NPDC093795. The sequence continues at coordinate 447,190 of NZ_JBIWIO010000004.1, forward strand.
CCGACGTCGACGCGTACGTCAGTTACGTGGTCCAGGACGAGTGGACCTACATGGCCGAGGAGGGCTCCCTGAGCGAGAAGGGCACCGCGCTCCTGGACCGGGTCCGGCGCAGCGTCACCGACTACCAGCCGGCCAACGACTTCGAGGGGCAGGCCTACCAGCCCCTGGTGGACCAGGTGGCGGTGGCCGACGACGCCCGGGGGGCCCGGGGCCAGAGCGCGGGGGCGACCATGCCGGGGGTGGTGTGGTTCGGCCTGATCATCGGAGCCCTGGTGACGGTCGGCCTGATCTTCACGCTGCAGATCCGCAGGACCGGGCGGGAACTGCTGCTCGCCGGGCTCTTCAGTGTCCTGATCGCGTTCCTGCTGTTCCTCATCTGGGACTTCGACGCGCCGTTCGGCCGCGGCATCTCGGCCACCGCCGCGCCGTTCACCGACCTGTTCCCGCAGCTCACACCATGAGGCGAGGGGTCGGCGTGGGGCCACACGGGGGACACGCGTGCCCCATTCGCACGTCTGGGATCGCGGTTGTGGTAGTGCGCTTCTAGCGTTTCGGACATCGAGGTGTACGCACGGTCTTCTGCGGAAACCCCCTTCCGCGGCTGCTCCTCGGGACCCGGAGGATTCACCATGCGCGCGATACGTGCCGCGTCCACTGCCTTGCTGGGGGCGGCCGCCCTCGCCCTGGCCGCCCCCACCGCCGTCGCGGCGGACGGTGCCCCCGCAAGCGACCCGCGGGCACTGCGGGCCAAGGCACCGGGCGATTTCGTCGTGTCGCCCACGCTCGTCGCCCCCGGCGGCCGGGTGACGCTGAGCGCCCCCGGCTGCGCCAGTACGGCGACGGCCTCGGCCGGCATCTTCGACACCGTGACCATCGCGCCGAACTCCGCCGCGACCGCCGTCGTGGACTGGGACGCCCGGCGCGGCGCCGTGTACACGGTGTCGTTCAACTGCACCGGCGGAGTACAGGACACCGTCGATCTGACGATCAGCGGCATCCCCACCGCCACCCCGACCATCAGCTCCACCGTGCTCACTCCCCCTCGCGGGGTGCAGGGCGGTCTCGGCGGCTCGCAGGGCGGGCTCGAACCGGTCGAGCTGGCCGGCGGAGCGGCGCTCGTCCTGGCCGCGACCGCGGGTGGCGTGTACGTGTTCCGTCGCCGCGCCGCCGCCCGTCGCCACTGAGCGGGTGTCGTGGACCGGACCGGAGCGGTGCCCGGCGTCCCCGGACGCCCGTCGCCCCCGGGTCCCGGCAGGGACTCGGGGGCGACGGCGTGGCGGGTGTGGCGGGCCGACCGGGAGGTTCGGCCGGTCAGACCCCCGCACCGGTCATACGGCGACGGCGGGCGATGAACAGTCCGCCGCCGAGGGCGGCCGCGGCGACCAGGCTGCCGCCGACGGCCATCTCGGTGGAGCTGGGCGCCAGCGAGCCGCCGAGGCCACCCGCCGCGCCGCGGCCCGCGAGGACGCGGAACGGGTGCGTGACCACCCTGGAGTTGTCGCTGCACTTGACGGCGAGGTTGTAGCTGCCGGGCGTGGCGTTGTTGTGGACGCGGGCGATGGCGCTGGAGAGCCCGTTGGAGTTCACCGAGAGGTTGGTCGTGGGGAAGGCGTTGGACGTGACGGTGCCACCGTGACCGCAGCCCTTGGCGGTGATCGTGATCGTCGACCCCGCGTGGACGTCGTAGGGGTTGACCTGGACATTGCTCGGCCCGTTGGTGGCGACGGCGAGGGGAGCCGCGAGCCCGACCGCAGCGATTGCGGTGGCGGTCACCGCCAGAGTGCGTGCAGCACGCATGGTTGAACCTCCAGTGGAAGACGCCCCAAAGCGGTGCTCCGGGAGTTTCGACGAGTACGCCTTCCATGACGAACCATCACAAAAGCTGTCCAACCGTGCATTTCGGCACTGGTCCACCTCGGTGAGGCGACACGCCCGGGATCGGCCCCCTGGACGTGACAGAACCGCAGGTCAGAGCTGACCGGGGTGCTTATCTGACGATTACTCGGATGGGTCAGCCGCTTGTCACCCGCCTGTCGCCCGTCCGCCGCCCCGGGCTCGCTCGGGCGCGCTCCGTCGCGCCCTCTGCCCGAGGGGTCCCGGGGGTGCCCGGTCCACCCCGCTCCGGCACCCGTCCGGCGGCGGCCCCCACCCGTTCGCACCGTCCGGGGCGACGGCTCGGCCGGCCGCCCTTACCGTTTCGACGACGCCACGAAGGGAGAACCATGCCCCCGAAGGACTTCCGCGTCTTCGAGCGCAGGAGACGCCAACCCTGGGGCGTCCTGGCCCTCGCCATGCTGTCCGGGATCGCGATGATGCGCAACGGAGTGGACGTCGCGCTCGGGCCTCCGCAACCCGCCGCCGCGGCGCGGCCGGTGGCGCGTCCCGTCGTACCGCCGCCGCCCGGCGCGAGTGAGGGACTTGAGCCGCTGACCTTCGCCCCGGCCTCCCGGATCAAGATCCCGGCGATCCGGGTGGCGGCGCCCATCATGGACGTGGGCCTGGAGCCGAACGGCTGGGTCGCGGCACCGCCGCCCGAGGACGCCAACCTCGCCGGCTGGTACCAGAACGGCATCTCCCCCGGCCAGCGCGGCACCGCGGTGGTCGTCGGCCACGTCGACAACGCGCAGGGCCCCGCGGTCTTCTACGGCCTGGGGTCGCTGGAGAAGGGCCAGCACATCGAGGTCGAGCGGTACGACGGCCGGGTGGCGGTCTTCGAGATCTACGGCGTCGAGGTGTACGCGAAGGACGACTTCCCGGGCGTGCAGGTCTACTCCGACACCGGCGAGCCCGAGCTGCGGGTGATCACCTGCGGCGGCGGCTACACGCGCGCGCGTGGCTACGACGGGAACGTCGTGGTGTACGCCCGTATGGTCGGCTCCCGCTAGCCGGCCCACGGGGAAGGGCCCCGGCACCCCGAGGTGCCGGGGCCCTTCCCCGTGCCGTGCCGGTCAGCGCCGGGGCACGGTGATGTGGTAGCCGGCGTCGAGGAGTTCGGGCAGATAGCGGCGGAGCGCGGCCACGCTCTGGGCCCGGTCGCCACCGGCGTCGTGGGAGAGGACGATCGCGCCGGGGGCGGCGCCGTCGAGGACCCGGCGGACGATGGTGTCGGCGCCGGGTTCCTTCCAGTCCAGGGTGTCGACGGTCCAGGCGAGCGGCTCCATGCCGAGTTCGGCGCCGATCTCGAAGGAGTGCCGGTTCCAGGCCCCGTAGGGCGCGCGGTACCAGAGCGGGGCCGTGCCGAGGGTCCGTTCGACGACCTCGCTCGTGGAGCCGAGCTCGTCGCGGATCCGGGAGGGCCGCAGCTTGGGGATGAGGGGGTGGGACCAGGAGTGGTTGCCGATGACGTGCCCGTCCTCGGCCATCTCCCGCAGCAGATCGGGGTTCTCGACGGCCATCTCGCCGCAGACGAAGAACATCGCCCGGCAGTCGTACATGCGCAGGGTCCGCAGGATGCCGGGGGTGTAGCGGGGGTCCGGGCCGTCGTCGAAGCTCAGGACCATCGAGCGGCCGACCCCGGACATGCTGAGGAAGGGCCGCTGGCGCACCGGCGGCACCGCGCGCCGGAAGGACGGGGGCGCGTACGCGGTCATCGGCTGGAGCCGGTACGCGCTGGGGCGCAGCTGGGCGGCCTGGGCCTGCGGCCCCGCGGCGGGTCCCGCTCCGGCGCCTCCCCGGCCCGCCCGGCCCGCGTGCGGGGCCGGGGGTGCGGCGCGGGTGGTCCGCTGGGGCGCGGCGAGCCGGTCCGCGGCGAGGACCCCGACGGTGGCGGTGGCCCCGAGGGCGGCGGCGAGCCGCAGCACCGCACGCCGCCCATTGGGCATCTGATCCTTTTTCATGACTAATGGTTCGTACGGATGAGGGCCCGCGCGGCTCATCGACACCGGTCGCCCGCCGGAAAACACCCGATGAGCCGATCGTCGCGCGGGCCCACGGCCGTACGGGTTACTTCCCCATCACCAGGCCGTCCTGCTCGGCGCCGCGGCTCAGCACCACCTGCCGGATCGTGTCGCGGACGCCGGTGCGGTGCGGGTCGGAGCCGTCCGCGGCGCCGAGGTTGACCACCCGGCCGCGCCCGGTGTCGAACCACTGCGGGACGAACTCGGCCCTGGTGACCTCCCAGCGTCCGCCGGGGGTCCTGGGCGGCGCGAAGGTGAAGCGGCCGATGCTGCCCTGGTTGCCCCGGGGGTCGTAGGCGCCCTGGTGGTTGATCATGTCACCGGCGATCTGGTCGCCCATCCCGTAGACGATCCAGGTGCCGTTGACCTTCTCGTACGCCTGCGGGACGTGTGCGTGTGTGCCGATGACGAGATCGATGTCGGGGCGGCCGCCGGTCCGGGAGGCGGTGAGCGCGCGGCCGAGGGAGAGCTGCCGCTGGTCGGGTTCGGTCTGCCACTCGGTGCCCCAATGGACGCTGACCACGACCACGTCGGCGCCGGCCGCGCGGGCGGCGCGGGCGTCGGCGATCACCTTCCGCTCGTCGAGCAGGTTGACCGCCCAGGGCTGCCCCTCGGGCAGGGGGTAGCCGTTGGTGTCGTAGGTGTAGGCCAACTGGGCGACGGTGGCACCGCCCGCCTTCAGCAGGGTGGGCCGGGACGCCTCCTCGGCGGTACGGGCCGATCCGGCGTGCCGGACGCCCGCCTTGTCGAGGGCGTCGAGGGTGCGGCCGAGGCCCGCCGCGCCGTCGTCGAGGGTGTGGTTGGAGGCGGTGGAGCAGGAGTCGTACCCGGTGGCCGCGAGCGCGGTGGCGACCTCGGGCGGCGACTTGAAGGCGGGGTACCCGGTGTAGGGGCCGCCGTCCTTCCCGTACACCGTCTCCATGTGGCAGATGGCGAGGTCGGCCTTGGAGACGACGGACTTCACCCCGGAGAGCATGGGCGCGAAGTCGTAGCCGGCGCCGCCCGCGTCCTGGGCCGCGCGGCGGATGATCGAGGCGTGCGGGAGGACGTCACCGGAGGCGACGAGGGTGAATCCGGCGGGTGCGGAGGCACCACCGGGTGCGGCGGAGGGGACGGCGGGCCGTACGTTCCCCGGTCGTCCGGCCGTCGCCTCGGGGGTGGCGGCGCCGTCGGCCGGGCCGCTCCCGTCGGTGCAGCCGGTCGCCGCCGCGAGCAGGGCGGCGGCGAGCGCCACCACCCCCGCGGGCCTGGTGCGTGAGGTCATGACGGCACTCCACCCAATTCGTCAGATGAACAGCTGTTCTGACGAATTGATCTCGCGGGAAAGCCGCAGTCAAGGGTCAAGGCCGCATCAGGGCAGGAACCCCGCTGAAACGGACGCAGCGCCTCCGGTCGATCGCCGTCCGACCGTTCGCCGTGCCATTCACCGCTCGGTGCGACCGTTCGTCGCACACCGGTGTCCGTTCTCTGTCCCTCGTCGCCCGGATGCGTTCGTATACGCCCCGGACGACGAGCCGCGGGAGAGGCGGGCAGCATGACGACGGCGACCACCGACGAACGAACCCTTGAGGAGCTCCAGCGGGACCACGGACCCGCGCTGCTCTCCTTCCTGCTCGGCCTCACCTACGGGGACCGCCAGCGGGCCGAGGACCTCGCCCAGGAGACCCTGGTACGGGCCTGGCTCCACCCCGAGGCCTTCGACGGCCCCTACGAGTCGATGCGCCCCTGGCTCTTCACCGTGGCCCGTCGCCTCGCCATCGACGCCCGGCGCTCACGCCTCGCCCGGCCCGCCGAGATCGGCGACGGCGTCCTCGCGGTGACGCCGGACCCCGCCGACGCCACCGCGTCGGCCGAGGCCGCGCTCGACGTACGGGCGGCCGTGCGCGGGTTGAGCCCCGAGCACCGCGCGGTGCTCGTCCGGCTCTACTTCCACGGACTCACCGTCAACGAGGCCGCCGTGGACCTCGGCATCCCCGCCGGGACCGTCAAGTCCCGCTCCCACTACGCGCTCCGGCAGCTCGGCCGGTCGCTGCCCGGCTACCGGCCCCACCACCGCACGGCCGTTGCCCGGCCCCGCGCCGGGGCCTCACAATGACGCCGTGACACTGACACTCGCCGCCGCCGAACAGATCCTCGCCGACAACTTCGCCCCCTGGGTGCTCGATCTGGGACTCACCGTCGAATCCGTGACCTCCGACGGAACCGGCGGCACCGACGGGGCCGTCCTCCGGCTCCCGTGGTCGGACCGGCTCGCCCGGGAGGGCGGCGGGCTCTCCGGCCAGGCCCTGATGGCCGCGGCCGACACGGCGACGGTGATCGCGGTCGCCGCGGCCCGGGGCGGGTTCGTGCCGATGACCACCGTCCAGCAGTCCATCAGCTTCCAGCGGGCGGTCGTCGGCTCCGACGTCCTGGTGCGGGCCCGGCTCACCAAGGCGGGGAAGCGGATGGCCTTCGCCGACATCACCATGACGGCCGAGGGCACGGAGGAGACAGCGGCCCACGCGACGGCGGTGTACGCGCTCCTCGGCTGAGCCGCCCCCGCCCCCGGCCGTCCCCCCTTCTCGCCCGCCCCGCGACACCTCTCCCGTCCCGTACGCCTCCCGAGGCATCGGAAATCCCACCGGTACCGATCCGGCCGGAAAACGTATCCGAAACCACACGGGCGAGTTGAGCAAAGCGGGACCCGCGGGCGCCCTTCGCGGAGGAAGCTCTCCCCGGGCCCCGCACATCCGGGTCCCCCATGTCCGGGAGAAGGTGGGAGCGTTGCTGCCCGAGAGCACGAACGGCGCCGGTGGCACGAGTGGCGGCGGCCTCGCCGTCCCGATGGCCTGGCTGTGCGCCGAGTACCTGGCCGACGAGGTGCTGAGGGCCGCCGCACTCGTGGCCCCCGGCTCACTGGAGTACCGGGCGGGCCTCCAGGCGCTCGCCCTCACCGTCCACCTCTCGGAGGAGCCGGACGGACCGGCGGGCGCGTGGGGCGCCGGCCGGATCGACGAATGGCTGCGCCACACGGCGTACGACCGGCCGTGGCCGCCCTGGGTCGAGGAGCGGCTCGCCGCGCGGCGCGCGGGCGGCGGCGACGGCCCCGACCTGGCGCTCGCGGAGTCCGCCTGGCGGCGGCTGCGGGACACCTGGGTGCGCGCCGCCGACCTCGACGGCCGGACCGGCGGCGACCCCGGGGAGCACCCGGTCGACGAGGACGCTCAGATCTGGCTGCCCGCCTGGAAGCTGGGCCTGCCGCTGGCCCACCTCTCGCTGCACCTGCACTGATCGGGGGCGGAACCCGGTCAGAGTGCCGAACGGTGCACCCCCGGGCGGTACTTGGGGATGCGTACCGTCACCTTCATCCCGGCGCCGACGCCGGTCTCGATGACGAGCCCGTACTCCGTCCCGTACACCTGGCGCAGCCGCTCGTCCACGTTCGAGAGACCGATGCCGGAGCCGGCCGGGTGCTCTCCGCGCAGGACCGCGCGCAGCAGCTCCGGGTCCATGCCGATGCCGTCGTCCTCTACGGTCACCACGGCCTCCGCGCCCGCGTCCCGGGCGGCGATGGTGACCCGGCAGCCCCGCTCCCGGTCCTGGAGGCCGTGCTTCACCGCGTTCTCGACCAGCGGCTGGAGACAGAGGAACGGCAGGGTCACCGGCAGCACCTCCGGGGCGATCTGCAGCGTGACCTTGAGCCGGTTCCCGAAGCGCGCCCCGGCGAGGGCCAAGTACTGCTCGATGGACCGCAGTTCGTCGGCCAGCTGGGCGAACTCGCCGTGCTTGCGGAAGGAGTAACGGGTGAAGTCGGCGAACTCGAGGAGGAGTTCCCTGGCGCGCTCGGGATCGGTGCGGACGAACGAGGCGATGGCCGCGAGGGAGTTGAAGATGAAGTGCGGGGAGATCTGGGCGCGCAGCGCGCGGATCTCGGCCTCCACGATCCGGGTCCGTGAGCGGTCGAGTTCGGCCAGCTCCAGCTGGACGGAGGCCCAGCGGGCCACCTCGGTCGCCGCCCGCACCAGGACGGCCGACTCCCGCGAGCCGTAGGCGACGAGCGCGCCGAGCACCCCGTCCTCCCCGGTGAGCGGGGCGATCACCGCCCAGCGCAGCGGGCAGGCAGGGTCGGCGCAGCCGGTGTGCACGGACCGGCTGCGGCCGGACTCCAGGGTCTCGGCGGCCTGTTCCGGGACGTGGGCGCGGTGGTGGTCCTCGCCCGGGCCGTCCCAGGCGAGGACGGCGCCGCGGTCGGTGAGGCAGAGCGCCTCCGTGCCGAGCAGCGAGCGGAGGGTGCCCGCCGCCTTGCGGGCGGTCTCCTCGGTGAGTCCGGCGCGCAGCGGCGGGGCGGCGAGCGAGGCGGTGTGCAGGGTGTGGAAGGTGGCCCGCTCGACGGGCGTGCCCAGATCGGGGTCGGCGGCGCGGCCGCCGCGCCGGGCGGTGAACCGCCCGAGGACGAAGCCCGCGGCGAGCAGGACAGCTCCAGCGGCGGCCGCGGCGGCGAGGGCGAAACCGGTCATCGGGGTGCCTTCGGGACGGGGACGGTGACGGTCATCGGCGAGCCTCCCGAACGGGATCGGTGACGCTCATCGGCGGGCCTCCCGACGGCAACGGTGACGGTCATCGGCGAGCCTCCCGAACGGGATCGGTGGCGCTCATCGGCGGGCCTCCCGACGGCAACGGTGACGGTCATCGGCGAGCCTCCCGAGCGGGATCGGTGGCGCTCATCGGCGGGCCTCCTGGCCGGGGACGGTGCCGGTGAACTCCTCCGGCAGGTGGAGCCGCGCCAGGATCGCCGGGGTCCCGGGCGGCACCCGGCGGGGTGTCGCGAGCGAGACGAGGATCATGCTGAGGAAGCCGAGCGGCACCGACCAGACGGCCGGCCAGGCCATCAGGGTGTGCGGCCAGCCCTCGGGGGCGAGTCCGGCGCGGGTCGCCATCACGGCCGCGAGGGCGGAGCCGCCGCCGAGCAGCAGCCCGGCCATGGCACCGGGCGGGGTGAGCCGCCGCCACCAGATGCCGAGGACGAGCAGGGGGCAGAAGGAGGAGGCGGAGACGGCGAAGGCGAGGCCGACCGCGTCGGCGACCGGCACCTTCGACGCGACCACCCCGACGGCCAGCGGGACGGCGGTGGCGAGCAGGGTCGCGAGGCGGAAGTGCCGTACGCCTCGGGAGGGCAGCACGTCCTGGGTGAGGACCCCTGCGACGGACATGGTGAGACCGGAGGCGGTGGAGAGGAAGGCCGCGAAGGCGCCGCCCGCCAGGAGCGCCCCGAGGAGGTCGCCGAGGAGACCGCCGAGGATCCGGTCGGGCAGGACGAGCAGGGCGGCGTCGGCGGAGCCGGTGAGGGCGAGTTCGGGGGCGTAGATCCGGCCGAGTGCCCCGTACAGCGGCGGCAGCAGGTAGAAGGCGCCGACGAGACCGAGGACGACGAGGGTGGTGCGGCGGGCGGCCCGGCCGTGGGGGCTGGTGTAGAAGCGGACGGCGACGTGCGGAAGGCCCATGGTGCCGAGGAAGGTCGCGAGGATCAGTCCGTACGTGGCGTACAGCTGGTGCCCGTCGCGTCCGCCGGCCAGGGGCTGCGACCAGCCGAGGGGGTCGCTGCCGCTCGCGACCCTCTCCGGCAGGGGCGCGCCCGGCGGGAAGGCGAGGGTGGTGCCGCCGAGGACGTGGTGGGTGCCGGCGGTGAGGGTCACGGTCCGCTGCTCGTACGGGACGGAGTCGACGCGTCCTGTGACGGTGAGGGTGAGCGGGGCGTCGAGGTCGATGCGTACCGTGTCGGCGACCGTGACGACGGTGTGGTCCCGGAGGACGGCGGGGGCGTCGAAGCGGGCCCTGGGCGCCCCGTCGCCGTACCAGGCGGCGAGCAGGAAGAGGACGGGCACGAGGAGGGCGGTGAGCTTCAGCCAGTACTGGAAGGCCTGGACGAAGGTGATGCTGCGCATCCCGCCCGCGGCGACCGCCCCCGTGACGACGAGCGCGACGAGCAGCCCGCCGACCCAGTCGGGGGCTCCGGTGAGGATCTCCAGGGTGAGTCCGGCGCCTTGGAGCTGCGGCAGCAGGTAGAGCCAGCCGATACCGACGACGAAGAGGCTGGCGAGCCGGCGGGCCTGGGGTGATTCGAGACGGGCCTCGGCGAAGTCGGACAGGGTGTACGCCCCCGAGCGGCGGAGCGGGGCGGCGACGAGGACGAGCAGGACGAGGTATCCGGCGGTGTAGCCGACGGGGTACCAGAGCATGGCGGGGCCCTGGACGAGGACGAGGCCCGCGATGCCGAGGAAGGAGGCGGCGGAGAGGTACTCGCCGCTGATCGCGGCGGCGTTGAGGCCCGGCCGTACGGTGCGCGAGGCGACGTAGAAGTCGGAGGTGGTGCGGGAGATCCGCAGGCCGAGGGCGCCGATGAGGACGGTGGCGAGGACGACGGCGGTGACGGCCGCGACGGCGTAGGTCTGGTTCACGCGGGGTGCTGCGCCATTCCCGGAGTGCTCACTGGCTTCACCGTTCGACGAGGCCGGTGAAGTCGCGCTCGTTGCGTTCGGCGCGCCGCACGTACCAGTGGGCGATCCCCCAGACGACGGGGTACACCCCGACGCCGAGGGCGACCCAGACGAAGGCCTCGGGCGCGGGCAGCGCGAGCAGCAGCGGCAGCGAGCCGACGAGCAGGGCGAGGGCCCCGAGGGCGGTGAGGGCGGCGCGCAGCTGGCTGCGCATCAGGGAGCGGACGTAGGTGTAGCCGAGGGTGGTCTGTTCGTCGATCTCGGAGCGGGCCGGGGGATGGACGGGCCGCCGCCTCGCGGGGCCGGGGACGGCCCCGGCGCCGTGGGCGGAGGCGTACGTGACGGTCTCGCGGCGAGGTCTGCGCTGGGAGTCCCCCCGGCCGGAGGCCGGGGGAGGTCGGTGCTCGGACATCGGGGGCCGCTCCGGCATCGGGGTCCGCTCAGGCATCGGGATCCCCTCCGGCCTCTCTCGACGACTTCCGACAGCTTGTCCGGGCGGTGGGCCCGGGACGCGTGGAGTCTACGCAGCGCTCTCCGACCGCGACAGGTGTACGGAGGCTCAGCCTCCGGCTCGCCTCATCAGCAGGTCCCGCAGGTCGCGGGCGTGCCGACGGCTGACCGCCAGGTCGGTGTCGCCGACCCGCACGGAGGTGGCGCCGCCGTCGAGCCGGAGCTCGTCGATCCGGGCGAGGGCCACCAGATGGCTGCGGTGGATACGGACGAATCCCCGGGCCGCCCAGCGTTCCTCGAGGGTGGAGATCGGGATACGGACGAGGTGGCTGCCGTGGTCGGTGTGGAGGCGGGCGTAGTCGCCGTGCGCCTCGACGTACGCGATGTCGTCGACGGAGACGAAGCGGGTGATCCCGCCCAGTTCGACGGGGATCTGCTCGGGCACGGCGGAGGCGGCGGGCGCGGCCTGGGAGACGGGGGTGGCGGGTGCGACGGTGGCGTGCACCAGGTCGTGGACCCGGCGGACGGCCTCGGCGAGCCGCTCGCGGCGGACGGGCTTGAGGGCGTAGTCGACGGCCTTCAGGTCGAAGGCCTGCAACGCGAAACCCTCATGGGCGGTGACGAAGACGACGAGCGGCGGCCGGGCGAAGCCGGCGAGCAGCCGGGCCACGTCGAGCCCGGTGAGGCCGGGCATGTGGATGTCGAGGAAGACGACGTCGACGGCGTCGTCGCCGTCGGGCCCGGTCTCCAGGGCGCGGCCGATCCTCCGGAGGGCGGCGGTGGCGTCGCCCGCTCCTTCGGCGCTCCGCACGCGGGGGTCGGCGCGCAGCAGGTAGAGCAGTTCCCCGAGGGCGGGTTCCTCGTCGTCGACGGCCAGTACGCGCAGCATGCGGCGGAGTGTAACTCCCGCTATTTGAGGAACTTCGACAGGCGGCGGTCGGCGAGCGGCTTGCCGCCGGTCTGGCACGTCGGGCAGTACTGGAGGGAGGAGTCGCTGAAGGAGACCTCGCGGATGGTGTCCCCGCACACCGGGCAGGGCTCGCCCGTGCGGCCGTGGACGCGCAGACCGCTCTTCTTCTCGGCCTTGAGCTTGCCGGCGGCGAGGCCGTGGGAGCGTTCGACGGCCTCGAGGAGCGTGGTCCGCATCGCCGTGTACAGGGAGGCCGTCTCCTCAGGTCCGAGGTTCTGGACGGGTTTGAAGGGGGACATCTTCGCGGCGTGGAGGATCTCGTCGCTGTACGCGTTGCCGATGCCCGCGATGAGGCTCTGGTCACGCAGGGCGCCCTTGATCTGGCGGCGTTCGCCGGCGAGCAGCGCGGCGAACTCCTCCTGACCGAAGTCGTCGGCGAGCGGATCCGGGCCGAGCCGTGCGACGCCCGGCACCTGCTGGGGGTCGTGGACCAGGTGGACGGCGAGCCGTTTGGTCGTGCCGGCCTCGGTGAGGTCGAAGCCGTCGCCGCCGGTGAGCGCGGTCCGCAGGGCCAGCGGGCCCTTGCCGGGCTTGGGCGGCCCCGAGGGCAGCGGGTCCTGCCAGCGGAGCCAGCCCGCGCGGGCCAGGTGGAAGAGGAGGTGGAGTTCGCCCGCCGGGCCCTCGGTGGTGAGGTCGAGGAACTTCCCGTGCCGTCCGATCGCGGTGACCTCGGCACCCTCGACGGCGCCGAGGGGAGGAGCGTACGTCTTGAGGACGCTGATCGCGACGGGCAGCACGCGGGCGATCTCCTTGCCCACCAGGTGGGTGTCGAGGAAGCCGCGCAGCGCTTCCACCTCGGGGAGTTCGGGCATGGCTCCAGCCTGCCGCACGGCCGGTGGGGTCGCGCGCCGGGCGTCGTGGGGGGCCGGGAGGCGGGGTCGCGCGCCGGGCGTCGCGGGGGGGGGGCCCGGTCGGCGGGGACGCGCGCCGGGCGTCGCGGGCATGGCCCCGGTCGGCGTTCTCCGGAAGCTCGACCACTCGATGGGCGTGGACGCCGGTTGGGCCCTCGGTCTCCTGGAGACCGACGAGAACGGGCGGCTGGCCACCGACGTCCTGGCGGACACGGTGAACACCGGCTGCCCGCCGCTGACCGTGCTGCTCGTGACCAGCACCGGCCCTGGCGAGCCGGGCGGCCTGACCGTCCAGCACGCACCGGCCGCGCCGTGCCTGACGGTGAGCCCCGACGTCGTCCTGGAGGCCGGGCGCGCGGCGGCGCGGACCGAGGAGGCCCGGGGCTTCGACCGGCGCACGACGGCCGGTGAGGCGGTGCGGGTGTTCGCGCTGCCGTTCTACCCGCCGGAGGCCGCCGAGGACGACGGGCCGCAGGGCGTCCTGGTGACCATGGCCGACGCGACGGCCCAGCGGGACGACCACCGGCGGCTCGTGTGGGTGGTGACGGTCGGCTGCGCGGTGCTCGTGCTGCTGTCCGCCGCCGTCGGGCATGTCCTGTTTTTCGGGACGGGCGGTCCGGCCCGCGCTCACCGCGTTCGGCCAGCAGGAGGCGTTTCTCGCGGACGCGGCGCACGATCTGCGCACCCCGGCCGCCTCGCTCCGGACGCTCGCGGAGACGGCCCTGCGCGGCGAGACGGACAGCACGGACGTGCACCGGCGCACCCTGCGTCTGGCGGAGGGCATGGGCCGGCTCGTCGACGGGCTGCTCACCCGGGCCAGGCTCATGTCCGGTACGGCCACGGTGGCGCGCCAGCCGCTGCGTCTGGACCAGTTGGTGGAGGCCGTCGTCCACGAGGCCGACGAGGCCGCTCCCGCGGAGGGCCATCGCGTCCGGGTCGAGGCCGAGGACACGGTCGTGGTCGCCGACCCCGACCTGGTGCGCCGGGCCGTCGGCAACCTGCTGGGCAACGCGCTCGCGCACGGCCATGCCCCGGGCGTCCCTGCGGACGTACGGATCACGGTGACCCGGGACGGCGCGCTACCCCCGGTGTCCCGCCGGTCCTCGTCGTGGGCACGGCGGGCGACCCGGCGACGCCGTACGGGGAGGCGGTCGGTCTGGCCCGTCAGTTCCCCGGCGGCATGCTGCTGTCCTTCGACTCCCCCGGCCACACCGGCTACGGCCGCAACGCCTGCGTCGACGAGAAGGTCGAGGAGTATCTGATCGCCCTCACGAAGGTGCGTCCCGGCACCACCTGCACGGCCTGACGGGCGAGCGTGACCGGCAGAGCCCTAGACCGGCGGGTCCAGGAGGTCGAGTTCGGCCGTGAGCGCGGCGGCGAGGGCGTCGAGGTCGGGGACGGCCTCGCCGTCGGCGACGAGGCCGATGTGGACCTGGCCGCCGTACGGGGACATGGCGACGGCGAGGGACTGGCCGCGGGCGAGCGGGGCCATGGGGAAGAGGGCCCGCAGCGGGGCGCCGCCGAGCGAGAGCGCCGAGCGGGGCAGCGGCACCTGGGTCACCAGGACGTCGAAGAGGAGTCGGGCGGCCCCTGAGGCGAGGGGCGCGCCGAAGCGGTGGGCGAGCGGGTGCAGCTGGTCGGCGAGGAGGGCGACGGCGCCGGCGCCCCTGAAGGGTCCGGCGGCCTTGTTGCGGTCCATGGCGCGGCGGACGGCGGCGAGTCGGGCGGCCGGGTCGGCTTCGGTGACGGGCAGGTCGACGAGGTAGCCGGAGAGGCTGTTGCCGGGTCCGGGCGGGGCTCCGGGGCGGCGCCGGGAGACGGGGACGAGGGCCCGGGGGTCGGCTTCGGGTAGGGGCAGGTCGCGTCCGTCGAACCAGCGGCGGAGGGCTCCGGCGACGACGGCGAGGAGGACGTCGTTGGCGGTGCCGCCCGTGCCGCGGCGGACCCGGTGGACGCGGTCGAGGGCCAGGGTCACGGTGGCGACGCGGCGGGTCCCGCTGGACTCGGCGGCGAGCGCGGCCGTGGGACGGCCGTCGAGGAGGCCGGCGCGGACGACGGAGGAGCCGACGACCGAGGCGCCGACCTCGACGGCCCGGCCGAGGTCGCCGAGCCGGTCCCTGGCCATGCCGAGGAGCCGTCCGGGGCCGGGGAGCCAGGAGCGCGGCGGTACGGGACGGGGGCGGCGCGCGGGGCGGCCGCCCGCGGCGATCTCGTCGAAGATCCCGGCGCCGATGGCGACGGCCCGCATGCCGTCGGCGAGGGCGTGGTGGAGTTTGACGAGGACGGCGAAGGAGCCGTCGGGGGCGCCGCTGAGCAGGTACATCTCCCACGGCGGCAGGCCGCGGGCGACGGGGCGTTCCATGAGTTCGGCGGCGAGCCGGGCGGTCTCGGCGGGGAAGTCGGCGCCGGGGACGGTGAGCTCGTGGACGTGGTGGCGGACGTCGAAGTCGGGGTCGGCGCTCCAGGCGGCGCCGCCGACGGGGATCAGGACGTCGCGGACGCGCATGCGGAGCCGGGGGATCGCGGCGGCGCGGCGGGCGAGGAGGTCCAGGACGTCCAGGGGCTCCCGGCCGGGGCTCCCGTCCGAAGGCCCTGGGACGGTGCGGCCGGCTTCCGGGGGCACGGGGCCGAAGTGGGCGAGGGCCCCGAGGTGCAGGGGGTGGGCGGTGGATTCCAGGTGCCAGAAGGCCAGGTCAAGCGGTGCCAGTAGCTCGCTGCTCACGGGTGTCCTCATGTCCTGCGCGGAGAGGCGGGAGAGCGAAGTCAATCGCGTACCGACAGTTACGGTCAAGTACGATCAGTTCACGCTCGGTTAACAGTCTCAGTCCTCCAAGGCGAACTCGCACCACACACACTTGCCGCCGCCCCGCGACTCCACCCCCCAGACGTCGGAGAGCTGGTCGACCAGGAAGAGGCCGCGCCCGGACACGCCCGCCTCCCCCGCCTCGCGGCGCCGGGGCAGCGCGCTCGAACGGTCCTCCACCTCCACCCGGAGCCGTCGCCCGGGTCCGCCGAGGACCCGCAGGGTCACGATCGCCCCGCCGTCGGTGTGCATCAGCGCGTTGGTCATCAACTCGTCGGCGACCAGCTCGATCTCGTCCGCGCGCTCCCCCGCCCCCCAGGCCCGTACGGCGGCCCTGATCATGTGCCGGGCCGAGCTCAGCGCCTCCGGGTCGTTCTGGGCCACGTGCTGCCGGAACCGGCCGGCTCCCTGGGCGCCGGCCGCGCCGTGGCGCCGGAGCAGCAGGATCGCGACGTCGTCCTCGCCACCCCGGTCGGCGACCACCTCGCACAGGTGATCGGCGAGTTCCTGGAGGTCGGCGGGCCCGCGCCGGACGAGCGAGGAGAGCCACTGGAGGCCCTCGTCGAGGTCGGCGCCTGGCTTCTCGACCAGGCCGTCGGTGTAGAGCATCAGGGTCTGTCCGGGGTCCAGTTCCAGGGCGGTCACGGGATAGTCGAGCCGGCCGAACTCCGCGGACAGGCCGAGCGGCAGCCCGCCCTCCACCGGGAGCCTGCGGCTGCTGCCGTCGATCTCCCTGAGCAGCGGGTCGACATGGCCGGCGCGGACCACCTGGACGACCCCGGTGCCGAGGTCGACCTCCGCGTACGTGCAGGTCGCGAAGCGATCGGTGTCCAGCTCGTGCAGGAAGACGGAGGCGCGGGCCATCACCGTCGCCGGGGTGTGTCCCTCGGCGGCGTACGCGCGCAGCACGATCCGCAGCTGGCCCATGACGGCCGCCGCGTGGGTGTCGTGCCCCTGTACGTCTCCGATGACGGCGCCGACCCGCCCGCCGGGCAGCGGGATGATGTCGTACCAGTCGCCGCCGATGTCCCGGCCGAGGCGGGCCGAACGGTAGCGGACCGCGGTCTGGGCGCCGGGCACCTCGGGGATCCGGCGCGGCAGCATCGCCTGCTGGAGGCCCTCGGCGAGGTCGTGCTCCTGCTCGTAGAGCATGGCCCGCTGGAGGCTCTGGGCGATGCTGCTGCCGAGGGCGACGAGCAGGGTCCGCTCGTCCTCGCTGAAGCCGGTCTTGTCGCTGTAGAGCAGCCCGAGCGCGCCGATGGGCCGGGCCTGGGCGATGAGCGGCAGATAGGCGGCGGCGGTGATGCCGAGTCCGCTGATGTGGGGCCAGAGCACCGGGAAGGAGCGGGCGAAGTCCCCTGCGGAGTCGATGAACCGGGGGCGCAGGGTGCGGATCACCTCGCTCATCGGGTACGGCTCGTCCACCCGGGTGAAGCGGGTGCCCGGCACGAAGGCGCCGTCGGGTCCTTCGGCGACGAGATGGATGCGGCCGGATTCGAGGAGGCCCATGACGAGGCTCGCGGCGCCGAAGTGTTCGAGCGCGTGGGAGTCGTTGAGCAGGTCGATGACGTCCTGCACGGTCCGCGCGTAGGCGAGGGCCGCGGTGGTGCCCTCCACGACGCCGGCACGTCGGCGCCGTCCCTCGTCGAGCCCGAGCCGGGCGGCGGACTCGGTGAGTTCGTGGGTGGCGTCGCGGACGACGCCGACGATGCGCACGGGGCGGCCGGTGTCGTCGCGGTGGACGAGTCCCTGGGTGTGGGTCCACTGGTGGCCGCCGTCGCGGCGGCGGATGCGGAAGTACGCGCCGTACTGCTCGCTGCCGTCCTTGAGCGCCTGGGCGACCAGGGTGTCGAGTCGGCGGCCCTCGTCCGGCAGGACCCGTGAGCCGAGCGTCTCGGGGCGGTCGTCGTAGTCGGCGCGGTCCATGTCGAAGACGTCGAGGGCCGCCTCGTCCATGACCATCGTGCCGGCGACGAGGTCCCAGTCGAAGCCGCCCATGCGGAAGGCCGAGCCGTAGGCGGCCAGGATGTCGGCTCCGGCGGTAGCCCCGGCGGTCCGCCCCTCCTCCGCACGGCGGAGCCGCTCGACCGCCTCCCCGCCCCCGCTGACCGCGTTCATGGGGCCACGCTAGGCGCAGCCCCGCCCGTGCGCACCATGAAGATCCGTTTCACCCTTCGTAGGTCTCCGGCTGCTCCGGGACCGGGTCGGTCGGGAAGAGGTCCTCGGGCGGCAGCTCGCCGTCGGGAAGCTCGCCGTCGGGCACGGGGGGCGGCTCGCCCGGCGGCTCGGCGTTCGGGTCGGGGAAGGGTTCCGTGTCGGGGTCGGTGTACGGGTCGGGGTAGGGCTGCGCGTCGGGCTCGGCGTTCGGGTCGGGGTACGGCTCCGTGTCGGGTACGGGGTACGGGTCGGGGTCCGCGGGGCTCGGCGCCGTGTCCGTACCACCGGTTCCCGAGGCGTCGGGGCTGGCGGGGCTCTCCGGAGCCGGAGGGACGGCCTCCCGGGAAGGAGCCTCAGGGGATGCCGGGTCCGGGGCGCTGGGGTCGGGGGTGGCCGGGTCGGGCGCGCCGGAGTCGGTCAGGCGGCACTCGTCGGGGTCGCAGTCCGGTTCCACGGCGGGCTTGCGGTCCGCGTCCCCGTCACTGCCGGTGCGCCGCTCGATCCAGCTGCGGTCGGCTGCGTTGACGATGACCAGACTGGTGACGACGGTGGTCGTCGGCCGGACGACGATCACGCGGTCGGGGTCGAAGCCGTCCCAGGGGTCGCCCTTGTGGACGCCGCCGGTGGCCTTGGTCGGCGTGCGCAGCGGGTTGCCGCAGGCGCAGCGGACGCGCGGTGCGCCGTACTGGTCGACGAGGACCGCGGTGCCGGTCTGCAGGACGGACTGGTAGGCGTCGGCCTTGCCCTGGCGGTAGCCGTGGTTGGTGACCCGGGTGTCCGCGCGGAGTACGACCGGGGTGAGCCCGCGCAGCCAGTCGCCGACGTTGGTCTCGGGGATGCCGGCGGCTTCGGCGAAGGCGCGTGTCCTGTTCTGGTCGGCGGCGAGGTGGGAGACCTGCTGTTCGACGTCGCAGCTGCCCTCCGCGCGCGTGCCGCCGTAGAGCCCGGGGGTGGAGCCGGTGACCTCGCGGACCCGTTCGGCCCCGGGGTCGGGCTCCGGGCCCCGGGAGGACGACCGCGCGGTGACCCGGGCGGTCGACGCGGTGAAGGGGTCGGGGCCCTGCGCGGCGAGCGGCTGGAGGAAGACGTCGTGCGCCGAACCGGCGGCGGCAGGTTCGGCTCCGCCGCGCGCGCCTTCCCATGCCGCGGAGCAGCCGGTGAGGAGCAGGGAGGCGACGACTGCGGCGAGGGCCGGGGTCGCGGCGGCCCGGGGCGTCATGGCGCGGGGGGTCGCGGCGGTCTGGGGCACGGCGCTCCGGGGCGCGGCGGCCCGGGAGGTCGCGGCGCCCGGGGACGCGGCGGCGGGGGGCGCAGCCCCCAGCGTCGCAGCGCCCGGGGTCGCCGCCTCGGGGGTCGCCTGGGGAGCTGTGGGGGTCCGCCACGTCCGGCAGGGGGCTGAGCGCACCTGGTTCTCCCGCTTTCTCTCCCCCGGGCCACGGCGCCCGGTTCCGGCCAGTCCCTCATGTCTGTCGCAGTGCACGGACCGCCGCAAGCGGAGGGCGGCCGACCGGGTCTCCCGCCACGACCACCCACTTGAACGTGTTCAAGAAAGGCTCTACGCTCGGACTCGCCAGTTGAACACGTTCAAGTCGGGTGGTGGCACATGACCGCACTGTCGGTCCTCGTGGGTACGGTCGTGACCATCGGCATGCTCTGGGTGGTCCCGACCGGGCTCGCCCTCCTCGACGGCCCCCGGCCCCCGGGGTGGGACCCGCTCCGGCGCGCCTGGCCGCTGTTCGCGGTCCCCGGGGCGCTCTCCCTGTGGCTGCCCCGCTCCGGACTCGCGACCGCGCTCGCCGCCGTCTACGCCCTCGCCACCCTGGCGCTCGCGCTCCAGGCCCCGGCCCGCCTGTTCCTGACCCGCTCCCTGCGGCCCGG
The DNA here is from genome assembly GCF_044764665.1 of Streptomyces sp. NPDC093795. NCBI lineage: Bacteria > Bacillati > Actinomycetota > Actinomycetes > Kitasatosporales > Streptomycetaceae > Streptomyces > Streptomyces sp. NPDC093795. The sequence goes on from NZ_JBIWIO010000004.1 coordinate 466,668, forward strand.
CGAGGTCGCCGTCCTCACCGCCCTGGTCGCCCCGTCCGTCGCCGGTCTCGCGCTCGTCGCCGAGCGGGCCTCGTACCCGCTGTTCGGCTTCGGCCTGGACATCCTCGCGCTGACCGTCCCGCACTTCCATTTCGCGGGCTTCGCCGCCGCCCTGGTCGCCGGGCTCCTCTGCCGCGTCTGCGACGGCCCCGCCGCCCGCTTCGCCGCGCTCAGCGTCCCCGCCGGCACCCTGCTCGTCCTGCTCGGCTACTTCATCGACGACTGGGCCGAACTCGCCGGGGCCGTCGTCCTGACGGCCGGCATGACCACGGTCGCCGTACTGACCCTGCGCGAGCGCCGCGAGACCGCGGCCGACCGCCTCACCCGCGCGCTGCTCGCCGTCTCCGCCCTGGTCCTCTTCGTCACCATGCTGCTCGCCCTGAGCTGGGCCGTCGGCGAGGCCACCGGACTGCCTCACCTCGACCTGACCTGGACGGCCGCGACCCACGGCCTGGGCAACGCTCTCGGCTTCACCGTCTGCGCGCTGCTCGCCCGCCGCCGCCTCACCCCGGACCGCGGCGCCCCCTCCGCCCCCTCCCCCACGACCCGCCCGCGAACGGAGCTTCCGGCATGACCCGCCTCCTGAACAGCCTGTCCCGGCGCGAGCGCCCCCGCCCGGCCCTCACCTACCCCGAGGTCGGCGCCACCCGCACCCCGGCGGCGCTCCCCGAGGGCTACCACCACCTCCGGCACACCGAGGCCGTCGGACACGGCCGCGCGGCCTTCGAGGCCGCGGGCGCCGCCGTCACCACCTGGCGGATGCACCGCGCCACCGGCGCGCGTGTCGTCGCCGACGCCGACCGCGCCGGACCGGGCACCGCCGTCGAGGTGTCGGCGGGCATCGGTCCTTTGCGCATCCGCGTCCCTTGCACGGTGATCTGGACGGCGTACGAGAAGGACCGCATCGGCTTCGCCTACGGCACCCTCACCGGGCATCCGGAATGCGGCGAGGAGTCCTTCATGGTCGACCTCGACCCCGACGGCACGGTCCGGTTCACTGTCACCGCCTTCAGCCGCCCCGCCGCCTGGTACACCCGGCTCGGCGGCCCGCTGGTCCCACCGCTCCAGCACGCGTACGCGCGTCACCTGGGCCGGACCCTCCGGCGTCTCGTCAGGACGTGATCCGGGGCCGATACTGGAAGCGATGGAGTGGTTCACCGCACCCGAGCACTGGCTGAGCCGGATCGTCTTCCAGCGGGGCCTCGCCGGGCTGTACTGCGTCGCGTTCCTGTCGGCCGCCCTCCAGTTCCGGGCGCTGATCGGGGAGCGCGGCATGCTCCCCGTACCGGAGTACGTGCGCGCGACCCGGCCCCGGCAGACCCCCTCGCTCTTCCACTGGCGCTACTCCGACCGTCTCTTCGCGACCGTCGCCTGGACCGGCGCCGCGCTCGCCCTCGCGCTCGTGGCGGGCGCCGGGGACGCGGTGCCCCTGCCGGTGTCGATGCTGCTGTGGCTGCTGCTCTGGGGCCTCTACCTGTCGATCGTGAACGTGGGCCAGACCTGGTACTCCTTCGGCTGGGAGTCGCTCCTCCTGGAGACCGGGTTCCTGGCTGTCTTCCTCGGCAACGACGACACGGGACCACCCGTCCTCGTCCTGTTCCTGCTGCTCTGGCTGCTCTTCCGGGTCGAGTTCGGCGCCGGGCTCATCAAGATCCGCGGCGACCGCTGCTGGCGCGACCTGACCTGCCTCTACCACCACCACGAGACCCAGCCGATGCCCGGCCCGCTGAGCTGGTTCTTCCACCATCTGCCGCGCCCCCTGCACCGGGTCGAGGTGGCGGCCAACCACGTCGTCCAGCTGTTCGTGCCGTTCCTGCTCTTCACCCCGCAGCCGGTCGCCACGATCGCGGCCGGCCTGATGATCGCGACCCAGCTGTGGCTGGTGCTCTCCGGCAACTTCGCCTGGCTGAACTGGATCACCATCGTGATCGCCCTCTCCGCCGTGGATGCCTCCCCGCTCACCGGCGACCACCCGCAGCCGGATCCGCCGCTCTGGTACGTGGTGCTGGTCGTCGCGGTGACCGTCTTCGTCCTGGTACGGAGCTACCGCCCGGCGCGGAACCTGCTCTCCCGGCACCAGGCGATGAACCGCTCGTACGACCCGTTCCACCTGGTCAACACGTACGGAGCGTTCGGCACGGTCGGCCGGGTCCGGGACGAGATCGTCGTCGAGGGCACCGACGACCCGGCACCGCACCCGGGCACGGAGTGGCGGGAGTACGGCTTCAAGGGCAAGCCCGGTGATCCGCGCCGGCTGCCCCGGCAGTTCGCCCCGTACCACCTGCGGCTCGACTGGCTGATGTGGTTCGCGGCGCTCAGCCCCGGGTACGCGCGCGCGTGGTTCGGTCCGTTCGTGGAACGGCTGCTCGACGGCGACCGGGACACCCTGCGGCTGCTGGCCCACAACCCCTTCCCCGAGGCCCCGCCGGCCTTCGTCCGCGCCCGGCTGTACCGCTACCGCTACACGACCTGGCGCGAGCTCCGTGAGACCGGGGCCTGGTGGCACCGGACGCTCGTACGGGAGTACCTGCCGCCGACCCGGCTGCGGGAGCGGGCACACAGGCCCGGGTGAACGCGCCGGTGCCCCCGGCCGCGAACGGCCGGGGGCACCGGGAGGTGAAGCAGGGGCTCAGTCGATGCCGGGCAGGATGTGGGGCTCCGCGAGGTCGTCCTCGTAGCCCGCGAGTCGGATCGGGGCCGCGTGGGCCCACACTTCGAGGCTCCCCAGCTCGCCGTTCTTGCGTGGCCGGTCGTTGCGTTCGGCCGGTCGCGGTTCCTGCTTCGTCAGTTCGGGTGTCACCGCGCACTCCTCTGTGTCGCGTACCTGTAGGACAAGTGCCGGTCGGTCGCGGTGGCGCCGTTCGTCGGGCGGGACCGCGGCCTTGGTGGAAGGCCTGTCCCTGGTCGACCGTGAGGATGGTGTGTATCCCCGGTGGCCGACCGTGAACATCAGAGTAACCAAATGAGCGCGTCCGCGCTCTACCGGGCTCCAAAGTGTGACGCGATCGGGTGAAGTGAACCGAAAGAGCGCCCCACCGGCCGGTGGGGCGCTCTTGTCAGGACGGCGGGAACCGCTTCCTACCAGTTGGCGCGGGCGTAGTCCTTGAGGAAGCAGCCGTAGAGGTCCTCGCCCTCCTCGCCGCGCACGATCGGGTCGTACACGCGGGCCGCGCCGTCGACCAGGTCCAGCGGGGCGTGGAAGCCCTCCTCGGCGAGGCGCAGCTTGTCGAAGTGCGGGCGCTCGTCGGTGATCCAACCGGTGTCGACGGAGGTCATGAGGATGCCGTCGGTCTCGAACATCTCCTGACCGCTGGTCCGCGTCACCATGTTCATCGCGGCCTTCGCGGCATTGGTGTTCGGGTGTCCCGCGCCCTTGTAGCCGCGGCTGAAGACACCCTCCATCGCGGACACGTTCACCACGTAGGAACGACCGCTGGCCGCCTTCTTCGCGGCCTCTGCCATCACCGGCCGCAACGCGCTGATCAGGATGAACGGCGCCGTGTAGTTGCACAGCTGCGTTTCGAGCAGCTCCACGGGGGAGATCTGCTCGATGCTCTGCACCCAGGTGTTGCTCTCGACGACGTCCGGCACCAGGCCACCCGCGTCGATGGCGGTGCCGTCGAGATGCCGGGCGATGCTGGCGTTGCCCGCGACGAGCGCGAGGTCCGCGACCTGCTGCGCGTCGAGGCCGCTCACCCCCGCGGGCAGCGACGCGCCGCCCACCAGCTCGCCGACCGCGCCGGAGTTGAACGCGCCGATGACGTGATGGGCGGGAAGCTCACCGGCCGGCAGCGGCGCGCTCTCGCCGTCGACCAGGGCGGCGTACGCGGACGGCAGTCGGCGCACGGTCTGCGTCGCGTTGTTGATGAGGATGTCCAGCGGCCCGGCCGCGGCCATCTGGTCGGCGAGGGCCACCGCCTGGGCGGGGTCGCGCAGGTCGATGCCGACGACCTCCAGACGGTGCATCCAGTCCGCGGAGTCGTCCATCGCCTTGAAGCGGCGGATGGCGTCCTTGGGGAAGCGGGTGGTGATGGTGGTGTGGGCGCCGTCGCGCAGCAGCCGCAGCGCGATGTACATGCCGATCTTGGCCCGGCCGCCGGTGAGCAGGGCGCGCTTGCCGGAGAGGTCGGCGCGGGCCTCGCGCTTGGCCCGGTTCTGGGCGGCGCATCCCTGGCAGAGCTGGTGGTAGAAGTAGTCGACCTCGACGAAGCGCGTCTTGCACACGTAGCAGGAGCGCGGGCGCTGGAGTATCCCGGCGATCCGGCCCTCCTCGGTGACGGAGGAGGGCAGGATGCCCTCGGTCTCGTCGTCGATGCGCTGCGCGGAACCCGTCGCGGTCGCCTCGGTGACCGCCTTGTCGTTGGCGGTCTTGGCGGCCCTGCGCTCCTGGCGGCGGCGCTGCTTCACGGTCCGGTAGATCCCGGCGGTGGCGCGCCGGACGAGGATCGCGTCCGGGTGGTCGACGTCCAGCTTGTCGAGCTCGTCGAGGACGCTGAGGCAGACGGCCAGGCGCTCGGGGTCGACGCCCGGCCCGTAGTCCTGGGTTTCTTCGGTCACCGTCATGGCCTTCGGGTTCCTCGTTCGCTCGTGCGTCGCCGTTCGCGGGCGTGCCGCCGTTCGTGGGCTTTCGAAAGGGCAACTTTACGGAGCGGGGGGCCGCGCCTCCAAACCCGTTCGGGGGGCGTGGTCGAAGACACAGTCGCCGCACAGTCCCGCGCCGGGGCAGCGGTAGTAGAGACAGCAACTGGCGCGGCGCAGCCGGGGGCCGCGGACCGTGCCGTCGAGGTCGGGGTGGTCGAGGAGCCCGGAGACCAGTGCGGCGGCCCGTTCGGCCACGTCCGGGCGGCCGCGGGCGGCCGCCCAGCGGGTCAGTTCGCGCAGGGCCCCGGCGAGGGCGGAGCCCGCGTTGCCCCAGAGCAGGCGCGGCGAGACGCGCCCGTCGCGGCGCAGTGCCGCGTGCAGCGGCACCAGGTGGGCCTCCTGGACGGCCGCCCTGAGCTCGTCCACGGTGGCGGGGCGGGTCGCGGAGCCGGCCCACCACAGGTCGTCGGGGGAGGTCAGTGCCCCGTCCCAGTACAGCTCGGCGGGGGCGAGGTCCGGGAAGCGGCCGTGGAGGGCGGCAGGGCCGAGGGCGGTGGACCAGAGCCGGGCCGCGAGCCCGAGGTGGGCGACGGAGGCCCCGACGCGCCGCTCGGGGGCGCCGAGCCGGGCGGCGACCCGGTCCACGCGCGCGTGGAGGGGGCCGTCCTCCCCCGCGTACAGCAGGGCGAGCGGGCGGTGCGCGCCGCCGCTCTCCGGCGGGGAGGTTCGCAGGGCGAAGAATCCGCCCACCGATCCGCTCTCGACTAGATCCATCCGAGGTCCCCCCTGGTTCGGTTCCGGCGCGGTCCGGTCTGGTCCGGCCTCCGGTCGGTCTGGTCCGGCCGGCCCGGTCGGTCCGGTCCGGTCGGCCCGGTCGGTCCGGTCCCGCCGGTCCGGTACGGTCCCGCCGGCCCGGTCGGTCCGGTCCCGCCGGTCTGGTCCGGGCCCGTCGGCTCGGTTCCGGCGTGACGATTCACGCCCACCGTAACCGCCCTCGGACAGACGCCCGACACGGCTCGAAAAGGACCCTTTGCACCCGTTCCGACCTGCGGTGGCGTACGTCTCCAGGCGTACGCGGCGGCCTCGTACTGCGTCGGCGGTATCCCCGAAGACGTCCCCTGGTACGACGACGCGATCGGCCGGGAAGGAGGATCGTGGAAGGCATGAGTCCCCTCCTGCTGTCCGTCCTCCTGGCCCTGGTCTCGGCGGTCGCCTACGCGGCCGCGGCGATCGTGCAGGAGCGGGTCGCGGCCTCCGCCACCGGGCCGCGCTACGCGCCGCTGCGCAGCCGCGCCTGGTGGGGGTCCGTCCTGCTCAACGGCGTCGGCGCGACTCTGCACGTCGCGGCCCTCGCGTACGGACCGCTCAGCCTGGTGCAGCCGCTGGGGGCCCTCACGATCGTGTTCGCGCTGCCCATGGCGGCCCTCTTCGTCGGCCGCAGGGCCGGCCGGCGGGCCTGGCGCGGCGCCCTGATGGCGACGGTGGGCCTGGCCGGGCTGCTCAGCCTCACCAGCGGCGCCGAGGCACGGTCCCTGGCCGACGGGGACCGGTGGCTGCTCACGGTCTGCACCCTCGGCCTGGTGGGCCTCCTGTTCATGGCCGCGCACCTGGTGGGCAGGTCGGTGCTGCGCAGTGTGGTCCTCGCCGCGGCGGCGGGTGTCTCCTTCGGTATGGCCTCGGTCTTCACGAAGGCGGTCGCGGAGGTGTGGACCTCCGGCGCGCCGCTCGCCGAATGGACCGGTCTGCTGGTCCTCTCGGCCTTCGCGGTGACGGGCCTGCTCCTCTCCCAGGCCTCGTACCGGGGCGCCGGGCTCGCCGCCCCGCTGGCCACCGTCACGGTGGTCAACCCGGTGGTCGCCGCCGCCGTGGGCCTGACGCTGTTCGGCGAGAGCTTCCGCTACGGCACGGCGGGCACCGTCGCCGCGCTGATCTGCGGCGCGGTCGCCGCGAGCGGCCTGGTCCAGCTCACGCTGGACCGGATGACGGTGCCGGCCGATTCGCCGACGGAGTCAGAGGGTTCGAAGGGTTCAGAGGGTGACGCCCCGGGCCCTGAGGTAGGCCAGGGGGTCGATGTCGGAGCCGTACCCGGGACCCGTCCGCACCTCGAAGTGGAGGTGCGGTCCCGAGCTGTTGCCGGTCGATCCTGAGCGCCCGATGCGCTGACCCGCGTGGACCCGCTGGCCCTCGCGGACGGTGAGCGCGGAGAGGTGGGCGTACTGGCTGTAGCGGCCGTCGTCGTGGCGGAGCACGATCTGGTAGCCGTACGCGCCACCCCACCCGGCGGAGACGATCCGTCCGGCGGCCACGGCCTTGACCGAGGTGCCGGTGGGCACGGGGAAGTCGACACCGGTGTGGTAGCCGCTGGACCAGGAGGAGCCGCGGGTGCCGTAGCGGGTGCCGATACCGGCGGAGATCGGGGCGGAGTAGCGGTCCTCCTGCGCCGCGGGGGGCCGCGGCCGGGAGGCGGGCTTCGCGCTGGGCTTGGCACTCGGCTTCGCGGCGGGCCTGGTGACGGGCTTCGCCGCGGGCCTGGCGCTGGGCTTCACACTCGGCTTGGCCGCGGGCTTGGCACTCGGCTTCGCGGTCGGTCCCGACGCAGGCTTCGCGGCGGGCCTGGTCACGGGCTTCGCGACCGGCTTCGTGACCGGCTTCGTCGCCGACTGGGCGACGGGCCGGGTGCGGGGTACCGGGACCTGCGTGGCGGGCTTCGCCGGCGGCGTCGTGGCCGCGGGGGGCTTCGGAGCCGCGGACTTCCTCGGGGGCGTGGTCCGAGGCAGGGTCGGGGCCTGCGGCGCGGCGGTCCTCGGCGCGGCGATGCGCAGCGTCAGACGCTGGCCCGGGTGGATGAGGTCGGGGTCGTCGCCGACGACGGGCCGGTTGGTCGCGTACAGCCGCTGCCAGCCGCCCTGGAGCCGCTCCTCGCGGGCGATCTTCGACAGGGAGTCGCCGGGTGTGACCGTGTACATCTCGCGGACGGTCGGCACGGCGGTGGGGCCGACGTTCCTCGCGGGCTGCTCGGGTAAGGCGCGCTGGCCCGGCAGGGAGGCGGTCCTCACCTCGTTCCCGCCGCCCGCCGCCTTCGTGGTCGTAGCGCCGGGGGTGAGGTCCGGCGCGTCCCCGCCGCGGGCGAGGCCCGCGCGGGGCGCGCAGGACGGCCAGGCCCCGGGCCCCTGGCCCTTCAGAACGCGCTCGGCGATGGCGATCTGCTGGTCCTTGGAGGCGAGGTCGGCGCGCGGCGCGTAGTGCGTGCCGCCGTACCGCTCCCAGGTGGACTGGCTGAACTGGAGCCCGCCGAAGTAGCCGTTGCCCGTGTTGATCCGCCAGTTGGAGCTGGACTCGCAGGCCGCGACCTTCTCCCAGACATCGAGCGAGGCGGCCTGCACCGCGCCCGCCCCGATGAGCGGCAGCGCCATTCCGGCGCCTCCCGCGGTAACGGTGAGCGAGGCACGGTTGATCCGGCTCGGCTGGTGGCGGCGGTGACGTCCGCGTACGGCCATGGGCCCCCCTTGAACACAGCAGCAGCCGCCCAAGTTAGGGGTGGCGCACGCTCCGTGACAAGGGATACGCGAAAGCTCAAGCTCCTTTCGTCACCTTCGTGTTGACGCCGGACGCCGGCCGGCGGGGCCCGGCTGGGGCTGAGGCTCCGGTTCCGGTACGGGTCCGCCGGGCTGAGGAGCCGGGCCGGGCTCGGGGCTCGGAGGCACCGGGACCGGGTTCGGCGGGGGCACGGGCGGCGGTACCGGCGGGGGCACGGGCGGCGGGACCGGAGAGGGGGGCGGGCCGCCGGGGTAGGGGGGATGGGTCATGACGGGCCTCTCTGTCGACGGGTTCGTCCGTCTCCAGGGTGGCCCGACCGGCCCCGCCACGCCCGCCGGGTCCCCTCCTTCGGGTCAGCGCGCGTCGCGGTCCCCGGCTGTGGCGGTCCGCGCGGCGGCCACCGCCGCGGCCGCCGCGGCAAGGCCCGGACGAGGGCTGGCCAGGACGGGCCGCCGGGTGGTCATCCGATCGACGGCGTCCGCCATGGACGCCTGGGCGAGCACGACGACACTGTCGTCCGTCCCGGTCCACGGCGCGCGGTCCACGGCCGCCGCCACGGCGTCGAGGTAGCCGTCCCGGTCCCCCGCCTCGAACAACTCCCAGGCCTCGTCGACCACCGCGGTGGCGATGAGCGAGGCCTTCGGTCCGGACTCCTCCGCGATGAGGGCGACGGTGGGCTCCACGGTGGAGCGCAGGGCGGCCACCACGATGATCCGGGGGAAGCGGGCGGCCTCGGCGGCCATCGGCCGGTCCACGCGGAGCACGGGCACGCCGAGGCGGCCCGCCTGCCGCTCGGCGACCGCACCGATCGTGGAGCAGGTGCAGAGGACGGCGTCGGCGCCGTCCTCGACGGCCGCCGCGAGCACGGCCGCCACGGACCCGGCGACCGCCTCGGGCCCCGCCTCCCGGGCCCGTACGAGCAACTCCTCGTCGACGAGGTGGCGCAGGGCGAGCCCGGGGTGGTGCAGGTCCCGCAGCCCGTCGAAGACGGGGACGTGGACCGGCGAGGTGTGCAGCAGGGCCAGGGTGCCGGCCGGGGTCACCACAGCTCCGGGGTGGCCTTCAGCTGGAGCTTCGCCGCGCGGACCACCTCGGCCGGAGGGACCGGGGCCTCGTCGGGGTGCCGCTCGGCCCACTTGGCGGCGTACGGGCAGAGCGGCACGACGGGAACGCCCTCGTCGGCGGCGATCGTGTAGAACTCGCGCACGAGCGCTCCCGCGATCCCCTTGCCCTCGTTGCCCTCCTCGACGACCGTGTGCACGGCCACGAGGGCGTGGGGTTCGGCGTCCAGGACGAAGTAGACGACGACCCCGACGAAGGCATCGCCCTCGAACGCCTCCAGGCGCCCGTTCGCCCGGTCGTCACGGATCTTCAGCTCGGCCACGCGGCGGCTCTCCCTCGACTCGGACGGATCAGCTCTGTACGGATACGGGCGCGGGGACGGCGTGCGGCGCGCGCACCGTGTCGCTACCGGGGACCGGGGCGGACGCGTCGGCCCCGAGCTCGACGATGCGGTTGTCGCCGTCGACGTGCACGACGCGCGGAACGAACGTCCGGGCCTCCGCGTCCTCGACCTGCGCGTAACTGATGAGGATGACGAGGTCACCGGGGTGCACGAGGTGCGCGGCGGCGCCGTTGATCCCGATGACTCCGGAGCCGCGCTCGCCCTCGATGACGTAGGTCTCGAGCCGGGCCCCGTTGTCGATGTCGACGATGTGCACCAGCTCACCGGGAAGGAGGTCGGCCGCCTCCATCAGATCCGCGTCGACGGTGACCGAACCCACGTAGTGCAGGTCCGCCTGGGTCACGGTCGCGCGGTGGATCTTGGACTTGAATATCGTTCGTAGCATCGAAGTACTCCTGGACATAGGCTCCCTGCCTGCGTTTTTGCAGGTCAAGGGCTGTTTCCACACCTTACAACGAGTCGCAAGTCCAGGCAGCTGTCCCCAGGTTTTTCAGGACTCATGCTGACCACTTGCTGACTTCCCTGACGCATCATCAGGCAGTGCCGGGGAGCTTCACCCGCCCTCAGGACCCACCACGACGACTTCACAAGCCTACGCAGCTATCGCCCACGAGCCCCCGTGATCACCGTCACCCCGACGGATCGGCGACGACTCCCGCTCCCTGCACCCGCCAGGGCCCCGCCATCGCAGGGACCCTCGAAACGGCGCGGCGACCTAGGCCGTGTATCGAAAGTGGATCTTGGGTTGCGGATGATCACGGTCCATGGGTCGGGGAGATCTCACGAACGAGCAGTGGGCGGTGTCGGAGCCGCTGTTGCCGAAGGGCACCAAGATGGGGAGGCCGCCTGTCTGGTCTCGGCGGCAGTTGATCGACGGCATACGATTTCGGGTCCGGACCGGTGTTCCGTGGCGGGACGTGCCCGTCGAGTACGGGCCGGGGGGCCGGGTCTACGACCTGTTCCGCCGGTGGCAGCGAAACGGCACCTGGCACCGGATCCTGACCCGGCTCCAGTCCCTGGCCGACGCGAGAGGCGCGATCACGTGGGACCTGAGCGTCGACTCCACGGTCTGTCGTGCCCATCAGCATGCGGCCGGGGCCCGCATGCGAGGTGACCTTCAGAAGGAACCACCGGGCGGCATCTTCACCGAGCCGGAGGACCACGGGTTGGGCCGGTCGCGCGGCGGGTTCACCACCAAGCTGCACCTGACTGTCGAGCAGGGCCAGAAACCCATGTCGATCGCGGTGACCGCCGGACAGCGCGGGGACTCACCGCAGTTCGAACCGGTGCTGGAGAAGGTCCGTGTGCCCCGCCTCGGGCCGGGCCGACCACGTGTTCGTCCCGAAACACGTGCGGGCGGACAAGGCGTACGCCTCCCGCAGAATCCGCGCCTACCTGCGTCACCGTGGGATCCGCTGCACCATCCCGGACAAGGCCGATCAGGCGCGCAACCGCCAGAAGCTCGGCTCCCGCGGTGGCCGGCCACCGCGTTTCGACCCAGTCGACTACCGCGAGCGTCACGCGGTCGAGTGCGGGACCAACCGCCTCAAGAGGCACCGTACTGTCGCCACGCGATACGACAAGCTCGCCGTCCGATACGAGGCGACCGTCCTCGTCGCAGCCGTCAACGAGTGGCTGTGACCCTCCCCGTCGCATGGTGGATCCACGTTCCACATCTCCGACAGATCGCTGCCGTAGAGGACAAAGACGAAAGGTGGGCAGTCGAACGGCGGCGACCATGCCCTGTTGCCGGGCCGAGCACCATGAACGACATCACTCACTGATCTGAGTGTGTGCTGGTCCCGAGTCGTAGCGGTTGAGAAACTCCTCCGCCGGGAGATCGAGCGCATGCAGTTTGGAGAACACCTCCGTACCTGCGACCACCTCCTCGTCGCCGTCGGCGATCCTGTACGCCTGCACAAAGTCGAAGACTTCGAGGTCGTTCTCCTCGGTATACTCGGCCGACTCTCGCTCGGCCAGTTCGATGGCCTCCTCGAGGGACCGTGCCCGGAACAGCACGACACGCTCCTCGTAGGGCCGATTTTCCCAGGTCAGCCACCTGTAGAAAGTTCTGGCGCTGTACCACGCCTTCGGCTCTTGCTTCATTGCCGGTTCGTCATCCCCTCGCGCCAAAAGGTGATCGTCACAAAGAAAGATCTACTTTCGCAACAGGCCCTGCTGATCTTTTCGTTAGTTTCGTGGGGTTGGCGGGTGGATGGCCAGGCCCGTGTGGGTGAGGAAGGACCAGGGCAATTGCGGGTCGCATGTTTCCACCGCCGCACGCTCTCCTCGCTGACGTCCAGCATCCGCGCGATCTCGGCACCCGAGCGCCCCTGCTCGAACAACTCGGCCGCCCGCACACGCCGGGCCTCGGCCAACTGCGGCCGCGTCAAAGGAGGAACAACAGACGAAGGGTTGAAAGACCAACATTGCATCACTCCCGCCCTCAAGGGGGCCTGGAGCCCTGTCAGCTGGCCCACGGCGGTGCCACGCATTCCGCTCGCCGACCTTCCGCCTACTGTGAAGCCGGCCCCGGGACTGGCGAGCTCGCGTATTGAGACCCCCTGCGCTCCACCGGACAGGTCCCCTGGTCGGTCGCGCTGAGCAGCGAGTCCGGCGTTCCTGAACTGGCCCGGCCGGGCTGTCCGGGCTGTTCAGTCGGATGGCTGGGTGTGGGTGGTGGATTCGGGGGCATGCGGGGATCGAGCGCATGGGACCGCTCTGGATATGCAGAGCCTGCCGTACTCCCCCCCTTCCGGCGGGCTCTTGGGTGGATGAACGGCCCGTACCGGATGACGGTGCGGGCCGTTCGGCGTGCGGGCCCGTGGCGCCGGGCGAAAGAAGGCCATGTGCCGGGCGGCGCCGGATCGCGGAGCGGCTGACCCCGCCCGCCGCCACGGCCCACCGCCTTCCCCGCATACTCTGCCGTTGGGAACGAGGACGACGACGTCGCCCTTGTGCACCGGCCGGCCGGTGCCGTTGAGCACCTGCAGATCCGGCGTACCCACCGCGGAGCCGGCCAGGCCGGCCTTGCGGTGCTTGCACTGAATCACCCAACGCCGCCCGTACGGGTCGGTCGCCTTCACGTCCGCGCCGTTGTCCCCGGCACCGCCGACCTGCACGGCATCCGCGCACCCATCGCGCCGCATCAGATCCCGCACCGCGTGCTCGAACTGCCGGTGATGCAAAGTGTCCAGCTGCGCCAGCGCATAGCGCAGCCCCTGAGACCTCACTCGTTCCCACCGAGCCGCACGCCGCCGCTGAACCGTCCAGGCCGCCACGGCCCCGCCCACCAGCAGCACCAGAACGACCGGAACCCACGGGTGAGCGGCCACGAAACGCACCACACCCATAAGCAGCATCCACGCCAGAATCAGTCCACCGACCACCAGGACCAACTGCTCGCCGCCGGACGTCTTGCGTGAGCGCCGCCTGCTCGTACGGCGCCGCACGGGCCGACGCCGGCTCACCTTCCGCTCCCGTCGCGCTCCCACTTGATCGGGTAGGAGACCGTTGGCTGGGGACGGGGAGCGGGCTTGTCCCACCCGGGCCACCGGATCGGATAGGAGACCGTCGGTGCCGGAGAAGGCGCCGGCCTGTCCCAGCCGGGGAACTTGATCGGATAGGCCACCCCCGAGGTTGGCCGGGGCGCGGGTAACCGCTCCGTCCCCGCTCCACCACCGGCAGAAGTACCCGACGAACCCCCGAACACGAACACGGCCGCCACGATCCCGATGGCCAGCGCGGTCTGCCTACTCGTCCCCGCCGGCGCCCGCCAATGAGACCGTACCGACGTCCCGTCCCGCCTGAGATACCCCTTGATGAACGGCAAAACCGACACCCCTCCCCGATCGACAACGCGCTCTCCCGCGCGACCGACCAATGTAGAGCGCCCCACTGACAGTGCGTTACTTGATTCAAACCGAAAGTGATCTTGTCGCCTGTGGCCTTGACTCGGTTGGCTTCCCAAGGGTGGCGGCGAACTGGGTGCGCGGAGAAGTTGATGCCGACCGCTTCTGTGCGATTCTGAGGGTCTCCTCTTCCCGGCGAGGCCGCACCCCTGTGGGCTTCAGTGGCTTGGTATGCCGGTCTGAAGATTGGCCTGTTCGGGCTACCCGTGATGACTTGGTCGCACTAAGCTACGTGGGCTCCGGTCGGCACGAAACGGGTGCGAGCGTTGGCCACGCCCACGTGGTGGGTCGGCGGTACCCCGTCGTCTTCGCCCCGCGGAACATCAAGCGCGTGTACCTGGGGACGAAGGTTGCGGTCCGCAGAGGGCGCAAGCGCAGGCAGGGCTACGTGCGCAACGCGCAGCGGATGGCGGTCCTGGCCTTCGCGGCTGGCGCCCTGGCGACGGCGGGGCTGGTCATTAGCCCCTGACGGCCGTCAGCGTTCGCATGCGGGAGCCCTCCGCCTTCTTGCGCTCCCGCTGCGCCAGGCTCCGTGTCGCCGGGCCCCGCTCCGCCGCCGAGAACCTCCCTTCTGGACCCTCCACATGCCCGTGCACACCTGCCCGGTTACCCGGATTGTCCTGGTGGAGCCCAGGTTCACCATCCCGCGCAGCCGGTAACCCCGCGCACCTTCGGGCCCCGGAGTAGGGCTCCGGGAACAACCCGTCCCCGGGGCCCCTCCTCCCGGCCACCCTTCGACGCTTGGCTCTTCGGGGCTCAGTGCTTTTCGGTACTGACCGGGCTCGCGGGGAGGTTCTCCGAGACCGGGCAGCCCCAGGCCGCGCCCGGCCAAGGAGAGGGCGGCTTCGCGGTTCCCGGGTGACCGCTCCTTTTCCTGCTTCGGTGCTGGTGGGTGTTCAGTACAGGGTGGGCTGTTCGTGCTCGGATAGATTGAGATGCGCGATCTGGCCGGTGGGAAGGACGTCGGCGAGTTCGCGTGCTTCCTGGGCGCTGCAGGTCGGGACCCCTCAGCCAGTGCTCAACCACGGGAGCCGCCCACGCGCAGCGGTGTCGCTCTTGTCGGTCCGGTCCTCTCCCCGGAGGGGGCGTGTGAGAGGCGCGGCGTGAGCCGCCACAGGGCCTATTCGGCAACTCCCGCATCGACGAGTCCCACATGCTCATCGCCTTGGACACCGAGGCTGCCATGAAGGGCTACCGGGTCCGCTACACGCTGGCCACAAAGCTGGTGAACGAACTGGTCGAAGCCGCTGACGAGAATCAGCTGAACAAGACGATCGTCCGTTCCGGCCACGTCGACCGGTACGAGGACGCGTGCGCCGTCGGCACCGTCCCGCGCCGAGGTGGGGTGACCGATCAACCTGGCGGCTGTCTTGCCGGTGGCCGCGTTCCACAGCACACGATCCCGTTGTCAGTTCCCGTGGCGAGGGTGCGGCTGTCGGGGCACCTCTGCCGTGTGCTCGGTGTGGGTGGCGCTCACTGTGCCGGTTGCGACGTCCCACAGACCCGACGGCCACTCCCTCCCGCGGATCTGCCTCCCTCCGTGCGACCACCGCCTCGGGGATGCCGTCGCGTAGGCTCGGGCCAGGGACCAAGCAGGGCAGCCGGTGGACATCGCCGGTCCTCAACGCGCCTGCGGCTGAACGGTGTCGACGCGCCGCACCGCCGAGCGCCGTGCCTGGGTCTCCCATTGTGAGCCGACCGGACGGGAGAGACCGTGGTTTTCGATCCGCAGTTGCAAGCCCAGTACGACCGGCGTGCCGCCGAAGGAGCCAGGCCGCTGTACGAGATGACATTGGCCGAGGCGAGGGCGGCCGACCTGGCCGCCGTCCGGTCGGGCGCGGGCACCCCCGAGCCCGTGCGGGAGGTGTTCGACGAGCTGATACCGGGTCCCGCCGGGACACTGCCGGTCCGCTTCTACCGGCCCGGGGCGGGCCGCGGGCCCCTCCCGGTGCTGGTCTACTTCTTCGGTGGCGGCTGGAGCCTGGGCAGCATCGAGACGAGTGACGCCATCTGCCGCAGCCTGGCTAACGCCGCCGGCTGCCTCACCGTCGCGGTGGGGTACCGCCTGGCACCGGAGAACAAGTTCCCCGCTGCGGTCCACGACTGCTTCGCGGGCCTGCGCTGGGCCGCGGAGAACGCCGTACGCCTCGGCGGCGACCCCACGCGCATCGCCGTCGGCGGTGACAGCGCAGGTGGCAACCTCGCCGCCGCGACGACCCTCATGGCGCGGGACGCGGGCGGCCCCGCCATCCGGGCCCAACTGCTCGTCTACCCCAACACGGACTACTTCGCGGACACGCCGTCACGCCGCGAGAACACCGATCCGCTGCTGTTCAACGACAAGTCCGTGCAGTGGTACTGGGACAATTACCTGACCTTGTCGGAGGAGGGCAACGACCCTCTCGCGTCACCGCTCCGCGCGCCCAGCCACGCGGGCCTGCCCCGGGCGCTCGTCATCACCGCCGAGTACGACCCGCTGCGCGACGAGGGCGAGCAGTACGCCCGACGCCTGAGTGACAGCGGCGTCGAGGCCGAGTGCGTGCGCTACCCGGGTGTGACGCACGGTTTCTTCGCCATGGCGGGCACCCTCGATGCGGGGAGCCGCGCGGTGGAACAGGCAGCGGCGTTCCTGTGCACCGCGTTCGACGGCGCCGCCACGACATGAAGACCCTGCGCGTCCCCGAACCGAGCACTCGGGCGCGACGGGCTGGTCGGTGGGCAGCGCCGCGGGCAGCGCCAGGGGGAAGCGGACACGTGCCCCCGGTGATCCGTGGCCGGTCACGTCGGCCGCCGATGGCCGGTGGCCGGTCGTCTCCGGCAGGGCGACCGGCTACGCGGCCGCGCTGACCCCGTGCTCCCGTAGCGCCGTGCGCAGGTCGGCCGCGCCGGTGAACAGCACGCCGTGCAGCCCGGCGGCGTGTGCCGCGGCCACATTCTCCTCCCTGTCGTCCACGAAGAGGACGTCCCGCGGTGGTGCGGCGAGTGCCCGCAGGCACCACGCGTAGGCGGCAGGATCCGGTTTGGCGTGACCGGTCCGGCAGGAGAACGCACGTACGTCGAAGTGCTGTAGCCAGGCGGCGTGATGTTGTTCGTAGTGGTTGGCCAGTTCGGGCGGGATGTTGGAGAGCAGGGCGAGGCGCGGTCCGGTTGCGGCGAGTTCGCCGACGAGCGCCACCATCTCCTCGTCGACCGCGCTCCAGCTCGCCAGGTCGGCGTCGATGAGCGCCCCGACGCGTGTGGCGTCGAAGCGTGTGCCCAGCACGGTGCCCACCTCGCGCCAGTAGGCCGGACCGGTCAGGTCGCCCCGGTCGTACGGTGGGCGCAGCCTCCAGTACGCGTCCCAGAAGGGCGGCGCGGGCGTGCCCGCCGTGGCGACGAGAGCCGCTTGCGCCTCCAGGGGCTGGGGCAGCGCGATGACGCCGAACAGGTCGAACAGGACGGTTCCGCGAGACGTCATGGCGGGTCACACCTTCCGTACGGTGACGCCGGCCGCGGCCAGCGCGTCGGTCGCTGCGGCCGGTGCCGTCACGTCGGTGACGACGGCGTGGAGCGCGGTGGGCGGCGCGACGAACGCCAGCGCCGTGCGGGAGAACTTGGCCGCCTCGGCGACCGCGACGGTGCGCCGTGCCGACGCCATCGCCGCCCGTTTCACAGCCGCGTCGGCGAGGTCGTAGGCGGTCAGGCCATCGTCGGCGGTGAGGCCGCAGCAGCCGATGACGGCCGTGTCGAAGCGGACCGCCGCGAGTGACGCCTCCGTGAGGGGCCCGGTCAGTGCCAGCTCGCCAGGCCTCGGCTCACCGCCCGGCACGAGCAGCCGCACGGACGGGACGCCCGTCAGCGCGTTGGCGGCGTGTAGCGACAGCGGCATCACGGTGACACGACGGCCGCGAAGCGCCTTCGCGACCTCCAGGCACGTCGTCCCGCTGTCGAGGACGACGGATTCCCCGTCGGCGATGAGGGCGGCGACGTCGGCGGCGATCCGGCGCTTGACCTCCTCGCCCTCCTGCGCCCGCAGTCCGAACGGCGGCTCCTCGCCCCGCAGCAGCAGACTGCGCGCACCGCCGCGGAACCGTTCGAGCACTCCCTGATCGGCCAGGATCTCCAGATCGCGCCGCACCGTCATCTCGGAGCAACCGGTGAGCCCGGCCAGCTCCGCCACGCTCAGCTCGTGCGCCTCCCGCAGGGCATCGGCGATCCGGCGGTGTCGTTCTGTGGTTCCCATGCGCACATTGCACACAAATCGAGTGCGATAGTCAATATATCAAACATAGTTATTGTTCATTATGCTCGCAGCCATGAACAGAACCCTGCGGGCCGCCCGCCTCGCCACGTTCGCTTTCTTCGCCTTGAACGGCTTCGTGATGGGCATGTGGATCGTGCACATCCCCGCGGTCGAGTCCCACACCGGGATCAGCCACGCCGTCCTGGGATGGCTGCTGTTGCTGCTGGGCGGCGGCGCGTTCGCCGGGATGCAATTATGCGGCCGTCTCACTGACCGCCTCGGCGCCCGCAGGGTGGTTCCAGCGGGCGCAGCGCTGTGCAGCGCTGCGGTGGTGGCGCCCGCCCTGGCGGCCGACGCGCCCGGGCTCGGGGTCGCGCTGTTCCTGCTGGGCTTCGGCAACGGCTGCCTCGACGTCAGCATGAACACCCACGCCGTCCAGGTGGAGCGCGCCTACGGCCGGCCGGTCATGTCCGCGTTCCACGCGATGTTCTCGCTGGGCGGCGTGCTCGCCGCACTCGTCGGCGCCCGGCTGATCACCTGGGGCTGGGACCTCGGCGCGACCCTGGCCGCCGCCGCCGCGACCGGCCTCCTGGTGACCCTCGTCGCCACACCCGCACTGCTCGGCCCGCCCCGGGGCGCCGGGAAGGACACCGGCACCACGGGGGAGCAGGACACCGCCGCCGAGAGAGCGGCGGTCGGCGGCCGCACGACGGGCCGGGGCGCACGCCCGGCCGGCCGGCGGCGGACGCCCCGGCGGGTGTGGGCCCTGGCCACACTGGCCCTCCTGCTGATGCTCTGCGAGGGCGTCGCCAACGACTGGAGCGTGCTGCACCTGGAGGACGTGCTGGGCGCGCCCCCCGCCACCGCCGCCCTCGCCTACGGCGCCTTCGCCACCGCCATGACGGTGGGCCGCCTGCTCACCGACCGGGTCGCTGCCCGTACTGGCCCGGTGTTCGTCGTCCGCTACGGCGCCGCCGCCGCGGGCGCCGGGCTGACCGTCGCTGCGCTGTCCCCGTGGGTGGCGCCCGCGCTTGTGGGCTGGGCCGTGTTCGGGCTGGGACTGTCCGGCTGCGTACCCCAGCTCTTCAGCGCCGCAGGCCACACCGACGAGGACGCGGCCGGCGCCCACGTCTCCCGCGTGGCGGGCCTGGGCTACCTCGGCATGCTGGCAGGGCCCGCCGTCATCGGCCCGCTGACCCACCTCGTACCGCTGAATCTCGCACTGCTGCTCCCGGTGGCGCTCTGCGCGGTGGCCGCCGTGGCGGCGGGCGTGCTCCGCCCCGACCCGCGACCCGGGGCCGGGGCGACCACCCGGCCGGCGTCCGACGGGCCGACGGTCGGCACGAGTACGGCCTGAAACCGGCATTGCAGGCCTCTCTCGACCGTCACATCCACCAAAGGCGTCCTCGTGTCGTCGTACACGCGAACGTGGCTCTGGCAAGATTTTCGTAGCCGGAGATCATCTCGGTGACACGGTCAACCGGTCCGCAGCGCGGGCAGCCTATGGCTGTGCTCTGTTGAAATGACCTCACTTCTACCGCAGTTGGCTGATGTGCTGGTCGTGTCGGTTGATGCCTCTGACGCTGGTGTGGTGGTTCGCGCCCGGAACCGGCAGAGTTGGAAGGCTTGACGCCGACCGTGCGATGCAGTGCCATGAACGTGGAGGTAGGGGGTGCAGGGTGACCGACGAGGACAGCGACGCTGAGGGCCGGGGTGACGATCGTCCGCAGGGCCAGCGTCATTCAGATCTGCCTGACCGATTCTGGCTGTGGCTGCTCGTCCTGATCGTGCTGGTTCTCTTCGTCATCGGTTTCGCGTGCGAGGGCACCGGGCCTGGCACCCCGGACGGCTACACCGGCTGGCATTAGGCCGTGTGTCGAAAGTGGATCTTGGGGCTATGAATGATCACGGTTCATGGGTCGGGGAGATCTCACGGACGAGCAGTGGGCGGTGCTGGAACCGCTGTTGCCGAAGGGGGCCAGGTCGGGGCGGCCGCCTGTCTGGCCTCGGCGACAGTTGATCGACGGCATACGGTTCCGGGTCCGGACCGGTGTTCCGTGGCGGGACGTCCCGGTCGAGTACGGGCCATGGAACCGGGTCTATGACCTGTTCCGCCGGTGACAGCGGGACGGCACCTGGCAGCGGATCCTCACCCGGCTCCAGTCCCTGGCCGACGCGAAGGGGGCGATCACGTGGGTCCTGAGCGTCGACTCCACGGTGTGCCGCGCCCATCAGCACGCGGCCGGGGCCCGCAAGGAGAGCCACCTGCAGAAGGAACCACCGGGCGGCGTCTTCACCGAGCCCCGTGATCACGGGGCTGGGACGCTCGCGCGGCGGGTTCACCACCAAGCTCAACCTGGCCGTCGAGCAAGGTCAGAAGCCCATGTCGATCGTGATCACGGCAGGACAGCGCGGAGACTCGCCGCAGTTCGAACCCGTGCTGGAGAAGGTCCGCGTACCCCGCATCGGGCCGGGCCGGCCACGCGTCCGGCCCGACCGGGTGCGGGCCGACAAGGCGTGCGCCTCCCGCAGGAACCGCGCCTACCTGCGCCGACGCGGGATGCGCTGCACCGTCCCGGACAAGGCCGACCAGGCGCGCAACCGCCGGAAGCTCGGTTCCCGCGGCGGCCGGCCGCCGTACTTCGACCCGGTCGACTACCGCGAACGCCATGCGGTCGAGTGCGGGATCAACCGCCTCAAGAGACATCGCGCCGTCGCCACCCGGTATGACAAGCTCGCCGTCCGCTACGAGGCAACCGCGCTCGTCGCGTCCATCAACGAGTGGCTTTGAACGGAGGTAACCCTCCCGTCCTGGTTCACCAGTCCCGGCCGGCGGTCAGCTCCTCTGCATCCGCTTCCGTGAACCCGTATGCCGACGCGACGAAGCAGAACTCGTCACAGATCCACTCCCGCGCCACCGTCTCGATCTCACTCCCGGCCGCCACGAACTCCCTGTCCAGCAGGTTGAACTCCTCCGTCGAAGCCTGGGTGAGTGCATACAAGCTCTGCAGGTCCGACGGCCGCTCGGCCTCGATGCGCTCGCACAGCCGCAGCAGGATCGCCTTCCCCTGGTCAACTACGTGATCAGGGAAGTACGAGTCGTCGTACATCTGCCGCAGGAACGCGTGTCCCGTTACCTGCTGGTTTGTGATCGGCATGGCACCTCTCTACCTCCGTGAAGAGCTGACGGGCTGATCATGCACAGCACCACTGACAACGGCGCCCCCCCATGGACGCCAGACCTCCGACACTGCGCGTGCCGCACCGTCTCCAGCCGCGCCGGTGACCGCGCCGCCGTGATCGGCTCGGGGGCGGCATCACGCTGTGGGACGGGCGGCTGCGCACGCCGCTCGGGCTGCTGTCCGACGGCCTGTCCAAGGGGATGCCGGGCGTGCCGGAGGAGACCACCGCCGTGGCCTTCTCGCCCGATGGCTCCGTCCTCGCCGCGGCCGGGTCGTACGGCACCGTGCGGCTGTGGGACGTGGCCTCCCAGCAGCCACTGGGCACCGCTCTGCCCGGTGCGGGGGACGCCGTCCTGTCGCTCGCGTTCGGCGCGGACGGCCACACCCTGCACGCGGCGGGGGCGCGCGTCCCCGCCCAGACGTACGACATCGACCCGGCTCGGGCGGCCACCGAGGTGTGCCGCCGCGCCAGAGGGACGCTCTCGCCCGCCGAGTGGCGGACGTACCTGTCCGGCATCCCCTACCGGAAGGTGTGCTGAGCGGCGCCCGCGAGACCGGCCGGCGTGCCCGGCAGCGCGCCGAGCAGGCCGACGGCCGCGCCGGCTGCGAGAAGGACCGGCGCAGAACGCTTCGCGCCCGGGGGACGAGGGTGTGGTTCGTGGTCATGCCCGGCCTCCTTGGGGCCGCCCGGTGCCTTGCCGCCAGGTCAGGCAGGCACCGGGCGGCGGGGCGGCGGGGACCGCCCGGCGAGTCGCGCGGCGCCGGCCTGCTCGGTCCGGACGGAGGTCAGGGGCGGGGCGATGCCTTCGATCTCGCCGAACCGCTGTTCGTTTCCGGCGGTGTGGGGTGGCCCCGCTGGGATCCGCCGCATTCTCCGCCGATGAGATGCGGACGCCGCCCCCTCCGGGCAGAGTGGGGAAGGACCTGTTCGTACCGAGGTGGTCCCCTGTGGTCCCGCGTGCTGGAGACGGGACGGACTGATGCGAGGATTGTCGTGACGTCGGAGTGATCGATGTTCCGCAGACGGCCGGCCGACAGCAGCGAGGACCTTCTGGTCCGGCTCGGGTCGCTGACCGCCAGGGCGCGGGAGTTGGCCGAGACGCAGCGTTCCCGTGTCGAGTTCGCCGTGGCCCTGCAGCGCGACATGCTGCCATCGGACCTGCCCAGTTTTCCGGGCGCCCGGCTGGCCGTCCGCTATGAGCCCGCCAACCACGGGCTCAACGTCGGCGGTGACTGGTACGACGCCTTCTCCCTGCCCGGCGGGCAGATCGGCATGTCCATCGGTGACGTGCAGGGGCACAACATCGAGGCCGCCGCCTTCATGGGACAGGTCCGCGTGGCACTGCGCGCGCTGGCCTCCGTCACCGGAGACCCGGGAGAGCTGCTCGGGCTCACCAACGACCTGCTGATCTCTCTGGGCGCCGACCTCTTCGCCACCTGCACCTTCCTGCGGCTCGACCCCGCTGCCGGCACCCTGGAGTGCGCCCGGGCCGGTCACATCCCCCACATCTGGGCCACCTCCGACGGCCGCTCCGGCATCGACGACAGCGAGGGCGGGCCTCCGCTCGGTGTGCTCCGGGGCGTCGACTACCCGGCCACGCGCCACCGGCTCACCGCCGACGGTGTCTTCGTCCTCCTGACCGACGGGGTGGTGGAGGGGCCCTCGCTCCACGTGGACGAGGGTCTGGACCGGGTGACGAGGCTCGCCGGGATCACCGCCGTCGCCGGGTTGGACGTCGACGCGCTCGCCACCGCCGTCATGAAGCTGGCGGCCACGGTGGGGCACGAGGACGACGCGGCCGTCCTGGTCGTCGGCCATGACGGCGGTCCGGCCCGGTCGGCGGCGGAGGAGCGGGGAGAGGGTGCTCGCCTCGGGCCGGGTCGGTCCTCGGACCTGCCCGGGCCCGTGCCGTAAGGCGGCGCCCGACACGCAGGGGTCCTTGCGCCGTCGTGGCGGCCCGGCCGGTGTCTGATGGCTGACGTGTTGGATACTCGGCAGTTCCGGCCCTCTACGGAGGCGGCTCTGATGTCGCTGGCCGTGACGGTTTGCTACTACGCGGCCGGACGACTCGGCCTGATGGGCCGCCTCGTCGTCGAAGGCGTGGTGTTCACCCCCATCTGGCCGCCCACCGGCGTCGCCGTCGCCGCCCTGCTGCTGCTCGGCGCGCGGGTCTGGCCCGGGATCGCCCTCGGCTCCTTCCTCGTCATCGCCTCGCTCACCGCTCCGGGGCCCACCACAGTGGTCACCGTGGTGAGCAACACCGTCGCGCCGCTCTGCGCCTTCCTGCTGCTGAGACGGGCGGGCTTCCGGCGCGACATGGCGCGGCTGCGGGACGGACTCTCCCTGGTCTTCCTCGGCGGGTTCGGCGCCATGCTGATCAGTGCGACCGCGGGGGTCGGGCTGCAGGTGGTGAAGGGCTCCCTGGACAAGAGCGAGTTCTGGCCCGTCTGGCTGGCCTGGTGGGTGGGCGACACGATGGGGGTGCTGCTCGTCGCCCCGCTCCTGCTCGTCCTCGCGGGGCCGGCCGGACGGTTCCGGGTACGGCGCTGGAAGGAGGCGGCCTTTCTGGGGCTGACGACCCTGGTCCTCATGCCCATGGCCGTGCTCAGCCCGATGAGCATGCTCTTCCTCGTCTTCCCCCTGCTGATCTGGGCAGCGCTCCGCTTCCAGCTCGCCGGAAGCATGCTGTGCGCGCTCTTCGCCTCCGTGCTCACCACCTTCGAGGCGACCTCCGGGCGGGGCGCGTTCCTCCACCTGACGGACGTCGAGATCATGGCCAAGCTCCAGGCCTTCAACGGTTCCGCCGCCCTGACCGCCCTGCTTCTCGCCTCCGTCATCACCGAGCAGCATGCGACCCGCCGGTCGGTACGCCGCGCCTGCCAGGAACTGGCGGAGGTCCTGGAGCACCTCGCGGCGGGCGAGCCCTCACCGGGTCCACACGGCACCCCCGAGAGCCGGGCAGCCCCACCCGGCGGCCACCGGGATCCGTGACACCCGCGCCGGAGCCGTCAGGTGGTGGTGTGGCGGTCGGAGACGAGACCGGCGATGGCCCGGTAGATGTCGGACAGAACTTCGCGCCGGTGGGTCCAGCGAGTCAGCTGTTTCCAGCATGTGTGGTCGGCGAGCGCCTGCTCGACGGTGATGCACCCGGCAGCGGGCCGACCAGCGCCTGGCCGCGAGAATCCGCGAGGTCCATACGGAGTCCGGCGGCGCTTACGGCTCCCCGCGGGTCACCGCCGAGTTCAAGGACACCGGCCTGCACGTCAACGAGAAGCGCGCCCTCACCGCCACCCGGAACACCTGAACAGCCACGTCGGACCAGCCTGGGGGCCACAGCCTGCTCGGCCGTGGCCCCACCCGCCCCGAGACCTCGTCGGCCGACCCGCCGACGACCGGCCACACACGGGGGGGCCGGGACCCCGCGCCCGGAGTAGCCGCGACCTGTGACGTGAAGTCAGTCCTCGGCCTGGCTCCTGCCCCGGACAGCCCCCCGGCCCCGCGCCGAGGCCACGTGTCCAGCAGCTGCGACTACGGCCTCGATGAGCGGTTCCGTGCGGTTTTCCCTCAGCCAGGCGAGGCCCGCCGTCGACGGGGGCAGATCCGTGACCTCGACGTAGCGGATGCCGGGGCGTGGGAAGAGGTCGCGCGCGGCGGCCGGCAGGAAACACATGCCCTTGCCCTGGGCCACGAGGTGCAGAAGGCCCTCCAGATCCGAGGCGACGGGTCCGTAGCGGACCGGGGTGCCGTCGGGTCGCGGGTCGACGGCCCAGAAGTCCCACCAGAGCCGTGGCACCTGCGGCGGAACGTCGATCACCGGGTGGCGCGCCAGCTCGGCGAGGGTGATCCGGTCGCGGTCCGCGAGCGGGTCGCTCGCAGAGAGACAGGCCAACCGCGGTTCCGTGGCCAGGTGTTGCACCTCGACGCCGGGCGGGACCGGTGGACGGAGGAAGGCAACGTCGATGTCATGGCGGAACAGTGCGTCGAAGTGGTCGGCGAAGTGGAGGCTGCGCACGTCGACCTGGACCAACGGGTGCCGTTCGTGGAGCAGACGCAGCACGGCATGCGTATAGGGCATCGCCGCTTCCGCGCCGATGGTGCCGACGACGAGCCGTCCGGAGAGCCTGCGCGCCTGGGTCGAAGCGCTGCGGCTCAGTCGGTCCATGGCCGCCACCACGCTGCGCGCGTCCGCCAACAGCACCCGGCCCTGCGGGGTAAGCGTCACGGCCCGGCTCGAACGGTCGAACAGCCGCACCCCGAGGCGTCTTTCCAGGTCTCTGATCTGCTGGCTCAGCGCCGACTGCGTGATGAACAGCCGGGCGGCGGCGCGCGAGAAGTGGAGTTCCTCCGCGAGGACGACGAACAGCCGGAGTTGATGGGCGCTCGGCGTCCGCGGGTCGGGGCCCGTCGGCGCGGCGCCACCAGCGGCCGTTTCGCCAGTAACCATGATGAATCCCTTATCGATCCTCTTTCATGTCGCATGGCCACAAGCGATGACATGAACAGAGTGCGAGTGGAAGGCTCGGCTCTCAAGCGACGCCCCGCGACAACTCCATGGTTCCGCAGGGCTGTCCGACCATTGCTTTCTCGACAACGGGGGCCGAAACATGTCTGTGAGACGAGCGGTGGCGATGCTCGCCGCCCTCCTGGCCGTGCTGTTCAGCGCCGGCGCCGTTCAGGCGTCGTCGCCGCAGGCCGGCACGACCACCGGCGCGGTGCGGAGCGCGCCGCCTGCTGCCGAGGCCGCGCCCCTCGCGGCCCAGGCGTCGTGCACCGCCCGCAACGTCAGCCACTACGACGCGTACACGGGCCGCACCTGGACGCGTGACTGGGTGTGCGGCAATCGTGCCGGAGCCCCGCTGCGCGGGTGCGGCAGCTTCATCCCCGCGTGCCCGGTGATCGGCTGGATCGACACCTCGACGAGCTGGTTCGTGTGCTGGGCCAGCGGCCCCGCGCACAGCGGCGGCAACAACATCTGGTACTACACCATGGGTGACCGCATCGCTCCCGGTCAGGAGGGCAATCACGGGTGGGGCTTCATCCCCGCCGTCGACGTGTGGACGTCGATAGATCCCTGGCCCGGCATGACGGAGTGCAACATCCCGTAGGCCGCCGGGAGTCGTCCGCCCGGCCCGCTCCGGTGGAGCCCCTCGCGTCCCGCCAGGGGCTCCGCGCCGGGGTCCCGCCGCCCTCCCGTCCGCCGCCCCTCTCCGAGACCGGGCAGCGCGCCCTCACACCGAGCGAGGACCCCTCACGTCATGCTCCGCATCGCCAGGCACTCCCGCACCACCGCTCGCCGTACACCTCGGCGCCTGCTCGCCGCGACCGCGGCCTTCCTCTCCCTCTCCTTCACCGGCGCGGCGCTCCCGCACTCCGTCGCGGCCGCGACGGAACCGACGGGTGACACCGTGTCGGCCACGCCCGCGAGCCCCCAGGTGCCCGCGGGGGTCACGGCAGGCGTGGCCGTGTTCGACCGGCAGACCGGGACGTTCACCGAACAGCTCGCCCCGGCCGCCACGTTCCGGTCCGCGTCGGTCGTCAAGCTCCTGCTCGCCCTCGACTTCCTGTGGAACCGCAGCCCCGACACCATCCCGGCCGCCGACCGCACGCGGCTGGACGTCATGCTCCGCAGCAGTCAGGACGCCGCCGCCAATTACTACTGGTCGGCCTACGGCGGGCCGGCGATCGTCGAGCGCATGGTCACGCGGCTCGGGCTCGCCGACACCGCTCCCCCACCGGCAGGCTACGAGGGGTACTGGGGCTACACGGCCATGTCGGCCCGCGACACCGTGAAGACCTACCGGCACATCCTGGAGTCCGCTCCCGCGCCGGTTCGTGACTTCATCATGGAGCGTCTGCGCCGGTCGACCCGGTGCGCCTCGGACTCCTTCGACCAGCATTTCGGCATCGCCGCCGCGTTCGACCGCCCGTGGGCCGTGAAACAGGGCTGGTCGGGGAAGTACGCGAAGGGGAACTGCGGCTCCGTAAGCGCCACTGCGGCTGGTGGCGTCGACGCCTCGGCCCCCGCGTCCGCCGGTGCGGGGGACGCCGGCGTCGACCTGAGCCGACCGGCGCTGCACACGACCGGCACCGTCGGAGCCGGTGACCGTTCGATCGTGGCCGTCCTCACACTGCACCAGGACGGCACGTCGTACGGAAAGGCGTACACCGACCTCGGCCGGCTGACCCGTTCCCTGAACGTTCCCGGCGGCACCGCGCCGAAGGGGAAGTGGTACGGGACGTGGGGTCAGGACGTCGCCGTCCGGTCGGAACCGGCCGTCGGGGACAACCTGCTGACCCGGCTCCCGGCCGGCGTGGAGGTGCTGGTGGGCTGCCAGAAGAAGGGGCAGCTCGTCTCCGTCCCGCCGTACACGAACGACTGGTGGGCGTATCTGCCGCAGTACGGGGGCTACGTCACCAACATCTACATCAGCCATCCGGACGACCAGTTGCCGGACGTACCGCTGTGCACGAGTCAGAAGTGAGCCCGGGGATTCCCGGAGAAGGAGTGACGATGTCGCGTACCTGGCGTTCCACCCTCGGTGTGGTCGGTGCCCTCCTGTGGGTGCTGGTGTCCGCCTTCGCGGCGGGCCCGGCCCATGCGGCGGCCTCGGACGGGCCTCGCGAGGGCGGCGGCCACACCATGGTCATGCCGCCGGCGCCCCGGGGCGAGGGGCCGTCCTCGCGTGCCGTGGCGGCCGTATCACCGACGGTCTCGCCCTGGGCGGACTACGTGCACACGACGTCGGGCAGCCCCGTCACGTGCGCGTCGGGGAATCTCTGCACCGGGGTCTGGGACCCGGTGGTGGGCAAGTACAAGGTCTTCTTCCTCTACCGCTGCCACCAGTACTCCCTGTCCCACTGGAACGGCGTGGGCCAGGTGGTGAACAACCAGGTCGGCGCCGCCGCGTTCTTCTACGGCCAGAACGGCCAGGTGCTGGACGTCGTCCTGCCGGAGCCCACGCCCTTCACGTACGACTGGACGCCCGTGTGGTCCATCCGGAACTGCTGAGCGGCGCGCGTCGACACCGTCCGGGAACCGGGCGGCTCCGCCCGGTGGTCGTGGTCGCCTTCGGCGGCCTCGGTCACCGGGCGGCCTGCGTGACCACCCGGGACGGACCGGCCCAGGCCGACGGCGGGGCGGTCCGGCTCCGGGGCGCGCACGGCGTGCATGGAGGAGTTCGAACGGAAGGGGCGGGGCGATCCCGCCTTCCTCCGCTCCCGCCTCGCCCGGCGGACCGACGCCGACAACGGCACGCGAGGCGTCTACGCCTTGATCACCGAGGACACGAAGGTGCGGCCCGCCCAAGGGCGCCGAAGCGGTCGGCGGCGGCCCGCTGCCGGTGTGGGCGAGCCCCACCGAGGCGGTGGCCCAGCTCCCGGCCGGGCGCCCGACACGCCTCGGCTCGACCGCTCCGTACACCGCAGGGCCGAGGGCCGGTCGGTGGAGGCACCCATCTGGACCGGACCCGGCGCCGTCACTCGAGGGAGGCGTATGGCGACGTCCTCACCTTCGGGATGTTCGGACCGGGAGAGCGCGATGCGGGGGACATCCACCGCCTCCTTCGGAAGCCGCACTCGGCACTGGGCGCCGCTCGTGATCGGGTGGCGGAACGCCATGCCGCCGCCTACCGCGGTGGGAAGGCCCAGGAAGACTGCTCCTGATCGGGGCGGCGGCACTCCTCGACTCCGACTTTCGACGCCGTCGGCCCGGGCGGTTCCGGCTCCCCTGGCAGGAGACCTGGGAAGAGCTCTGCGAGGAAGCCCTGGACGCACAGGAGGGGAAGGACTCCCTCTCGGGCACGGCACGTTACAACTACCGGTCCGGCTTCGACCGGTGGTGCGAGAGGTGGCTCCATACCCTGATGCGTCTCACTCCTGCCGAGCAGAACGACCACGCCTCTCCGGTAGCGGCACGATGGGCGCGTGCATACGACGCCCTGGAGCGGGCGATCAAGCGCGATCTGGTGAAACAACTCGTGCGCTGGGCTCGTCACACGATCCTTCCAGCCGTCCGCCGCAGTTACATCCGGTGTATGGCATGAGTCACAACTGGCGCGCTTCCGATCGGGGTCGCCGCCGACGATTCTGAGGGACGACAGAACTCACCTCGGCGTCCAGATCCATGACGGCCGTGACGGGCCGTGACGGCCCGCGCAGTGAAACGGAGAACGTTCGTGATTGTCGGAGTCCTCAAGGAAGCGCGGGCGGGTGAGAGTCGCGTCGCGGCCACGCCGGCCACGATCGAACGGATCCGCACACTGGGATACGACGTGGTGGTCGACCCGGGCGCGGGGGTCGCGGCCGGGTTCACCGACAGCGCCTACGAGGCCGCCGGCGCGACCGTCGGTGACGCGGTGGCGGCGGACGTGGTGCTCGGGGTCAACGCCCCGACCCCGGCGCAGCTGGACCGGGTCCGGCCGGAGGCGACGGTGATCGCTCTGTTCGCGCCGGCCTTCGACCCGGCGATGGTCGAGGACCTCGGCCGGCGTCCGTTCACGGCGCTTTCGATGGACGCCGTGCCGCGCATCAGCCGGGCCCAGTCGATGGACGTGCTGTCGTCGATGGCGAACATCGCCGGCTACCGGGCCGTCATCGAGGCCGCGCACGAGTTCGGGCGCTTCTTCACCGGCCAGGTGACCGCGGCCGGCAAGGTGCCCCCGGCGAAGGTGCTCGTCGCGGGCGCCGGCGTCGCCGGTCTGGCGGCGATCGGCGCGTCCGGCTCGCTCGGCGCGATCGTACGGGCGACCGACCCGCGGCCGGAGGTGGCCGACCAGGTCCGCTCCCTGGGCGGCGAGTACCTGTCGATCGAGTCCCCGGAGGTCGAGGTCTCCAAGACGGGCTACGCCAAGGAGATGGGGGAGGACTACAAGGCGCGCGAGGTCGAGCTGTACGCCGCGCAGTGCCGCGAGGTGGACATCGTCATCACCACCGCGCTGATCCCGGGCCGTCCCGCGCCGACGCTGATCACCGCGGAGATGGTGGCGAGCATGAGGCCGGGGTCGGTGATCGTCGACATGGCGGCCGCCAACGGCGGCAACGTCGAGGGCACCGTGAAGGGTGAGAAGACCGTCACGGAGAACGGTGTGACGATCATCGGCTACACCGACCTCGCGGGCCGGCTGGCGGCCCAGGCCTCGCAGCTGTACGGCACGAACCTGGTGAACCTGCTGAAGCTGATGACGCCCGGCAAGGACGGGACGCTGGTCCTGGACTGGGACGACCCGGTGCAGCGCTCGATCACCGTCGTACGCGCCGGTGAGTCGGCGTGGCCTCCCCCGCCGGTCCAGGTCTCCGCGGCCCCGGCCCCCGCGCCCGCGGCGGCCGCGACGGCGCAGGCGAAGCCGAAGAAGGCCCCGGCGACGGCGAAGCAGAGGTTCGGCGGCGTGGCCCTCGGCGCGCTGGCACTGTTCCTCGCCGCCGCTTTCGCCCCGGCGGCGCTGCTGCCCCACGTGACGGTCTTCGTGCTCGCGATCGTGATCGGCTACTACGTGATCGGACACGTGCACCACGCGCTGCACACGCCGCTGATGTCGGTGACGAACGCGATCTCCGGGATCATCGTCGTCGGCGCACTCCTCCAGATCGGCCACACGAGCACGGCGGTCACGGTGCTGTCGTCCGTGGCGATCCTTCTGGCCAGTATCAACGTCTTCGGCGGCTTCGCGGTGACGCGTCGCATGCTCGCCATGTTCAATCGGAGCTGACATGTCTGCGACCATCGCCGCCCAGGCGGCCTACCTCGTTGCCGCGCTGCTGTTCATCCTCGCGCTGGCAGGACTCTCCAAGCACGAAACGGCGCGGCTCGGCAACGCCTTCGGCATGCTCGGCATGGGCGTCGCGCTCGTCGCGACCATCGTGCTCGCGTGGGACGGCGACATCAGCACCGCCGGCCTCGGTCTGATGGCCGTCGCGATGCTGATCGGAGCGCTGATCGGTCTGCAGCGGGCCCGCGGCGTCGAGATGACCGGCATGCCCGAACTCATCGCGCTGCTGCACTCCTTCGTCGGTCTGGCCGCCGTCCTCGTCAGCTGGAACGGCTTCCTGAACGTCGAGTACGACCCGGACGGCCACGAGGCGAAGGGCCTGGACGCGCTCGGCACACTGGGCATCCACCACGCCGAGGTGTTCATCGGCCTGTTCATCGGCGCGGTCACCTTCACCGGCTCGGTCGTGGCCTACCTGAAGCTCGCCGCGAAGATGGACTCCAAGCCGCTCGTGCTGCCGGGCAAGAACGCCCTGAACCTCGGCTCGCTGGTCCTGTTCCTCGCCCTGACCGTGTGGTTCGTCATCACGCCGGAGCTGTGGCTGCTCATCGCCGTGACGGTTCTGGCCCTCGCCCTCGGCTGGCACCTGGTGGCGTCGATCGGCGGCGGCGACATGCCGGTCGTCGTCTCGATGCTCAACAGCTACTCCGGCTGGGCGGCCGCGGCCTCGGGCTTCCTGCTCGGCAACGATCTGCTGATCATCACCGGCGCGCTCGTCGGCTCCTCGGGTGCCTACCTCAGCTACATCATGTGCAAGGCGATGAACCGCTCGTTCCTCTCCGTGATCGCCGGCGGCTTCGGCATCGAAGCGCCGTCGGGATCGGACGTCGACTACGGCGAGCACCAGGAGACCACCGCCCAGAGCGCCGCCGAACTCCTGAGCTCGGCCCGCTCGGTGATCATCACTCCCGGATACGGGATGGCCGTCGCCCAGGCCCAGTACCCGGTCGCGGAACTCACCTCGAAGCTGCGCGCCAAGGGCGTCGACGTACGGTTCGGCATCCACCCCGTCGCCGGCCGCCTGCCCGGTCACATGAACGTCCTGCTGGCCGAGGCGAAGGTGCCGTACGACATCGTCCTGGAGATGGACGAGATCAACGACGACTTCGCCACGACCGACGTCGTCCTCGTGATCGGCGCCAACGACACGGTCAACCCGGCCGGAGCGGAGGACCCCGCCAGCCCGCTCGCCGGCATGCCGGTGCTCACCGTCTGGAACGCCGGCAAGGTCATCGTCTTCAAGCGCTCGATGGCCTCCGGATACGCCGGCGTGCAGAACCCGCTGTTCTTCCGTGAGAACACCGCGATGCTCTTCGGCGACGCGAAGACCCGGGTCGAGGACATCGTCGGCGCCCTTTGAGAAAGGCCGCTCGCGGACCCGGCCGCCCGGACGGGCGGGCGACCGGGTCCTTGGATACGTTCCGAGCCCGTGATCACGGCCTGCATCGAATTGAAGGTGCCGTACCTCGACTTCGACGACGACGTCGAGAGCACCCAGCACGCCCTCGGCCTCGCCGACAAGGCCCAGGAAGCGGGCATTCCGCTCTGCATCGGCTGCGGCGCCTCGCCGGGCATGAGCAACGTCCTGGCCGTCGACGCCGCGAACGAACTCGACACCGTCGAGGACATCGAGATGTTCTGGACGGTCGGCGACGAGCGGCCGGCGTCGGTCGGGCGGTGCTCCAGCACCTCATGCACATCGCCGCCGGCGAGTGTCTGACGTGGGAGAACGGCGGACCGGTCGTCCACGAGTCGAACGTCGAGACCGGTTCGGCGCCGATGGACGGCGGTCTGGGCGAGACCCTGCTGTACGAGACGGCCCACCCGGAGCCCGTCACCATGGCCCGCCGTATCCCGAGGCGCAGCGGATCCGCTGCCTCGGCGGCATGGACCCGGCCCCCGTCAACGGGCTCGTCAAGGGCCTCGGACAGGCCATCGAGTCGGGGTGGCGCCGCCGGCACCCAGTGCGGAGCACGTCGCGCCCGCGGGGCCCGCACTCCGTCATCGCTCAAGTCCCGTCATCGGCGGCGGCATCGGTGGCCTGGCCGCTGCCCTCGCGGTCGCCCGGGTCGGCCACCGGGTGAGGCTGGTGGAGCGTGCCGTCCGCTTCGGCGAGATCGGGGCTGGTCTGCAGCTGGCTCCGAACGCCTCGACGGCCCTGGAAGAGCTCGGCGTCCTCGACGCCGTGCGGCGCTCCGCCGTCGACCTGCGCGGCGACGCCTGCCGCAGCCGCTTCGAGCACCCGTACTCGAGCGGATCGGTCGGCTCGAGGTGGGTGCGGACGGCTCCCGGGCCACTCCCTACGACTCCCGGCCGGGGCGCCGCCGTAGCTGAGTGCTTCCGAGGCGTTCGATGATCGTGACGTTGGCCTGGCCGCCGCCCTCGCACATGGTCTGGAGCCCGAAGCGGCCGCCGGTACGCTCCAGTTCGTTCAGGAGTGTGGTCATCAGCCGGGTGCCGGTGGCGCCGATCGGATGGCCCAGGGCGATGGCCCCGCCGTTGACGTTGACCTTGGCCGGGTCCACGTCGATCTCCTTCGCCCAGGCGAGGACCACGGAGGCGAAGGCCTCGTTCATCTCGAACAGGTCGATGTCGTCGAGGGTCAGGCCGGACTTGCGCAGTGCATGGCGGGTTGCCTCGATCGGCCCGGTCAGCATCCACACCGGGTCGTCGGCGCGCACCGAGAGGTGGTGGATCCGGGCGCGCGGGGTCAGGCCGTGGTCGCGTACGGCCTGCGCGGAGGCGATCAGCATCGCCGAGGCCGCGTCGGAGTTCTGGGCGGCGAGCGCGGCGGTGATCCGGCCGCCTTCGGTGAGGGGCTTGAGCGCGGCCATCTTCTCCGGTGACGTGTCGCGGCGCGGGCACTCGTCGGTGTCGACGTCCCCGTACGGCGTGATCTCGTTCTTGAACCGTCCGGCGTCGATCGCGGCGGCGGCCCGCAGGTGGCTGCGGTAGGCGTACTCCTCCATCTCCTCGCGGGTGAGCCGCCACTTCTCTGCGATCATCTCGGCGGCTCGGAACTGCGACACCTCCTGCGTGCCGTACCGCCGGATCCAGCCCGGCGACTCGGCGAACGGCGTGCTGAATCCGTACGCCTGGCCCACGGTCATCGCGGCCGATATCGGGATCGCCGACATGTTCTGCACCCCGCCGGCGACGATGAGTTCTGCGGTGCCCGACATGACGCCCTGGGCCGCGAAGTGCACCGCCTGCTGGCTGGATCCGCACTGCCGGTCGATGGACACACCGGGCACGTGGTCGGGCAGTCCGGCGACGAGCCACGCGGTGCGCGCGATGTCTCCGGCCTGCGAGCCGATCGTGTCGCAGCAGCCCAGGATGACGTCGTCGACGGCGCCGGGGTCGAGGTCCGTACGGCGGATCAGGGCGCCGACGGCGTGCGCCGCGAGGTCCGCAGAGTGCACGGCGGACAGGGAACCGCCGCGCCGCCCGACCGGGGTGCGTACGGCGTCGACGATGTAGGCCTCGGCCATGCCGGTCCTCTTCTTCCTGGTCGTCCGGTGGTCACTGAGCTGCACTGCTCACGGGTGCCTGCTGCTCACCGACACCACCTCGCCGGTCATGTACGAGGAGTAGTCGGCGGCCAGGAAGACCATCACGTTGGCCACCTCCCAGGGTTCGGCGGCCCGGCCGAAGGCTTCCTGGTTCTTGAGTCCGTCGAGGAACTCCTCGGTGGTCACCTTGGCGAGGAAGGGGTGCATGGCCAGGCTCGGGGCCACCGCGTTGACACGGATCCCGTGCGGGGCGAGGTCCATCGCTGCGCAGCGGGTCAGCGCCATCACTCCGGCCTTGGCCGCCGCGTAGTGCGCCTGGCCCTCCTGCGCGCGCCAGCCGACCACCGAGGCGTTGTTCACGATGACGCCCTCGCGGCCGGCGGCGACCATTCTGTTCCCGGCGGCGCGGACACAGCGGAAGGTGCCGGTGAGGGTGATGTCGAGGACCCGGGACCATTCCTCGTCCGTCAGCTCCAGGACCGAGCGGGTGCCGCCGAGGCCGGCGTTGTTGATCATCACGTCGACGCCGCCGAACGGTTCGGCCGCGTCGAGGAGCGCCCCCACCTGTTCCTCCTTCGTCACGTCGCAGACCACCGACGCCACCCGCTCCGGCCCGAACTCCTTGGCGAGGGTCTCGTGGGCCTCGGCGAGGCGCCGCTCGTGTACGTCGCCGAGGACCACGGCGCGCGCCTGCTCCTCCAGGCAGCGCCGCACCACCGCGGCGCCGATGCCGGCTCCCGCCGCGGCGGTCACCACCACGGTCCGGTCCTTCAGCAGTCCGTGTCCGGGCACATAGGCCGGCGGCCGCGCCGCCCTGGCGTTCGGGTTCACGGCTTGGGCTCCTTCGGCAGGCCGAGTACGCGCTCGGCGATGATGTTGCGCTGGATCTCGTCCGAGCCGCCGTAGATCGTGTCGGCCCGGCTGAACAGGAACAGGCGCTGGAAGTCGTCGAGGTCGTACGGTGCTCCGGCGGCCACCAGGGAGGAGGCGCCTGCCACCTCCATCGCCAGCTCGCCCAGTGAGCGGTGCCACGTCCCCCGGAGGAGCTTGGCGATGGATGCCCGCGGCCCCTGGGTGCCCGCACCGTCGAGCATGCGGAGGGCGTTGAGCCGGATCACCTCAAGACCCATGTGCGCCCGGGTGATGCGGTCCTGGATCTCGGGGTCCTCGATGGCGCCGTTGCGGCGGGCGAGGGCGACCACCGCCTCCAGTTCCCGGGCGAAGCCGATCTGCTGCCCGAGCGTGGAGACGCCGCGCTCGAAGCCGAGGGTGGCCATGGCGACCTTCCAGCCGTCCCCGGGTGCGCCGACGACCAGGTCTGCGTCGGTCCTGGCTCCGTCGAAGTACACCTCGTTGAACTCCGAGGTGCCGGTGAGCTGGGTGATGGGCCGCACCTCGACT
The DNA here is from genome assembly GCF_044764665.1 of Streptomyces sp. NPDC093795. Classification (NCBI taxonomy): domain Bacteria; kingdom Bacillati; phylum Actinomycetota; class Actinomycetes; order Kitasatosporales; family Streptomycetaceae; genus Streptomyces; species Streptomyces sp. NPDC093795. The sequence continues at coordinate 502,283 of NZ_JBIWIO010000004.1, forward strand.
CCCTCCTGCCGCATGGGGACCAGGAGGTAGGACAGCCCGGCGTGCCGCGCCGAGCCCGGTTCGGTGCGGGCGAGGACGAAGCACCAGTCGGCCAGGTGTGCCAGCGAGGTCCACACCTTCTGCCCGTCGATCACCCACCGGCCGTCCTCCGCCGGGCGCGCCCTGGTGGACACGGCGGCGAGGTCGGAGCCGGCGCCCGGCTCCGAGTAGCCCTGGCACCAGAGTTCCTCGACCGCGCGGATCCTGGGCAGGAACCGGGCCTTCTGTTCCGGGGTGCCGAAGGCGATCAGGGTGGGGCCGAGGAGTTCCTCGCCGAGGTGGTTGACCCGGGCGGGGCCGCCGGCCCGTGCGTACTCCTCGTGGAAGATCACCTGCCGGGCGAGGCCGAGTCCGCGGCCTCCGTGCTCCTCGGGCCAGCCGACGCACGTCCAGCCGTGGGCGGCCAGATGCCGGTCCCAGGCGAGGCGTTCGTCGTACGCCTCGTGTTCACGGCCGGCCCCTCCCAGGCCCCGGAGGGCGGCGAAGTCGCCGTGGAGGTGCGTCTCCAGCCAGTCCCGCACCTCCCGGCGGAACACCTCGTCCTTCGTCGATCGCATCTGATCCACGGTCACCTCTCGAAGGATCCGCCGGCAGTCCGGTGCTGGTCGGGAGACGGGGCATGGCCTAGAGTAACCCACCAAGCACTTGTTTGGGTACGGTGTGTGTCGGACCGTGACGTGATCGCGAAGGAGCTGGCATGTCCCCTGTCGAGATGGACGAGGAGTCCGTCGTCACGTACGAAGTACGCGGCTCCGTCGCGGTCGTGACACTGAACCGGCCCCGGTACCGCAACGCGCAGAACTCGAAGATGACGTACGCGCTTGACGCCGCGTTCAGTCGCGCGGTCGACGACGACGACGTGAAGGTCATCGTCCTGGCCGGCAACGGCGAGCACTTCAGCGGCGGTCACGACATCGGTACGCCCGGCCGTGACATCGACCAGACCTTCGAGCGCAAGGCCGTCATCTGGTGGGACCACACCGACAAGCAGGGCGTCGACGCGCGCATCGCCCGCGAGTCCGAGGTGTACCTGGGCATGTGCCGGCGCTGGCGGGAGATCCCGAAGCCGGTCATCGCGATGGTGCAGGGCGCGTGCATCGCGGGCGGTCTCATGCTCGCCTGGTGCTGTGACTTCATCGTCGCCGCCGAGGACGCGTTCTTCGCCGACCCCGTCGTACGCATGGGCATCCCGGGCGTCGAGTACTTCGCCCACCCGTGGGTGATGAATCCGCGCGCGGCGAAGGAGTTCCTGTACACCGGGGACCGTTTCGACGCGGAGCGCGCGCTGCGGCTCGGGATGGTCAACCACGTCGTGCCGCGCGAGGACCTGGAGTCGGCGACCTTCGCGCTGGCGGAGCGGATCAGCGCGATGCCCCGCTTCGGCCTCGCGCTCACCAAGAAGGCGGTCAACCAGGCCGAGGACCTGCAGGGCATGCGCTCGGGCATGGACTCGGTCTTCGGCCTGCACCACGCCGCCCACTCCCACAACGCGGAGGTCGGCGCCGACTCCCTGGCCGGGATGGACGCCCGCGCCATGCGCGACGCCGCCGCGAAGGCCTGAGGCCCGGTCCGCCGGGGGAAGGAGATCCGATGACGTTCACGGCTCGACCGAGCGAGGAGCAGCACGAACTCTCCTCGACCGTACGGAACCTCCTCGCGCGGCGCAGCGACAGCGCCGCGGTCCGCGCGGCGGCCGAGTCGGAGCTCGGGTACGACCCGGAGCTGTGGCGGACCGTGTGCGAGCAGGTCGGCGCGGCGGCCCTGGCCATTCCCGAGGAGTACGGCGGCGCGGGCTTCACACTCGTCGAAACCCATGTCGTCCTGGAGGAGTTGGGGGCGGCGCTGACCCCGAGTCCGCTGCTCGGATCGGGTGTGCTGGCCGCGCAGGCGCTGCTCCTCTCGGGCGACGAGGCCGCCTGCCGCCGTCTGCTTCCGGGCCTGGCGGAGGGCACGCGCACGGCGGCCGTGTGCTGGGCGGGCGAGGACGGCCGCTGGCACACCGACCGCGCGGCGGTACGCGCCGACGCCGACGACACCGACGCCGACGCCCTCGACGCCGCGGGCGGGACCGAGGCCGGCTGGGCCCTGTCCGGTACGGCCACCCTGGTCCTCGACGGCGTCGGCGCGGACACGCTCCTGGCCGTCGCGACCCACGGGACAGGGCAGGTCGGCCTGTTCGAGGTGGACCCGGCCCACGCTGGCGTCCACCGCGCCGCCACCCCCGCCATGGACACCACGCTGCGCTTCGCCCGAGTGGAGTTCGCGGGCGCACGGGCCGTTCCCGTCACGCTCGACGCGAGCGCGCTGCTCCCCGCCCTTCACGACATCGCCGCCGTCGCCGTGACGGCGCTCCAGGTCGGCGCGGCCCGGCGCGGCCTGGACATGACCGTCGCGTACGCGGGGCAGCGCGAGCAGTTCGGGCGTCCGATCGGCTCGTTCCAGGCGCTGAAGCACCGCATGGCCGACATGCTGGTCGCCGTGGAGACGGCCCGCTCGGCGTCCTGGGCGGCGGCCCACTCGGCGGCCCACCGCACACCCCGACTCCCCCACGACGCCGCTCTGGCGAAGGCCTGGTGCTCCGAGGCGCTCCACCTCGTCGCCTCGGAGACCGTCCAGTTGCACGGCGGCATCGCGATCACCTGGGAGCACGACGCCCAGATGGTGTTCAAGCGCGCCCACGCCACGTCCCAGTTGTTCGGCCAGCCCCATGAACACCGGCGCCGGCTCTTCCGCCTGCTGGAACAGGCGGCCGACGGCCACCCGGCCTCCTGACGGCGCCCGACCGAACCACTCGTGAGAGGAAGACCGTATGGGCGACAAGTCGATGCGCGTGGAGGACTTCGCCGCGACGATCGAATCCGGCATGACGATCGGGATCGGCGGCTGGGGCTCGCGGCGCAAGCCGATGGCCCTCGTGCGCGCGCTGCTGCGCAGCGACGTCACGGATCTGACCGTCGTCTCGTTCGGCGGCCCGGACGTCGGGCTGCTGTGCGCCGCGGGGAAGGTCCGCAAGCTCGTCTACGGATTCGTGTCGCTCGACAGCATCGCGCTCGACCCGCACTTCCGCGCCGTGCGGGAGCGCGGCGGCGTGGAGACCGCGGAGTACGACGAGGGCATGTTCGTGACGGGGCTGCGGGCGGCGGCCCAGCGACTGGCCTTCCTGCCGACGCGCGCCGGGCTCGGCTCCGACGTCCTCACCATGAACCCGGACCTGGTGACGATTCCCTCCCCGTACAGCGACGAGGAGTACGTCGCCATGAAGGCGCTGCGGCTCGATGTCGCTCTGGTGCACGTGAACCGTGCCGACGCCGCCGGCAACGCCCAGTACCTGGGCCCCGACCCGTACTTCGACGACCTGTACGCGATGGCCGCCGACCGCTGCTACGTCAGCTGCGAGCGGATCGTGCCCACCGAGGACCTGCTCGGCGGAGGGCCGGCCCAGTCACTGCTGATCAGCCGGCTCTTCGTCGACGGCGTCATCGAGACCCCGCGCGGCGCCCACTTCACGTCCTGCGCTCCGGACTACGGCCGGGACGAGGCGTTCCAGCGGTACTACGCGTCCACGGCCGCGGACGCCGACGCGTGGGAGCTCTTCCGCAAGCAGTACCTGGCGGGTGGCGAGGACGAGTACCTGGCGGCCGTGGACCGGTTCCACGCGTCGCGCGACGGCGAGCGGGAGGGAAAGTGACCATGGAGATCACCAGGGCCGAAGTGTGTGCGGCGGCCTGCGCCGACGTCTGGCGCGACGCCGGCGAGGTACTCGCGCACGCGGTGGGCACGATTCCCGCGATCGGGGCCAGGCTCGCCCGGCTGACGACGAGCCCGGACCTCGTCCTCTCCGACGGGGAGGCGTACTTCGTCAGCGAGCCGCCGCCGCTGGGGCGGAGCGCCGCCGACGGGGGAAGCGCCGTGGTGGAGAGCTGGGTGCCGTACCGGCGGGTGTTCGACATCGTCGGGAGCGGCCGCCGCCAGAGCATGATGGGCGCCAGCCAGATCGACCGGTACGGCAACCAGAACATCTCGCTCATCGGCGACTGGCGCCGCCCCGCGCGGCAGCTCATCGGCGTCCGCGGCGCGCCGGGCAACACGGCCAACCACCGCACCGACTACTGGGTGGCCCGGCACTCCCCGAAGGTCTTCGTCGAGAAGGTCGACGTGGTGTGCGGGGTGGGTAACGACCGGGCCCGCGCCCAGCGCGGCCAGGCACTGCGCTTCCACCACCTGGGCGTGGTCGTCACCAACCTGGCCGTACTGGACTACGGGCAGGACGGCCGGCTCCGCATCCGCTCGACGCACCCCGGCGTCACCGTCGACGAGGTCCGGCAGAGCACCGGCTTCGACCTCGACGCGACCGGAGCGACGGAGACCCGGCTGCCGAGCGAGGAGGAGCTGCGCCTCGTCCGCGAGGTCATCGACCCGCACGGCACCCGTGACCGGGAGGTACCCGCCTGAGAACCGGCACCTGAGCAGCCGGTCCCGATCACCCGCCGACCGGGGCCGCTACGTGGCGAGCAGACCGGTGTGCAGCACCCTGAGGTACTGCGCCGCCAGGGTCTCGGGGCGGTACTTTCCGCCGGGCCGGTACCAGCGCACCGCCGACCAGACGGTGTCGCGGATGAACAGGTAGTTCAGCTTCACGTCGATGTCGTCCGGGAAGACGCCGGACTTCTGCCCGGCGGTGAGGGCGCCCAGCCAGATCCGCTCGATCTTCTTGCTGAACTCGTCGACGTACTCGAAGCCGGGCAGTCCGCTCAGCGACCCCGACTCGTTCTGGTACAGGGCGACGGCTTCGGGCCTCTCGTGGATCGTGGTGAAGGAGTGCTGGATGAGGCCGTCGAGGACCTCCCTGGGCCCCTCCCCCTCCTTCTCGATCTCCTGGAACCGTTCGAAGAGGCTGCCGAGGAAGTCCCGCAGGATCTCGTCGAGCATCTCCTCCTTGGAGCGGAAGTGGTGGTACAGGCTGCCGGAGAGGATGCCCGCCTCGTCGGCGATGTCCCGGACGGTGGTCGCGGCGAATCCGTGCGAGGCGAACTGGCCCGCGGCGATCCTGAGCAGCTCGGCACGTCGGCCCGAGGCGGCGTTCCCACGCGCTCGGGGTGTGCGGACCTCTGCCCGGCCGAGCCGTCGTGTCGCCATGTCGTCCGTCCCTTCGGGTGGGGCCGGCGCCCCTCACAAGCAAGTGCTTGATCGATCTTGCCACAGCGCACGGCCGGCGGCGTCAAGGGCCGGCTCCCCGCGCCTCGAGGGTCAGCCGAGCCGTTCGCCTCGAGGGTCAGCCGAGCCGTTCGATGATGACTGCTTCGGGCACGACGGGCTCCGTTTCCTCGGTGACGCGCGGGTTCATCGCTGACGCGTGGGAACCCGCAACGACGCGCTGTTCGGGGTGTGTTGGAGAAAGGCCGGCCACTCGCCGCCGCCGTCGACGTTCAGGACGGCGCCGGTGACGTGGGAGGCGAGCGGTGAGGCGAGCAGGACGCAGGCCGAGCCGATCTCCTCGGGCCGGGCGAGGACGCCACGCGGGATGGTGGCCGCGACCCGGGCGACCTGTTCTGCGTCGCCGTAGTGGTCCTCCGATCCCGGGGTCGCCACCAGGCCGCAGCTGACCGCGTTGACCCGCACCCGCGGGGCCCATTCGACGGCGAGGCTGGTGGTGAGGCTCTCCAGGGCCGCCTTCGCCGCGCCGTACACGGCTGTTCCGGGGCTCGGCCTGCGCGCGCTGATGGAGGTGATGTTGAGGACCACTCCCCCGTCGTCCTGGGCGTTCATGACCGGGTGGACCGCGCCGCACACGTGCACCGGCCCCAGGAAGTTGAGCTCGGTGATCCTGCGGTGGAAGTTCGCGGAGGCGTCCACGAACCCGACGAACGGCGCGCCGCCCGCGTTGTTCACGGCGACGTCGATCCGCCCGTGCCGGTCCACCACGTCGCCGACCCAGCGGGCGACCTGGTCCGCGTCGCGGACGTCGACCTGACTGAAGCGAGCGGCCCCACCACCCGGCGGCGGGGCGGTGCGACCGCAGATCTCCACCTGGGCCCCTGCCCGCAGGAACATCTCCACGATCCCGGCGCCGACGCCGCGAGCGCCTCCCGTGACCAGGACGACCTTCCCTGACATGTCTATCCGCAGCGACATGCCGCTCCTTCCGTGTCGTCGTGCCGGAGCCCTCACTGTAGCCACCGAAAACAAGCAAGCGCTGGGTTGAATCACGGAGGCGCGTCCCGGTCAGGCGCCGTAGACCGGCGCCGGCACCGGGGCCTTGGCCAGGAGGTCGCGTACCGCGGGGCCGACCTCGCGCGGGTCCCAGCGGCGCTCACGCACCGCCCTCGGACCGTGCTGCCAGCCGTCGGCGACGGAGATCGTGCCGCCCTCGGACTCGAAGACCCGGCCGGTGACGTCGCCGGACTCGGCGGAGACCAGCCAGACCACGAGCGGCGAGACGTTGCCGGGATGCATGGCGTCGAAGCCGGACTCGGGGACGCGCATCTTGTCGGCGAACGCCTCGACCGCCTCCGTCATGGGCGTGCGGGCGGAGGGCGCGATGGCGTTCACGGTGACGCCGTACCGTGCCGTCTCCGAGGCGGCGATGACGGTCAGGGCGACGATGCCGGCCTTGGCGGCGCCGTAGTTCCCCTGCCCGACACTGCCCATGAGGCCGGCCCCGGAACTGGTGTTGACGACGCGGGCGGCGACCGGGCTCCCCTGCTTGGCCCGCTCACGCCAGTAGGCGAGGGCGTGGCGCAGCGGCGCCGCGTGCCCCTTGAGGTCCACCTTCATGACCAGGTCCCACTCGGCCTCGGTCATGGAGACCAGCATCCGGTCGCGGTTCAGACCCGCGTTGTTCACCAGGGCGTCCAGCGTGCCGTACACCGCGACGGCACGTCCGACGAGTCCTTCGGCGTACGCCCAGTCGCTGACGTCGCCCGGGTCGGCGACGGCGGTGCCGCCGACCGCCCGGATCTCCTCGGCGACGGCACGGGCCGCCGCCTCCCCGAGGTCGTTGACGACGACCCTCGCTCCCTCGGCGGCCAGCGCCAGGGCGTGCTCGCGGCCGAGGCCCTGACCCGCGCCGGTCACGACGACGACCCGGCCCTCGCAGATTCCCGTCACTTCCACGGTCCTTTCGTTTCGTCACGGAGTCGGAGTCAGGCCGAGCCGGCGCGCTATCCGTTCGCGGTGGTACGCGGGGCCGCCCCAGTCGGCGGCGAGCGCCCAGGCCCGCTTGGCGTACAGGTGGAGGTCGTACTCGGTGGTGTATCCGATGGCGCCGTGGCACTGGATCGCCGTCCGGGCGACCTGGCGGGCGGCATCGGAGGCGAGCACCTTCGCCATCGACGTACGGAGCTCCGCGTCGGGGGCACCGGTCGCCTGCGCCCAGCCGGCGGCGAGGACGGCGGGGCGGGCGAAGCGCACCGCCGTCCCGGCATCGGCGAGGGCGTGCTTGACCGCCTGGAACGAGCCCACCGGCACCCCGAACTGATGCCGCTCCCGCACGTACCCGACGGTCAGTTCGAGCATCCGTCCGGCGAGTCCCACGAGGAGGCCGGAGGTGGCCAGGACACCGCGCCGCCAGGGGACGTCCAGAGCCTCCTCCCCCGCGAGGACCAGGCCGCCGGCGGGCGGGGCGGTGACGCGGCCCAGATGGCGTGAACCGTCGACGGCGGCGAGCGGCTCGACGCGCACCTCGCCTCGCTCGTACAGGCGCGCCTGACCTCCGACGCGTACGACGATCAGGTCGGCGCGGGCGGCGAAGGGCACGGCCGCGCCTTCGGTGAGGCCGACGGCGAGGAGCGCTGTTCCGTCCACGACGGCATCGAGGTACGAGGTGGCCCCCGCGGCGGCGAGCAACGGAGCCCCGACGGCGACCACCTCCGCGGCCGGCACCGGCAGGCCACTGCGGCCCAGGGTCTCCATCAGCGGCGGCAGGGCCCGCTCGTCGAGGCCGAGGCCGAAGCCGTCGATGGTCTGGGGAACGAGCGCGCCGGTGATCCCGACCTGGGCGAGGGTGCGCCACACCGCGCCGACCCGGTCGCCCGGACCCCCGTGCGGCGCGGCGCCCGGCCAGCCGGCCCGGACCACCTCCGCGTCCACCTCGCGGTCCAGCACCTCCCCGGCCGCCTCGGCCAGCGCGGTGTCCTGCTCCGCTACGGCGAACCGCATCGCGTCACCTCCTGGGCAGGCCGAGCAGCCGCTCGGCGACGATGTTGCGCTGGATCTCGTTGGTGCCGGCGTAGAGGGGGCCGGCGAGGGAGAACAGGAAGCCCCTGCTCCAGCCGTCCTCCAACTCCATTTCGGATCCGAGCAGTTCGATGGCCGTCTCGTGCAGACGGATGTCCATGCCCGACCAGAAGAGCTTGTTGAGGCTGGACTCGGCTCCGACCGCGCGGCCCTCGGTGATCGCGGTGACCTGCTCCAGGGTGAACAGCTCGTACGCCTGGGCGTCGATCCACGCCTGTACGAGGCGGTCCCGGTGCGCGGCGGCGGCGCCGGGGGTGCTGCGGGCCAGGTCCAGGAGCCGGTCGGCGGTGTGCAGGAAGCGGCCGGGCGAGCGCAGGGTGAGGCCGCGTTCGGAACCGGTGGTGGCCATGGCCACCCGCCAGCCCTGACCGACGCCGCCGAGTACGTCCGCGTCCGGTACGAAGACCTCGTCGAGGAAGACCTCGGCGAACCCCTCGTCGCCGTCGAGGCGTTCGAAGCCGCGGACGGTGACGCCGGGGGCGTCCAGCGGAAGCAGGAAGTACGTCAGTCCGTGGTGGCGTCCGGCCTCGGGATCCGTGCGGAACAGCCCGAACAGGTGCGTGCAGAAGGCGCCGCGGGTGGTCCACGTCTTCTGCCCGCTGAGCCGCCAGCCGCCCGCGGCCTCGTCGCGGACCGCGCGGCTGCGAATGCCGGCGAGGTCGCTGCCCGCGCCCGGCTCGGACCAGCCCTGCGCCCACAGGTCCTGGGCGGCGGCCATGCGCGGCAGAAGTCTCTTCTGCTGTTCGGGGGTTCCGTACGTGAAGAGGGTCGGGGCGAGCAGGAAGATGCCGTTCTGGGTGACGCGGGCGGGCGCCCCGGCCCGGTAGTACTCCTCCTCGAAGATCAGCCACTGCCACAGGGTGGCGTTCCGGCCGCCGAACTCCTCGGGCCAGGAGACCACCGACCACCGGGCGTCGAACAGCTTCCGCTCCCACTCCAGACAGGCGGCGAAGCCCGCGCGGGTGTCGCCGGAGGGCAGGGGCTCGCGCGGCACGTGCGCCGCGAGCCACTGCCGGGCCTCCTGCCGGAACGCCTCCTCCTCGGGGCTCCAGGTCAGGTCCACGTCACTCCCCGTCCCCTACGCGCTCCCCCGTACGTCCGAAGGCGCCGCGGACCTCGCGGGCGACTCCGGAGAGGGCGATCTCGAAGGTGAAGCCCTGCTCGTACCGGTAGCTGCGCTTCACGTCCCACGGGTCGATGCCGTTGAAGGCCTCCTTGGCGGCCCGCATCACCTTCGGGTTCTTCGCCGCGATGCCGGCCGCGATCTCGAGGGCCCGGTCGCGCAGCCGCTCGCCGGGGACGACCTCCAGGACCGAGCCGAAGGCGTGGAGTTCGGCGGCGCTCGCGGTCGCGCAGGTGTACATCATGGCCCGCGCCTTGTGCTGCGGGACGAGACGGGAGAGGTGGGTGGCGGCGCCCAGGGCGCCCCGGTCGATCTCGGGCAGTCCGAACTTGGCGTCCTCGGCGGCGATCACGATGTCCGCGTTGCCGACGAGGCCGATGCCGCCGCCCAGGCAGAAACCGTGGACCGCGACCACGACGGGTACGGGGCAGTCGTAGACGGCGGCGAAGGCGGCGAAGCAGGCCCGGTTGACCCCGACGAGCGCGGCGTGGGTGGCGTCGGCCTGGAGTTCCTTGAGGTCGGCCCCGGCGTTGAAGCCCCGTCCTCCGGCGCGGAGTACGACAACCCGGACATCCGGATCGCGACCCAGCCGTGCGATCTTCTCGGCGAGTCGGAACCAGTCCTCGACCGGGAGTGCGTTGACGGGCGGGCGGTCGACGACGATCTCGGCGATGCCGCGCCCGTCGACGGTGGTCGTGAGCGTGTCTGTGCCCATGCGTTCTCCCTAGGGTGTCGTGGACGGAGCCCAGGAGGACTCGAAGCGCCGGTCAGGCGGGCTTCGCCGCCGCCCGGGGCGCGGCGAGTCGGGTGAGTACGGCGCCGGCTTCGGCCACGATGCGCTCGATCAGTTCCTGGCAGCTGGGCAGGTCGTCGATGACGCCGACGACCTGGCCGGAGGCCAGCGTGCCGACGTCCGTGCGGCCCTCGGTCATGCTGGCGCGCAGCAGCATCGGGGTGTTGGCCGCCATGAGCACCTGGGACCACCCGAGGTCGTGCCGGCGGCGCATGGCGAGGCCCTCGCGCACCATGTCCCGCCAGGAGATGCCGGAGACCCGCTGGAAGGCGACGGCGTGCTTGAGGGAGCGGCCCGCGCGGCCGAGTGCCTTCTGTCGCAGCAGCCGCTCCACCGGGTCGGTGCGCAGCAGCCGCTGCGGGATGCCGTCGAGGACGGTGGTGACGACGGTGCCGTCGACACCGCGCCGCAGGTACTCGGCCTTCACCGCGTCCGGCACCGTGCTGTCGCTGGTGAGGAGGAACCGCGTACCCATCGCGATGCCGACGGCACCCTGCGCGAGCGCCGCGACGAGGCCCCGGCCGTCATGGAAGCCGCCGGCCGCGATGACCGGGATGTCGACGGCGTCGACCACCTGCGGCAACAGGATCGACGTGGGCACCGGGCCGGTGTGGCCGCCCCCCTCGCCTCCCTGGACGACGACCGCGTCCACGCCCCACGCCTGGACCTTCTCGGCGTGGCGACGAGCGCCGACGGAGGGGATGACGACAAGCCCGGCGTCCTTCAGGCGGCGGATCACCCGCTCGTTCGGGGCGAGGGCGAAGGACGCGATCCGGACGCCCTCCTGGACGAGGAGTTCGCCCCGCTCCAGTACGTCGGAGGCGTCGCCGCGCATGTTGACGCCGAACGGCGCGTCGGTGCGCTCCTTGACGGCGCGGACGGCGGTACGGGTCTGCTCCAGGGTCAGGGTGGCACCGGCCAGGATGCCGAGCCCGCCCGCGGCCGCCGTGGCCGCCGTCAGTTCGGGCCCGGACACGTAGCCCATACCGGTCTGCACGATCGGGTACCTGACCCCGACCAGGTCGCACAGCGCGGTGCGCAGGGCCGGGTGGGTCGCGGGGTGGGCCGCGGGCTGGGTCATCGCAGTCATGCCGGGATCCTCCGGAGGCTCGACGGTCCGGGGCTCGACTGCGACTGCTGCCGGGCCCGGCACCTCGGCACACTACCAAGCACTTGCTTGGTTCTCAATGGCGTGTCGGCACCTGCCCGTCGCAGTCGCCTCACGGCCGTACGACAGGACGCCGGAGGAAGGCCTCGGCGCCGGTGCGTTCAGTCCTGCCGGATCCGCCCTGCGGTCACGCGGCCGTGGAGCGTGGACCGGTCACCAGGACGACCTCCAGGGTGCGCGGCCCGTGGACGCCTTCGACGCGGTCGAGTTCGATGTCGCTGGTGGCCGACGGGCCGGAGATCCAGGTCGAAGGGCGGGTCGGGTCGAGGCGTTCGAGGGCCTCGGGGAGGGAGGACACCACCTGGTCCGGGACGCGCACCACGCAGATGTGGTGGTCGGGGACCAGCGTGATGCGACGGCGGCCCTGACCGGGGCCGGCGTCGAGCACGAGGGTGCCCGTCTCGGCGACGGCCACTGCACAGGCGGTGATCACGCTGTCGATCCGGTCGAGTTCGTGCGGCGTGGTGTCCGCCCGGTCCTGGACCCGCACGACGTCGGTCGCCGAGAGCCAGCCGGGATCCAGGCCCGGCGGGACGAGCACCGTCGTCGCGCCCCGGGCGGCCAGCGTCACGGCGACCGTCCTCGGCAGCTCGTCGGCCGTGCAACGGTGCACGATCGCCCGGTAGTCCGCCAGGTTCTCCGCGAGGAGATCCACCGTCTGCCCGACGTCCAGGTCACCGTGGACGCGTAGATAGGAACGGTCGACGGCCTGCTCGTACGGCGTGTCGTCGGGCGGTACGTCGGCGAGCGCGCTCCGCACCCGGCCGAGGATCAGATCCCTGCTGCTCATTTCCCGTCCTTCTTTCCGCCGTCGGTGCGCTGCCACCAGTCACGGAACGGCTCCGCCGGCACCGGCGGCAGGTCCCGCGTCGCGCTCCACGCCTTGCCGGGACCCGGCAGCGTCCGTGGATGCAGCTTCCGCGTGCGTGAGGCGAGCCGCTGTCCGGCCCGCAGCACACCCGGTCGGCCGAGCGCCCAGCGCGCCGCCCGCATGGCCGCACGCTCGGCCGCGTGCCCCTTGGCCGGCTTCAGGACGACCGTGTCGCCCTCGCGGGTCACCGGTCCGCCCTGGGCGATCCGCTCCCGGAGATGCACCAGGACCTCGGGGATGTCGATGGCGACGGGGCAGACGTCGTAGCAGGCGCCGCAGAGGGAGGAGGCGTACGGCAGCGAGGCGTCGACCTCGCTCTGCGTGCCCCGGAGCTGGGGGCTCAGGATCGCGCCGATGGGGCCCGGGTAGACCGAGCCGTACGCGTGACCTCCGGCCCGCTCGTACACCGGGCAGACGTTGAGACAGGCCGAGCAGCGGATGCAGCGCAGGGCCTGGCGGCCCACCTCGTCCGCGAGGGTGTCGGTGCGGCCGTTGTCGAGGAGGACGAGGTGGAAGTCGCCGGGGCCGTCGCCCTCGCTCGTCCCCGTCCACATGCTCGTGTACGGGTTCATCCGCTCGGCGGTCGAGGAGCGGGGCAGGGTCTGGAGGAACACCTCCAGGTCGCGCCAGGTCGGGACGATCTTCTCGATGCCGACGACCGAGATCAGCGTCTCGGGGAGCGTCAGGCACATCCGCCCGTTGCCCTCGGACTCCACGACGACGAGCGTGCCGGTCTCGGCGACCATGAAGTTGGCGCCCGACACGGCGACCTTGGCCCGGAGGAACTTGTCCCGCAGGTGCAGTCGCGCGGCGTCGGCGAGCTCGGCGGGGCTGTCGGTGAGGCCTGCGGGTGCGGGCCGGCCCCACTCGCTCATCTCGCGGGCGAAGATGTCGCGGATCTCTCCGCGGTTGCGGTGGATCGCGGGGACGAGGATGTGCGAGGGCCGGTCCTTGCCCAACTGGACGATGAGCTCGGCGAGGTCGGTCTCGTAGGCGGCGATGCCCTCGGCTTCGAGAGCCTCGTTGAGGCCGATCTCCTGGGTGGCCATGGACTTGACCTTGACGACCTCGGTCTCGCCGGTGGCCTTGACCAGGTCGGCGACGATCCTGTTGGCCTCGTCCGCGTCCGCCGCCCAGTGCACGGTGCCGCCCGCGGCCGTCACCGACCCCTCCAACTGGACCAGATAGCGGTCGAGATGGCGGAGGGTGTGGTCCTTGATCTGCTTGCCGGCGTCGCGCAGCTGAGCCCAGTCGTCGAGCTCGGCGACGGCGACCGCGCGCTTGTCGCGGATGGTGTGGGTCGCGTGGCGGAGGTTGCCCCGCAGGGTGGGGTTGTCGACCGCGTCGTGCGCCGCCTTCGGGAAGGCCGGCATCCCGACGAACGTACCGCTCACAGCAGGGGCTCCTTCTCCGTGCTCGCCAGGATCTCCGCGATGTGGACGGGCCGCATGCCCACCTTCAGCCGCGACATCGTTCCACCGATGTGCATCAGGCACGAGTTGTCGGCGGCGCACAGCACCTCGGCACCCGTCGACTCGGCACTGCGCACCTTGTCCGCGCCCATGGCGGCCGAGACGTCGGGGTTCTTCACCGCGAAGGTCCCGCCGAAGCCGCAGCACTCCTCCGCTCCGGGCAGTTCCGCCAGTTCGAGGCCCTTGACGGCCTGGAGCAGCCGGTACGGCCGGTCGGCGAGCCCCAGGCCGCGCAGGCCGTGGCAGGTCGGGTGATAGGTGACCTTGTGCGGGTAGTACGCGCCGACGTCCGTCACACCGAGCACGTCCACCAGGAACTCGGTGAGCTCGTACGTCTTCGGCACGACCGGCGCGAGGGTGCGGGCGAGCCTGTCGCCGCGGCCTTCCGCGCGGGCGCGCTCGCCCATGCGGGGGTACAGCTCGCGGACCATGGCGCCGCAGGACCCGGACGGGGTCACGATCGCGTCGTAGCCGGCGAAGACCTCGGCGTAGCGCAGCGCGAGGGGTTCGGCCTGGTGCCGGTAGCCGGTGTTGTAGTGGGCCTGTCCGCAGCAGGTCTGGCCCGCGGGGAAGTCGACGTCCACGCCCAGACGGGACAGGAGCCTCACCACGGCCCGGCCGGTGTCCGGATAGAGCGTGTCGTTGACACAGGTCAGGAACAGAGCGACACGCATCGCGGCTCCTTCTTCTCGTTGTGCGGGGACCGGGTGGGCACGGTTGTCAGGTTCCGTGCCCACCCGGGGTTTCGGGGAGTGGCCGTCAGCCGGCGATCCGTCGGGCCGCCGCGTCCCACTCTGCCCGGTCGCCCCGGGGTTCGTAGACGGTCAGCGGCTGCGTGCGGGCCAGCAGGCCGCGCATCGAGGCGAGGTCCCCGACCACGCCGTGGGCGCGGGCCTGGACCAGGACGTTGCCGAGGACCGCGGATTCGGCCGGTCCGGCGACGACCGGCAGCCCGCAGGCGTCGGCGGTCAGCCGGCACAACAGCTCGTTGCGGGCTCCGCCTCCCACCACATGGACGACGTCGACGGACCGTCCGGACAGCCGCTGCGCGTCCTCGATCGCCTCGCGGTGGGCGAGGGCGAGGGAGTCGAGGATGCACCGGGCGATCTCGGCCGGCGTGTCCGGAACGGGCTGACCGGTGGCGCGGCACGCCGCCTGGATGCGCCGGGGCATCCCGCCGGGGGCCAGGAACGCCGGGTCGGCCGCGTCCACCACCGAACGCAGGCCCGGCACCCGGGCGGCTTCGCGCAGCAGCGGGACGACCTCCGCCAGGTCCCAGTCACGCATGCACTCCTGGAGCAGCCACAGACCCATGATGTTGCGCAGGTAGCGGACCGTGCCGTCGATGCCCAGCTCGTTGGTGAAGTTGGCGGCGCGGCTCGCCTCGGTGAGCACGGGTGCGTCCAGCTCCAGGCCGGCCAGGGACCAGGTGCCCGTGCAGATGTACGCGAAGTTCCGCTGGGTCGCGGGGACCGCGGCCACCGCGGAGGCCGTGTCGTGCGACCCCACTGCGGTCACCGGTACGTGACCCTGGAGCCCCGTCTGATCCAGCACCTCCGGGCTCAGCAGCCCCGCCGGATCGCCCGGCTGCCGCAGCGGGGCGAACAGCTCCAGGTCGATGCCGAGGCGAGCGGCCGTGTCGTGGGACCAGTCGCGCGTCCGGGGGTCGACGAGCTGGGTGGTGGAGGCGTTGGTCAGCTCGGTGCCCTGCTCACCGGTGAGCCAGTACGAGATCAGGTCGGGAATCAGCAACAGCCGCTCGGCGCAGGCAAGTTGATGTGACTCACGGGCCGCCGTGAGCTGGTACAGGGTGTTGAACGGGGCGTACTGGATGCCGGTCGCCGCGTACAGCTCGGCGGCCGGCACGGTCGTCCACACCTTCTCCGCGACGCCCTCCGTGCGGGTGTCCCGGTAGTGCACCGGGTTGCCGAGCAGCGCCCCGTCGGCGTCGAGAAGCCCGTAGTCGACGGCCCAGCTGTCGATGCCGACGGAGTCGACCTGGCCGGCCGCGCGCAGGCCGTCGAGCACACCCGCGTAAAGCCCGAGGATGTCCCACCGCAGGCCCTCGGGCAGGCGGACCGGCCGGTTGGGGAAGCGGTGCGCAACGGAGAGGTGGAGGGTGTCGGGGCCGACGTGGCCGACCATGACGCGTCCGCTGGACGCGCCCAGGTCGACCGCGGCGAACCCCTTCGTACGATCGTTCATCGCAGGAAGGCGGCGGCGACACCGGCGTCCACCGGGATGTGCAGGCCGGTGGTGTGGGTCAGCTCGCCGCCGGTCAGCGCGAACACGGCGTTGGCGACGTGCTGGGGCAGCACCTCGCGCTTGAGGATGGTGCGCTGGGCGTAGAACTCACCGAGCTTCTCCTCCTCGATGCCGTACGTCGCCGCCCGCTGCGCGCCCCAGCCGGCGGCGAAGATGCCCGAGCCGCGCACGACCCCGTCCGGGTTGACGCCGTTGACGCGGATGCCGTGCCCGCCCAGCTCGGCGGCGAGGAGCCGCACCTGGTGGGCCTGGTCGGCCTTGGTCGCGGAGTAGGCGATGTTGTTCGGTCCTGCGAACACCGCGTTCTTCGACGCGATGTAGACGATGTCGCCGCCGAGCCCCTGCTCGATCATGACGCGGGCCGCTTCGCGGGAGACGAGGAACGAGCCGCGGGCCATGATGTCGTGCTGGAGGTCCCAGTCGCGCGCCGAGGTCTCCAGGAGCGGCTTGGAGATGGAGATGCCCGCGTTGTTCACGACCAGGTCGACACCGCCGAAGGCCAGCGCGGCCGCCTTGAACGCGTCGGCGATCTGCTCCTCCGAGGTGACGTCCACGGTCACGGCCACGGCCTTGTCGGGCCCGCCGAGCTCCTCCGCGACGGCCGCCGCGTTCTCTGCATGGAGGTCGGCGACGACGACACAGGCGCCCTCGGCGACGAGCCGCTGGGCGATGGCCTTGCCGATACCGCTTCCGGCACCGGTCACAAGCGCGACACGGGTCGCGAGCGCCTTGGGCTTCGGCATCCGCTGGAGCTTGGCCTCCTCAAGGGCCCAGTACTCGATGCGGAACTTCTCCGACTCCTCGATCGGCGCGTACGTCGACACCGCCTCGGCGCCCCGCATCACGTTGATCGCGTTGAGGTAGAACTCACCCGCCACGCGCGCGGTCTGCTTGTCCTTGCCGAAGGAGAACATGCCCACGCCGGGGACGAGGACGACGGCCGGGTCGGCGCCGCGGATCGCGGGCGAGTCGGCGTCCGCGTGCCGGTCGTAGTACGCCTGGTACTCCTCGCGGTATTCGGCGTGCAGCACGTGCAGCCGCGCGACGACCTCGTCGACCGGGACGGTCGGCGGAAGGTCGAGCACTAGCGGCCTGACCTTGGTCCGCAGGAAGTGGTCGGGGCAGGAGGTGCCGAGGGCGGCGAGCCGGGGGTGCTCCGCGCGGGCCACGAAGTCGAGGACGGCGACGGAGTCGTCGAAGTGACCCACCTGCGGCCGGTCCTGCGAGGCGATGGCGCGGATGTGGGGCGCGAGGGCGGCGGCCCGCTCACGCCGCTCGGCCTCGGGCAGCGCCTCGTACCCGTCGAGGAGGGGACCGAAGGGCTCGGGGCGGCCGCGCTCGGCGAGGAAGCTCTCCGCGGTCCGGATGATGAGCAGCGAGTTGCGCTCGCACTCCTCGGCCGTGTCGCCCCAGGCGGTGACGCCGTGTCCGCCGAGGATGCAGCCGATGGCCTGCGGGTTGTCCTTCTTCACGGCCGCGATGTCGAGGCCGAGCTGGAACCCGGGGCGCCGCCACGGCACCCACACGACGGTGTCGCCGAAGCACTCGGCGGTCAGCTTCTCCCCGTCGGCCGCGCAGGCGAGCGCGATCCCGGAGTCGGGGTGCAGATGATCCACGTGGGCGGCGTCGACCAGGCCGTGCATGGCGGTGTCGATGGACGGAGCGGCCCCGCCCCTGCCGTGCAGGCAGTAGTCGAACGCCGCGACCATCTCGTCCTCGCGCTCGACGCCCGGATAGACGTCGGCGAGGGAACGCAGCCGGTCGAGGCGGAGCACGGCGAGGCCGGCCTCCGTGAGGGTGCCGAGGTCGCCGCCCGAGCCCTTGACCCACATCAGCTCGACGTCTCCGCCGGTCACGGGGTCGGGCTCGGTGCCCTTGGCGGACGTGTTGCCGCCGGCGTAGTTGGTGTTGCGGGGATCGGCGCCGAGGCGGTGGGAGCGGGCGAGCAGAGCGGCCGCTTCGGGGTGGAGAGAGGGAGACATGTGCGTGTCCTTGCGGGTCGGTGAGGAGGGGCGTCTCGTACGGTCCGGGGCTCAGGCACCCCAGCCGGCCTGGTCACCGCCGACCCGCTCGGCGGCGATCCGCTCCTGCCATCCGGAGCGGCGGTACGCGGCGATCGGGTCCGCGTCGATGCCCATCTCTTCGCGGACCTCGGCGAGCAGGGGCCGTACGTCGGTGTTGTAGGCGTCCATGAGCACGGCGTTCGCGGCCAGTACGTCACCCTCCCGCTGCGCCGCGGAGAGCGCGTCCCGGTCGACGAGCAGGGCCTTGGCCGTCGCCTCCTGCACGTTCATCACCGACCGGATGATCGCCGGGATCTTGGCCTCGATGTTGTGGCACTGGTCGAGCATGAACGCGACGTCGGAGCCGAGTCCGCCGCCCCGGATCACCTCGTACATGATCCGGAACAGCTGGAACGGGTCGGCGGAGCCCACCATCAGGTCGTCGTCGGCGTAGAACCGCGAGTTGAAGTCGAACGCGCCGAGCTTGTTCTCCCGCAGCAGCGTGGCGACGATGAACTCGATGTTGGTGCCGGGCGCGTGGTGGCCGGTGTCGACGACGACCTGAGCCTTGTCACCGAGCTTGAGGCAGTGGGCGTAGGCCGTGCCCCAGTCCGGCACGTCGGTGGTGTAGAAGGCCGGCTCGAAGAACTTGTACTCGAGCAGCATCCGCTGGTCGTCACCGAGACGCTCGTAGACCTCGGCGAGGCCCTCGGCGAGCCGGTCCTGCCGCTCGCGGATGTCGTCCTGGCCGGGGTAGTTCGTACCGTCGGCGAACCAGAGCTTCAGGTCCCGCGAGCCGGTCGCGTCCAGGATGTCGACGCACTCGAGCAGGTGATCGACGGCCTTGCGGCGCACCGCCGTGTCGGGGTGGCAGATGCTGCCCAGCTTGTAGGCGTCGTCCTGGAAGGTGTTGGAGTTGATCGCTCCCAGCTTCACCCCGCGATCGACGGCGTACTTCGCGAGCGCCGTGTAGTCGTCGACCTTGTCCCAGGGGATGTGCAGGGAGACGGTCGGGGCCACGCCTGTGAGCTCGTGCACCGTGCCGGCGTCGGCCAGCTTCTCCTGGGGGGTGCGGGGCACGCCCTCCTGGGCGAAGACCTTGAAACGGGTCCCCGAGTTCCCGTACGCCCACGACGGCGTCTCGACGGCCTGGGTCTTGAGCGCGGTCTTCACCGCGGCGAGGTCGGTCACTTCGGGGCTCCTACGGCTTCGGCACGGCGATCGGCTGTTCTGAAACGATTCAGCAGGAACCTAGGAGCCTTGCCTCGGAGTGTCAACCCGGCCAACGCCGTCGACCGACGGTGATGCCACGGTGACTGCGATCAGTTGAGAACCGCGTCAAGCAGACCATTGACGGGATGCGACCTCCACGCTTAATGTCCCGGGAACTGCTTTGAAACCTTTCATGATGCTCATGCGGCTTTCCCGGAGAGACGGTTCCGTGCAGCGTGTCTGCTTCCTGCTCAAGGTCCGCCAGGACCGGCTCGCCGAATACCGCGAGCGCCACGCCGCCGTCTGGCCCGAGATGCTCGACGCCCTCTCGGCGAGCGGCTGGCACAACTACTCGCTCTTCCTCAGCGAGGACGGCCTGCTCGTCGGCTATCTGGAGACGGAGGACTTCGCCGCGGCCGTGGCCGCCATGGAGGCCACCGAGGTCAACGCCCGCTGGCAGGCCGAGATGGCAGGCCTCTTCGAAGCCCTGGACGGGCAGCGGCCCGACGAGGCCATGAAACCCCTGACAGAGGTGTTCCACCTCTCCTGACCTCAGCACCACGCGTGCCCCGGCGTCGCGGCGGAGGGGACGGACACCGCGGGTAACCTGAAGACACCGTGGCTCTACATACCGGGAGGTCCCCGTCCGATGACCCAGTCAGTGGGTATCAAGGACATCGCACGCGCCGCCGGCGTGTCCGTGGGCACGGTCTCCAATGTGATCAACCGGCCGGAATCGGTCTCCCCCCGGACCCTGGCCCGTGTCCGGGCGGAGATAGACCGGCTCGGATACGTCCGCAGCGAGTCCGCCCGGCAGTTGCGTGCCGGCAGCAGCCGCATGGTGGGGCTGCTCGTCCACGACATGGGCAACCCGTTCTTCGTGGACATCGCGCGCGGCGCGGAGCGCGCGGCACGCGCCGCGGGGCTCGGCGTCATGGTGTGCAACACCGCCCAGAGCCCGGCCGAGGAGGCCGAGTACCTGGGGCTCTTCGCCGAGCAGCGCGTACGCGGGGTGCTTCTCACCCCGGCCGACGCCAGCGGCCGCACCATCGAGGACTTCCGCCGCCACAAGATCCCCTTCGTCCTCGTGGACCGCGTGGCCGCTGGCAGCTCCGAGTGCTCGGTCTCCGTCGACGACGTCGCCGGTGGGGCCCTCGCCGTGCACCACCTGATCGACGCCGGACACCGCTCGATCGCCTACATCAGCGGCCCGCCCGACCTCAACCAGGTGCGTGACCGGCGCAGCGGCGCCCTCACGGCCCTCACCGCGGCCGGACTCGGCCACGACGTCCTCCGCGAGCTCCCCACCGAGCGCCTCGACGTCTCCGCAGGCCGCGACGCCGGCGCCCGGCTGCTCGGCCTCGCCGACCGGCCGACCGCCGTGTTCTGCGCCAACGACCTGCTCGCCCTCGGGGTCCTGCAAGCCATGTACGACGCCGGGATGAACGTCCCCGACGACATGGCGATCGTCGGCTACGACGACATCGAGTTCGCCGCCGCCGCGACCGTCCCCCTCACCTCGGTCCGCCAGCCCGCCGTCACCATGGGCGCCCTGGCGGCCGAGCTTCTCCTGAGAGAGATCGAGGCGGAAGGCGACGCGACCGCGCACGAACACCGCCGGGTCGTACTCCAGCCCGAGCTGGTGGTACGGCGCTCCAGCCTGCCGACACGGTGAACGGGCGCCGCTCCTGACCGTCTCCGCGTCCCCGCCGAGGGCATGACAGCGACCCGGTACGCCTCCACGGGAGGGTTCAGCGCAGTCGGCGGGCGCGGAGTACGACGTCGTCGGTGTGGTGGGCGCCGGCGCCTCCGTCGGGTGCCACCCGGGGCCGCTGCTCGTCCACCTCCACCACCCAGTCGTCGTCGAGGAGCGCCGTGACCATCGAGGGCCAGACGTAGTCCGCGGGGTCGAAGCCGCTCTCGTCCGCCTGGTGGGTGTCCATGCCCGCGTGGTGGACGAGCAGCAGGACGCCGCCGACGGCGACGGCAGCGAGCAGCGCACGCTCGGCCGCTGCGTCGGGGGTGCGCAGCAGCGCCGGGTACTGCGCGGAGACCAGGTCGAAGGAGGCCGGCGGGAGCGCCGCGTCCGTCAGGGTGGCGTGGACCCAGCGGACGTCCACGCCGGCGTCCCGCGCGTGCCCGGCCGCTCGGTCCAGGGCCACGCCCGAGACTTCGAGCGCCGTCACGTCCCAGCCGCCGCGTGCGAGCCAGACGGCGTCCGCTCCCTCGCCGCAGCCGACGTCGAGCACCCGGCCCGGGGTGAGCCCGGCGACCTCGGCCACGAGCGCGCCGTTGGGCTGTCCGCTCCAGAGTTGCTGCCGGTCGGCGTACCGGTTGTCCCACTCGGCCCGCACCGCGGGGTCTCCGACGTATCCGTCGGCGGGCGGGGCGGTGTCGTGCGCGGGCGATCCCGCTGCGATGTCGTCGGTCATGGGCCCACCGTCGCCCACCGGGCCGCGGTCACGCCACCGCTGTTGCCGGTCCGGCAAAACGGCGTCCGGAGGCCGCACCCGGGCTACATGTGCGGCATCCCGTAGTACCTGGCGAACTGCTCGAGATAGCCGGGGTCGCGGGGCTGCTTCGCCCGCTCGAACTCGGGCGCGTCCTTGATCTGGTCCTTCGTGCGGTCGACGTGGACCGTTTCGTCTTCGCGGTCGACGCGCCGGATGACGCTGGCGGGGAGCAGCACGTGCTTGCCGAAGATCCATACGCCGGTGTCGACGACGAGGTAGCCGGTCCCCGCCTCGTCGGTGTGCTCGTCGACCTTGCCGATGCTCCCGTCGGTGGCCTCGACCTTGAACCCGATCAGATCGGTCCCCGTCTCGTAGCCGGAATCCGTGCGGTAGCCCCAGATCTCTTCGCTCTTCATGACTCGCTCTCCTCGTCTCCTCGCTCGCCGGGCGCTGTCGTGCCACTCAGCCTGCCCCGCCCCCGATGCGGCTGTGCGCGCGGCGCTCCGGCGACTCGCCTGCAAGGCGTAGCGGCGCGGCGGGGCGCGGCCTCGCCTGGGAGATGCAGCGGCGCGGCGGGGCCCGGCCTCGCCTGCGAGGCGTAGCGGCGCGCCGGCGCGCGGTTCACTCGCCGGACACGCCCAGGAGGCGGCGGGTGCGGTTGCTCGCCCCGCTGAGGGTGAGCGGGATGCCCAGGCTCGTGCACATGCGGTGGGCGCGGGCGAGGGTGCTGAGGGTGGCGGGGGTGGGGTCGGCGCTGGGGACGGCGATGACCACCCGGGCGGGCCGGTGCGCCTGGACCAGGGCCTGGATCTGGAGGGCGCCGGCGGCCCGGTTGGTGACGTCCAGGTCGCGATGGAGGGTCACCGTCAGGACCTCGTGACGTACGGCATGGCTGATGAGCATGGTGACCCTCCGCGCAGGACGAGGAAGACCCACGTCCGGACACGGGGTGGGCGGTTCGTCCGAGGATGCCATGGGGATCGGCCCGACGGCGTTCTCGTGGCGTCGGCGGCGTGGGGTGTCCGGCCGGACGGGGACAGCAGCCCTGACGAAACGGGGGTCAGGCGTGGGGCCGCGCTTCGAGGAATTCGTGGGCCCTGGCCACGAACGCGTCGTGGAACTGGAAGATCCCGCCGTGTCCGGCGTCCGGGTAGAGCGGGACGAGTTCGCCTCGGGGCAGCCGTGCCGCGAGGTCGAGGGTGTTCTCGCTCGGCACCATCCGGTCGCTTTCGCCGTTGGCCACCAGGACGGGCTGGTGGATGCGGGACAGGTCGGCCGGTGCCTGTCGGCCCCATCGGTGGATGGCCTTGAGCTGGGCACGGAACGAGGTCGGCGAGATGGCTTTGTCGCGGTCGTCCGTGCGCTCCTTCAGGCGTTCCAGGAAGGCGCGTGCTTCGCGTCGGCCGTGCTCGGTGTCGGTGAAGAAGAGGAACTGCTTGGGGTCCTTGCGGGTCAGGAAACCCTTCAGGGTGTCCTGGAGGGTGAGTGCCGTGACCTTGTCGATGCCGGGTCCTCCGGCGGGGCCCGTGCCCGCGAGGACGACCCTGCGCACCAGCTGCGGTTCCTCGGCCGCGATGACCTGGGCGATGAAGCCGCCCATCGACAGGCCGAGCAGGTCGACCCGGTCGAAGCCGAGGGCGCGAATGAAGAGCACCGCGTCGTGGGCCATCGCCTCGATGGTGTCGGGGGTGGAGCCGCCTGACGCGCCGACGCCGCGGTTGTCGAAGGTGATCACCCGGCGCCGGGCGGCGAGTCCGTCGATGACGCGGGGATCCCAGTTGTCCAGGACCGCGGCCAGGTGGTGGAGCAGGATCAGCGGTACGCCGTCCCCTTCCGGGCCGAGCTGCCGGTAGACGAAGTCGACGCCGTTCACGGACACCGAACGGGTAGGCACGTGCTTGTACGACGACGGGGCGGGCGTGGGGTAACTGCGCGGTGCGCTCATGATCGGTTCCTGTGGGGGTGTGGAAGGTAGGGGTGGTGGGGGCGGGGCTCTCGCTGCCCGGGGCCGGTCGGTCGGGTGGCGGGGCGGGGGTCTGGCCCTCACGCCATCGCGATGACGACCTTGCCGGCCTTGGCGCGGCCCTTCTCGGCGTACTCCATGGCCTCGCGGGTCTGGTCGAAGGGGAAGACGCGGTCGACGACGGGGCGGATCTCTCCGGCGTCGATGAGCCGGGTGAGTGCGCGCAGCTGGTCTCCGCCGGCCTTCATGAACAAGAAGGAGTAGGTCACGCCCTGGCGCTTGGCTTGGCGTCGGGTCTTGAAGCTCAGGGCGTTCATCACCTGCCGCAGGACCGGGTTCGCGCCGAGCTCGCGGGCGAAGTCCGCGTCGGGCGGCCCGGCGACGCTGATGACCTTCCCGCCGGGCTTGAGGACCCGCAGGGACTTCTCCAGGGTCTCGCCGCCGAGGGTGTCCAGGACGACGTCGTAGCCGTCCAGGACCTCCTCGAAGTCCTGGGTGCGGTAGTCGACGACGATGTCGGCGCCGAGTTCCTTGACCAGAGCGGCGTTGGCCGCGCTCGCGGTGGTGGCCACGTGTGCGCCCAGCTGCCGGGCGAGCTGGAGGGCGATGGTGCCCACCCCGCCGGAGCCCGCGTGGATCAGGACCTTCTGGCCCGGCCGGACCTGTGCCCGCTCCACCAGCGCCTGCCAGGAAGTGAGGGCGACCAGGGGAAGGGAGGCGGCCTCCGCCATGGTGAGGGTGGCCGGCTTGGGAGCCAGGTCGTCCTGGTGAACGGCGATGAGTTCGGCGAACGTGCCGATGCGGTCCTTGTCGGGCCGGGCGTAGACCTCGTCACCCACCGCGAAGCCGGTGACGGCCGAGCCGACCCGGACCACCTCTCCGGCGAAGTCGTTGCCCAGGACGAGGGGCAGACGGTACGGCAGGATCATCTTGAAGTCGCCATCGCGGATCTTGAAGTCCAGCGGGTTGACGCTCGCCGCGTGGATCTTGACCAGGACGTCGTCGGCACCCGGCTCAGGTTCGGGCATCTCGGCGGCGCGCACCGCGGACTGGTCACCGTACTTCTCGATCAGATAGGCCTTCATCGTCGTCTCCGTTTCTCGCCCGCGCCGGGACGGGGTCTCCGCTCGCTCCGGGCTTGCCCCGGTACGGCCCGCAAAATAGATGATGGCTGACATCTAAAATCCAGTCCAGGATAGATTTCAATCGACATCCAATCGAGAGGGGTGGCTGATGGGCCGCGTGTCGCAGGCACAAGCACAGGACAACCGCCGACGGGTCGTGGAAACCGCCTCCCGGCTCTTTCGGGAGCAGGGCAGCCACGTCAGCGTCGCCGATCTCATGAAGGCGTCCGGCCTGACCCACGGCGGCTTCTACAAGCAGTTCGCCTCCAAGGAGGCACTCATCGACGAGGCCACCACCCACGCGTTCGGCGAACTCGCCCAGCACCACAAGGACGGACTCGATCAGTACGCCGGGCAGCGCGACGCCGCCCAGCGCGCGCTGATCGACACCTACCTCTCCGCCGAGCACCGCGACAGCGCGGCAGACGGGTGCCCCGCCGCCGCACTCGCCACCGACATGGCCCGCGACGGCGGAGAAAGCGAGGCCCGCCGCGTCTACACCCAGGGCGTACGCGACTTCGCCCAGCACCTCGCCACCGACGACCAGGACGGCATCACCCGGCTGTGCACCATGCTCGGCGCCCTCGTCCTGGCCCGTGCCACCAACGGCACCCCGCTCTCCGACGAAATCCTCACCGCCGCACGCGAGGCACTGACAGCCGGCAACTGACCAAAGATGGCCTACGGCCACAAGACTGCCCGGCTGACCCCGGCGTTCCCGAATCCCGACTGCCGCATGATCAACCCCCGCAGGACTTACGCCGACGCCCACTAAGGTGGGGAAGGCCGGGGTGACCGGTCGGGATTTCGAACGCGACCTTCCCTCAACGGGCGACTCACCAGGCGGTACGCATGACTCAGTTCGACCTGCCCCTCGACCGACTCCGCACGTACCGGAGCGCGTCCGTGGAGCCCAAGGACTTCGACGCCTTCTGGGCGGAGACCCTCCGTGAGGCGCGCGGGCACGAGCTCGGCGCACGGTTCGAGGCCGTCCCGACGGGGCTCTCCACGGTGGAGGCGTTCGACGTCACCTTCGCCGGTTTCGACGGGCAGCCGGTCAAGGGATGGTTCGTCCTGCCCGCCGGCACGACCGAACCGCTGCCGGTCGTGGTGGAGTTCCTGGGGTACGGCGGTGGGCGCGGCCTTCCGCACACCCATCTGCTCTGGGCCTCGGCCGGGTTCGCGCACTTCGTGATGGACACGCGCGGGCAGGGCAGCGGCTGGGCGACCGGTGACACCCCGGACCCGGTGGGCAGCGGGCCGGCGTTCCCCGGCTTCATGACGCGCGGCGTCGAGGACCCGTACACCTACTACTACCGGCGGCTCTTCACCGACGCCGTCCGCGCCGTGGAGGCCGCCCGCTCGCATCCGCTGGTGGACGCGGCCCGTACGGCGGTGACCGGTGTCAGCCAGGGTGGCGGGATCACGCTGGCCGTGGCGGGGCTCGTGCCGGACCTGGTCGCCGTGGCGCCGGACGTGCCGTTCCTGTGCGACTTCCCGCGCGCGACGACAGTCACGGACCGCACCCCGTACCGCGAGATAGGCAACTACCTGAAGATGCACCGCGGCCGGGTCGAGCAGGTCCAGGAGACGCTGGCCTATTTCGACGGGGTCCACTTCACGGCCCGCGCCACGGCCCCGGCCCTGTTCTCGACGGCTCTGGAGGACCTGACGTGCCCGCCGTCGACGGTGTTCGCGGCCTTCAACGCGTATGCCGGGGACGAGAAGGCGATCGAGGTGTACGACTTCAACGACCACGAGGGCGGCGGCGTCTTCCAGCAGGCGGCCCAACTCCGCTGGCTGCCGGGGAAGCTGCGCGGCTGACCGCGAGGTGCCGCAGCAGCTCGCGGCGCCGCAGAAGCCGGTGTCACGCGCGGCCGCCGCAGAAGCCGGTGTCAGGCGCGGCCGCGCAGTGCGGCCGCGTACGCCTCGTCGGGGTCGAGACGGCGGAGTTCCTCGGCGATCAGCTCGGCGGTGGTCCGCACCTTGAGGGCGAGGACCCGGCTGGGCTGGCCGGGGACCGAGAGCCTGGCCACCGGGCTCTCGGGCCGGTCGATGCGGATCTCGCCGTCCGCGGTACCCATGCGGACGGCCGTGACGACGGGGCCGTCGGTGACGACGCGGTCGACGGGAACGCCGAGCCGGACCTCGAACCAGCGGGCGAGGAGTTCCGCGCTCGGGTTCTCCGCCTCGCTCTCGACGGCGGCGGAGGTCACGGTCAGCGGGGCCTGGTCGAGCGCGGCGGCCAGCATCGAACGCCAGGGGGTGAGCCTGGTCCAGGCGAGGTCCGTGTCCCCGGGGGCGTAGGAGGCCGCCCTGGCATCCAGGGCGGCGAGGGGATCCTCCACCGCGTACATGTCGGTGATGCGGCGCTGCGCGAGTGAGCCCAGCGGGTCCCGGGAGGGCACGTCCGGGGCGTCGACGGGCCACCAGATGACGACGGGCGCGTCGGGCAGGAGCAGCGGCAGGACCACGGAGTCGGCCCGGGCGGCGAGTTCGCCGTGGAACCGGAGCAGGACCGTCTCGCCCGAACCCGCGTCGGAGCCGAGGCGGACCTCGGCGTCGAGCCGGGTCACGAGTCGCTCGCGTGGCGAGCGCGCGTGGCGCTTGATGACCACGAGGGTGCGGGAGGGGTGCTCCCGGGAGGCTTCGTTGGCGGCCCTGACCGCGTCGTAGGCGTTCTCCTCGTCGGTGACGACGACAAGGGTGAGCACAGCGCCGACGGCGGGCGTGCCGACGGCCCTGCGGCCTTGAAGAATCGCCTTGTTGATCCTGCTGGAGTCGGTGTCCGTCAGATCGATCTTCATGCGCGGCGGCCGTCCCTTCCTCTGCGGCGAGCCTAACCCTCCCCCACGGCGGACGCGTTGCGGGCCCCCGGGCGCCGGTGCCGCTACCCGAATTCCTGATCCGGCTCGTCGGCGGCCTGGCCCTCGGCACGGCGGCCGACCACGGCCGCGGCGGCGAGAGCGGTGCCGAGGAAGGCGACGGCCACCACCCAGGGGCGGTCGAGGACGTGCCCGGAGGCGTGGTCGACGGAGTACCGGCCGGCGCCCGTGACGCCGATCGCGGCGGCGACGAAGCCGAGGAACGCCGGGTACTCGTAACCGCCACCCTGGGCGAAGAAGCCCGCCGGGGCGTGGACGGAGACGGCACCCGCCATGGCGCCGGCGGCCGCGGCGCCGGCCGCCGGGGTGGCGAGGCCGAGGGCGAGCAGCGCTCCGCCGCCGGCCTCGCCGAGGCCGGCGGCGACGGCGCTCTGCCGGCCGGGCCGGAAGCCCATGGCCTCCATTGCCTGGGTGGTGCCCTCGATCCCGCCGCCGCCGAACCAGCCGAGGAGTTTCTGGGTGCCGTGTGCGGCGAGCACGGCGCCGGTGCCGACCCTCAGCACGAGGAGGCCGAGATCGCGTCGGTTGGGGTGGCCCATGGGTGTCTCCATTGCGGGGAGGACGGACACGTACGTCTCCACTGTCGTCGCCCTTTCCGGTCCGCGCCTGCCGTGATGCCGGGCGAATACTCCGCTTGAGTCACGCTTTGCGGCATTTGTTCACTATGGGTTTAGTGGGGAGGGCGCTACGCATGACCGCCGAGTCCACCGCCACGAAAGGACGGACACCGTCCATGACACAGACTCATGACCGCCCGCCACAGCAGGACGTACCGCCCGGCCCGCTGGGCGCGCTCGCCGGAGCCGCCTGGCAGGCGCTGCTCGTGGCCGGAATCGCGGCGCTGGTCCTCGGCGTCCTCGTGCTGGTCTGGCCCGGCGCCTCGCTGTTCGTGGCCGGGGTGCTCTTCGGCCTCTTCCTGCTGTTCAGCGGTGTGATGCAGCTGGTCGCGGCCTTCGGTACGCACGCGAGCACCGCGCCGCGGGTCATGGCCTTCATCAGCGGCGCCCTGTCGATCCTGCTCGGCCTGCTCTGCTTCCGTGGAGCGATGCAGTCGATCCTGCTGCTGGCTCTCTGGATCGGCATCGGCTGGCTGTTCCGCGGCATCACCCAGATCATGGCGGCGGCCTCCGATCCGGCGATGCCGGCGCGCGGCTGGCAGGTCTTCCTGGGCGCCGTCAACGCGCTCGCCGGGGTGGTGCTCATCGTCTCCCCGCTGGAGTCCGCCGCGGTGCTCGCGCTCCTCGGCGGCATCTGGCTCGTCGCCGTCGGCGCGGTCGAGATCGTGACGGCCTTCCAGGTGCGCTCGCGCGCCGAACACCTGCCGCCGGGAGCCTGACGAGGCGGTCCGCCCGGCCCCGCGTCCCGCCCGCCGTCCGCCCGATACCCGGGCGGGCGGCGAGCGCTGTTGACGCGTGCGCTACATTTTGCCGGTCCTTGACCACCGATCCCCCGTGATCGTGACCTTGCGGAGCCGGCACACCATGAGCGACATCGTCAACGGCCTCGGCCGGGCCGGCGCCTACGGCGCCCTCGGCGTGGTCCTGCTGATCCTCGGCATCGTGCTCGTGGACCTGCTGACCCCCGGGAAGCTCGGGCGCCAGATCTGGGAGGACCGCAATCGCAACGCGGCCATGCTGCTGAGCTCGGCGCTCCTCGGTATCGGTGGCATCGTCTTCACCTCGATCTGGACGACGTACGACGACTTCGGCAAGGGCCTCGTCTCGACGGCCGCCTTCGGGCTCCTCGGCCTGGCGATGATGGCCGTGGCGTTCCTGGTCGTGGACCTGGTCACGCCGGGGAAGCTGGGTGCCACCCTGGTCGACCCCGAGCCGCACCCGGCGGTCTGGGTGACCGCCTCGTGCAACATCGCGGTCTCGGCGATCGTCTCCGCCTCGATCGCCTGACGCCAGCGCCTGACGCCGACGCCGGACGCCTGAGGCCGGACGCCCGGTTCCTTTCCGGGTTCAGCTCCCCAGCGGTTCCACCTCCAGGAAGCGCCGCCCGCGCGGCCCTTTGTAGAGCAGGGCCTCCCAGCCGAGCCGTGCCAGGGCCGGAACGCACGCGCCGAGGGCCGCCGCCTCCTCCTGTGCGGCGCCCGAGCCCGCCGGGCCCAGCCACTCCACCACGGCCGTGCCCGGCCGGTCCCCCTCGCGGACCCGGTAGCCGGTGGTGATCCTCGCTCCCGAGGCGTCCATGGACGACGGGACGAGGCCGCCGTACTCCAGCGCGAGGGCCACGGCGCGGACCGGCTGCCGGCGCTCCCAGTCGGCGGGCACCGCCCTCGGGTCACCGCCCTGGCGCAGGGTGAGACGCCTGATCTGGAGCAGCCCGTCGAGGGCGGCCCGGATCTCCCGGGACCGCTGCTCGGCGTCGGCCGGTGGCAGCGGCGGTCCGTCGCCGGTGGCCGCGTCGAAGGTGCCGCCGCCCGCGGGCCCCGCCGTCACAGCAGCCGCCGGATGTCGCCGCGGACCCGGTAGAACCCACCCGCCGCGGTGTGCAGGGCATCGACCACGTAGCGCGCGCCGGGCTCCCGGATCGCCCTCGGGAACTGCACGTTCCACGCGGAGTCGTAGCCCTGGGAGACGACTCTCACCCGGGTCCTGCCCGACTCGTTCACACACTCCACGACGATCGAGCCGGCCGGGGCGGCGCTGACGGTGCTCACGGCGGTCACGGTCGTCGCCGGCTCGTACACCGGCAGGGCGGCGGCGAGCTTGATGTCCCGGGCGACCGGCACCGTGCCCTCCTGGGCGGCCCCGATCGCCGCCTCGCTCGCGTCCACGCACACCAGTGAACCATCCGTGGTCACCAGGTAGAGCCGCTCGTCGCGGTACTGCATGGAGAGCGCCGAACCCCCTCCCGTGCCCAGCTTCCACAGCCGGGTGCCGTCCTCCGCGAAGCAGTAGACGGAGGAGGCCGAGTCGGCGGCGAAGACGAACCTTCCGCCGGGCGAGGTGGCACACGAGTACACGGGGCTGTCGCAGGCGTAGACCGCCTCGACGCGTCCGTCCTTCTTCGCGAGCCGCTGGACCTTCCTGCGTGCCGTGCCCGCGTAGACCGCGGTGTCCTCCTGCCAGCCGAAGAGGACCCCGCCCTCGGTGGCCGTGTGCCACAGTTCGCCGCCGCCGTCCGGCGCGTGGGCGGCGACGCCCCGGCTGTCCCCGTAGTAGACGGCATCGCCGTCGGCGCGGACCATCCAGGCCTGCTCGCCCTGGCCGCCGCGCGCCCACTGGTGCTCGTCCTCGTGGTCGATGACGGTGAGCCGGCCCGAGCGGTCGGCGACGTGCAGGACGCCCTCATGGATGTCGAGCCAGAAGATGTCGACGTCGGTGGCGATGTCGTACGCGGCGAAGGGCAGCTTGGACGACAGGTCGTACACCTTGCCGTCGTCACAGCCCGCGTAGATCCAGAAGTCGTCGGCGACCAGGCACTTGACGCCGTCCGGCAGGCTGAACCGGGCCTGCACCTCGCCGGAGCGGTCGAGCGTGAAGACGTCCCCCGCCTGGTTGCCGACCCAGCAGCGCTCCTCGTCGACGTGGATGCCGAAGGCGGCCGACCCGGTCCTGAAGCGCCAGAGCACGGGGGCGACGGCGCGCGCGGTGGACGGCGCGGAGGTCACCTCACGGCGCGTCACGGAGCGGGCGGCGCGCTGGCCGCGCACGGCCGGCGCGTATCCCTTGCGGACCTTCTCGCCCAGCTTCCGCGCCGCGGCGGCCTGCGCCTTCGCCTGCGTCGGGAACGTGGAGTGCTGCGTCTGGCCCGCGGAGCCGATCCGGCCGTAACGGACCGACACCGCCAGGTCGTCCACGGTCACTTCGTAGAACTTGTGGGCACCGCCGCTGTCCTGCGACAGCTCCAGATAGGTCGTCGTCGTCATGGTGAAAACGGTAGGGGCACCCACTGACAACGGCCCCCGGTCCCGGCGGTCGGTCAGGCCTCGACCGGGTCCGGCGACGCCGCCGGGCGGCTCTCCGGCGGGCGGCTCTGCGGCGGGCCGCTCTCCGCCAGGCGGTTCTCCTTGAGCGTGATCCGGCCCTTGCGGATCGTGGCGAGGCGGGGCGCCCGGCGGGCGATGGCGCTGTCGTGGGTCACCATGACGAAGGTCAGACCCTGCTCCTTCCAGAGCCCTTCGAGCAGGTCGACGATCTCGTCGCGCATCGACTCGTCGAGGTTTCCGGTGGGTTCGTCGGCGAGCAGCACCTTCGGTCGCTTCACCAGGGCGCGGGCGATCGCCACGCGCTGCTGCTGGCCGCCGGAGAGCTCGGAGGGCAGATGGCCGAGGCGTTCGCCGAGGCCGACCGACTCCAGGGCCTCCGCGGCGCGCCCGCGGCGCTCGGACGGACGGATGCCGAGCGGGACGAGCGCGGTCTCCACGTTCTCCTGGGCGGTGAGGGTGGGGATGAGGTTGAAGCTCTGGAAGACGAAGCCGATGTTCTGGCCGCGTACGGCCGTCAGCCGGCGCTCGGAGAGCGCCGCGAGGTCGGTTCCGTCGAGCAGGACCCGGCCGGAGGTGGGACGGTCGAGGCCGCCGAGCATCTGGAGGAGGGTGGACTTGCCGCCGCCCGTGGGACCCTGGATGACCAGCCGGTCCCCCTGGGCGAGGGTGAGGTCGATCCCGGCGAGCGCGTCGACTCTCGTCTGCCCCCGCCGGTACTGCTTGGTGACGCCGATGAGTTCGTACACGGTGTGACTCCTGTGGTACGTGGGTGAGTTGGGCGGCCGGGTGGCTACGCGACGCGGCGCAGGGCGTCGGCCGGGCGGAGGCGTGAGGCGCGCCAGGCGCCGAAGGCGCCCGCGACGAGGCCGCCGCCGAGGGCGAGGAGGACGGCGAGGCCCACGGTGGTGAGGGAGACCGGGGCGGTGAGGGCGATGTCGACGGTCTTGCCGGCTGCGGTGCCGGCGGGACCGCCGCCGAAGATCACGCCGCCACGACCGCCACCGCCGAACGCGCCTCCGCCGGCGCCGAGTTCCGCGGAGAGGGTCGGGCCCGCGACGGTCACGGCGTACGCTCCGGCCAGGCCGACCGCGATGCCGAGGGCGCCGCCGATGACACCGTTGACGAGGGCCTCGCCGACCACCTGTCGGGTGACCCGGCCGCTCGTCCAGCCGAGTGCCTTGAGCGTGCCGAACTCGCGGACCCGCCGGGTGACGGCGGAGGAGGTGAGCAGTCCCGCGACGAGGACGGCGGCGAGCAGCACGGCGTACGAGAGCCACCTGCCGACGTTCGAGGCGAGGTCGGAGGCGGTGTCGAGCGAGCCGGAGACCGTCTGCGCGAGGTCGGCCGAGGTGGTGACGGTGGTGCCGGTGACGTTCTTCTGGATGGCGGCCTTGACCGCGTCGATCCGGGTCGAGTCGGTCGCCTTCACATAGATCGTGGTGATCTTCGCCGCGGAGGCGGAGAGCGTCTGCGCCTGCTTCAGCGGCAGGTAGACCTGGGCGGCGGACTGGCCACGGTCGGCGGTCGCGATGCCGACGATCTCGAACTTCACGCCCTTGACGGTCAGTTCGCCGCCGACGGCGAGCCCCTGCTGTTGGGCGTAGGCGCTGTCGAGGACGGCGACCTTCGCGTCGGTCTCGGTGGTCTTGAAGGTACGGCCCTGGGAGACCGTGGAGGTGGTGAGGGGGCCGAGGTCGGGCGCGGTGACGTCGGTGCCGTAGAGGGTGAAGGAGTCGACGTCGAAGGCCGCGCCGCCGCCGGTGACGGTGTCGCCGGGCCCGGAGCCGCCGCCGCTGCCGCCGGCTTCGTCGCCCGGCTGGGCCGGCTGGGGCTGGCCGCGCTGGATCCGGCCCCGCTCGAACTCGCCGTTGATCTTCAGGTTGACGAGGCTGAGCCCGCCCACCGCCCGGTCGACGCCGGGCTGTCGGCCGACCGTGGCGACGGTCGAGTCCGCGAGGGTCTGGAAGCCCTGGACCATCAGCCGGTCACTGCTCTGCTCCTCGCCGTCCTCCTTGCCCTGGAACTCGAACCGGGGCCGCTGCGCCCGCGCACCCTCCTCGGGCCGTTCCTGCGCCTTGGTCACCGTCAGGTCCGTACCGAGCCCGTAAAGCGATTCAAGGACCTTGCCCTGGGCCCGGTTCATGCCGGAGGAGACGGAGTTGACGACGATGACCAGCGCGATCCCGAGCGCGAGCCCGGAGGCGACGACGAGCGCCGCCCTTCTGCGGCGGCGCAGTTCGCGCCGGAGGTAGGTGAAGAACATGGGCGTGAAGCTAGGGGCGGCGTGTGATGACGGGATAAGGCCCGCGTGAGAGGGGGATGAGAGCGCGCGATCTCCTGGTCGGGCGCGGCCCTCCGGGTGCTCTCGAACCCCTGGGCGCGCACGGCCTCCTGGTGACAGAGTCGCCCCCATGACGCAGAGCGGCAGCACGGACAGCTGCACGAGGTCGAGGGGAGGCACCGGCTGCGCCCCGGTGTCACGCTGCTGCCGACCCCCGGGCACACCCCGGGTCACCAGTCCGTCCTGGTCGAACGGCCGGACGGCCGGGACGTCCTGGTCACCGGCGACCTCCTCGTGCACGCCGTCCAACTCGCCGCCCCGGGCGTGGCCTACGCCCACGAACGCGACCCGGCCACCGCCCGCGCCTCCCGCGAGGAACTACTCGCCCGCGCCGCCGACAGCGGGGCGGTCCTCGCGACGGCCCATCTGACCCGGCCGTTCGTCGGGCCCCCGGCGGACCCCGCCGGAGAGGCGCCCGTCGGCCGGGCGCCTGCCGCTGAGGCCCCGTCAGGCGGATAACCGCCGTCGAGGACGACGGCGGCGGGGGTGAGGAGGTGTCCACGGCACCCGCCATCGAAGTCCGGTCGGAGCGGAGAACGGCGGCTTGGACTTTCGTACCGGTTCGTGGATCTTTGTCCGGACCCGTAGCGGGCCGTCGATCCGCTCGCGATCATTGCGCTAT
The DNA here is from genome assembly GCF_044764665.1 of Streptomyces sp. NPDC093795. Lineage (NCBI taxonomy): Bacteria > Bacillati > Actinomycetota > Actinomycetes > Kitasatosporales > Streptomycetaceae > Streptomyces > Streptomyces sp. NPDC093795. The sequence continues at coordinate 536,789 of NZ_JBIWIO010000004.1, forward strand.
GAACGACGAGATCTCGCTCCCGCTCGCCATGGAGTGGCTGACCGCCCCCGAGGCGTGGTCCCTCTCCGAAGGTGTCCTGTCGGTCACGGCCGCCCCGCGTACGGACGTCTTCACCGACCCGGTCGGTGGGGACGTCCGACGTGACGCCGCCGTGGCCCTGACCCATCCGCCGGAAGGCGACTGGCAGCTCTCGGCGCGGCTCCGTGTCGGGTTCCGGTCCGCCTGGGACGCGGGTGCGCTCGTCGTGTGGGCGGACGACGACCACTGGGGCAAGCTCACCTTCGAGCAGGCGCACGACGGCGTTCCGAGCGTCTACTCGGTCGTGACGCGCGGCCGGTCCGACGACGCGCTCGCCGGCCCCGTGACGGGGGACGCGCTGTGGCTGCGTATCAGCCGGGTCGGGGAGGGTTTCGCCTTCCACGTGTCGGAGGACGGCGGCTTCTGGCGCCTGGTGCGGCAGTTCGACCTGGGCGGCGTCCGTGCCGTACGGGTCGGCATCGTGGCGCAGTCACCCGTCGGCGAGGGCTGCCGCGTCGACTTCGACGCGTTCCGTCTCGCCCCCACGACTCTGGCGCACCTCTTCGACGGTCGGTGAACCGTCGGCGCGCGGCCCGCGCGGCACGGTGGGCGCGCGGGCCGGGTGGCCCTAGGCCGAGTCGCGGCGGACGAGTTCCGTCGGCAGGATCACCGCCGACGGGTCCTCGCCCGCTATCCGGCCCAGGAGCATCCGCACCATCTCGGCGCTGATCCGGTCCCAGGGTTGGCGGATGGTGGTGAGCGAGGGGCGGGAGGAGAGGGCGGCCGGGGAGTCGTCGAAGCCGCCCACGGCGATGTCCTCGGGGACCCTGCGGTCCGCGCGGGCGAGCGCGTCGAGGACGCCCTGCGCCATCAGGTCGGAGGCGACGAACACGGCGTCGATGTCCGGGGCGTGCTCCAGGAGGGCGCGGGCCGCGTCCTCGCCGCTGGCCCTGCTGTAGTCGCCGGCGGCGATCAGCGTCTCGTCGACGGGCAGTCCGCACTCGGCGAGCGTCTCGCGGTAGCCGGCGAGGCGCTCCACCCCGCCGGGGGTGTCGAGCGGTCCGGTGACGGTGGCGATCCGCCGCCGCCCGGACGCGTACAGATGACGGACCATGTCGCGGGCGCCGTCGCGGTCGTCGGCCGCGACGTAGCCGATCTTGGCGGTCTGGCCGAGCGGTTTGCCGCAGGCGACGACGGGCACGCCGGCCTCGTGCAGCCGGGCCACCACGGGGTCGCCGGAGTGGCTGGAGACGAGGAGGACTCCGTCGACGTGACCGGCCTCGATGTAGCGGAGGTTGCGGCGGCGCTCGTCCTCGGTGCCCGCGATCATCAGGAGCAGCGGGATGTCCTGGGCCGCGAGCGCCTGGGTGCAGGCGCGGAGCAGCACGTTGAAGTTGGGGTCCTCGAAGAAGCGCTCCTGCGGCTCGGTGAGGAGGAAGGCGACGGAGTCGGACTTGCCGGTGATCAGCGAGCGGGCGTGCCGGTTGACGACGTATCCCGTTCTTCGGATCGCGGCGTCGACGGCCGCCTTCGCCGTCGGGCTGACGTAGTGGCCGCCGTTGAGGACACGGGAGACGGTGCCGCGCGAGACGCCGGCCTCGCGGGCCACGTCGTGGATGGTCGCCGGGCGGCGCCTGCTCGCTGCTGTGCTCATGCTGTGTGTTTCTCCTCGATCCCCTGTGCTCAGGACTTTACGGCGCCGGAGAGCAGATCGAGGCTCCAGAAGCGCTGGATGACGAGGAAGAGCGCGATGAGCGGGGCGATGGCGAGCAGCGCGCCCGTGATGACCAGGGTGTAGAGCGCGGGCTGGCTGGCACCCTGCTTGAGGAGGGTGAACAGGCCCACGGTCATGGGGAACTTCTCGTCGTCGCCGAGCATGATGAAGGGCAGCAGGAAGTTGTTCCAGATGGCGACGAACTGGAAGAGGAAGATCGTCACCAGGCCCGGGGACATCATCGGGACGCCGATCCTGAGGAAGATCCTCCACTCGCCGGCGCCGTCCATGCGGCCGGCCTCGACGAGTTCCATGGGGATGGCGGCCTGGGCGTAGATGCGGCCGAGGTAGACGCCGTACGGGGAGAGGACCAGCGGCAGCATCACCGAGGCGTACGTGTCCGTCAGGTCGGCCTCTGCCATCAGCAGGTACTGCGGGATGGCGAGGATGACCGGGGGCATGAGGACGCCCGCCAGCATGATGTTGAAGAACGCCTCGCGGCCGCGGAATCGGTAGACGGCGAGGGCGTAGCCGGCGAAGGCGGAGACCACGGTGGACAGGATGGCGCCGAGACCGGCGTAGACCACCGAGTTGCCCATCCAGCGCCAGTAGATGCCGTCGCGGTATCCGGTGAGGTCACCGACGTTGTCGGCGAAGCCGCTGCCGGGCAGGAAGGTGAAGGTGGAGAAGAGCTCGTCGTCGGCCTTGGTGGCGGCGACGAGGACCCAGGCGACGGGCAGCAGGCAGTAGAGGGCGCCGAGGACGAGCGCGGCCGTCGGCAGCAGGGCGGTGCGGCGGGGGCGCGGGGGGCCCTGGGAGGTGCCGGGGGTGGACCCGGCGGCGGGGGCTTTCTTGCGCAGCGGCGGGGAGGCGAGCCCGGTCATCGGGTGGTTCCTTGCGTGGTGCGGCGGTTGGAGATCCTGAGGAGGGCGAAGGAGAGCGCGAAGGTGGCGAGGGCGAGCACGACGGCGGTGGCCGAGGCGGCGTAGATGTTCCCGCCGGTGAAGGCGTCGCTGTAGACCTTCATCAGCGGGCTCCAGGTGGACGGGATGCCGTTGGTGAGCGGCTTGAGCGTCATGGGCTCGTTGAAGACCTGGAGGGTCGCGATGATCGAGAAGAAGAAGGTGAGCACCAGCGAGGGCACCACCATCGGGATCTTGATGCGGAGCGCGATCTGGAGCTCCGAGCAGCCGTCGAGCTTGGCCGCCTCGAACACCTCGGCGGGCAGGGAGCGCAGCGCGGTGTAGATGACGATCATGTTGAAGCCGGTGCCACCCCAGATCGCGATGTTGGACATCGCCAGGTAGAGCGGTCCGCCGTCCATGAGGTCGGGCTGCGGGAGGCCGGCCTTGTCGAGGAGGTAGTGGAAGGGGCTGACGTCGGGGAGGTAGAGGAAGCCCCAGAGGACGGCCGCGATGACGCCGGGGACGGCGTACGGGAGGAAGATCGCGAGCCGCGCGAAGGAGCGGGCCCGGACGCGCTCGGAGTCGAGCAGGAGCGCGAAGAAGAGGGCGAGGCCGAGCATGACGGGCACGACGATGGCGCCGTAGCCGAGGACGCGGAGGGCGCTCGCGAGGAGTTCGGAGTCGGAGAGGGCGGAGGCGTAGTTCTCCAGGCCGGCCCAGACCTCGGACTTGGCGCCCTTGCCGAGGCCGAGTCCCTTGATCTCGACCTTGTGGAAGCTGAGCCAGACGGCGTAGCCGATGGGGAGGGCGAAGAAGAGGGCGAAGAGGACGGCGGCGGGGAGGAGGAAGCCGTACGGGGCCGCCTTGACCCCGTACGACCGGCGCGCGCCCTTGGGGGGCTGCGTCACTTGGCGACCTCGAAGCCCTGCTTCTGCAGGTCCGCGACGGTGGCGCCCTGCATCGCGGTCAGGGCCTCCGGGAAGCCCTTCTTCGCCTTGGCGGCCTTGCCGAACTGGTCCTTGAAGGAGGTGTAGGCGACGTTCACGTTGGGGCCCCAGGCGGCCGGTGCGGTGGTCTTCGCGATCGCGGCGGCGCTGGTGTAGAAGTCGGGCTGGTTGGCGAAGTAGTCGGGGGCCTTGGCGAGGGCGCCGCTGGTCTGGGCGGCGGTGGCCGCCGGGTAGACGCCGCTCTCCTTGACGAGGGCGGCGAGGGCCTTCGGGTCGGTGTTCAGCCAGGTGGCGAACCGGGCGGCGGCTTCCTTGTACTTCGAGTCGGTGGTGACGGCGGTGGAGGAGCCGCCCCAACTGCCGGTGACGTTGTCGCCCTTGGTCCACTGCGGGAGGGGGGCCATGGCCCACTTGCCCTTGGTGTCCGGGGCGGCGGTGGTCAGGGTGCCGGGGGCCCAGACGGCGCTGACCCAGGCGATCTGCTCGCCGGTGTTGAGGGCCTTGTTCCAGGCGGGGGTGTACATCGGCTGGTTGTCGACGGCGCCCTCGGCGACCAGGCCGCCCCAGAAGTCGGTGACCTTCTTGGTGGCGGCGTCGTCGATGCCGACCTTCCAGGTGTCGCCCTCGAAGGTCCACCACTTGGCGCCGGCCTGCTGGGAGAGGCCGGCGAAGAGGCCCGAGTCGTTGGCGGAGAAGGTGGTGAGGGACTTCTTCGGCGCCTTCTTCTTCAGTTCGCGGGCGGTCTCGGCGAACTCGTCCCAGGTGGTGGGGACGGTCAGGCCGTACTGCTTGAAGAGGTCCTCGCGGTAGAAGAACATCAGCGGCCCGGAGTCCTGCGGCAGGGCGTAGACGGCCTCGCTGCCGAAGGTGGTCTGCTGCCAGATGCCGGGGGCGAACTTGTCCTTGGCGCCCTGGGTCTCGCGGGCGATGTCGGCGAGGGCGTCGTTGCTGACGAGGGTCGGCAGGGCCTGGTACTCGGCCTGGACCAGGTCGGGGGCCTTGTGGGCCTTCGCCGCGGTGATGATCTTGGTGACGAGGTCGTCCCCGGAGGCCTGCTTCTGCACCGTGACCTGGATGTCGGGGTGCTCGGCGTTCCAGAGGGCCGCGACCTTGTCCATGCCGGGCGCCCAGGCCCAGTAGGTGAGCTCGACCGGGTCGGACCCGGCGCCGGCCTTGTCGCCGGAGTCGGAGGATCCACAGGCGGTGAGCGCGGTGGCGCCGAGGAGGACGGCGGTGGCGGCGGCGAGGCTGCGGCGCGTGATGTGGGGCATGGGGTACTTCTCCCTGACCGAAAGGGGCCTCTCTCGCAGACGGAGAGGCCGGCCATGCATCTGTGAGCGTTCACAGTAGAGAAACGTTCCGGACACTTGTCAATGGTTGTTCCTGTGCGCTTATGTTGCGTTGCCACATCGAGACCGGGTGTGTGCACGTTCCCAGCACACTAGGCTTCCCTCGTTCGACGTTTCAGGAGAGACTCATGCCGCAGACCACTCCCAAGGGCCTGCACCGGCTCGCGTTCGGCGGGGATTACAACCCCGAACAATGGCCGGAAAGCGTCTGGCAGGAGGACGTCCGGCTCATGCGTGAGGCCGGCGTCACCATGGTGAGCGTCGGGATCTTCTCCTGGGCCCTCCTCGAACCGGAGCCGGGCCGTTACGACTTCGGCTGGCTCGACCGGCTCCTCGATCTGCTCCACGAGCACGGCGTCCGGGTCGACCTCGGCACGCCGACCGTGGCGCCGCCCGCCTGGTTCTACCGCGCCCACCCGGAGGCCCTGCCCGTCACCGCCGAGGGCCTCCGCCACTCGTACGGCTCACGCGGGGCGATCTGCCACAGCTCCACCGCCTACCGCACGGCCGCCGCGGGCATCACCACCGAGCTGGCCCGCCGCTACGGCAGCCACCCCGCGCTCGCGCTCTGGCACGTCCACAACGAGTACGGCGTCCCCGTCAGCGCCTGCTACTGCGACAGCTGCGCCGCCCACTTCCGCCGCTGGCTCCACGAGACGTACGGCTCGGTGGAGGCCGTCAACGAGGCCTGGGGCACCGCCTTCTGGGGCCAGCGGTACGGCTCGTACGAGGAGATCGACCCGCCGAGGCTCACCCCCACCGTCGGCAACCCGGCGCAGCAGCTCGACTACCGCCGCTTCGCCGACGCCACCATCCGCGAGAACTTCCGGACGGAACGGGACATCCTCCACGATCTCGCGCCCGGCCTCCCCGTCACCACCAACTTCATGACCGCCCTCAGCCAGTGCGACTCCCTCGACTACTGGGCCTGGGGCCGCGAGGTCGACCTCGTCACCAACGACCACTACCTCATCACCGACGGCCGGCGCACCCACGTCAACCTCGCCATGGCCGCCGACCTCACCCGCTCCGTCGCCGGCGGCGCCCCCTGGCTGCTCCTCGAGCACTCCACCTCCGGGGTGAACTGGCAGGCCCGCAACCCGGCCAAGCGCCCCGGCGAGATGGCCCGCAACTCCCTCGCCCATGTCGCCCGCGGCTCCGAGGGCGCCATGTTCTTCCAGTGGCGCCAGTCCCGGCGCGGCGCCGAGAAGTTCCACTCCGCGATGGTCCCGCACGGCGGCGCCGACACCCGGATCTGGCGTGAGGTCGTCGCCCTCGGAGCCGACCTCGACGCACTCGCCGAGGTACGCGGCACCCGGACCGTCGCCGACGTCGCCGTGCTCTGGGACTGGCACTCCTGGTGGGCGCAGAACCTGGAATGGCGCCCCAACGCGGCCCACGACGCCCGCGAGCGCGCCGACAGCTTCTACGAGACCCTCTACGACCGGCACCTCACCGTCGACTTCGCCCACCCCGAGTCCGACCTCTCGGCCTACCCGCTGGTCGTCGTCCCCGCGCTCTACCTCACCACCGAGGCCGCCGGCCAGAACCTCCGCGAGTACGTCGAGAACGGCGGCACCCTCGTCGTCTCGTACTTCTCCGGAATCGTCGACGAGCACGACGCCGTCCACCCCGGCGCCTACCCCGGCGCCCTGCGGGACGTGCTCGGCCTCACCGTGGAGGAGTGGTCCCCGCTCCTCGACGACCAGCGCGTACGGATCGCGGGGCCGGACGGCGCCACGCTCACCGGCGACGTGTGGACGGAGTTCGTCCGGCCCCGCGGCGCCGAGACCGTGTGGACGTACGCGGACGGGCCGGCCGCCGGCGGCCCCGCCGTCACCCGGCACCGGCTCGGCCGGGGCACCGCCTGGTACGTCTCCACCCGGCTCGACGCGGCCTCGCTCGACGCGATCGTCGCCGCCGCCTGCGAGGACGCCGGGGTCGCCCCGCGCACCGCGCTGCCGCGTGACGTCGAGGTCGTGCGCCGCGCCGGGGAGGGCGGCGCGGAGTACGTCTTCGTCCTGAACCACTCCGGCGAGGAGGTCGAGGTGCCGCTGGACGGCACGGGCACGGAACTCCTCGCCGACGGCGCGCCGACGGCGGGCAAGCTCACCGTCCCGGCCGGCGCCACCAGGGTCGTACGCCTGGACGGCTGACGCCGCCGAACCCTGCCGCCGGGTGCCGTGCCGACCACGCACGTCACCGCCCAGCCGGTGCCGTGCCGACCGCGCCCGGTCGGTAGGGCGCCTCCCCCACCCGGCCCCGCCGGGTCCCCGAACTCCCCGGGGGCGGCTGCGCACGCAGCGCCGCCCCCGGGCGAGCAGCACCACCCGCACCACCGCATGACCCGCGCCACCCGCACCACCCGTGAGGAACCGCACCACTGTTCATATCCGCCGCCGTCGAAGGGACTCGACGATGCACCCCACCACGCACCCCACCACCAGAAGCCGCTTCCGGCTTCGTGCCGCGGCCGTCGCCGCGGCGCTCGCCGCCCTGCTCCTGACCCCGCTGCCCGCGGCCACGCGGGCCGAGGCCGCCGCCACGCTCACCAACGCCGGGTTCGAGACCGGCGCCGCCGGGACCGCCACCCCGGCCGGCTGGTCCACCTACTCGGCGGCCGGCCAGATCGCCGCCTCGTTCACCGAGGCCGGAGGCCACAGCGGCGGCTACCGCCTCACCCACTGGTCCTCCGCCGCGTACAAGGTGGAGACGTACCAGTACCTCTCCGGGCTCACCGACGGCACGTACACGCTGAGCGCCTGGGTGCGCTCGGGCGGCGGCCAGAACGCGGCCTATCTGGCCCTGCGCAACTGCGGCTCCGCCGAACAGCGCACCGACCTGCCCGTGACCTCGAACGGTGCCTGGATACGGCTCGTCACCTCGGTCAAGGTGACCGGCGGCGCCTGCACGGTCAGCGTCAACTCGGATGCCAAGGCCGGTAATTGGCTGAACGTCGACGATCTCACCTTCACCTCCGGGTCCACCGGTCTCACCGTGAAGGGCGTCGACCTCTCCACGCTCAAGAAGAGCCAGGACCTCGACGGTACGTACCGCACCGCCGCCGGCGTCACCGGTGACCCGGTCGCGATCCTGAAGAACGCGGGCGCCACCTACGGCCGCCTCAAGGTGTGGGTGAACCCGGCCGACGGCTACAACGACAAGGCCCGCGTCCTCGCCACCGCCCAGCGGATCAAGGCCCAGGGCATGAAGCTGCTCGTCGACTTCCACTACTCCGACATCTGGGCCGACCCGGGCGCCCAGACGAAGCCCGCCGCCTGGCAGGGCCACTCGTACGCGCAGCTCAGGACCGACGTGTACAACCACACGTACGACGTCCTGAACGCCCTCAAGGCGCAGGGCACCACGGCCGACATGGTCCAGATCGGCAACGAGATCAACACCGGCATGCTCTGGCCCGAGGGCTCGACGAGCAACTGGTCCCAGCTCGCGGGGCTGCTCAACTCCGGGATCTCGGCCGCCAAGGCGGTCTCCTCCGGCACACAGATCGCGCTGCACCTCGCGCACGGCGGCGACAACGCCCTGTACCGCACGTGGTTCGACAACGCGAAGGCGCAGGGCGTGAGTTACGACGTGATCGCGCTCTCCTTCTACGGCTACTGGCACGGCGCCCTGTCCTCGCTCCAGACCAACCTGGACGACATCTCGGCCCGTTACGGCAAGAAGGTCCTCGTCGTGGAGACGGCGTACCCGTTCCGGCTGGACAGCGAGGACGCGCACGAGAACATCATCGACCTGTCGTCCGAGCTGGTCTCCGGCTACCCGGCGAGCCCGGCCGGGCAGTCGGCCTGGCTGCGGGACATCATGAACGTCGTCGAGGCCGTTCCGAACGGCCGCGGCCTCGGGGTCGTGTACTGGGAGCCGACCTGGACCGCCGTCACGGGCAACGGCTGGGACCCGGCCGACCCCTCCTCCGGCAACGGCTGGGAGAACCAGGCCCTGTTCGACTACGACAGCAAGCTGCTGCCGGCGGCGAGCTGGCTCGCCCACCGCTGATCACCGCAGATCAGCTCTGATCGGCGCACCTCGCTGATCGCCGCACCATGGGAAGGGGGCGGGGCGGGCTCGTGACCGAGCCCGCCCCCTTCCCCACGTCGTGACTACCACTCGGCGAGCGAGCCGTCGTCCCGGCGCCAGGCCGGGTTGCGCCAGCGGTGCCCCACCTCGGCCGCCCGCTCGACCGCCTTCTCGTCGACCTCGATGCCGAGACCCGGTCCGGTGGGCAGGCCCACGTGCCCGTCCTCGTACCGGAAGACCGAGGGGTCGACCAGGTAGTCGAGCAGGTCGGAGCCGGTGTTGTAGTGGATGCCGAGGCTCTGCTCCTGGATCAGCAGGTTCGGCGCGGCGAAGCCGACCTGGAGGCAGGAGGCGAGCGCGATCGGACCCAGCGGGCAGTGCGGGGCGAGGGAGACGTCGTACGCCTCCGCCATCGCGGCGATCCTGCGCACCTCCGAGATGCCGCCGGCGTGCGAGAGGTCCGGCTGCGCGACCGCGATGCCCTGGTCGAGAACCTTCTTGAAGTCCCAGCGGGAGTAGAGGCGTTCGCCGGTCGCGATCGGGATGGAGGTGGAGCGGACGATGTCGCCGATGTGGTCGCTCATCTCCGGGACGACCGGCTCCTCCACGAAGAAGGGCAGGTACGGCTCCAGGAGCGGCAGCACCCGGCGCGCCATGGGGGCGGTGAGCCGGCCGTGGAAGTCGATGGCGATGTCGAACTCGTCGCCGACGGCCTCGCGGATCGAGGCGACCCGGTCCACGATGGCCTGCGTGGCGGCGGGGGTGTCGATGAGCCGCAGCTGCGCCGAGGCGTTCATCTTGATCGCGGTGAAGCCCTCGTTCTTGCGGGCCAGGGCCTCGGAGGCGACCTCGTCGGGGCGGTCGCCGCCGATCCAGCTGTACACGCGCGCGCGGTCGCGGACGTTGCCGCCGAGCAGCTGCCAGACGGGGACGCCGAGGGCCTTGCCGGTGATGTCCCACAGGGCCTGGTCGATGCCGGCGATGGCGCTGGAGAGGATCGGGCCGCCCCGGTAGAAGCCGCCCTTGGTGAGGACCTGCCAGTGGTCCTCGATCTTCATCGGGTCCTGCCCGATGAGGTAGTCGGAGAGCTCCTCGACGGCGGCGGCCACGGTGTGGGCGCGGCCCTCGACGACGGGCTCGCCCCAGCCGGTGATGCCTTCGTCGGTGTCGATGCGCAGGAAGCACCAGCGCGGGGCGACGAGGTAGGTGCGCAGGGAGGTGATCTTCACTTGGAGTCCTTCTTCACGGTCCAGCCGCCGTCGACGACCAGGTTGGTTCCGGTGATGTAGGCGGCGTCGGCGGAGGCGAGGAAGGCGACCGCGGCGGCGACCTCCTCGGGACGGCCGAGCCGCGCGAGGGCGGTGGCTTCGGCGGAGAGCCGGCGTCCTTCCTCGTCGACGTCGTTCCAGACCTCGGTGAGGATGGGGCCCGGCAGGACGGAGTTGAAGCGCACGTCGGGCCCGTACTCGACGGCCAGCTGGCGGACCAGGGCGCACATGCCGCCCTTGGCGGCGGCGTACGCGGCGTAACCGGGAAGCCCGAAGTCGGCGTGCACGCTGGAGGTGGCGACGAGGCTGCCGCGCTCGGCGCGCAGGTCGTCGAGGAATGTGCGGGTGGCGAGGTACAGGGCCCGCAGGTTGATGGCCATCTCCCGGTCCCAGAGGGCGACGGGGAGTTCGTGGGCGGCGGCCGAGGTGTGGATGAAGGCGTTGCTGTGGAAGATGCTCACCGGGCCGAAGCGGGCGTGGGTCTCGGCGCACAGGGCGGTCCAGTCCTCCTCGGAGGCGACGTCGCAGTGCACGAAGGCGGCCTGGCCCCCGTCGGCGCGGATCGCGGCGGCGACGGCTTCGCCGGCCGCGTCGGCGATGTCGGAGACGATCACGGACGCGCCCTCGGCGGCGAGCCGGGCGGCGCTGGCCGCCCCGATGCCGGAGGCCGCGCCGGTGACGACGGCGGTCTGTCCGGAGAAACGGTTCATGGCAGTGGGTTCCTGGTGTTTCCGGGTGCGGATACGGGAGGGAGGGCGCCCTCGCCGCCCGGGGTACGGGCCCGGCGGCGTGGCGCCGGGCGGGGCGGTGTCCGGCGGGGGGTGTCCGGCAGGGCGGTGTCGGGCGGGGCGGTGTCCGGCGGAGTGGCGTCCCGGCGGGTCAGCGGCTGATGTCCTGGGCCGTGAGCAGGCCGAGTTCGGCTCGGCGCGGGAGGCCTTCCCAGTCGCCGGGGACCGAGACGGCGAAGGCCCCGCAGAGCGCGGCGAGGTGCAGGCACTCCTCGACCGGGGAGCCGTCGAGGACGGCCGCGAGGTAGCCGGAGACGAAGGCGTCACCCGCGCCGACGGGGTCGACGGCGCTGACGGGGACGGCGTGCCGGACGTGGAGCGCGTCGTCGCCGGTGGCGACGAGGGCTCCCTGCGCGCCGAGTTTCAGCACGGCCTGACCCGGTCCGAGCCGGGTGAGGGCACGGGCCATCCGCTCCGGTGTCTCCTCGGGCACGAAGAGGGAGGCCTCCTCGGGTCCGGCGAAGACGATGTCGGCGTACGGGAGGAGACCGGACAGCGCCCGTGCGGCGTCGGCGCGGCTCCAGAGGCGTTCGCGGTGGTTGACGTCGAAGGAGACGGTGACCCCCGCGGCGCGGGCGACCGTGACGGCGCGTTCGACCGCGGCGCGCGCGGTGGCGCTCAACGCCGGGGTGATGCCCGTGACATGGAGCACCCGCGCGCCGCTGATCTGCTCCTCGTCGAGGTCCTCGGGCGCGAGGCGGGATCCGGCGAGCCCGGCCCGGTAGTAGCTGACGCGGAGCCGGTCGGCGGTGCGGCGCTCGCGGAGCATCAGGCCGGTGGGCGCCCCCGCGTCCGTACGGGCGGCGGAGACGTCGACGCCCTCGGCGCGGAGGCCGGAGAGGACCATCGCGCCCGCCGCGTCGTCGCCGACCCGGCCGGTCCAGGCGGCCGTGTGGCCGAGGCGGCTGACGCCGATGGCGACGGTCGCCTCGGCGCCCGCCCAGCCGAGCCGGAGGGGGGTGCCCGTGGCGAGCGGTCCCGGCACGATCGCGGCGGCCACCGCCATGGCCTCGCCGAGGGTGACGAGGGCGGGCGGGTGTGCGGCCGTCATCGGCGTATCCCGTCGAGGAAGGCGGCGGCGCGGTCGGCGAGGGCGGCGAGCGAGCCGCCCTCGCAGGCGTCCCCGACGAGGGGGCTGCCGACGCCGAGCGCGGTGGCGCCTGCGGCGAGGTAGGCGGGGGCGTCGGCGGCGCCGATCCCGCCGGTCGGGACGAGCGGGACGTCGGGCAGCGGGGCGCGGACGGCGCGGAGGTACTCCGGTCCTCCGGCGGCGGCGGGGAACAGCTTCACCAGGGTGGCGCCCGCCCGCCAGGCGGTGAGGATCTCGGTGGGGGTGTACGCGCCGGGGAGCACGGGGACGCCCAGGCGGATGCCTTCCGCGATGACCTCGGTGGAGGTGGTCGGGGTGATGAGGTAGGTGGCTCCGGCCTCGACGGCGGCCTGCGCCTCGGCGGGTGTGGTGACCGTGCCGGCGCCGAGCGCGAGTCCGGGCGGCGCGTCGGCGGCGTACTCGCGCAGGGAGTCGAGCACACCGGGGGTGGTGAGGGTGAACTCGGCGGCGCGGACGCCGGACGCCACCAGGGTGTCGGTGACCTCGGCGAAGCGGGTGGCGGAGGTGGAGCGGAGGATCGCGATGACGGGAGCGGCGGCGAGGGCGGCCCGGAGGGCGGCGTGAGGGGCGGATCCCTCGTACCGGGCGGCTGTCGGGTCTGGGGTGCTCATGGTGCTGCTTCTTCCTGTGGTGCGGGGAGGGTGCGGCTCAGCGGCCGGCGTACGGGGAGCGGGGTGCGGCGTGCAGGGCCCGGGCCGGGCGGCTCAGCGGTCGGCGTACGGCTGGTGGGACAGGCCCCGGGAGGTGCGGGCTCAGCGGTCGGCGTACGGCGGGGTGGGGAGACCGCGGGCGCCGGGGCGGCAGGCGAAGAGGCGGCCGGCTTCCGGTTCCGCGCGGCGGCGGTCCTCGTCGAGGCCCTCGGTCGCCGTGGTGATGACGAGGACGTCGAGGTCGGGTCCGGCGAAGGCGCAGCTCGTCACGTGCGAGGCGGGCACGTCCACGCGCGCGTGGAGGTCGCCTTCGGGGGTGAAGGCGAGGACTTCGCCGCCTCCCCACACGGCGACCCAGACACGTCCCTCGCTGTCGACGGTGAGGCCGTCGGGGACACCGCGGTCGAGGACGGCGAAGGGCCGGCGGTCGCTCAGGGTGCCGGTCACCGTGTCGTAGGCGAAGACGTCGACGCGGCCGGTGGGGCTGTCGGCGTAGTAGAGGAGGGTGCCGTCGGGGCTCCAGCCGAGGCCGTTGGAGATGGTGACGGAGTCGACGAGGGTGACGAGGCCTTCGCCGTCGAGACGGTAGAGGGCGCCCGCGCCGGGGCTCTCGTCGTACGCCATGGTCCCGGCGAGGAGCCGGCCCGCGGGGTCGACGGCGGCGTCGTTCATCCGGCGCGGCAGGCCGTCCTCGGGGAGCGCGGGCGCGGCGAGTTCGACGGCCTCGGTGACCGGCCGGTCCTGCTCCAGGTGCAGGAAGGAGGTGCCGGCTGCGGCGAGCAGGGCTCCTGAGGCGCAGGGCAGGGCGGCGCCGACGGGACGGTCGAACCGGAGCGTGGCGACGGAGCCGAGGTCCGGCCGGCCCTGCTCGTCGGTGAGCGCGGCCCGGTGGACGAGGCCCTCGGGGATGTCCACCCAGAGCAGTTCCTGGCGCCGGTCGTCCCAGACGGGCCCTTCCGTCAGTCGTCCTGGCAGGGGGGAGCAGGGTACGGCCCTGAGGTGCTGCATCTGGCCTCCTCGGTCGGCGGGTGGTGGTGCGGCAGACGAAAAGTTACGGGTTCGTCTAACGGTTGTAAATATCCCGCCCCTCGCTTCTTCCAACCCTTTGAATAAGATCGCGGCAGCGGGAGCCCACTCGGGGCCGTACAAGCGGAGGACACCAACCATGCTCAAGCGGACGTCGCAGGACATTCGCCGCCTCAACCGCTTCGAGGTCCTGCGGCGCTTCTACGCGGGCGCCGACGCCGTCAGCCGTCAGGACCTCGCGGCCGCGACCGGCCTCTCCTTCGCCACCGTCGCCAATCTGACCTCCGAGCTCCTGGAGGCAGGCGTCCTCGTCGAGGCGGGCCACGAGGACTCCAGCGGCGGCCGTCCCCGCGCACGGCTGGCGGTCAACGCCGGCCGGGGTGCGCTGATCGGCGTCGACATCGCCGAGACCTGCGTCCAGGCGGAGCTCTTCGACCTGGCCCTGGAGGTCCGGCACTCCGTCGAACGTCCGCTCCCCCCGGGCGACGTCCGGCCCGCCGACGTGGTCGAGCAGCTCGCCGACTGCGTCGAGGAACTGCTGCGGGTCTCGGCCGTGCCCCGCGCGCGCGTGCTCGGCGTGGGCGTCAGCGTGCCGGGCATGGTGGAGCACGAGGGCGGGGTCTCCTCCTTCTCCCCGTACTGGTCCTGGCACGAGGTGCCTCTGCGCGCCCTCCTCGACGAACGTCTCGGGCTTCCCCTCCGGCTCGACAACCCGCTACGGGCCAGCACCGTGGCCGAGCTGTGGTTCGGCGCGGGGCGGGAGGTGGACGACCTGGTCGTGCTCACCCTGCGGGCCGGGGTCGGCGCCGGGATCGCGATCGGCGGCCAGCTCTACCGGGGGTTCACCAACAGCGCGGGCGAGTGGGGCCACACCTGTCTCGCGATCGACGGCCGGCTCTGCACCTGCGGCAACCGGGGCTGTGTGGAGGCGTACGTCAGCACCCGGGGCATCGCCCAGACCTGGCGCGAGCTGGCGCCCGGCGACGAGCGGGCGACGGGCCCCGACGACGCGGCCACGGTCGCCGCCCTGGCGCGCGCGGCGGACGAGCGGGACCCGACGGCCGCCGAGGTCATCGACCGGACCGGGCGCTACCTGGGCGCGGCGACGGCGAACCTGGTCAATCTGCTCAACCCCCGGGTCCTCGTCCTCGGCAACCAGGTCGTCGACCTGCTCGGAGAACGCCTGCTGACCGCCACGTACGAGGCGGTCACCCGGCACGCGCTGCCGCTGCCGCACCGGGCCGCGTCCCTGCGGCGCAGCGCGGTCCCGCACAACGCGGTGACGCGCGGCGCGGCCGCCTTCGCCCTGGAGGGCTTCCTCGACGACCGCGAGGTCTTCGGCCCGGTCAGCCGGATGCGCCAGCCCAGGGAGCGCAGGGACGGCAGACGCGCGGGGGCCTGAAGCCGGCCGGGCGAGCGGGAACGGAACACACCGGACGGCACGGCAGCCGGGGCCGGCCGGACAGCCCGGCGGCCGGCCGGCTCAGGCCGGCGCGGGCCGCCGAGCGACCGGACAGCCAGGGCCGATACGGTCCCTCGGACCGCCGGACCGCCCCGGTCGTTCAGCGGGTGGGGCGGTGGCCGAGGCGCTGGGACAGGTCGTTCGCGCCCTTCACCGCGAGGGCGGTGAGTTCGTTCTCCCCGTCCTCCGTCCAGCGGTGCACCGGCACCGAGATGGAGAGCGCGGCGACGACGCGGCCGGAGCGGTCCCGGACCGGCGCGGCGACGCAGCTGACGTCGGGGTTGGACTCCTGCTGCTCCACGGCGACGCCGAGGATCCGGATCTCCGAGAGCGCGGCGCGCAACGCGTCCGGGTCGGTGAGGCTGCGGGGCGTCATGGCCACCAGCTCGCGCCCCTCCAGGCGTTCGTCGAGCTCGGCCTCGGCGAGGGTGGCGAGCAGCATCTTGCCGACGGCGGTGCAGTGGGCGGGCAGCCGGCGCCCGGTCGCGGAGACCATCCGCACCGCGTGGCTGGAGTCGACCTTGGCGATGTAGATGACGTCCGTGTCCTCCAGGACGGCCACGTGGACGGTCTCGCCGCAGGTGTCGGCCACGTCGCGGGCGACCTGGTGACCCTCGGCCGCGAGGTCGAGCTGCTCGGCGTAACGGCTGCCGAGCTGGTACGTGCGGACGCCGAGCCGGTAGCGGCCGGGCTGTCCCGTGACCGGGACGAGGTAGTGGCGTGCGGTGAGGGTGCTGACCAGCTCATGGGTGGTCGTGCGCGGCAGCTGGAGTCTGCGGGTGATCTCGGGGGCGGACAGGGTCCCGTCGCCCTCCAGGAAGAGCTCCAGTACGTCGAATGCCCTGGTCACCGCCGGAACGAGTCGCCCCATGGCCCCCACCTCACCTCTGACCGTTCGAAATCCCGTCCCACGATCGAAATCGCGAACAGAGACTAGCGGCGCGCCTCGGACCGGGGCAACGGATTCGACCGGGGCCGCCTTCCGTCGAAGCGCTTCGACCTTCTTCCGTCGTCTCTCTGGACACGTCAACCTGCCCGCGTTACCGTCTCGCTGAGGTGCCGAAGTGATCATTCGACACACGTCGTCGAAGCGATTCACCTCAGCCACGGCCCGGGGGAGAACGGATGGTCACGCTTGCCGAAGTCGCCCGGCACGCCGGGGTGTCGGCCAGCACGGTGAGCTACGTGCTCAGCGGCAAGCGGCCCATCTCGGACGACACCCGGGAGCGGGTGCGGGCCAGTATCGACCGGCTCGGCTACCAGCCGCACGCCGGCGCCCGCGCGCTCGCCAGCAGCCGTTCGCGGATCATCGCGCTCATGGTGCCGCTGCGCACCGACATGTACGTGCCGGTGATGCTGGAGATCGCGGTCGCCGTCGCCACCGCCGCCCGTGCCCACGGCTACGACGTCCTGCTCCTCACCGGGGAGGAGGGCCCGTCGGCGCTGCGCCGGGTCAGCGGCAGCGGGCTCGCGGAGGCGGTGATCCTGATGGACGTCCAGCTCGACGACGAGCGGCTGCCGGTCCTGCGCGCGGAGGGTCCCCCTGCCGTCCTGGTCGGCCTGCCCGCCGACCCCTCCG
Organism: Streptomyces sp. NPDC093795; assembly: GCF_044764665.1. Classification (NCBI taxonomy): domain Bacteria; kingdom Bacillati; phylum Actinomycetota; class Actinomycetes; order Kitasatosporales; family Streptomycetaceae; genus Streptomyces; species Streptomyces sp. NPDC093795. The sequence goes on from NZ_JBIWIO010000004.1 coordinate 553,644, forward strand.
GACTGAACTGCGTCGACCTGGACTTCGCTGCGGCCGGAGCGCTCTGCGTGGAGCATCTGGCCGGTCTCGGACACCGGGAGATCGCGGTGATCGGCGAGTCCCCCGGTGTCTACGCACGGCACACGGGCTTCGCCGAGCGGACCCTGCGCGGGCTGCGCGACCGGGCGGCCGCGCGCGGCGTCCGCGTGCTGCACCGGCCGTGCGAGGGCGGTCATGACGCCGTGGCCGGCGTGCTCACGCGGATCCTCGACGAACGGCCGGCGACCAGTGCCTTCGTCGTGCAGAACGAGACGGCGGTCGAGCCGCTGCTCGCACTGCTGCGACGCATGGGCAGGGCCGTACCGGAGGACGTGTCGGTGGTCGCGGTCTGCGCCGACCAGGTCGCCGCCCAGGCCTCGGTGGCGCTGAGTTCGGTGGCGATCCCGGCGCAGGAGCTGGGCCGCAGGGCGGTGGAGCGGCTCGTGGCCCGCCTGACCCGGCCGGAGGGGGCGGACACCGTCGGGGTCGAACTCCTCACGCCCGAACTGACCGTACGGGACAGCTCGGGGCCGCCACCGCGCGGGCAGCGAATCTGACGGCCCACGCCACGCGGTCCGCCCTGGCCTCAGGAGCTGACGGTCCGCGACGCCACACGTCCTGAGGAGGCGACGGTCCGCTCCTCCCCCGCGCGCAGCACCAGCCGGGTCGCCCCCGCCGGGGTCCTGAGGTCGATCTCCGCGTCCCGGTCGGGGCGGAGGACGGCGTGGTACGCCCCCGGCGTCCAGGTCAGGTCGAGGCGGGTGCCGAACCGGGTCCGCACGCCCGTGAGCCGGCCGCGCGGGCAGGCGGCGGGCCGCGCGGGCAACAGGACGAGCCGTCCCGGTGTGGACTGCACGAGGGCTTCGACGAGGAGCGCGGGCAGGGCGTGTGCGGCGTCGGCGTTGTAGACGTCGCGGGCCGGATAGTGCGCGCTCATCAGGGAGTCGTGGAAGTAGTCGCCGGTGAGCACGCGCGCGAGGGCGCCGCCCGTGCGGGCCGCGTCGCCCAGGCGGGCGGCGATCAGGCCGTGGTGGAGGTGCCCGTGGGCGGAGTCGTTCTCGCTGCCCCGGAGTTCGAGGGCTCGCCGGGCGGCCCTGGCGAGGTCGGGAGTGTCGTACGGGTTGATCTCGTCCAGCGGCCAGACGGGGTAGAGGTGGCTGAGGTGCCGGTGATCGTAACGGTCGCCCAGTCCGGGCCAGGCCCATTCGGCGAGCGCTCCGTCGTCGTTGACCCGGTATTCCGGGAGCCGGGCGGCGAGGGCCCGCAGGCGGGCGGCGTCCCGCGCCGGTGCACGGTCGGCGGCGGCGTGCAGGGCGTGCCGTGCGGCGGCGATGTCCATGGTGGCGTTCACCGCGCCGCTCCCGCTCCAGCCGCGCGGCCGGTTCTCCGGGGAGTAGGAGGGGACGACGGCGATCCGCCCGTCGGGGCCGGTGCGGGTGAGGAAGTCCTCGTAGAAGAGGGCGAGTTCGGCGAGAGCCGCCGAGGTCCTCGGGTCGCGCCGGCCGCTCACCTCCTCGTCGTCGAGGAGCGGCTTGAGGAGCCAGTCGGCGCCCGCCGTCCACAGCTGGAGGGGGTATTCCCGGCTGAAGTGGTACGTGTGCCCCGAGGCGCCGTCCGTGTGGGAGGGGGCGACGATGCCCCGGGCGCCGAAGATCGCCCGTGCGTTGTCCCGCCAGTCCTCCAGCTGACCGTGGACGAGGGAGGCGTGGGCCTCCGTCACCTCGGGGAGGTCGGCGGCGACGGCGGACGCGGTCTGGAGGTTGAGGTTGGCGTCGGTGGTGAACGCCCCCGACCAGGCCGTGTCCCAGTCCCCCGTCCAGAGACCCGTGAGCCGGGGCGGATGCGTACCGGAGGAGGAGAGCAGGTGGTAGCGGCCCGCGGCGAAGAGGCGTTCCAGGAGGGCGGTGCTTCCGGGGCGGCGGAGGAGGGCCGAGCCGGGGAGGGCCCGTTCGGCCTCGTCCGCGCCGAGGTCGAGGGTGACACGCCGGTAGGCGGCACCGTGGAGGACGGTGTGGCGGGCGAGGAGCCGGGCGTACCGGGAGGCGGGATCGACGGGCCCCCCGCCGCCGGTCGGGGAGGCGGGATCGACGGGCCCCCCGCCGCCGGTCGGGGAGGCGGGATCGACGGGCCCCCCGCCGCCGGTCAAGGCCCGCAGGGCTTCCGTCTCCCGGGCCGTGTCGAGGTCTCCCGCGTGGGCCCGTACCCGGGTGAGGAGCAGCAGTCGCCCCGCGCCTTCGACGCGGATGCCGGCGGCGGTGACCGTGGTGCGTCCGGTGTCGGTGAGCAGGAGGGTGAGGCCGGTGTAGCCGAGCGGGCTGCCCGGGTAGCGGGCCCGGAGGGTGAGGACGGTCTCCCCGCGGGCGGTGGCGACGCCACGGCCCGCCCCGAGGTCGGCGGGGACACCGGGCAGCCGGTGGTCGAGCTCGATCTCGACAACGGGTCCCGGCGCGGTGACGTACTGGACGAGGACGTCGTCGGCGCGCGAGACGAAGACCTCTCCCCGCCGGTCCCCGCGCACGCAGGAGACGACCCCGGTGGTGAAGTCCACGGACCGGCGCACGGGGAGGCCCGGCGTGCCGGGCGCGCACCGGACCCGGGTCAGGAACCCGGGGTGGAAGGGGCGCACCCAGCGCAGCGGCCGTCCGTCCGTGAATTTTTCGGCGGCCGTCGGGTCCCCCGCGAGCAGGGCGTCCTGGAGGGCGGGGAGCGCGGCGGCGAGCCGGGGCGGCGCGGTCGCGGCGGGCGGGTTGTTCGGCCGTACGAGGGTGTGGTGGGTGACGATCACCCGGTCGTCCTCGGGGTCCCCGAGGACGAGGGCGCCGTGCCGGCCGTTCCCGGCGAGGAAGGCGTCCTCCCAGCGGGAGGCGGGCGCGGGTTCCCAGGTGCCGTGGACGGGCGCTCGCCCGCGGGTCACGTCGTCGGGGCTCGGCATCTGGACTCTCCGTAAGGGATGGGGACTTCGGCGGGTGCTCAGCCCTTGACGGCGCCGGTGAGCATGCCCTTCCTGAAGTGCTTCTGGACGAAGGGCGAGAGGACGGCGACGGGGAGCAGGGCGAGGACCATGACGGCCATCTGGACGGCGAGCCCGGAGAGGTTCCCCGCCTTGACGGCCTGGCCGAGGCCGACGGGGATCTCCTGTTTCTGCGCGAGCTGGATGAGGACGTTCTGCAGCGGCATCATGTTCTGGTCGCTGAGGTAGATGGAGGCGTTGAACCAGGCGCTCCAGTAACCGACCGCGTAGAAGAGGGTGATGACGGCGATGACCGCCCGGGACAGCGGCATCACGATCTGCCAGAGGATCCGCAGGTCCCCGGCGCCGTCGATGCGGGCGCTGTCGACGAGCTCGGGCGAGACGCCCATGAAGAAGCCGCGCAGCACGAGGATGTTGAAGACGCTGACGGCGCTCGGGAGGATCAGCGCGAGATAGGTGTCGGTCAGGCCGAGGGTCTGCACCAGGAGGTACGTGGGGATGAGGCCGGCGCCGAAGAACATGGTGGCCATCAGGGTCAGCAGGATGGCGCGGTGGCCGAGCGAGCCGGGCCGGGAGAGACCGTACGCGCAGAGGATCGACACGGCCATCGAGAAGAGCGTGCCGGTCAGGGTGACGAGGACGCTGACGACGGCGGCGCGGGTGACCTGGCCGCCGCTGAGGAGTTCCTGGTAGGCGATGAAGGTGATGTCCCTGGGGACGACCACCAGACCGCCGGTCTCCGTGATCGTCTTCTTGGAGGAGAGGCTGGTGACGACCACGATCCAGAGGGGGAAGAGGACCGCGAGGCAGGCGAGGGCCAGGACCGCGCCCTTGGCCGCGAGCCCGGCCCTGCCGGGCGGCTCCTCCCAGACGGGCCGGGCGGGCGCCGCCCACCGGGACGTGAGGCGCTGGGTCATTTCCGGTACACCCCCTGCTCGCCCATGAGGTGGGCCGCTTTGTTCGCCGAGAGGACGAGGACGAGGCCGACGATTCCCTTGACCAGTCCTGCGGCGGCCGCGTAGCTGAAGTCCTGGCTGCGCAGGCCGGTCCACCACACGAAGGTGTCGAGGACCTCGGCCGCCCCCGGCCCGACGGCGTCGCGCTGGAGCAGCAGCTGTTCGAAGCCGACGGTCAGGGCGTCGCCCACGCGGAGGACGAGCAGCAGCGCGATGACGGGTCGCAGGGCGGGCAGGGTGACGTGCCACATGCGGCGCCACCGGTTCGCGCCGTCCATGGCGGCGGCCTCGTACAGGTCCTGGTTGACGGCGGCGAGCGCGGCGAGGAAGACGATGACGCCCCAGCCCGCGTCCTTCCAGATGCCCTCGGCTGTGACGAGGAACTTGAAGATCGCCGGGTCGGTCATCAGGTCGAAGCCCTCGTAACCGTGCTGTCTGAGAGTCTGCGCGATGATGCCGGCGCCGCCCAGGATCTGCTGGAAGACCGTGATGACGAGCACCCAGGAGAAGAAGTGCGGCAGGTAGAGGACGGCTTGGACGACCGCCCTGACCCGGGGCCGCAGGACGCTGTTGACGAGCAGGGCGAGCGCGATGGGCACCGGGAAGAAGAGCACCAGCTGGAGGACGAAGAGGACGAGGGTGTTCTCGACGGCGTGCCAGAACCCCGGGTCGGAGAAGACCCGTTCGAACTGGGCGAGCCCGACCCAGGGGCTCTCCAGCATGGCGGTGACGCCGTTGGTCGAGACGTACGGGTCGTAGTCCTGGAAGGCGACCACGTTCCCGAGGATCGGGACGTAGTGGAAGACCAGGACGAGCGCGAGCGCCGGGACGGTCATGAGGAGGAGGGTCCGGTCACGCCGGAGCCGCCGGCCGAGGGGGACGCGCGCGTCCGTACGGTTCCGGCGGCGGTCACGGCGGTCGCGGCGGCGGCCACCGCGCGGGGCCCGGCCGGCGGTGGCCCGCGCGGCCGGTCCCGCCTCCTTCTTGGTGTCGAGCGTGGTCACGGTCAGCTCGCCGCGGAGCCGTTGGTGTCGAGGAGCTTCTTGTACCAGTCGCGCAGCTGGTCGCCGCCCTTCGTCTTCCATTCGGAGACGGCCTGCTGCATGTCGGAGACCTTCTTGCGGCCGCGGACGATGTCCTTCTCCAGCTGCTCGAAGTCGTTCATGAGACCGGTCCACCGGGACGGCTCGGTGACCGTCATGCCGTAGAAGGAGGACTTGGAGGTGACGGCGCCCATGCGCTGCTGCCACTCGATCATGGCCCGGGTGACGTCGGGGGTGTCGGGGTGGGCGACGTAGGGGGCGGGGCTCGCGACGAACATCCAGGAGCTGCTGACCTCCTGGTTGCCCTTGTCGGTCTTGACCGGCAGGCCGTCCTTGACGGTGTGGTGGACGCCCTCGACGCCGTAGTCGGTGAGCATCCGCTCCTTGGTGCCGTAGGGGGCGGCGGTGAAGTCGGCGATGGCGAGGACGTCCTCGATCACCGCCTTGGAGCTGCCCTTCCTGACGAAGGCCCAGATGTTGGCGGGGTTGGTGGCCCACAGCTTCGGCAGGCCGCCGGCGTGACCCGGTATGTCCATGGCGGCCATGGCGAACGACGGGTTCTGCGCGGCCTGTTCGGAGGACTTGGCGTACCAGTGGGAGAGGTCGTTGTTGTAGATCAGGCACTGGCCGGCGGTGAAGCGGTTGCCGGTGTCGCCCTGGTTCTGGGTCTTCTCGTCGGGGTGGACGACTCCGGCGTCGTAGAGCTTGCGGGTCCACTCCAGGGCTTCGAGGTACTCGGGGGTCTCGATGCGGTTGATCAGCTTGCCGTCGGCAAGGTTCCAGCCGAGCGCCTTGTCGCTGCCGGGCAGCACGCCGAACATGTTGTACGCGGTCCAGGTCATGTCGCCGCAGGCCCACACCTTCGCCTTGGCGCTGGTGATCTCCTTGGCGAGGGCGAGGAACTCGTCGGCGCTCTTGGGGAGTTGCCAGCCCTTCGCGTCGAAGAGGTCCTTGCGGTAGAAGGGCGCGATGTTGGTGACGTAGGAGGCCGGCATGGGCAGGCCGCGCAGCTTGCCGCCGAAGAGCGAGCGCTGCCAGGCGTCGGTGGGGATCGCCGCGAGGTTGGGGTAGGCCTTGACCTTGTCGCCGGAGAGGTACGGGCCGAGGTCCTCGAACTTGGCGTCGATGGCGCTGGGGATCTTGCCGCCGAGGTTCCAGCCGGGGACGACGACCACGTCGGGGATCTCGCTGGAGGCCAGGACGGCGCCGAGCTTCTGGTCGTAGACGTTGCCGTCCTGGTTCTGCCAGGTGGCCCGGACGCCGATGGCCTCGTTCATGGCCATGTAGTACGGGTTGCCGGGGGCGGGCGGGGGTCCCCAGAAGGGGGCCATGATGGTGACGGCGCCGCCCTTGCCCCGCTTCGTGGCGACGGAGGCCTTGAGCTCGGCGCTCGGAAGAGCACGGGTGAAGCCGGCCGCCGAGCCGTTCTTCGGTGCGATGTCCGGGGTGACGACGGTGCTCGGGACGAAGGCGGGGAGGAGCTTCGCCGCGTCCTTGCCGGTGGTGGTGCCGTCCTTCTTCCCGTTCTCCGTCCCGCCTCCGCAGGCCGCGAGCAGCGGTGCGCCGCCCGCGACCGCGGCGGCGGCGACGGCGGTGGAGGCGAGGAAGCCCCTCCGGCTCTGGGTGGATCTCCGGGAGCCCGTGGAGACGGCGTTCGGCGTCATTGCGTCAACCCTTCATGGCACGCGCCAGGACAAACGGCGACCGCGGGGGTGCCGGCCGGCTGCGGTGGTGGAGGTGGTGCGGGCGGGGCGGACCCCCGGCGCCGTCGACGAACCTGTCGAAGCGCTTCGATATTGCTGCGAGGTTAAGTGAACGTCACAGGCGCGGCAAGGGTCGCTCCCAAGAAACCCCGGGCAGTTCGCGAGAAGTTCGCGCTGCCCAAGTGGCGCAAGGGGAAGGCAACATGACTGTCGCTCACACCTTGACAGGGTCACTTTGCGGCCGGACCATCGAAGCGCTTCGCCGCGTGCGGAAGGGGTGACGGGGTCCACGGCGGCGGCACCTCCTGTGCTTCGGAAGACGGGTGGCTACGTCTCTGTCGCCACCGAGGCCGAGAAGGTTGCCGCCACGGGGAACCCGCCGAGGGGACGTGGTCCGCCGAGAGGACGTGGCCGCCGCCCCCGCCTGTCGGTCAGCCGGCCTCGCGGCGGGCCGGGACGGCGGCGGGGGCGACGGGCAGTGCGACGGCGACGAGCGCGGCACCCGCCCAGAACGGCCCCAGGGGCCCGGCCGCCGTGCCGAGGGTGGCGGCGGCGAGCAGAGGACCCACGGTGGCGCCGACGTTGAGGGCGGCGGTGGCGTAGGCCCCGGCCATGGTGGGGGCGCCCGCCGCCGCGTACAGGGCCCGGGCGATCAGGGTGCCGCCGAGCGCGAACGACAGCGTGCCCTGCACGAGGACCAGCCCGAGCAGGGCGGCGGGGCGCTCCGCGAGCAGAGCCACGGCGGGCCAGCCGAGCAGCAGCAGCGGACCCGCGACGGCGAGGACCAGGCCGGGCCGCCGGTCGGAGAGCCGCCCGGCGGCCGTGACCCCGGCGAAGGACCCCGCGCCGAAGAGGACCAGGGCGACCGGCACCCAGGACGCGGGGAGACCGGCGGGGCCGGTGACGACGGGGGCGAGGAAGGTGAAGGCGCCGAAGGTCGCGGCGTTCACCAGGGCGCCGGCCAGCAGGACCAGGAGGAGCCGCGGGTTCCTCAGCCGCGCGAACTCGGCTCGCAGCGCGGGCCGTTCGTCGGTACGACGCACGCCGACGACTCCCCGGCCGCCGTTCCCCTCCCGCCGTACCGAGCGGCCGGGGACGCCCCGCAGGACGCCGAGCGCGGCGGGCACGCACAGCGCGGCGACGGCCCAGAACGCGGCGCGCCAGCCGAAGAGAGAGCCGAGCAGCGCGCCGCCCGGCACGCCCACGACCGTGGCGACGGTCGTCCCCGACAGCAGGACTGCGAGCGCGCGGCCCTTGCGCTCCGCCGGTACCAGCGCGGCGGCGGTGGTCAGGGCGAGGGCGAGGAAGCCCGCGTTGGCGAGGGCGGCGACGACCCGGGTGGCGAGCAGGAGCGGGAAGCTGGTGGTGACCGCGCCGACGACATGGGCGGCGAGGAACGTCAGGACGAAGCCGAGCAGTCCGGCCCGCCCCGCCCGGTCCCTGGCGAGCGCGGCCGTCAGCGGGGCGCCGACGACCATGCCGACCGCGAAGGCCGAGGTGAGCACGCCGGACGCGCCGACGCTCACGCCGAGGTCGCGGGAGATGTCGGGCAACAGCCCGGCGAGCATGAACTCGGAGGTGCCCATGGCGAAGACGGCCAGGGCGAGCAGGTACAACGGAAGAGGCATCGAGGGTGGCTCCGGGGTGAGGAGGGGTACGAGAACGACGTCTCGTCACCACGGTCAGCACCCCCGGGGACACCGGAACACCAGAACACCGGAGCGCACCGGACCACGCCGGAGCACGCCCGTCCGGCCACGCGAGGCGGCGGAAGGGCGGCACGGACCACCGGCTCAGCGGCCGGGGTCACAGCTAACGCCTTACGGCTCAGGCGTAAACGGGTTCAACCGTTCAGGAGTTCAGGGGGCTGACGGTGTGACCGAAAGCCCCCACCCTGGATGCTTCGGGGCTCGACATGCCGGGGACACTACCCGCCCCTGACCACCCCTCGCACCCCGTTTCCCACGGCCTCAGACCACCCAGACCCCGTCCCGCATGAGGTGGCGCCCGACCAGCTCGGGCTCCTCGATCCAGGCCTCCACCGCGGTGGGCCTGACCCGGAACCAGGCGTACGCGGGGCCCGAACCGCGGGGATCCCACCCGCACTTCGCCGCGAACCCCTCGATCGCCGGCGTCGGTACGTCCTCCACGGCGAGGGTCGTCACCTCGCCGTCGAGCAGCACGACGTCCCGGGTGTCCCCGAGCGCGAGCCGGGTCCGCCCTCCGGCGGCGAGGTTGCGTCCGGTGGGGTTGGTGAGCCGGGTGCAGAGCCAGATGTCCGCCCCGTCCCAGTGGAAGGCCAGCGGGACGAGGTACGGCGTCCCGTCGCCGGCCGCCGAGGCCACCCAGATGTCCACCTCGTCCGTCAGGCGTGCGAGGACGTCCTTCTTGCGCTGTTCGGGGCCACGTACCGTCCGCGTGTTCGTCATGACCCCGACCCTAAGTCGTAGAAAACGCTTGCACGAAGCATTGACGAAACACGAACGCCGCCCTAGCTTCATGCCCGTTGAACTTCGTACGTCATATATGAGACGCGATACATGAGATCTGAGAGCGCGCCATGTCCTTCGCCCCCAGTCCCATCCCCTCCCGCACCCAGTACGTCCTGGAAGCGATCAAGCACGACATCCTCACCGGAGGGCTCAGACCCGGCCAAGCGCTCGTGGAGGCCGAACTCGCCGCACGTTTCGGGGTGTCGAAGACCCCGGTCCGCGAGGCGCTCAAGACTCTCGCGGGCAGCGGACTCGTGATGATGAGCCAGTACAAGGGCGTCACGGTCCGGATGGTCGACGCGGACATGGCCCGCGCCGTCTACGACGTACGGCTGCTCCTGGAGCCCGAGGCGGTGCGCCGGGCCGTCGCCTCCCGCGCCCCGCTCGACACCGCCCACGAGGCCCTGCGGCGGGCGGCCGGCGCCGAGGACCCGGCCGAACGGTCCCTGGCGAACCGGGACTTCCACCGCGCGCTCTATCTGCCCTGCGGCAATCCGCTGCTCGGCCGCATGCTCGACGAGGTCCGCGACCAGGCCGCGCTCGTCTCCACGGTCGCCTGGGCCGCCGTCCCCTCCTGGGAGCGCGAGGCCGCGGAGCACGAGGAAATCCTGCGGCTCGCCGCCGCGGGTGACGTCGACGGGGCCGGCCGGGCCGTACACGACCACATCGCCTCGTTCGTCGAGCGCGCCTTCCCCCACTCCCCCCTGGACAGCGAATGAGCGGGCAGCACGTGACCATGGAATTCGAGACCCTGAGGGCCGCCCTCGCCGACGTCGTGGCCATCCCGGTCACGCCGTTCGCCGAGGACGGCTCCGTGGACACCGTCACGCACCGGGCGCTGCTTCGCCGGCTGCTCGACGGCGGGGTCCGCACCCTCACCCCGAACGGCAACACCGGGGAGTTCTACGCCCTGACCCCCGATGAGCGCCGCTCCCTCACCGAGGTGACCGTGGAGGAGGCCGGCGACCGGGCCGTGATCCTGGTCGGCGTCGGCCACGACGTACCGACGGCGGTGGAGGCCGCCCGGCACGCCCGTGCCACCGGCGCCGGGATGGTGATGGTGCACCAGCCGGTCCACCCGTACGTCTCCGAGAGCGGCTGGGTCGACTACCACCGGGCCATCGCCGAGGCCGTACCGGAGCTCGGTGTCGTCCCCTACATCCGCAACCCGCTGCTGAGCGGGGCCCGGCTCGCCGAGCTCGGTGCCGCCTGCCCCAACGTCATCGGGGTGAAGTACGCGGTCCCCGACGCGGCCCGGTTCGCCGGCTTCGCCCGGGACGCGGGCCTCGACCGGTTCGTGTGGGTGGCGGGCCTCGCCGAGCCGTACGCCCCCGCCTACTTCGCGAGCGGCGCCACCGGTTTCACCTCCGGCCTGGTCAACGTCTCCCCCGCGGTCTCCCTGGAGATGCTGGGCGCCCTGCGGGCGGGCGACTACCAGGCCGCCATGAAGGTGTGGGAGCGGATCCGCCGCTTCGAGGAGCTGCGCGCGGCGAACGGCAGCGCCGACAACGTGACCGTCGTCAAGGAGGCCCTGGCCTCCCTCGGGCTCTGCCGCCGCGCCGTCCGCCCGCCGAGCCGGGAACTCCCGGAGTCCGAGCGGGCCGAGGTCGCCGCGATAGCCGCCGGCTGGTCGGCATGAGCGGGACGGAGCAGGGGCCCACCGAAGGGCGTCGCCCCGAGGAGCTCCGCAGTCACCAGTGGTACGGCACGGACGGGCTGCGTTCGTTCAGCCATCGCGCCCGCACCCGGCAGCTCGGCTATCTGCCCGAGGAGCACCTCGGCAAGCCGGTGATCGCCATCCTCAACACCTGGTCCGACATCAATCCCTGCCACGTCCATCTGCGCGACCGCGCCCAGGCCGTGAAGCGGGGAGTGTGGCAGGCCGGCGGCTTCCCGCTCGAGTTCCCGGTCTCGACCCTGTCGGAGACCTTCCAGAAGCCGACGCCCATGCTCTACCGCAATCTGCTCGCCCTGGAGACCGAGGAGCTGTTGCGGTCCTACCCGGTCGACGGGGCCGTGCTGATGGGCGGCTGCGACAAGACGACCCCGGCGCTCCTCATGGGCGCGGCCTCGGTCGACCTGCCGACGGTGTTCGTGCCGGCCGGTCCGATGCTGCCGGGGCACTGGCGGGGGGAGACCCTCGGTTCCGGTACGGACATGTGGAAGTACTGGGACGAGAAGCGGGCCGGGCTCATCGGCGACTGCGAGATGGCGGAGCTGGAGAGCGGTCTCGCCCGCTCCCCCGGCCACTGCATGACGATGGGCACGGCGTCCACGCTGACCGCCGCCGCCGAGACCCTGGGCGTGACCGTGCCGGGCGCCTCGTCGGTGCCGGCGGTGGACTCGGGGCACGACCGGATGGCGGCGGCCTCGGGGCTGCGGATCGTGGAACTCGTACGGTCGGATCTGCGTCTTTCACGGCTCCTGACGAGGGAGGCGTACGAGGACGCGGTCGCCGCGGTGCTCGCGCTCGGCGGCTCGACCAACGCGGTCATCCATCTGATCGCGATGGCGGGGCGCTCGGGGGTGAAGCTGACGCTCGACGACTTCGACCGGATCGCGCGGACGGTGCCGGTGCTCGCGAACCTGCGACCCGGCGGGAAGTACCTGATGGAGGACTTCCACTTCGCGGGCGGGATGACGGCGTTCCTCTCCCGGCTGACCGACGTCCTGCACCTGGACCGGCCCACGGTCTCCCACGCCACGTTGCGGGAGCAGCTCGACGGCGCCCTCGTGCACGACGACGAGGTGATCCGCGTCCGGTCGAGGCCGCTGGCCCCCGAGGGCGGGGTGGCGGTGCTGCGCGGCAACCTCTGTCCCGACGGCGCGGTCATCAAGCACATCGCGGCCGAGCCGCGGTTGCTCAAGCACACCGGTCCGGCGGTGGTCTTCGACGACTACCGGACGATGCAGCGGACGATCGACGATCCGGCGCTCGGCATCACGGCCGAGCACGTGCTCGTGCTGCGTGGCGCGGGCCCCAAGGGCGGGCCCGGGATGCCGGAGTACGGCATGCTGCCCATCCCCCGGTACCTCCTGGAGCAGGGGGTACGGGACATGGTGCGGATCTCCGACGCCCGGATGAGCGGGACGAGCTACGGGGCGTGTGTGCTGCACGTGGCGCCCGAGTCCCATGTCGGCGGACCCCTTGCCCTCGTCCGTACGGGCGATACGATCACCCTCGACGTCGCGGCACGCTCCCTCCACCTGCACGTCGCGGACGAGGAGCTGGACAGCCGCCGGGCCGCATGGACACCCCCGCCGGCCCGGTACGAGCGCGGCTACGGCGCGCTCTACATGGAGCAGATCTCCCAGGCCGACACCGGCTGCGACTTCGAGTTCCTGGCCCGGCCGGGCGACACCCCCGATCCGTACGCGGGCTGAAATCCACTCCCGGAAACCCACCGGCTCGAACCGGAAACCCCATCAGCCGTACCTGCCCCACCAGCTCCACCCGTCCCACCGCGCCCGCAGCCCGTCCGACCTGTCCGAAATCTCGAACGTCGTTCGCGAAGCGCTTCACCGAGAACGGAGCCGCCGTCATGGCCTCAGCTGTGACCCCACCGCCCCAAGCAGTCACGGCACGGGGGCGCCGCCGCACGGGAGCGGCCCCCCGCCGACTGCCGTACCTGCTCATCGCCCCCGCCGGGCTGCTGATGCTGGGCTTCATCGCCTATCCGGTGCTCAGCGTCTTCTACTACAGCCTCCAGCACTACAACCCCACGAAGCCCTGGCGGAACGGCTTCGCCGGCCTGGAGAACTTCACCCGGATCTTCACCGAGGACCCGCATTTCTGGGGGACGCTGACCTTCAGCCTGAAGTGGGTCGTCGTCGAGGTGACGCTCCAGCTCCTCTTCGGTCTCGCGCTCGCCCTGATCGTGAACCAGACGTTCGTCGGCCGCGCCCTGGGCCGGGCCCTGGTCTTCTCGCCGTGGGCCGTCTCGGGCGTGCTCACCTCCGCGATCTGGGTACTGCTCTACAACTCCCAGACGGGCATCAGCCGTTATCTGGCGGACATGGGCCTCGGTACGTACGGCACGTCCTGGCTGTCCGACACGGCCACCGTGTTCCCCGCGGCGATCGTCGCCGACCTCTGGCGCGGGGTGCCCTTCTTCGCCATCCTCATCCTGGCCGACCTCCAGTCCGTACCGAAGGACCTGTACGAGGCGGCCGAGGTCGACGGGGCGGGCCGGGTCCGCCAGTTCGTCCACATCACCCTGCCCCACATCCGGGACGCGATCGTCCTCTCCACCCTGCTGCGCGCGGTGTGGGAGTTCAACAACGTCGACCTGCTGTACACGCTGACCGGCGGCGGCCCCGCGGGTGTGACGACCACGCTGCCGCTCTACATCGCCGAGACCAGCGTCGAGGCCCACAACTTCGGCTACGCCTCCGCCCTCACCACGGTGGCGTTCGTGATTCTTCTCTTCTGCTCCATGGTCTACCTGCGCCTGAGCAAGTTCGGAGGCGACGGAAAGTGACAACCGAGTCCACCCTCAGCCCGGCCCCGGCCGGCGTGACCCCGCGGCGGGCCGCGCAGCCGCCCGACCGGACCCCGCCCGCCGCCGCCCGCTCCAAGCACCGGGCCTGGGACGAGGTGCCCCGCTGGCAGATCTACCTGCCCCTGGGGATCTACCTCCTCTTCACCCTGATCCCCTTCTACTGGATCCTGCTCTTCGCGGTCCGTCCCACCGGGTCCACCTCGCTGCTGCCCTGGCCGATGACGAGCGCGCACTTCGAGAAGGTGTGGAACGAGCGCAGCTTCGGCGTCTTCTTCCAGAACAGCCTGCTCATCGGGGTCGCGGTGCTCATCAGCACCACCCTCGTCGCCCTCGCCGGCGGCTACGCGCTGGCCCGCTTCGACTTCCGGATCAAGAAGGGCTTCATGCTGGCCCTGCTCTGCTCCCAGTTCGTGCCGGGCGCCCTGCTCCTCGTCCCGCTGTTCCAGATCTTCGCCGAGCTGCAGATGATCAACTCCCTGGGCAGTGTGATCATCGCCGAGACCGTCTTCCAGCTGCCGCTGTCGATGATCCTCATCAGCGGCTTCATCAGGAACGTGCCGTACTCCCTGGAGGAGGCGGCCTGGGTCGACGGCTGCAACCGTTTCCGCGCCTTCCTGATCGTCGTCCTTCCGCTGCTGAGGCCCGGTCTCGTCGCCGTCGGCTCCTTCGCCTTCGTGCACGCCTGGAACCACTTCCTCTTCGCCCTGATGTTCCTCAGCAGCCAGGACAAGCAGACGATCCCGGTCGGCCTGAACACCCTCATGGGCGCCGACAGCGTCGACCTCGGGGCACTCGCCGCGGGCGGGGTCATCGCCGCCGTCCCCGTCGTCATCGTCTTCGGGTTCATCCAGAAGTGGCTGGTCACCGGATTCAGCGCCGGGGCGGTGAAGGGATGAGCGGCGACCACGTGAACCAGGGAGACATGAACACCGCACGCACTCCGCTGCCCGTCGTCCTCGCGGGCGCCCGCGGCCACGGCCGCAGCCACCTCCTCAACATCCGCCGCCTGGAGGAGCGGGGCCTCGTACGCCTCGCCGGGGTGTGCGAGCTGCGGCCGCTCGACGCGGACGAGCTCGACGGCATCGGGGAGCCGGAGCAGTCCGCCGACTTCGAGGCGCTGCTCGCCTCGACCGGCGCCCGGATCGCCGTGCTCAGCACCCCCATCCAGACCCACACGGACATGACCCTCGCCGCCGCCCGGCACGGGGCGCACATCCTCCTGGAGAAGCCCCCCGCCCCGTCGTTCGCGGAGTTCCGCAGGATGACCGAGGGGGTCGAGGCGGCCGGGGTGGCCTGCCAGATCGGTTTCCAGTCGCTCGGCTCGCACGCGGTGCCCGCGATCCGCCGGCTGGTCGAGGAGGGCGCGATCGGCGAACTCCTCGGGGTCGGCGCGGCCGGGGCCTGGGTCCGCGACGAGGCGTACTTCCGGCGCGCCCCCTGGGCGGGACACCGGCGGCTCGGCGGGGTCGACGTCGTCGACGGGGCGCTCACCAACCCCCTCGCGCACGCCGTCGCCACGGCGCTCGCGCTGTCCGGCTCGACCCGGGCGGAGGACGTCGAGCACATCGAGACGGAGCTGCTGCACGCCCACGCCATCGAGTCCGACGACACCTCCGCGGTACGGGTGGTGACCTCGGCGGGCACCCAGGTCACGGTCGCGGCGACGCTGTGCGCCGAGACGTCCTCGGAGCCGTACGTGATCGTCCACGGCAGTCAGGGCCGGATCACCTTCTGGTACCGGCAGGACCGGGTCCTCGTACAGCGTGCCGGGCACGGCCCGGTGGAGACCGAATACGGCCGTACCGACCTCCTGGAGAACCTCGTCGCGCACCTCACCGACGGCGAGGCGCTGTGCGTGCCGCCTGCGGAGACCGGCGCGTTCATGCGGGTCGTCGAGGCCGTACGGACGGCCCCCGACCCGCTGGCGATCCCGGCCGCGCACTGGCACACCGAACCCGGCGAGAGCGCGCCGCGCCGGGTCGTCGACGGCGTCGACACGCTGGTGGACGCCAGCGCCGACGGGCTGAGGCTGTTCTCCGAACTCGGAGCCGCCTGGGCGCCGTCGACCCGGGCGGAGGTCCGATGACCGCCGAGACCCCGACGGTCCTGCGCTGCGCGGGCCGTCCCGTCGCCCGCTACACCACCCGGCCCGATCTCGCGCTCGACCACTCCCCCCGGCCGTACCTCCACCCCGTCACCACCCTCGGCGGGCGGGCGGTGACCGAGACGGTGCCCGAGGACCACCCGCACCACCTGGGGGCGGGCGTCGCGGTGCCCGATGTCGCGGGCCACAACTTCTGGGGCGGACGCACCTTCGTCCGCGACCGCGGCTCCGTGGCGCTCGACAACCACGGGGTGCAGCGGCACGACGGGTTCAAGCTGCGCGACCCGGACGGTTTCGTGGAGGAGCTGAGCTGGACGGCCGGCGGCGGGCGGCTCCTGCGCGAGCACCGGACGGTGGCGGCCGTCCCGCTCACCGGCTCCGCCTGGGCGCTCGACCTCACGTTCTCCCTCACCAACACCTCGGGCCGTGACCTGTCGATCGGCAGCCCGGCGACGAACGGCCGGCTCGGCGCGGCGTACGGCGGCTTCTTCTGGCGCGCGCCGAAGGAGGCGGCGGCGCCCGTGGTGTTCGGGTCGGACGCGGACGGCGAGGAGGCGGTGCACGGGGTCCGCTCCGACTGGGTGGCGCTGGCCGGCGAGGGCTGGACGCTGGTGTTCGCCGGGGCGACCGCGCGGACCCGTGAGGACCCGTGGTTCGTCCGCGCCGCCGAGTACCCGGGGGTCGGCTCCTCCCTCGCCCACGGCGAACGGCTCGCGGTGGCGGACGGGGAGACCTTCGTACGGCGGGTGGTGACCGTCGTCGCCGACGGCCGCCTCGACCGGGACGGGGCCGCGGCCCTGGTCCGCAAGGCGGTGGCGTCGTGAGCGCGGCGACCGTCACCGGTGACCTGGGCGACGGTACGTACCGCAACCCGGTCCTGGCGGCCGACTGGTCCGACCCGGACGTGCTGCGGGTGGGCGAGGACTACTACCTGACCGCGTCCAGCTTCGGCCGCGCCCCGGGTCTGCCGCTGCTGCACTCCAGGGACCTGGTCAACTGGACGCTCGTCGGCCACGCTCTTGAGCGGCTCGAGCCGGCCGCCGCGTTCACGGAGCCCCGGCACGACCGGGGGGTGTGGGCGCCCTCGTTCCGCCACCACGGCGGGCGGTTCTGGATCTTCTGGGGCGACCCCGACCACGGGATCTTCCAGGTCAACGCCCCTTCCGTGCGCGGCCCGTGGACGGCGCCGCACCTGGTGAAGGCGGGCCGGGGTCTGATCGACGCCTGCCCGCTGTGGGACGAGGAGTCGGGCGAGGCGTACCTCGTCCACGCCTTCGCCAAGTCCCGCGCCGGGTTCAACAACCGGCTCGTCGGACACCGGATGAGCCCGGACGGGACGAAGGTGCTCGACGAGGGCCGGGTCCTCGTCGACGCCGACCGGATACCCGGCTGGTTCACCCTGGAGGGCCCGAAGCTGTACCGGCACGACGGCCGGTTCTGGATCCTCGCGCCCGCCGGGGGCGTGGCCACCGGCTGGCAGGGGGCGTTCCGGTCGCGGTCGTTCTTCGGCCCGTACGAGGAGCGGATCGTCCTCGCGCAGGGCGACACCGACGTCAACGGCCCCCACCAGGGCGGCTGGGTGCGCACCCAGCGCGGCGAGGACTGGTTCCTGCACTTCCAGCAGGCGGGCGCGCACGGCAGGATCGTCCACCTCCAGCCGATGCGCTGGGGCGCGGACGGCTGGCCGGTGCTCGGTGACGGCGGCGCTCCGGTCCGGGTGCATCGCAAGCCGGACCTGCCCGAACAGCCGCCCGCGCGGCCGGCCGTGGACGACACGTTCCCCGGCGGGCGGTTCGGCCGCCAGTGGCAGTGGACCGCCAACCCGGTGGAGGGCTGGGCCAGTCAGCACGCCGGTGACGGACTGCGGCTCGGCTGTGTGCGTACGGACCGCCTCGACGATCTGCGGAGCGTGCCGCACGTATTGACCCAGCGGCTGCCGGCCGGGGCCCTCGTGGTCGAGGTCGGGCTGCGGCTGGACTCCGCGGCGCCCGGGGCCCGCGCGGGGCTCGTCGTCCTCGGCGACGCGTACGCGTGGATCGGTCTGGAGCGGGCCCTGGACGGCGCGGTCCGTCTGGTGCACCGTTTCGCCCCGGGCAGCGCCGACCGGGAACGGGACGCGGCGCACGCGCTGCCCGTGTCCGGTGAGCGGGTCCTGCTGCGGATCGAGGTCACGGCGGACGCGCGCTGCCGCTTCTCGTACGCCTCCGACCGCTCCGGAGACCCGGTCCGTCTCGGGCCGGAGTTCGCCGCCACGCCCTGGCGCTGGGTCGGTGCGCTGCTCGGCCTGTTCGCCGGGGCACCGGAGGGCGCGGGACAGGCCGGGACGGCCGTGTTCTCCGCCTTCCGCGTCACCCCCGCCTGAACGGCCCCTGTACCCCCTGCACTCCCCCACATCCCGTTCCATCCCCCGCAAGTCCCCGCAACACCCCGAGAGAAGAGAGCCGACGATGACCATCTTCCCCGGCGGACGGCGCAGAGCCGCCCTCGCCCTCGCCCTGTCCGGTGTCCTCGCCCTGACCGCCACCGCCTGCGGTGACGACGGCGGCGGCGCGGGCGGCAAGGGCACCGAGGGATCGGGCAAGGGAAAGATCACCTTCTGGGACAACAACGGCGGTGTCCGCACCGACGTCTGGAAGGAGATCATCGCGGACTTCGAGAAGGCGAACCCCGACATCGACGTCGAGTACGTCGGGATCGCCTCCAAGGAGGTCCAGTCCAAGTACGACACCGCGATCCAGGGCGGTGGCCTGCCGGACGTGGGCGGCGTCGGCGCGGCGATGCTCGCGGGAATCGCCGCGCAGAACGCCCTGGAGCCGCTGGACGCCCGTGTCGAGGCGAGCTCGCTCAAGGGCAAGCTGAACACCGCCATGGTCACGAGCGTCACGGCGGCGGGCGGTCAGGACAAGCTCTTCACCGTCCCCACCTCCGCCAGCAACGGCGTCCTCTACTACCGCACCGACCTGTTCAAGGCGGCGGGGCTGCCGGCGCCCACCACCTGGTCGAAGTTCTACGCGGCGGCCGAGAAGCTGACCGCCGCCGACAAGAACCGCTTCGGCTACACGATCCGCGGCGGGGCGGGCTCGATCGCGCAGGCCCTGGACGCCATGTACGGCCAGAGCGGCATCACCAGCTTCTGGAACGGCGAGAAGACCACCGTCAACGACCCGAAGAACGTGGCGGCCCTGGAGAAGTACGCCGGCCTGTTCAAGAGGACCACCCCGGCCGCCGACGTCAACAACGACTTCACCAAGATGGTCGCCCAGTGGGACAGCGGCGAGATCGGCATGCTGAACCACAACCTGGGTTCCTACCAGGACCATGTGAAGGCGCTCGGCACGGACAAGTTCCGCGGCATCCCGAACCCGACGCTCGACGACGGGACCCGGGTGCAGGTCTCCAACCCGGTCGACGGTCTCGGCCTGTTCTCCACGAGCAAGAACAAGGCCGCCGCCTGGAAGTTCATCGAGTTCGCGGCCTCGCACTCCTCCAACAGCAAGTGGAACAAGTCGGCCGGCGCCATCCCCGCCAACACGGACGCCGCCAAGGACCCGTGGCTCCAGGAGTCCGAGCCGACCAAGCTGGGCGCCGATGTCCTCTTCAGCGGCGAGGCCACCATCGTGGAGCTGCCGTACTACCTGCCGGACTGGAACAGCATCTCCAAGGCCGAGAACGAGTCCGGCTTCCAGAAGGTGCTGCTCGGCACGTCCACGGCCAAGGCGTTCCTCGACCACCTGGCCGAGCAGCTGAACGCGGCGCAGGCCGAGTGGCAGCAGCAGAACCCGTGAGCGTAGGCCGCCGCGCGGTGGTCACGGCCGGGGCGGGCCTCGCGCTCGCCCTGGCCGGGGCTCCCCCGGCCCGTTCCCAAGGACACCCCCGTATGCGCACCCTCTTCCTCGCGGGCGACTCCACGGCCGCCCAGAAGTACGCCGACGCCGCGCCCGAGACCGGCTGGGGCATGGCCCTCCCCTTCTTCCTGCACCGGGGCGTACGGGTCGCCAACCACGCCGTCAACGGGCGCAGCACCAAGAGCTTCCTCGACGAAGGGCGCCTCGACGCGATCCTGACGGCGATACGGCCCGGCGATCTGCTCCTGGTCCAGTTCGGCCACAACGACCAGAAGGTCGCCGACCCCACCCGCTACACCGAACCGTGGACGACCTACCAGGACAACCTGCGGGTCTTCGTCGAGGGCGCGCGCTCCCGGGGCGCCCTCCCGGTGCTCGCCACCTCCGTGGAGCGGCGCAAGTTCGACGTCGACGCCACCGCGCTGCGGACCCTCGGCGCGTATCCGGCGGCGATGCGGGAGACCGCCCGCGCGTCGGACGTCCCGCTCCTCGACGTCGAGGCCCTGTCGCTCGCGCTGTGGCAGCGGCTCGGCCCCGAGGCCACGAAGACGTACTTCAACTGGACCGCGACCGAGCAGGACAACACCCACTTCAACCCGCCGGGCGCGATCGAGGTGGCCCGTCTGGTCGCCGCCGAGCTGCTCCGCACCCATGTCCTCGCGCCGCGTGAGACGCGCCGCCTGGACGACGAGATCCCCACCGACCTGATCACCTGGCCCGATGCCGAGGAGAGCCGTCCATGAACCGACGCAAGCAGCTGGGAGTGGTGGCCGCGACCGCTCTCGCCCTGACGGTCACCGCCCCCGTGGCCGGTGCGCACTCCGGCCCTCAGCACGCGGGTCCCGCGCACTCCGGTCACCGCCCGGGCTCCGACCCGGCCCGGGCGACCCTGCCGGCCGGTGACGGCTGGGCGTCCGCGGGGACCGGCACCACGGGTGGCGCCGCCGCCGACGCCTCCCGGGTCTTCACCGTCACCACCTGGGAGGAGTTCCGGGCCGCGCTCGCCGTGCCCGGCACCGAGCCGAGGATCGTCAGGGTGGTGGGCACGCTGAACGCCACCGCCGCCGGCTGCGCCGCCTTCGAGGCTCCCGGCTACGACTTCGCCCGCTACCTCGCCGACTACGACCCGGCCGTCTGGGGGTACGAGAACGAGGTCAGCGGCCCGCAGGAGGAGCTGCGGGCCGCGTCCGCGACGGCCCAGGGCCAGGCCATCAAGGTCAAGGTGCCGTCGAACACCACGATCGTCGGCGTCGGCAGGCACGCCGGGATCACCGGCGGCAGCCTCCAGGTACAGGCCGTCGACAACGTCGTGATCCGCGACCTCACCCTGGAGAGCCCGCTCGACTGCTTCCCGCAGTGGGACCCGACGGACGGCGCGACCGGGGCGTGGAACTCCGAGTACGACAGCCTCGTCGTGTACGGCTCCACCCATGTGTGGATCGACCACAACACGTTCACCGACGGCGCCCACCCGGACAGTTCGCTGCCCTCGTACTACGGGGAGGTGTACCAGCAGCACGACGGCGAGCTCGACGTGGTGCGGGGCGCGGACCTCGTCACGGTCTCCTGGAACGTCTTCACGGACCACGACAAGACCCTGATGATCGGCAACAGCGACAGCGCGGGCGCCACCGACCGGGGGAAGCTGCGGGTCACCCTCCACCACAACCTCTTCAAGAACGTGATCGAGCGGGCGCCCCGGGTCCGGTTCGGTCAGGTCGACGCGTACAACAACCACTTCGTGGTGCCGAATGCGACCTACGCGTACAGCCTCGGCATCGGGCAGGAGTCCCAGCTCGTCGCCGAGAAGAACGCGTTCACGCTGGCCGAGGGGGTGCCGGCCGGGAAGATCCTGAAGAAGTGGAAGGACGCGCCCGTCACCACCACCGGCAACTACGTGAACGGCAGGCCGGTGGACCTCCTCGCCGTCCACAACACGCAGGTCCCCGAGGAGCTGCTGCGGGCCGACGCGGGCTGGACGCCCGTCCTGCGCACCCGGGTCGACCACCCGAGGGCCGTGCCCTGGCTCGTCGGTCTCGGCGCGGGCGCCGGCCGTTCCCGCTGAGCTTCCCCACTCCAGGAGGACCCGTATGCCCTCGCACTCCACCGGAGCCGTCCCGGGACGCCGCTCCCTGCTCCTCGGCGGCGCCGGAGCCGCGCTCGCCCTCGCTCTGCCTGCGGCACCCGCCGCGGCCTCGCCCCAGCCGCCCCGCCGCCCCTTCGGCCGGTTCGGTTCGCCCGCCGACCGGCTCACCGGGCGGACGCTGTACGTGCACCCCGGCGGTCTCGGCGACCACACCACGGTCCAGGCGGCGGTCACCGCCGCCGACGGGCCCGGCTGGACCCTGGTGCTCGCCCCCGGCACGTACCGGGAGACGGTCGCCGTCGGTGCCTCCCGTACCGGCATGACCTGGATCGGCGCGAGCGGGGACCCCCGGGACGTCGTCGTGGTGTACGCCAACGCCGCCGGGACGCCCCGGCCGGAGGGCGGCACGTACGGCACCTCCGGCTCCGCCACGACCACCGTCCAGGCCGACGGCTTCACCGCACAGGGAGTCACCTTCGCCAACGACTTCCTCCGCACGGCCCTGCCCGGGAACCCCGGCACCCAGGCCGTCGCCCTCAAGGTGCAGGGCGATCGGTCGGCGTTCTTCCACTGCCGTTTCCTCGGTCACCAGGACACCCTGTACGCCGACTCCATGGCACTGTCCGCGTTCGCCCGCCAGTACTTCGCGCACTGCTACGTGGAGGGTGACGTCGACTTCGTCTTCGGCCGGGCCACCGCCGTCTTCGAGCACTGCCACTTCCGGACGCTGCTCCGCCCGGACCTGGCGTCGGCGCCGCACGGCTTCGTGTTCGCCCCGTCCACGGCCCGGGCGAACCCGTACGGGTTCCTCGCCGCCCGCTGCCGGGTCAGCAGCTCGGCCCCGGACGGCTACTACAAGCTGGCACGGCCGTGGGTCCCGAGTTCGGACCTGACGGCCTGGCCGTCGCTCGTGGTCCGGGACAGCGTCCTCGGCGCGGGGGTCGACCCCGTCACCCCGTACGCGAACATGCGGGAGGCCCATCCCTGGCAGGCGCAGCGTTTCGCCGAGTACCGCAACACCGGTCCGGGCGCCCGGATCACCGTCCCGGAGAACCGGCCCCAGCTCGCGGCCGCCGAGGCGGCCACCGCGACGGCGGCGGCGTACCTGGGCGACTGGACCCCCCGGCGGCCCTGCCCCTGACGCGGCCCTGCCCCTGACGGGACCATGTGACCACCGGGCCTCTGTGCGGGGGCCCGGTGGTTTCCCGTTCACGGACGCAGGAGCGGGAAGCGGGCCTCGGCCCACAGGGCGCGGGGAGCGGCGGGGACGTCGGCGGCGGGAGTGTCGGCCGTGCTCCATGTCCTGGCGTGGGTGGCGGAGTCGTCGACCGCCGGCCAGCCAGGGTCTCCGGTGGCGGCGAAGTCGGCCCACGCGCGCACCATGCGGTCGGCGAGCTCGTGGTCCTCGGGGGTGGGGGCGCCGCCGATGAGGAAGGCGAGGTTCTCGTCGTCGACGTTGCCGAAGGCGAAGGGGATGTCCGCGCAGTGCCAGGCCCGGACGCCGCCGTGCGGGCCGGCGCGCCGGCGGTCGAAGCGGGCGAGGAACGCCCGGCCGCCGGCGCGGGCGTGAACCTCGGCGAGCCGGTGGGCGTACTCCGCGAACAGGAGGTCGCCGAAGACGGCGAGGTAGAGGTCGAGCACCGGCGCTCCGGGCAGCGCGGCCTGATAGCCGGCCACCAGGCCGTCGGGGAGCCCGAAGTCATCGGCGAAGCGGGCCAGTTGTTCGCCGGTGGTGACCTTCGCGCTGCTGCCCACGGCGTCGAGCAGCCGGTACTCCTCCGTGGTGTGGCAGACCAGCAGGTCCACTCCCCCGGCCCGTCCCTCGGCCATTCCGGTGAGGGGGTCGGTGGGCAGGACGTCGCCGTCGAGGACGGGGGCGTAGAGCGAGGGATCGTAGTGCCGGGACCCGGACGCGGGGTCCTGTCGATAGGCGTCGACCACCTGGTCGGACGCGAGGACCAGGGCCTGCGGGGTCGCCGCCGCGAGCCCTTCGGGCGTGGCGGGGCAGCCGACCGCGGCGGCCACCTCGCGGGTGGTCGCGGCGGCGACGTCGAGCGGGTAGCAGGGGCTGGCGGGGCTGTGGGCGATGGCCCGGTGGAAGAGGCCGCGGGCGCGGTCCATCACCATGAGGCAGGCGACCGATGCGGCCCCTGAGGACTGGCCGGCGAGCGTGACGTTGCCGGGGTCGCCGCCGAACGCGGCGATGTTCTCCCGCACCCAGCGCAGGGCCGCGACCTGGTCGAGCAGGCCCCGGTTGTCGGGGTGGGCGGTGGCCCCGTCGGCGGGGGCAGGACCGTCGGCGGGGACGTGGCCGAAACCCTCGAAGCCGATGCGGTGGTTGAGGGTGACCACGACCAGACCGGCACGGGCGAGCGCGGCGCCGTCGAAGTCGGGCTGTGCCGAGGAACCGAAGGTGTAGGCGCCGCCGTGGATCCAGACCAGGACGGGCAGGCCGCCTCCGTCGGGGACCGGAGTCCAGATGTTGACGGTGAGGATGTCCTCGTCGCCCGGCGACCACACCGGCGCGCCGGGCAGCTCCGCCGACTGCGGGGCGACGGGGCCGAAGGCCGTACAGTCCCGGACGCCCGTCCACGCGGTGGCCGGGGCGGGCTCCCGGAACCGGTGGGCGCCGAACGGCGGTGCGGCGTACGGGATGCCGAGCACGGCGACGACGTCCGCGGAGGCCCGGAAGCCCCGCACCGCACCGTGTGTCGTCTTGAAGATGTCCATGGACCGAGCGTGGCATAGGGGACCTGGACGGCGCCAACACCAAGATCATGACGATTCACGCAGTGACGATGTCAATGCGAGGGCTACCGGCTACCGGCTCCTGTGGTCAGGGCAGCAGGTCGACGCAGTCGATCGCGGTACCGGGGCTGAGGAAGCCGGTGCCGGAGGACCCGCTGACGACGTTCAGCCTGAGCACGTTGTACTGACTGGGGTCGGTCTTCCAGGCGCTCGCCGGGACGACGTACGTGAAGGTGTGGTTGTTGCCCCGGTACGAGCCGTTGGTCAGCGACCGGGTCGAGGGCTGGGCAGGCGGCGTGGGGACGGCGGAGGCCCAGTCGTTGACGGTCACCTGGGGGCGGCCGTTGAGGAAGGCCGTGGTGACCCCGATCCGCAGGGTGTGCGCGGCGGCGGCCTGGGCGGCGGTGAGCCGGAAGTACACGAGGACGCCGTCGTTGACGCCCTTCCACAGGTAGCAGGGGAAGGAGGCGGACACGTCTCCGCCGCCGAGGACGACGTTCCCGGTCCAGGGCGCGGCCCGGACGTCGGCGGGGTGGGCGTACGTCATGAGGGCGGCGTTCTTGAACGAGCCGGGGGTGCCGTCCCAGTCGCCGATCCGCCAGAGCGCGGGCGCGGTGCTCGGGTCGTTGGTGAGGGTGATCGTGTGCAGCGCGGTGGCGGCGCCGGCGGTGACGGTCACCGAGCTTGCGTGGACGGCGAGTTCACCCTTGTACACGGTGAGGGTGTACGTGCCGGGGAGCATCCCCCGGCAGGAGAAGGCGCCGGTGCCCGTGGCGGCACGGGCCCAGTACTGCGCGTCGGCGTTGGCGAAGCCGACGGTGTACGCGTGACCGGCCGCCATGCCCTGGAGCCCGACGCCCGCGACCCGGCCCCGGCCCGCGGCGCCGACCCAGCCGGGGATGCCGAGGCCGTCCACCCACGAGGTGTCGTGGTTCGCGGCGAAGAGTGCGGGGTCGGGGGTACCGCCGTCGGTGAAGGCGAGCAGATAGGGGCCCTGGAGACCGAAGCGCATCGGCTCGGTCTGGGACTGGTTGTAGTGGAGGATCTCGTACAGGCCGACGCCGAGTTCGTTGCTGTGGCGGAGCAGGGAGCGGTAGAAGGGCCCGCCCGACGCCTTCTCGTGGTTGGAGCGGACCATCCACAGGCCGACGCTCCCGGTGGTGTACCCGATGTGGTCGTAGTCCATGACGCGGAGGCCGGAGTAGTGCTTGGACCGGGTGTGTCCGTCGGCGCGCTGCCAGACGTCCCCGGCCTCGATGACGGTGTCGGCGCCCTCGACCCAGGAGTCGGGCTGCTCGTTGGGGAAGATGCCGGGCTTGACGCGGGCGATGAAGCGGGTGGCCGTGAAGGACGTGTCGGCCTTGTCGGTCCACAGGTAGACGTTGTTGCGTCCGGAGCGCGCGGCCAGGTAGTGGCGGAGCGTGCCGTGGACGACGGTGACGAGGACGGTGGAGCCGGTCTGCCTGAGGGTGACGGTGGAGGCGCCGAGGCCGGACTCGACGTGCGAGTGCTTGCCGCCGTACCCCTCGTACTCCTTGCCCTTGTAGACGAGGGAGGTGAGGTCCCCGGTCGACTTGGAGACCTTGAGGACGAGTCCGGCGCCGGTGTCGATGACGTACTGGGTGCCGTCGTCGCTCCAGCCGAACCCGGCGGCCGATGCGGTGCCGGGCGCGAGGCCCGCGGTGGCGGCGAGGGCGGTGCCGGCGACGGCGGCCCCGAGGAGGCTGCGGCGGCGGAGGGGGTGAGGGGCGGGGTGCACGGAGGGAGACGGGGCGGGGTGCGCGGAGGTGTCGTACGAGCTCATCGGCGTGCGGCTCCTTCGGTACGGGGGTACGGGGCGGCTCCCGGTTGTCACTGGGTCGCCACCGGCCGAAGAAGGGTTGCCCGCCTGCCGGAGAAGAGTTACGCGGGCAGGCGGGCGCACCGGCGGCAGGCGCGGGCCGAGGAGGCGACCGCGGCGTGGGAGGCGGCCGCGAGGACGCCGGCGCAGGCGAGCAGGGGCCAGTTCACGGCCAGGGCGGCGGCGGTGGCGAGCGCGAGCGTCGTGACCGCCATGGCGACGCCGGCGGTGGTTCCGGTCCAGGCGACCACGAGCGGCAGTCGGCGCGGCGTGGGCAGCCGGCGGGCGAGGGTGCCGGTGGCGGCCAGGGTCGCGACGGCGAGCAGGGTGGCGGCGATCGCGACGCCTGCCGCGTTCACGGCCAGGAGCTGAGCGGCGCGGGGGACCAGCCCACCGGCCGGTTCGGGGACGGGGGTCGCCGCCAGGTACCAGCAGGCGATCAGGAAGGGGGCGGTGAGGGCGACGGACCGGGCGGTGTGCCGGGCCTGGGCGAGGGTCAGTTCTCGCTGACAGCCGGGCACGAGCTCGTCCACGGTCCCGAACTCCCGTACCGCCGCTCGGAACGCGTGGCGGTGGGACAGCCCCCGGTCGGCGTGGGCGTCGGTCGTGTCCAGGAGGCCGCCGCGGATCTCCTCGACCAGCCGGGCCTTGGCGGCCGGCGGTCCGTGGAGGGCGGCCGCGAGGTCCGCGACGTACTCCCGGGCGGGGTCGGTGGCGTCCTGGCCGCCGGCGCTCATGTGGCGAG
Organism: Streptomyces sp. NPDC093795; assembly: GCF_044764665.1. Taxonomy (NCBI): domain Bacteria; kingdom Bacillati; phylum Actinomycetota; class Actinomycetes; order Kitasatosporales; family Streptomycetaceae; genus Streptomyces; species Streptomyces sp. NPDC093795. The sequence goes on from NZ_JBIWIO010000004.1 coordinate 580,697, forward strand.
CCCGGGCGGCGGCGTGACGGGGTTGAGGACCGAGCCGATGGCGGCCGTGAACTCGTTCCACGCCGTCCGTTCTCCGGCCAGCGTGCGGCGGCCCGCTTCGGTCAGCTCGTACGCCCGTCGGCGCCGCTCGCCCGAGGACTGCCAGCTGCTGCTCAGGAGGCCGGTCCGCTCGAGCCGGTTGAGGGCCGGATAGATCGTGCCCGTGCGCAGTTCGAGCACGCCGCCGCTGCGGTTCTGCACCGCGGTGATGATCGCGTAGCCGTGCAGCGGCCCCTGTTCGAGCACCGCGAGCAACAGTCCGTCCAGGTGCCCTCGCACCGCGTCCGCCTTCATAGGAGGCAGCCTACCCAAAGGACAGGTAGGCAGTGTATGTATTGGCGCTGTACGTATTGGCAGACAACATATCGAGCCGAGCCGGAGGCTTCTCGCCGTGACCAAGTTCCTGCTGTCCGTCCACGTCCTCGTGGCGATCCTCACCGTGGGGTCGATCGCCGTGGCCGCGTCGATGTTCCCGCGCCACGCGCTGAGGGCCTGCCGCGGCGGGACGCCGGACGGCCGCCCCGAGGGCATCGGGACGGCCGTCCTCCTGCACCGCGTCTGCTCCGTCTACGCCGTCGCGGGGGTCGTCGTGCCGGTGTTCGGGATCGCCACGGGCGCCCAGCTCGGCGTCCTGACCGACGCCTGGCTGATCGCCTCGCTCGTCCTGACCACGATCGCCGCGGCGCTCCTCGGGCTCGCCGTCCTGCCCGGCCAGCGGCGCCTGCTCGCCCTGGCCGAGGGCCCGTCGACCGAGGAGGAGGCGCGACCCGTGGCGTCCCGTCTCGCGATGCTCACCGGTGTCTTCAACGTCCTCTGGGCGGTCGTCGTCGTCCTGATGATCGTCCGACCGGGCTCCACGACGGGGGCGTGACGGCCCGCGCCGTCCGCGCCCCGCCGGTCACTTCGCGGAGGCCGCCCCGAAGTCGCCCCGCAGGGTGGACCGGCCGCCGTCGGGGCCGGTCAGGACGACGGTGTACGTGTCGGCCGAGGCGTCCCGTACCCCTTCGGCGTGGTTGTACTGGCCCGCGAAGACATGGGCGCCCGGCGGGACCGTACGGCCCGGCTTCAGGGTCCAGCGGTAGACCAGGGCCCGGGTCTCCTCGGTCACCGTCTCGGTGAAGTCCTCGGCGGGGCGGGTGCGCCAGTGGCCCGTGCTCACCACACCGCGGGTGCGGGCGACCCGCAGTTCGACGGTGAGCCCGCCGACGGGCGTGTCCGTCGTCAGGGCGAGATCGCTCTGCGCCCACCAGCGGTTGCTGCCGGGGTCGATCGAGGCGGTGACCCGCGCCGTCGGGCCGGGCGCGGGCACCGTGGTGGCGGGCCCGGCCGGCCGCTCCCCCAGGGTGGTCGCCGCGAGACCGCCGAGGCCGACCACCGCGGCGACGGCCGCGGTCACGGCCACGACCGCCGTCCAGCGGCGGCCGCTCCACCGGCCCGCCGGCCGGGGCGGCCGGGTCGCCGGGCCGGGCGCGGCGAGGCCGCGTTCCACCCGGGCGAGGATGCGGGCGTGGTCGGGCCGGTGCGCGAGCGCCGCATCGCGCAGCTCGCGGCGGAGCCGTGTCTCGTCCATCAGCGCCTTCCCGCGGCGAGTTCGGTGGCGGCCCGGGGGCCGAGCAACCGCTGGAGTTCCGCCATGCCCTTGGCGGTCTGGCTCTTGACCGTACCGACCGAGACGCCGAGGGCGAGGGCGGTGTCGCGTTCGGAGAGGTCGAAGGCGTGCCGGAGGACGACACAGGCACGCTTGCGGAACGGCAGGGCGCGCAGCGCCACCCGGACGTCGACGACGGCGGGGACGTCGGGGTCCTCGGTGTGGTCGGGCCGCCGGTCCCAGAAGGCGGCGATCCGGCGCCGCTCGCGCACGGTGCCCCGGATCCGGGTGCGGACGAGGTTGGCGACGACGCCCCGGGCGTAGGCGGCAGGGTGGTCGGCGGCGCGGACCCGGTCCCAGCGGTGCCAGAGGGCGAGCATGGCGTCGGCGGCCAGGTCGTCGGCTGCGTCGGTCTCGCCGGTCAGCAGATGGGCGAGGCGGGCGAGTTCGGCGTAGTGGCGCTCGAAGAAGGCACGGAACTCCGCCGCGCTGTCGCCGGATTCAGTGTCCGTCGAGACCACGACGGTCCTCGGTGAAGGGAGTGCGGGGAGAGGAGGCGGGGCCCGTGCTGGCGCGCGCGGTGAGCCGGGGCGCGATGAGCTCCGTACCCCCCGGGCCGTACCCCGAGAGCCGTCGGACGAGCCGCTCGACGGCCAGCCGCCCCATCTCCCGTGCGGGTACGGCGACGGCGGTGAGCGGTACGGAGGCGTGGACCGCGACCTGGTCGGGGCAGATGGCGACGACGGAGACGTCCTCGGGGACGGCGCGGCGCCGGTGGCGCAGGAACGCGAGCAGCGGTTCGACGGCGGCCTCGTTCTGGACGACGAGGCCCGTGGTGCCGGGCCGTTCCTCGAAGATCCGGGTGACGGCGGCGGCGACGGCCGCGTAGGTGCCTTCGACGGGCCGGTGGAGCAGCCCGACGCCGTGGGCTTCGGCGGCGGCGCGCAGTCCGGTGAGCGTGCGGGCGGCGAAGCCCGTACCCCGTTCGTACACGGCGGGCGGTTCGCCGAGGACGGCGATCCGGGTGTGGCCGAGGCCGGCGAGGTGGTCGACGCAGCGGGCTCCGGCGGCCTCGAAGTCGAGGTCGACGCAGTCGAGTCCGGCGGCGTCGGAAGCTTCGGCGGTGTCGGAGGCTTCGGCGGTGTCGGAGGCTTCGGCGGTGTCGGAGGCTTCGGCGGTGTCGGAGGCCACGCCCGTTTCGCCGGGGAGTCCGATGAGGACGGAGGGCCGCTCGGCCTCCCGGAGGCAGGGGAGCCGGGGGTCGTCGATCCCGACGTCCATGACGATCATGGCGTCGGCGATGGCGCTGCCCTCGACGCGGCGGACGGCCTCGGGGCCTTCCTCGCCGGTGAGCAGCAGGACGTCGTAGCCGTGGGCGCGGGCCGTGGTGGTGACGGCCATCGCGATCTCCATCAGGACCGGCACGTAGAGGCCGGTGCGGAGCGGCATCATCAGGGCGAGGATGCCGGTCCGGCTGCTGGCCAGCGCGCGGGCGCCGGCGTGCGGCCGGTAGCCGAGGGCGTCGATGCTGTGCTGGATCCGCTCGCGGGTGGGCGCGGATATGGAGCGTTTGCCGCTCAGCACATAGCTGACGGTGCTGGCCGAGACCCCGGCGTGGCGGGCGACATCGGCGAGGGTGACCACGTGCGCGCTCCTCGGCTGTTCCCGGTGTTCCGGGCGTCCGGTGCCCGTCGGTGATGCGGACCCCGACCCTAAGCGGCCGCTCGTCGGACTGTCCAGGCGGGCCGTGAAGAGTCCAAGGGTCCGGTGCCCGGGCGGGGTTGTGCGGGGGCGTCCCGCGCGATGGGATGAACATCGGGCGGCAAGCGCTTTCGGCGCTCTGGATCGTCCCTCTCTCTCCTTGCTCCCACCCTCTCCGACAGGAGGACCATGTCCGCCCTGCCCTGGTACGAAGACGTCTCCCCCGGCCGCGGCACGCTCCCGCCCCGCGCCTGGTACGCCCGCTCCGACGCCCCCGCCCTCTCCCTGAACGGCGACTGGGCCTTCCGCCTCTCCCCCACCGCCGGCGCCGAGGACGAGTCCTTCGCCGCCGCGGACTTCGACGCGAGCGGCTGGGAAACAGTCGCGGTGCCGGGCCACTGGGTGCTCCAGGGCAAGGAGTTCGGCGGCCCCGCCTACACAAACGTGCTCTACCCCTTTCCCGTCGACCCGCCCCGCGTCCCCGCCGAGAACCCGACCGGCGACCATCTGCGCCGCTTCGACCTGCCCGCCGACTGGCCGGCGGAGGGTGGGGCGGTGCTCCGCCTCGACGGCGTCGAGTCCTGCGCCCGGGTCTGGCTCAACGGCACGGAGCTGGGCGACTTCAAGGGCTCCCGGCTCGCCCACGAGTTCGCCGTCGGGCACCTCCTGAAGGCACGGGACAACGTCCTCGCCCTCCGCGTCCACCAGTGGTCCTCCGGCTCCTACCTGGAGGACCAGGACCAGTGGTGGCTTCCGGGCGTCTTCCGTGACGTGACGCTGCTGCACCGGCCGGAGGGCGCCCCCGGCGACTTCTTCGTCCACGCCTCGTACGACCACACCTCGGGCACGGGCGGCCTGCGTGTCGACTGCGACGTGCCGGGCCGGGTGCGCGTGCCGGAGCTGGGGCTCGACCTCGCGACCGGCGAGAGCGCCACCGTCCCGGTCGAGCCGTGGAGCGCCGAGGTCCCCCGTCTGTACGAGGGCGAACTCACGGCCGGCGGCGAGCGGATCCCGCTGCGGATCGGCTTCCGCTCGGTGTACGTCGAGGACGGCGTCCTCAGGGTCAACGGGCGCCGGATCCTCTTCCGGGGCGTGAACCGGCACGAGTTCCATCCGGAGCGCGGGCGCGCCCTCGACATCGCGACCATGCGTGAGGACGTCGAGCTGATGAAGCGGCACAACATCAACGCCGTCCGCACCTCCCACTACCCGCCGCACCCCGCGTTCCTCGACCTCTGCGACACGTACGGGCTCTGGGTGATCGACGAGGGCGACCTGGAGACCCACGGCTTCGAGGAGCTGGCGTGGCGGGGCAACCCGGTCGACGACGCGCGCTGGACCCCCTCCCTGCTCGACCGGGCCGCCCGGCTCGTCGAACGGGACAAGAACCACCCCTCGGTCGTCCTGTGGTCGCTGGGCAACGAGTGCGGCACCGGCGCGGGACTGACCGCGATGGCGGAGTGGATCCGCGACCGCGACCCCTCCCGGCTCGTGCACTACGAGGGCGACCGCTCCTGCGCGGACACCGACGTCTACTCGCGGATGTACCCGTCGCACGCGGAGGTCGAGGAGATCGGCCGGCGCGCCGACGAGGGCCCCGAGGCCCGGAGCCGACTGCCCTTCGTCCTCTGCGAGTACGCGCATGCCATGGGCAACGGTCCCGGCGGGCTCGTCGAGTACCAGCGGCTCTTCGAGACGTACGAGCGCTGCCAGGGCGGCTTCGTCTGGGAGTGGATCGACCACGGTCTCGTCCACCCCGCCCACGGGATCGGCTACGGCGGGGACTTCGGTGAGGAGCTGCACGACGGGAGCTTCGTCTGCGACGGGCTGCTCTTCCCCGACCGGACGCCCTCCCCGGGGCTCGTCGAGTACAAGAAGGTGATCGAGCCGGTCCGGATCGCTCCCGGGGAGGAGCCGGGCACGGTCGCGGTGAGCAACGGTCACGATGTCTCCGATCTCGCCCATCTCGCCTTCACCTGGTCCCTGCTGGCCGACGGCGAGACCTTCGCCGAGGGCCCGCTCGACGTGCCCGCGCTCGCCGCCGGTCAGAGCGCGCGGGTCGCTCTGCCGGAGCCGCCCGTGGTTCCGGACGGCGCGGAGGCGGTGTGGACCGTACGGGCCGTCCTCGCCCACGACACCGCCTGGGCGCCGGCCGGGCACGAGGTGGCCTGGGGGCAGATTCCGGCCACCACCGTCCCGGCTCCCCGCCTCCGTGCCCTCACCGGCGCCGCCCCGGTCCCGGCTGCGGACCGGATCACCCTGGGCCCCGGTGTCTTCGACGCCCGCACGGGCGAGCCGCTCGCCCTCGGCGCCCTGCCCGTCACCGGGCTCCGGCTCGACGTCTGGCGGGCGCCGACCGACAACGACGAGGGCGCGCCCTGGCAGCCCGACGTCCGGTACGGGCCGCTCTGGCGCGAGCTCGGCCTGCACCGGATGCGGCACCGCACCGACGAGGTGAGTGCCGGGGACACCCTGACCGTACGGTCGCGGGTGGCGCCCGCGGCCCGGGACTTCGGCCTGGGCGTCACGTACCGCTGGACCTCGGACGGCACGGCGCTGCGCCTCGACGTCGAGGTGGTCCCCGAGGGCGGGTGGACGGTGCCGCTCCCCCGGCTCGGGGTCCGGCTCGGTCTGCCCGTCGCCCTCGACCGGGTGGTCTGGTACGGGGGCGGGCCCGGTGAGGCGTACCCGGACACGAGGGCGGCCGCCCGGCTCGGCCGCTGGGAGTCGACCGTCGCCGGGCTCCAGACGCCGTACGTGCGCCCGCAGGAGAACGGGGCCCGGATCGACACGCGGTGGCTGGAACTCTCCGACGGGAACGAGGGGGTGCGGATCGGGGGCGAGCCGGCCTTCTGGTTCACCGCCCGCCGCTGGACCACCGAGCAGCTGGACGCGGCGGCGCACGGCCCCGACCTGGTGCCGGGGGACACGCTGTGGCTGAACCTGGACCACGCACAGCACGGCATCGGCTCCCAGTCCTGCGGACCGGGCGTGCTGCCCGCGTACCGGCTGGAAGCGGCCCCGGCCGCCTTCTCCCTGGCCTTCACCCCGCTCGGCTGACCTTCTCCCGGGCGGGGTGCGGCGCCACGGCCCGTCGTCGGCTCTAGCGGAGGAGCGGGGCCGGGACGATGCCCCGGGCCCGCAGTTCGCCGGCGACCAGGGCCGCGTACTCCGTGGCGCCGCGGACCGAGGTGTGGGTGTTGTCCCGCTTCTCCGTCGTCAGGTACAGCGCTTTGGACGCCTCGGGCCCCAGCTGCTCGACCCGTGCCCTGGTGAGGGCGGTGAGGTCGATCAGCGGGGTGCCGAGGGAGCCGGCGAGGGCGCGGATCTCGGCGGGGTGGTCCACGCCGAGGCCGTTGACGAGCAGGGCGGTGCCGTTGTTCAGCGTGCCGTCGGTGTTGAACCAGCGGCGGACGATCGGGGTGACGAGGACCGGTTCGCCGCCCCGGGCCCGTACCCGCTCGACCAGCGTCGTCAGGTTGGCGCGGTAGGTGGCCGCGTCCGTCTGCTTGTCGTTGTGGGCGAGCTGGACGAGGACGGGGTCGCCGGGCCGGATCGCGCTCTCGACCCGGTCGAAGAGGGCGGGGTTCGCCAGGAAGGTGACGGTGCTCTCGCCGGAGTCGGCGTGGTTGGCGACCGCGATCCCCTGCTTCAGATGGACCGGAAGCAGCTGTCCCCAACCGGTGTACGGGTCGCCCGGCTGGTCGCAGACCGTCGAGTCCCCGACGAGGAAGATCCGGCGGGCCCGGGGGGCGGGGGTGATCCGGAGCGAGGTCACGCGGGGGGCGGAGCCGCCGAGGACCAGGTCGAGGCCGGGGCTTCCGGTGGGCCCGGTGGGCTCGCCCTCCGGGTCGCGTACGTCCACGGTGAACGAGCGCCGGACCCGCTGCCCGGCCCCCGTGGAGGTCTCGGCAAGCAGTGCCCGCCGGGTCTCCCCTGTGACCGCGGTGGACCCCGCCTCGTCACCGCCGAGGACCACGGAGACCTCGTACGTGCCGGGTGCCACGTCGAAGTGGCAGGTGAGGGTCCCGTCGGCGGCGGGCGCGCAGTGGTCGAGGCCCTGGCCGTAGGGGCCCTGGTGGCCGTCGGCGTGCGCGGCGGGCGCGGCGGCGAGGGTGCCGAGCAGGGTCGCCGTGGCGGCGAGGAGTGCTGTCCTTCGCATGGTGCTCCTTCCGGGGCTCACCTGGGCAGGTGGTCGCCGACGAGGGCGAGGTTCTGGATGGCGGCCAGGCCGTAGAGGGCCGTGGTGTTGGTGCTGATCCACAGGTGCTCGTAGCCCGGTTCGAGGGCGGCGGAGCCCTGGACGGGGGTCTTGTCCCAGACCATGGCGGCGGTGTAGCCGTCGCTCTTGTCGAACTTGGCCCAGGCGCGCTGGGCGAGCTTGGTGTCGTTCAGCTGGGCGGCGGCGTAGGCGTCCTGGCGGGAGTGGCCCTGGAAGAGGAGGAGGGTGCCGAAGTTCTTGCCGTAGCGGGCGGCCTGTTCGGTCTTGGAGGCGTTGAAGTAGCGGCAGTAGTCGAGCCAGGCCGTCTTGAACTCCGGCAGGTCGACGAGGTCGATGAGTTCGGCGCACATCTCGACGAGGCCGAACATCGCGGAGAGGTGGGAGACGCCGACGACGGGTTCGGTGGCGACGGCGAAGCGGCCGGTGTCGAGGTCGTACAGGCCGGTGCCCTGGACGAAGCCGTTGGGCTGGGCGGCGATCGTCTCCATGGTGGACCGCAGCCGTGCCTCGGCCTTCGCGGCCTTGGGGCCGCCGCGCTCCCACTCGGTGAGCCAGGCGGCGGCGAGGCCGCTCCAGTCGGTGCCGAAGCCGATGGAGAGGGCGTGGCGGTCGGGGGTGTAGGGCTCGGTGCGGATCTTGCGGATGGGGTCGAGGACGAGGAAGGTCTCGTCGGAGTCGACGAGGTCGTGCATGAGGTCGCCGACGCGTTCGTCGGCGGTGAGGAAGTAGTAGGGCCTGCGGTAGACGGCGGTGGAGATGCGCTGCTGCTTGGCGCTGCAGGCGAAGTGCTGGACGCCGTGGCGGGTGCCGAGGCCGGCCCACCGGCCGAGGTGGTAGACGTCGACCTCGCCGGTGTGGCGCGTCATGGCCTCGGCGAAGCGGAAGATGTCGGCGCGGCCGGAGCGCAGGTAGGCGTACCAGAGCCACAGGTCGGGCGAGAGTTCGGAGTTGTCCCAGGCGTAGCCGCCGACGTCGTACCGCCACTGGTGCCGGTCCTCGTCGTAGGTGTGCATGATGTCGCCGTAGTCCCAGAAGCCGTACCAGCGGCGCTGCTCGGCCTGGTCCTTGTAGTAGGTGAAGAGGTAGTCGAGGTGGTCCTCGATCTTCGCCTTGGCGGGGGTGGAGCGGTCGACGGGCGAGAACAGTCCGCCGAACACGCGGGCGCGGACGAGGTCCTCGGGGCCGACGGCCAGCTGCGGCGGGGTGCGGACGGCGGCGGACTGCTCGACGAGGGCGGCGGCGGTGGGGGTGGCGGCGTTGGCCCAGAACATCAGCTCGCTGGTGCGGGCGATGCCGTAGGGGGTGCCGAAGCCGGGTTCGTAGTCCTCGTAGGTGATGTTGAGGCCTTCGAGCTGCTCGGGGAAGGCGTCCTGGCCCATGCCGTCGTGGTAGAAGCGCAGGTCCATGGGCTGGGCCTCGGGCGACCAGAGCCAGAGGGTGACCTCGGCCTCGTCGCCGGCCGCGTTCCTGATGTCGAGCTGGGCGGGGTGCTTCTGCCAGAAGTCCCGCAGCCCGAAGGAGAGTCCGCCGGTGACGCCGCCGACGTAGCCGAAGCCGCTCGCGCGGCGGCCGCCGCCGGCGGGGATCCAGCCGTGGCCGGGCTTGGTGCGCTTGCGGAGGGCGAAGCCGTCGGCGGAGAGCTGGGAGAGGGTGTAGTCGCCCCAGGTGGGGACGTACTGCATGCGGGTGGTGACGCGCTGGTCCCAGGTGGCGGGGTCGGGCAGCTTCTCGCCCTTGACCTGCGCGGTGCGGACGGCGGCGCCGGGGTCGCGGCGCAGTCCTGTGATGCCCTGGACGGCCTCGGTGAGGAATCCGGCGCCCTCGCCGGCGATCCGGACGTGCCGGTCGTAGGCGGCGTCGCGCATGGGGACGGTGAAGCGGACGCCGAGGCCGCGGATGAAGTCCTTCTGCTGGTCGCCGTCGTAGGTGATCGTGTGGACCATGCGGAAGGACTCGGAGCCCGCGTAGAAGTAGAGGCGCACGGAGAACGGCAGCCAACTGCGGCTGCCCTTGCGGTGCTTGCCGTCGACGCGGACCACGGCCCGGACGGGGCCGGCCTGTTCGACGACGGCGCCGGAGATCTCGCCGTCGAACCGCTCCCACTTGGCGTTGCCCTGGTCGCCGTCGTCGAGGTCGCTCTGCCGGAGCAGGACGAGCCGGCCGTCGGTGGCGATCTTCACGCCGTCGCGGGTGACGGACTCGACGAGCTTCCCGCCGTCCTTGGAGACGACGGCCCGTACGGTGCCGGTGTCGACGGTGATGCGGCGGCCGGTCTCGGTGACGGAGACGGTCTTCGCCGGGGTGGCGGGGGTGCCGGGCGCCAGGGTGAAGCGTTCGGTCCCGGCGGCGTCGGGCCCGACGGCGTGCGCGGTCCACTTGAGGGAGCCGTCGGGCCAGCGGGCGGTGGTCCAGGTCTGTACGGCGACGGGCGCGCCGTCCGCGGTGGTGAGCGCGAAGGCCTGGTCGCCGGGGTGGGCTCCCTTGGGCCAGGCGGCGCCGAACGTCGAGCCGCCGGCGGCGCCGAGCCCGCCGGGCTCCAGCCAGGTGACGGTCGCGGGCCGCCCCTCCTCCGCCACCGGGGCGGCCGGGGCCGCCTGCGCCTGTTCGCGGCCGAGGGCCCAGCTGAACTGGGCCGCTGCCCCGGCCACGGCGGCGGCCTTGAGGAGGGAACGGCGGGGTATCGAGGACACGGGAACTCCTTTCATGGGCATGCCTGTGGGCACGCCCGCGGAAGCGGGGGGGGCAGGCGGGCGCCGGAAAGCGGCGCCGGGGCCCTCGGGACGGGAGCCCCGTCACGGCCGGGGCCGGGCACGGGGTCCGGACCCCGCGGGCGGGTGGATCAGACGGCTGCCGGGGCCGCCCGGCGCCGCTCGGCCGCCAGGGCCGAGGCGACGAGGATGCCGATGGCCGGCAGGGCCAGTGGTGCGGAGAACCAGGCCGACGCGGCGATCACCGCGAGACCGCAGACGACGAGCAGGGAACCGGCCGGGTCGCGCAGCGTGCGGCGGGCGGCAGGGCCGAGCAGGTCACGCCAGCGCAGGCCTGGGCGCCAGGCCGTGGCCGCTCGCAGGAGGGTGACCGTCAGCCAGAGCGCCGCGAGGATCGCGAGGGTCCCCGCCGCCCGCCCACCGGGCACGGGCAGCGCCCGTACGAACGCGAGGTCGGCGCCCATCAGAGCGAGCGCGGCACCGTAGCCGAGCCCCGCCGACCAGCCACCGCCCCGCAGGGCCGCGCGCAGGTCGGCGGCGAAGAACCGCAGTCCGGCCTGCTCGTCGCCCGTCCAGCGCCGCAGGTGCGCCGCGCCGGCCGCGAGCGCCGCCGGGAGCGTCACCAGCGGGAGCGCGGCGACGGCGATCCACACCCCCACCAGGAGGCATTCGGCGAAGACCCCGAACCGGGCCAGGAAGCGGCTCTGCGGACGGGCGCTCATCCCTTGAGGCCCGAGGTGGCCATGCCGTCGATGAGGTACCGCTGGAAGGCGACGAAGAAGGCCACCACCGGGAGCAGCGCCACGAGCGACATCGCGATCATGCCTCCGTAGTTGGCGAGGCCGTCCTGGTCGACGAACATCTTCAGTCCGAGCGAGACCGTGTACTTCTCGGGTTCGTTGAGGTAGATCAGCGGGCCCATGAAGTCGTTCCACGCGTTGATGAACGTGAAGATCGCGCTGGTGATGAGCGCCGGCCGGCACAGCGGAAGGACGATCGACCAATAGGTCCGCCAATGCCCGCAGCCGTCGAGGCGCGCGGCCTCGTCCAGCTCCTTGGGCAGCCCCCGCATGAACTGGAGCATCAGGAAGACGAAGAAGGCGTCCGTCGCCAGGTACTTGCCGAGCAGCAACGGCGTGTAGGTGTTGATGAGTTCGAGCTTCTGGAACAGCACGTACTGGGGGATCAGCAGCACGTGGTACGGCAGCAGCAGGGTGCCGATCATCAGGGTGAAGAGCACTCCGCGTCCGGCGAAACCGATCTTGGCGAAGGCGTACGCGGAGAGCGAGCTGGAGATCAGCACGCCCACCACCGAACCGACGGCCAGGAAGAGGGAGTTGCCGAAGAAGGTGGAGATGGGGATGTCGGCGATGCCGTCGGCGAGCCGCTGGTAGTTGTCGGTGATGGGGTCGGTGGGGAAGAGCTTCAGGCTGCCGACGATCTCGTCGCTCGGCTTGAAGGAGCCGCCGATCACCCACACCACGGGATAGAGGATGACGGCGAGGACGGCCAGGGACCCGAGGTGCCAGGCGATCGAACCCGCCGTGAGCTTCTTCCCGTTCCGGGTGCCGGTCGTCCCCGTTCCGGTCGTCTCCGGTCCGGTCGTCCGTGGTCCGGTCGTCCGTGCGTCGGTGCGTGCGAGGCTCATCGGGCCCCCTCCTCGTAGTGCACCCAGCGCCGCTGGGACCAGAACAGCACCGCCGTGACCAGGCCGACGGCGAGCAGCAGCATCCAGGCCATCGCCGAGGCGAGACCCATCCGGCTGTTCTCGAAGCCCTGGATGTACAGGTAGCAGGTGTAGACGAGCGTGCCGTCGGCCGGCCCGCAGGCGTTGCCCTGGCTGCCGATGATGTAGGCGGAGCCGAAGATCTGGAAGGAGTGGATGGTCTCCAGGAGCACGTTGAAGAAGAGCACCGGGGAGATCATCGGCAGGGTGATGTGCCAGAACCTCCGCCACGGGCTCGCCCCGTCGACCTGTGCCGCCTCGTACAGCTCGCGGGGCACCTGCTTGAGCCCCGCCAGGAAGATGACCATGGGGGCGCCGAACTGCCAGACGGTGAGCGCGACCAGGGCGTAGATGATGCGGTCGGGGTCGCCGATCCAGCCGCCGGCCTCCATGCCGAAGACCTGCTGCGCCCGGTCGACGGCCGCGCCGTCGGAGAAGATGGCGCGCCAGACGATGGCGATGGAGACGCTGGCCCCGATGAGCGAGGGCGCGTAGAACGCGGCCCGGTAGAAGCCCTGCCCCCACCGGCTCTGGTTGAGCAGCAGGGCGACGCCGAGCGCGGCGGCCAGCTTCAGCGGGGTGCCGATCACCACGTACCAGCCGGTGATCTCGACCGAGGTGCGCCAGCGGGCGTCGCCGAACATCTCGGTGAAGTTGTCGAGGCCGATCCACTTCGGGGCGTCGAACAGGTTGTAGTCGGTGAAGGCGAAGTACAGGGAGGCCACCATGGGCCCCGCGGTGAGCAGGAGGAAGCCCGCTATCCAGGGGGACATGAAGAGGTAGCCGGCGAGGTTCTCGCGGCGGGCCCTGTGGGGGCGGACGGTGCGGCCCGGCACCCCGGGCGGGCGCCCGCCGGACGGGGAGCCCGCGGGTGCGGTCTCCCCCTCCGGGCGGCGCGCCCGCTCGGGCCGCGGTGCGGGATTCGGTGCGGAGGTCACGGCGGCGCCCATCAGGAGGAGAGCGCCGTCTTCGCCTCGGTGAAGTACTGCTTCACCGCGTCCGCCACCGGCCGCTCGCCCAGTGACATCTCCTCGGCGAGCCGCATGAACGCCGCCTCGCAGACGTCGGCGCCTGCCGGGTGCGGGGTGATCGGCTCCAGGACGCGGGACTCGACGAGCTGCTTCTCGTAGGCGGCGATCTGCTTGCCGACCTCGTCGGAGGGCACGTACGCGTCGTTCTGGGCGGTGGTGGCCGGGACGCCCCGGTCGTAGCCCATGATCTTCCCGACCTCCGGGTCGTGGACCATGAAGTCGATGAACTGGGCGGCTTCCTTGGGGTGCTTGGTGCGCTTGGAGGCGCTGAGCATGAGGGAGCCGAGGTACTGGCCGGTCTTGCGGCCGTCCGTGGTGGGGATGGGGGCGAGGCCGTACTGGCTCTTGCCCTCGGAGGTGTAGCGGACGGCGAAGTTGTCCCAGGTGAACTCGCAGCCCGCGAGTTCGGCGGTCACCGCCGACTTGGGCTTGACCGGGATGGTCTTCTTCGGGTCGGCGTAGACGCCGGACTTCACCCGCGTGACGGCCTTGCTCCACCAGTCCGTCAGGTCCGCCTCGGTGAAGCCGAGGCCCGAGGTGGTGAAGAAGGCCTTGCCCTGCTGGCGCAGGTAGAGGTCGTACAGGTACATGATCCCGTACGGACCGGCGTCGCCCGCCCGGCCCTGCTTCTCCTGGATCTTGGCGAGGGCCGCGTGGTACTCGTCCCAGGTCCAGCCCGGCTTCGGGGTGACCCCGGCCTTGGTGAAGACGGCCCGGTCGATGACGAGGGCCATCGAGTTGCTGCCGACGGGGACGCCGAGCAGCTTGCCGTCGACCTCGCCGAACTTCTCCAGGCCGGCCCGGAAGCCGTCGAGGCGGAGGTTCCCCGCCGCGGCCTGCTCGCGCAGGTCGAGGAGGACGTTCTTCGCGTCGTACTTGCGCAGGAAGCCGATGGCGTTCTGGAAGACGTCCGGCGCGTTGCCGCCGGACGCCTGGGTGTTGAACTTCTTCCAGAAGTCGGCGTAGGGCTGGAAGTCGGTCTTGATCTTGATCTTCGGGAACTTCTTCTCGAAGAGCGCGATCGACTGGTTGATCCGCTTGGCCCGGTCCTCCGAGCCCCACCAGCTGTACCGAATCGTGACGGTGCCGTCTCCGGAGCCCGAGCCGGTGCCGCAGCCCGCCGCGGTCAGGCCGAGAGCCGCCAACGAGCCGCCGGCGACCTTCAGCATGCTCCGACGGTCAACAGTGCCTTGCGTACGCACAGTTCGTCCTCCGCGCGTTAATGGAACGTTTCAGGAAAGCGCTTGCTGGGACAAAGTAGGGTTGTCCGCCAGCCACGTCAACGCTTCCGACCGGATCTCTCGAAGCGCTTCACACGAGGAGTCGCGGCGGTTCTTGTGAAAGGATTCAACAGAGGGCCGGTCAGAGCAGCCTGACGACGTTCCAGGACATCGGCTCCAGGACGGCCCGCAGCGTCCCGTCCACGAGCGTCGCGCCCTCCCCCGCGTGCGGCACGACCCGCTCCGGCTCGTCGAGCGTGTTGCGCGCCTCCGGGTCCGCGTCGGCGAGGACGCTGTGCTCGACGACCCGGCTCAGATCGAGACCGCGCAGCGCGACCGTGAGCGGCAGCGACGCGTTCCGGCCACGGTTGACGGCGAAGACGGTCACACCGCCGTCCTCGGCGCGCACGGCCGTGGCGTGCAGCAGCGGCACGTCCCCGTACCGCTCCGTGGGGTACGTCGGCGCGTCGACGCGCACGTCGAGGACGGTCCCCCGGCCGTACCGCGAGGCCTGCGCGAAGGGGAAGAAGGTGGTCTGGCGCCAGGCGGGGCCGCCGGGCTCGGTCATGATCGGGGCGATCACGTTGACGAGCTGGGCGAGACAGGCCACGGCGACCCGGTCGGCGTGGCGGAGCAGGGTGATCAGGAGCGTGCCGAAGACGACGGCGTCGGTGACGGTGTAGACGTCCTCCAGGAGCCGCGGGGCCTCCTGCCAGTCCTCCACCGGGTGCGGGTTGGGCCGGCGCTGGTACCAGACGTTCCACTCGTCGAAGGAGAGGGTGAGCTTCTTCGGCGACTTCAGCCGGGCGCCGACGTGGTCGCAGGTGGCGACGACCTCCTCGATGAAGGCCTCCATGTCGACGGCGGAGGCGAGGAAGGAGTCGCGGTCGCCGTCCACCTCCTCGTAGTAGGCGTGCAGCGAGACGTGGTCGACGACCTCGTACGTCTCCGCGAGGACGGTCGCCTCCCAGGTGGCGAAGGTCGGCAGGCCGCGCGCCGAGCTGCCGCAGGCGACGAGTTCGAGACCGGGGTCGAGCCGGCGCAGGGCGCGGGCGGTCTGCGCGGCCAGCCGGCCGTACTCCTCCGCGGTCTTCTGCCCGGTCTGCCAGGTGCCGTCCAGCTCGTTGCCCAGACACCAGAGGCGGATGCCGAACGGGTCCTTGTCGCCGTGGGCGATGCGCCGGTCGGAGAGTGCGGTGCCGCCGGGGTGGTTGGCGTACTCGACGAGGTCCATCGCCTCGGTGATCCCCCGGGTCCCGAGGTTGAGCGCCATCATGGGCTCCGCCTGGGGACCGACCTTCCGCAGGAAGGCGATGAACTCGCTCAGGCCGAACCGGTTGGTCTCGGTGGACCGCCAGGCGACGTCGAGGCGGCGCGGGCGCTCGTCGACGGGGCCGACGCCGTCCTCCCAGCGGTGGCCGGAGACGAAGTTGCCGCCGGGGTAGCGGACCGCGGTGACGCCCAGCTCGCGCACGAGCTCCAGGACGTCGGTGCGCAGCCCGTCCTCGTCGGCGGCGGGGTGCCCGGGCTCGTGGATCCCGGTGTAGACGCAGCGCCCGAGGTGCTCGACGAAGGAGCCGAAGAGACGTGGGTCGACGGGACCGACGGTGAAGTCGGGGTCGAGGGTGAAGCGGGCGGTGGGCACGGCGGATTCGGGGTGCGGCACGGGAGTCCCTCTCGTTCGATGCGGTTGATGTGGTCGATACGGCGCTTGCGTCGCGTGCGTTCGATATTTCGACCAGTGGCCGTACGTCCGAACGCGAACGTAGGAGCCGAGTCGACGGTCGTCAATGGACCCCTGGAACGCCCGAAGACCGGGCGGGCCCCTCGCGGGGTCCGCCCGGTCTCGTCGTACGCGGAGCGTCTCTGTGCGGGGCGGCTGCTATTCGAGCAGCTCCGCGTACGAGCCCATGGCCAGGGCGATGTCCGCCTGGGCCCAGAACCGGTGGTACGTGAAGACGGGCGCGGCGCCGCCCGCCAGGTAGGCCTCGATCTTCGGCCAGGCCGGGTCGTCCTGGTAGAAGGTGCGGATCGAGGCGAAGGTGGAGGAGTTGTTCACCGTGTCGCCGTTCGGCATGGTGCCGGTCCAGCCGCTCGGCACGTACACCGGGTCGTCGAATCGGTTGTAGTCGGCGCGGGTCTCCTCGACGGCGATGCCCAGCGGGTCCTGGTGGTGGTCCCACATGCCGTCGAGCAGGGCCTTGGCGACCCGCTTGGCCTCCGCGTGGCCGGACTTGGCCGCGTAGTAGGTGAGGGTCTTGGCGTAGGCGGCGGCCACGCCGACGTCGTTGGTGTAGTCGGCGACGGTGACGTGCAGTCCGGCGTTGGCGCCGGGGTTCGCCGCGTTCCAGGTGTCGGGCTTGCCGGACCACTGGAGGGTGGAGGGGATGCGGTAGGTGCCGTCCGGGTTGATCGTGGTCTTGGACAGCGCCCAGGAGACCCACTTGTCGAGGACGGTCTTCGCCCCGGCGTCACCGGTCTGCTGGTAGTACTCGGCGACCCGCTCCATCGACCAGGCCTGGAAGCCGAACCACTGGTTGGACGCGGGGTCGTGGTAGACGGGCTTCTCGTCGTAGTACAGGCCGTGGAAGGTGGGGGTGCCGGCCGGCGGGGTGGCGTAGCGGCCCTGCCAGCTGTTGGTGGCGCCGCCCGCGATGGCGCCCTCGTCGGACTGGAGCCAGCGGTAGAACTCCAGCTGCCGGTCGAGGCTGGTCGCCCAGTCCGCCTGGCCCGTGGCCGACTTGGGCTTGAGCGGGGCGTACTCACTGAGCGCGTAGGCGGCGAGGGGGTTCTGGTAGCCGCCGTGGGCGTGGCTGGAGCCGATGCGCCAGGACCAGCCGGCCGAGGTGTCGGTGGCGCCGCCCCAGGCGTAGTACCAGGACATCAGGTAGTGCGCGCTGTCCTTGCCGGTGCCGGCCGGGCAGGCGGTCGGGCCGACGCAGTTCCCGGCCTTCTTGAAGTACTTGTCGAACATCGCGTACCGCAGGTAGTCGCCCATCTTGGCGGCCTTGCCGACGGTCGCGGAGACCTGCGTGCCCTTGCCCTGCTGCTTGGCCCAGAGGTCGGCCCAGTAGGCGGCCTGGACGGCGCGGGCGTCGGCGTCGGGGGCGTTGGTGAACTTCCACTGCTTGGCGTAGGAGGCGTCACCTGTGAAGAGGTCCAGGTAGCCGTTCCTGCCGCCGTAGGAGAAGTTGTCGCAGGTCGGGTGGGTGACGGTCTCCCAGACGGACTCCTGCGGGCCGCGCTGGAAGGTGTTGATGTACGAGGGGCCTGTCGCCGTCGGTCCCGCGGAGCACTTCCCGGGCTCGTTGCCGAAGCCGTAGACGTTGTCGACGTCCTGGATCCAGTGCATGCCGTAGATGTCGTCGGTGCCGTAGGCGCTCTTGAGCTCGGCGGCGATCGGGTCGGAGCCGGAGGTCACACCGGAGTCGAGCCGGGCCGGGTACTGCGAGGGCAGGTCCCACTCGGGGGCGTACGTCGCCGGCTTGGAGGCGTTGTAGGAGCCGGTGGTGGGCGTGTCGGCGTGGGTGGGGATCATGAATTTCTCCATGGTGTCCCAGGCGCCGTTGAACTTGGTCCAGTCGCCGGTGATCTTGCCGTACATGGCCTGGAGCCAGATGAGGTAGCTGTACGCCTCCGAGGTCGTCTCGTGCCCGTGGTCGGGGGCCTCGACGATCAGGGTCTCGACCGAGTGGTACGGGATGCCCTCGGGCGAGAAGTAGCCGTTGGCCGGGTTGGTGATCTTCCCGTGGAGGTCGAGGAAGCGGGCGTCGTACGTGGAGTTCGCGGCCAGCTGGGCGACGGTGACCTCGGCCTTGGTGTGGCCGGGGGCGGTCGCGGTGAAGACGGCCGAGCCGGTGCCGGTGGCCGCGGCGGCGACGGTCACCTTCTGCGCGGTGTTCCAGTTCGCCGGGGTGAAGGTGAGCGCGGCCGGGGTCGCGGTGAGCTGGGTGTTGCCGGAGGTACGGGCGACGCTCACCGTGACGTTCGAGGCGGGGGCGGTCGACAGCTTCAGGTCGAAGGTGCCGGTGGCGCCCTGGCGTACCCCGAGCTGGCTCGGGGAGGCGACGAGCGCGGCTCCGGCGGCGACGGTGATGCCGACGGGGGCCGACTCGGCGGAGGCGCCGAGACTGTCGTAGGCCTTGGCGTAGAGGGAGTGGGCGCCGGCGGCGAGGCCGGTCGCGCTGTACGTGAAGGGCGCGGTGGTGTCGGTGCCGAGGAGCGTGGTGTCGCTGTAGAACTCCACCTTGTTCACGGTCGCGCTGTCGGCCGCTGCCGCGGTGGCGGCGAGCGGCACCGCGTCGCCCCGGGTGTAGACGGCTCCGGCGGTGGGGCTGGTCAGGACGGCGACCGGGGGCTGGTGGGCGCCGGTGCAGGGGGTGCCGTTGACCGCGAAGGCGGTCGGGGCGGCGTTGGCCCCGCTGTAGGTGAACTGGGCGCCGGTGGTGACGGCCGCGCCGGCGGCGACGGTGCCGTTCCAGGACGCGTTGGTCACCGTGACGTTCTTGCCGGTCTGGGACCAGGTGCCGCTCCAGCCGTTGGTGAGCTTCTGGTCACCGGCGTAGGAGTAGGTCAGCGACCAGCCGTTGAGGGCCGTGGTGGCCCGGTTGGTGAGCGTGAGTTCGGCGGTGAAGCCCGAACCCC
Organism: Streptomyces sp. NPDC093795; assembly: GCF_044764665.1. Taxonomy (NCBI): domain Bacteria; kingdom Bacillati; phylum Actinomycetota; class Actinomycetes; order Kitasatosporales; family Streptomycetaceae; genus Streptomyces; species Streptomyces sp. NPDC093795. The sequence goes on from NZ_JBIWIO010000004.1 coordinate 599,576, forward strand.
AGTCGTTCGTCCGGTAGTCGACGCTGCACTGGACGGCGGTGGCCTGGGCGGTGGCCTGGCCGGTGGTGGCGCCGACGGCGAGCAGGCCGAGGGGGAGGGAGAGCGCCGCGGCGAGGGCGGTCAGCGGCCGGCGTGGGCTCGTTCTCGGTCGTAGGCGTGGCATGCGGGTGGTTCTCCTCGCGGCTCGGAAGGTCGGGGGAGCGAAGAGCTGAAACGTTCGACAGTCAAGCTTTGAACCAGTGGGAGCGCTCCCACTGTGCAGTTGGGGCGCTACGCCGTCAAGATGTGTGAGGAAGTCGAAGCCAAAAGCCGGGGAATTTACCCAACTCCTCTTTTGCTTGGCGCCGGTTGACGCTACGGTCTGCCCCGACCCAGTGGGAGCGCTTCCATCCCAGTCGGCACCCCGTCAGGGTGTGCCCTCGCTGCGAGGACTCGCTCATGCGACATCCCCCACGTCTGTCCGCGCTGCTCGCAGGAGCAGCGCTCACGATGGCGAGCACCGCGCTCGCCCTCATGGGTACGGCCTCAGGAGCCGCGGCCGCACCCGTCTGCACGGTGGAGTACTCGGTCTCGAACCAATGGGCCGGGGGCTTCCAAGGTGCCGTCACCGTCACCAACGACAGTGCCGCGCTGAACGGCTGGAGCCTCGGTTTCGGCTTCCCGGCCGGCCAGGTCGTCAGTCAGGGCTGGGGCGGCAAGTGGTCCCAGTCCGGGGCGAACGTCTCGGTCGTGAACGAGAGCTGGAACGCCGCGCTCGGCACGGGCGCGAAGGTGACGGCCGGCTTCATCGCCTCGTGGACGGGGACCAACACGGCCCCCACCGCGTTCACGCTCAACGGCACGCCCTGCGCCACGAACGGAACCACTCCGACCCCGACCCCGACCACCCCGACCACTCCTCCGACCGTCCCGCCCACCACTCCCCCGACCACTCCTCCGACGACCCCTCCGACCACTCCCCCGACCAGTCCACCGCCGACTCCGGTCTCCGGCGCGCCCGAACTGAGCGTCGTCGGCAACAAGTTCGTCGACCAGAACGGCGCGGTGCGTCGCCTGCTCGGCGTCAACCGTTCCGGCGGCGAGTTCATGTGCGTCCAGGGCTACGGCATCTGGGACGGCCCCGTCGACGACGCCTCGGTCAGGGCGATCGCCGACTGGAAGGCCAACACGGTCCGCATCCCCCTCAACGAGGAGTGCTGGCTCGGCCTGGACAACATCAAGCCCGAGTACGGGGGCGCGAACTACGCCAACGCGGTGAAGGACCTGGTGACCAAGGTCCTCGCCCACGGCATGACCCCGGTCCTCGAGCTGCACTGGACGCACGGCCAGTACACCGGCAACTCCTCGGGCTGCCCCGACGTGCACGCCACCTGCCAGAAGCCGATGCCGAACGCCCAGTACACCCCGGCGTTCTGGACCTCGGTGGCGAACACCTTCAAGAACGACGAGCGGGTCGTCTTCGACCTGTTCAACGAGCCCTACCCGGACCGGGCGACCTCCACCGCGGCACAGGCCTGGTCCTGCTGGCGCGACGGCGGCACCTGCCCCGGCATCGGCTACCAGGTCGCCGGCATGCAGGACCTCCTGGACGCGGTCCGCGCGACGGGGGCGAAGAACCTCGTCCTCGTCCCGGGCATCGCGTACTCCAACGACCTGAGCCAGTGGCTCCAGCACCGCCCCGTGGACCCGGCGGCGAATCTGGGCGCCGCCTGGCACGTCTACAACTTCAACACCTGTTCCAGCGAGACCTGCTGGAACGACACCCTCGCCCCGGTAGCCGCACAGGTACCTCTGCTCGCGGGCGAGATCGGTGAGAACACCTGCGGACACGCGTTCATCGACCGCGTCATGAAGTGGTTCGACGACCGCGGACTCTCGTACCTGGGCTGGACCTGGAACACCTGGAACTGCAACTCGGGTCCCGCGCTGATCAGTTCGTACGACGGCACTCCCACCGCATTCGGCATCGGGCTGCGCGACCATCTGCGCGCCCTCACCTCCTGAAGGGAATCCCCACCCGCATGAGCCGCACTCCTCGCACCAGTCGCACCGCCCTCCTGGCGGCCCTCGGCCTCATCACGGCCACCGGCGCCACCGCCACCGTCTTCGGCACCGCCACCGCCGGCGCCGCCGCCCCCGGCTGCAAGGTCGACTACCAGATCACCAACCAGTGGAGCACCGGATTCGGCTCCAACGTGACCGTCACCAACACCGGTGACCCGGTCTCCGCCTGGACCCTGGAGTGGTCCTACGCCGGGAACCAGCAGGTCACCCAGGGCTGGAACGCCACCATCACCCAGTCCGGCGCCGCCGTCACCGCGAAGAACGTCTCCTACAACGGGACCCTGACGACCGGCGGTTCGACCTCCTTCGGCTTCAACGGCACGTACAGCGGCACCAACGCCGTGCCCGCCACCTTCAAGCTGAACGGTGTCACCTGCAACGGGGCCACCGAGCCCCCGACCACCCCGCCCACCACTCCCCCGACCACGCCTCCGACGACCCCGCCGCCGGCCGGCAGCAAGGTCGACAACCCGTACGCCGGCGCCAAGGTGTACGTGAACCCCGACTGGAGCGCGAAGGCCGCCGCAGAGCCCGGTGGCAGCAGGATCGCCAACCAGCCCACCGGCGTATGGATGGACCGCATCGCCGCCGTCAACGGCACCCCCGGCGCCAGGGGCCTGCGCGCCCACCTCGACGAGGCCCTGAGGCAGAAGGGCACCGGAGAGCTCGTCGTCCAGCTGGTCATCTACAACCTGCCGGGCCGCGACTGCGCGGCGCTCGCCTCCAACGGCGAGCTCGGCCCCACGGAGATCGGCCGCTACAAGACCGAGTACATCGACCCGATCGCCGCGATCCTCGCCGACCCCAAGTACGCGGGCCTGCGGATCGTCAACGCGGTCGAGATCGACTCGCTGCCGAACCTGGTCACCAACGTCTCCGGCCGTCCGACGGCCACCGCCAACTGTGACGTCATGAAGGCCAACGGCAACTACATCACCGGTGTCGGCTACGCCCTCAACAAGCTGGGCTCGATCGGCAACGTCTACAACTACGTCGACGCCGGTCACCACGGCTGGCTGGGCTGGGACAGCAACTTCGGCCCGTCCGCCGAGCTGTTCAAGACGGCCGCCACGGCCGAGGGCTCCACGGTCGACAAGGTGCACGGCTTCATCGTCAACACCGCCAACTACAGCGCCCTGAAGGAGGACCACTTCAAGATCGGGGACTCCGTCAACGGCACCTCGGTGCGCACGTCGAAGTGGATCGACTGGAACCAGTACACCGACGAGCTGTCGTACGCCCAGGCGATGCGCGACAAGCTGGTCTCGATCGGCTTCAACAGCAACCTCGGCATGCTGGTCGACACCTCCCGCAACGGCTGGGGCGGCACCCAGCGGCCCACCGGCCCGGGGGCGCTGACCAGCGTCGACACGTACGTCAACGGAGGCAAGTACGACCGCCGCATCCACCTCGGCAACTGGTGCAACCAGTCCGGTGCCGGTCTCGGTGAACGGCCCCAGGCGGCGCCCGCCGCGGGCATCGACGCGTACGTCTGGATGAAGCCCCCGGGCGAGTCCGACGGCGCCTCCAAGGAGATCCCGAACACCGAGGGCAAGGGCTTCGACCGGATGTGCGACCCGACGTACACGGGCAACGCCCGTAACGGGAACAGCATGTCGGGCGCGCTGCCGGACTCCCCGCTCGCGGGCGCCTGGTTCTCCGCCCAGTTCCAGGAGCTCATGAAGAACGCCCACCCGGCGCTGTAGGCGGACCGGGGTACACGGGCCCACGCGGTGCCGCATCCGTCCGGCGGGACGGATGCGGCACCGTCGCGCGTCGGCGGCCCGTCATTGGTCGGACAACTGGCGGTGCCCCGACACGGTTGACGCGCGTCGACCCGAGCGTCCACTCTGCCCGTGGCAGGTGCACATCAATCGACTGATGGAGGCCCGCACGATGCACGGACGCGCTCTCAGTTCACTCCTTCCGAGGTTTCTGCTCACCTTCGCCTTGCTGGTCACAGGCCTGGCGGGCGTCGTCGCCACCGCCGGGACCGCCCGGGCGGACGGCTGCTACACCTGGTCGCGCACCCTGTCCCAGGGAGCTTCCGGCGCCGATGTGACCCAACTCCAGATCCGGGTGGCCGGATACCCCGGTTACGCCGGCGTGCTCGCGATCGACGGGTCCTACGGGCCCGCCACCGTCGCCGCCGTGAAGCGGTTCCAGACCGCGTACGGCCTCGTCGCCGACGGCGTCGCCGGACCCGCGACGTTCTCGAAGATCTACGCCCTCCAGGACGACGACTGCACGCCGATCCACTTCTCCTACGCCGAACTCAACAACTGCAACAGCACCTGGGCGGGAGGCGCGGTGACCGCGGCCACCGCCAAGTCCAACGCCCTGCGCACCATGTGGAAGCTGGAGGCGCTCCGGCACGCCCTCGGCGACGAGCCCCTCCGGGTCACCAGCGGCTTCCGGAGCCACGCCTGCAACGACGCGGTCGGCGGCGCCTCGTCGAGCCGCCACCTGTACGGCGACGCGGCCGACCTCGGCGCGGGCCCGCACACGCTGTGCCGGCTCGCCCAGCAGGCCAGGAACCACGGCTTCAACGGCATCCTCGGCCCCGGCTACCCGGGCCACGGCGACCACACCCACCTCGACCACCGCGACACCCGCTACTGGTCCGCCTCGAGCTGCGGCATCTGACCGGGCCCTGAGGGCCGGCCGCCGAGCGCGCCGGACGGATCGCGAGCCGTCGCCCGGACACACGGCCTGATCGACGGCCACCCCTGGGTGGGCCCGGACCCCGGGCCCACCCTCAGCAGGACTCCCGGACGATCAGCTCCGTCGGCAGTACGTGCCGGCGGGGCTCCTGCGGGGTCGCCGCGCTCTCCGGGTTCGCCGCGATCTCCTGGATCAGCATCCGCGCCATCGTGCGGCCCATCTCCTCGATGGGCTGGCGCACGCTCGTCAGCGGCGGATCCATCAGCCGCGCCACCGCCGAGTCGTCGACGCCGACCAGGGCCACGTCCTCGGGCACCCGGCGCCCCGCCTCCCGCAGCGCCCCGCGCGCCCCCGCCGCCATCACGTCGGACGCGGCGAAGACGGCGTCCAGATCCGGCCTGCGGTCGAGGAGCAGCCGCATGGCCCGCCGGCCGCCCTCCTCGGTGAAGTCCCCCGTCGACACCAGCGCCTCGTCCGGCCCGATCCCGGCCTCCGCGAGTCCCGCCCGGTAGCCGCCGAGCCGGGCGCGTGCCACGTACATGTCCAGCGGCCCGGTGACGGTCGCGATCCTGCTCCGGCCGCGACCCACGAGGTGCGCGACGGCCGCCCGTCCGGCCCCGATGTTGTCGGAGTCGACGTACGGCACGGGTTCGGCCTCCGCCCGGCGTCCGTTCATGACGACCGGGAGGCCCAGCTCCCTGATCCGGTCGGGCAGCGGGTCGTCGCCGTGGACGGAGGCGAGCAGCACGCCGTCGACGCGCTGGGCGGCGAGATACTGCTCGAAGCGCTGCCGCTCCTGCTCGCTGCGGACCAGCGTGAGCAGCAACTGCTTGTCGGCCTCGGCGAGTTCGGCGCTGACCCCGCGGATGAGGTCGAGGAAGTAGGGCTCGGCGAAGAGTCGGGCCTCGGCCTCGGGGATGACGAGCGCGATCGCGTCCGTACGGCTGCCGGCCAGGGCGCGGGCGGCCTGGTTGGGTACGTAGCCGAGTTCGGCGACGGCTCGGGCGACGGCCGTCCTGGTCTGCTCGCTCACCCGGGGGGAGCCGTTGATCACCCGGGAGACCGTGCCCCGGCCGACCCCTGCCCTGGCGGCCACCTGCTCCAGGGTGGGTCTGCCGCTCTGCCGTCCGCTCACAACTCCCGAACTCCCTTCGTAGGACAACGCGCAGCTCACCACAGGCCCGCCGGGAACGAAAGCAGCGATGGGAGCGCTCCCACCGTAGTCCACTACAGCGCCCCCGCGCCACGCGCATGCGTTCAGGAGATGACACGAACACCCGTGCCCCACACCGCGAAACCCCCGGAAAACCTTCCGGTAACGAATCCGCGTTCATGTCTTGACACCCGTACCCGTCAGGCAGCAACCTTCCGGCAACGACGTGGGAGCGCTCCCATCCGGGACGCGTACAGCCTTGCATCAGGTCCTGGCGGGCGCCGCCGAGCCGCGATCAGCCGGCCGGGCCTCTTGGCGCACAACGAGCACCACCTTGGACGAGGAGAGTGGAATGCGCACTTCCAGCAGCAGACGCGGACGCCGTGCGGCGATCGCGGCGGTCGCCACCGTCGTGACCGGCACGATCCTGCTCACCGGTTGCGGCAGCGACGACGACAGCGGCAAGGGCGGCAGCGGCACCAAGGCCGGCGAGAAGATCACGCTGCGGATCGGGACCTTCGGTTCCTTCGGCTACGACAACAAGACCGGCGCCAAGCTCTACGCCGAGTACGAGCGGCTCCACCCGAACATCAAGATCGAGGAGTCGAACGTCTCCGACGGTCAGAAGTACTGGGACACCCTGAAGCTGCGCCTCTCCCAGAACAGCGGTGTCGCCGACATCCAGGCCGTCGAGGTCGGCTACATCGCCGAGGCGACCGGCCCGGCCATGGCCGGCAAGTGGGTCGACCTGGGCAAGGAGGGCGGCGCCAAGACCGAGAACTTCCTCGACTGGAAGGTCAAGCAGGCGACGACCGGCGACGGCAAGCTCGTCGCCCTCGGCACCGACATCGGCCCCATGGCCATCTGCTACAACAAGGACCTCTTCGCCAAGGCCAAGCTGCCCACCGAGCGCGACGCCGTCGCCAAGCTGTGGTCCGGCGACTGGGCCAAGTTCATCGAGACCGGTGAGAAGTACAAGGCGGCGGCGCCCGCGGGCACCGCCTTCCACGACTCGGCGAGCGGCCTGTTCAACGCCGTCGTCTCCAGCGACCCCGTGCAGTACGCCAACACCAGCGGCGAGCTCGACTGGGAGAACAGCCCCGGGGTGAAGAAGGCCTGGGACACCGCCGTCAAGGCCGCCCAGGGCGGCCTCACCGCCAAGCTGCGCCAGTTCGACGAGAAGGGCACCTGGAACGCGGCCTTCAAGAACGGCAAGTTCGCCACCGTCGCCTGCCCCAGCTGGATGACCGGCATCATCAAGGACCAGGCGGGCCCCGCCAACCAGGGCAAGTGGGACATCGCCGCACCGCCGGTCGCCGGCAACTGGGGCGGCTCCTTCCTCGCCGTGCCCAAAGCCGGCAAGCACACCAAGGAGGCCGCCGAGCTCGCCGCCTGGCTGACCGCGCCCGAGCAGCACGCCAAGGTGTTCGCGGTCAACGGCAACATCCCCTCGTCCAAGGACACGCTCGCCTCCTCGGCGGTCCAGGAGGCGAAGCTGCCGTACTTCGGTGACACCCCGGTCGGCAAGATCTTCTCCAGCGCGGCGGCCGGGATCACCCCCGCCGTGATCAGCCGCTACGACGGCCAGGTGAAGACCTTCCTCACCGACAACGGCATCCTCGACATCGAGCAGCGCGGCACCGACCCGGCCAAGGCCTGGGAGAACGTCAAGAAGCTGGTCGACGACAAGATCGACCAGTAGCGGGGGCGCCTGCCGGTCCGCCGCCGCCGCTCGCGGGTGGCGGCGGCGGACCGGCACGTCCGCACCACCGCACGCATCGACCTGGAAGGACGCCCCTCGTGGCCACCTCCGTTCGGGCGAGGCCGGACGGCTCCCCGCCGCCCGCACCGCCCTCCTCCCCCGGCCCGCGCGGCCGCCGCTCCGCCCCGGGCGGCTGGCGCAGCACGCTCTACCGCTGGGACCTCAAGGCGATCCCGTACGTCTTCATCGCCCCCTTCTTCCTCACCTTCGCCGCCTTCGGGCTCTTCCCGCTGATCTACACCGGCTGGCTCTCGCTGAACCGGGTCGAGCTCGGCGGTGACCCGACCTGGAAGGGCTTCGAGAACTACACCGACCTCGCGACCAGCGAGTTCTTCTGGAACGCGCTCTTCAACACCTTCACCATCGGGGTGATCTCGACCGTCCCGCAGCTGCTCATGGCCCTCGGCCTCGCGCACCTGCTCAACTACAAGCTCCGCGGCCGGGGCTTCCTCCGGGTCGCGATCCTCGCCCCGTACGCCACCTCGATCGCGGCGGCGACCCTGGTCTTCGCCCAGCTGTTCAACACCGACTACGGGATGATCAACGGCGTCCTCGGCTGGGTCGGGTTCGATCCGGTGAACTGGGAGTCGTCCAAGTGGCCGGCGCAGATCGCGATCTCGGTGATCGTCACCTGGCGCTGGACCGGCTACAACGCGCTGATCTACTTGGCCGCCATGCAGGCCGTGCCGCAGGACCTGTACGAGGCGGCCTCGCTCGACGGGGCCTCGCGCTGGCGCCAGTTCATCAGCGTCACGATCCCCTCCATCCGGCCGACCATCCTCTTCACGATCGTCGTCTCCACCATCGGCGCCACCCAGCTCTTCGGTGAACCGATGCTCTTCGGCGGCAGCGTCGGCATCAGCGGCGGCAGCGGCAACCAGTTCCAGACCCTGAGCCTGCTGATGTACGAGAAGGGGTGGGTCACCGGCGCGCTGGGCCAGGCCTCGGCCATCGCCTGGGTCATGCTGCTGCTCCTGCTGCTCGTCGGCGGCGTCCAGGCGCTCGTCTCCCGCCACAACCGCAAGAAGCTGGGGGGCTGACCTCATGGCCCGCACACTCGACACGACACCGCCGGCCGAGGCCGAGGTCAAGGCCGACGCTCCGGCGGCGGCCCGGCCGGGGCGCCGCTTCCGGCAGTCGGCCGGCAAGCAGCACCACGCGGGACCGCTCACCTACGTCCTGCTCATCGGGGCCGCGTTCGTCTCGCTCTTCCCGCTGTACTGGAACGTGGTCGCCGCCTCGCACACCGGCGAGCGGGTCGTGGAGGCCCCGGCTCCGCTGCTGCCCGGCAACCGGCTCCTGGACAACCTCAGCTTCGCCTGGAACCAGGTCGACATGGGCGAGGCGCTGATCAACACCACGATCGTGGCGAGCCTGGTGGCGCTGTCCACCGTCCTGTTCTCCACGCTCGCCGGGTTCGCCTTCGCCAAGCTGCCGTTCCGGGGCCGGGGCATGATGCTCTCCCTGGTGGTCGCCACCATGACCATTCCGCCGCAGCTCAGCGTCATCCCGCTCTACCAGATCATCACCGACCTCGGCTGGTTCGACCAGCTCCAGTCGGTCGTCCTGCCCTCGCTCGTCGCCGCCTTCGGTGTGTTCTTCATGCGCCAGTTCCTGGTGGAGGCGCTGCCGATGGAGCTGGTGGAGGCGGCCAGGATGGACGGCGCGCACAGTCTCCGGATCATCTGGCACGTGGTCTTCCCGGTGGCGCGGCCCGCCATGGCCGTGCTCGGCATGCTCGTCTTCGTCCAGGCGTGGAACGACTTCTTCTGGCCGTTCATCGCCCTCACCCCGGACGGCAGTCCCACCCTCCAGGTGGCGCTCGCCGGACTGGGCGCGGGCAACCACACGGTGGACCACGCCGTGGTGCTGACCGGCGCCCTGATATCCACCGTGCCGCTGCTGCTCGTCTTCGCCTTCCTCGGCAAGCACATCGTGGGCGGCATCACGGCCGGCGCCGTCAAGAGCTGACCGCCCGCCGCCTCTCCGTACCGCCCGCTGCCTCTCCATACCGCCCGCTGCCTCTCCGTACCGCACGTCTCGAACGTACCCGTCACCGCGTTGGGAGCCCTCTCCTATGACCGCGTCCGAAACCCGGCCGCTCACCGCCACCCGCTCGTTCCCGTCCGACTTCCTCTGGGGCGCGGCCACCGCCGCGTACCAGATCGAGGGAGCGGCGGCGGAGGACGGCCGTACCCCGTCCATCTGGGACACCTTCTCGCACACCCCCGGCAAGGTCTTCGAGGGCCACACCGGCGATGTCGCCGTGGACCACTACCACCGGTTCCGCGAAGACGTCGGCATCATGTCCGAACTCGGCCTGAACGCCTACCGGTTCTCCGTCTCCTGGTCCCGGGTGCAGCCCACCGGCCGGGGACCCGCCGTCCAGAAGGGCCTGGACTTCTACCGGGCGCTCGTCGACGAGCTGCTCGCCGCCGGGATCGAGCCGGCCCTGACGCTCTACCACTGGGACCTGCCGCAGGAGCTCGAGGACGTGGGCGGCTGGCCCGCGCGGGCGACCGCCGAGCGGTTCGCCGAGTACGCGGGGATCGTCGCCGACGCGCTCGGCGACCGGGTGAACCGCTGGACCACGCTCAACGAGCCCTGGTGCAGCGCCTTCCTGGGGTACGGCTCCGGGGTGCACGCCCCGGGCCGCACCGACCCGGTGGCATCGCTGCGCGCCGCCCACCACCTCAACCTCGGGCACGGTCTCGCCGTCCAGGCCCTGCGGGCCTCGCTGCCCGAGGACCGGCAGATCTCGGTGTCGCTCAATCTGCACGAGGTGCGGCCGCTGACCTCCTCCGCCGAGGACCGGGACGCGGTCCGCCGGATCGACGCGGTCGGCAACCGGATCTGGCTGGGCCCGATGCTGGACGGCGCCTACCCCGAGGACCTGATCCTCGACACGGCGCGGCTGACCGACTGGTCCTTCGTCAAGGACGGGGACACCACGGCGATCCGTCAGCCGCTGGACCTGCTCGCGATCAACTTCTACGCGCCGACGGTCGTCTCGCAGGTGCCGGAGGGGTCGGAGAAGCCGCAGGACGACGGGCACGGGAACAGCGATCACTCGCCGTGGCCCGGCGCGGACTCGGTCGCCTTCCACCGGGCGCCGGGCGAGCGGACGGCGATGGGCTGGCCGGTCGACGCGAGCGCCCTGTACGACCTGCTGACCCGGGTGTCCGACGCGTACCCGCAGCTCCCGCTGGTGATCAGCGAGAACGGGGCGGCGTACGAGGACGTGGTCGCCCCGGACGGTTCGGTGCACGACCCGGAGCGCGCCGCGTACGTGCACGCGCATCTGGAGGCGGTGCACCGGGCGATGGACGAGGGCGTGGACGTACGCGGGTACTTCCTGTGGTCGCTGCTCGACAACTTCGAGTGGGCGTACGGCTACGCGAAGCGGTTCGGCGCGGTCCGGGTGGACTACGACACCCTGGAGCGGACGCCGAAGTCGAGCGCCCGCTGGTACGCGCGGGTGGCGCGCACGGGTGAGCTGCACGCCCCCTGATCCGGCGGACGGGAGAAGGCCGTGCCGGGTGAACCGGCACGGCCTTCCCTCATGGGGTGGGCGTCGGTCAGATGTCGACGACGCGGTAGCCGATCACGTAGACGCCGCCGGAGCCCTCGACGGTGCGCCACTGGGTCTCGGCGCCGACCTCGCTGCCGGTGACGAGGGTGGCGCCGAGCTTGTCGTCGCCGCCGAACGTGTCGACGTCCCACAGGGTCATCGTGCGGGCCTGCTCCTTGCCGAGGATGAGGGCCGCGTTGCCGTTGCCGTCGGCCATGGAGCGGACGTAACCGCTGCCCATGGTCTGGTACTTGATGCCGTTGCCGGGCCAGACCTTGACGGGGTTGCCGTTGGCGTCGGTGATCTTGAGGTACGCCTCGTCGTGGTCGCCCTCGCTGTTCTTCTGGCAGTGCAGTTCGAGCAGCTCGATCTTCACGTAGTCGATCGGCTCGGCCTGGGCGGTGCCGGCGAAGACGCCGACGCTGCCGAGTCCGAGGAGGGCGGTGGCGGCCGTTCGGACGAATCGGTTCTTGCGCATGTGGTCCCCCCACACATCGGGTCACTCGCGTGACAGTGGTTCCGGTCCGCCTCTTCTCGGCGGGGCCGGTGTGCCGTTCCCCTCGGCACGTCACCTACTGTGCCCGTCCGCCCGGCCCGGTTCTACGCGCGTTCCGCTGGACGGAACAACGCCGTTCGACGGCCGGTCAGAGCACGGGGGCGGCCGCCGGGACGGTGCTTCGCGGGCCGCCGCGGGCGAGGGCGCGGCTGATCGCGGCGCCCGCCTCGGCGACGCCACGCGCGAGCGTGTCGAGCGGCCGGCCGGCCGGGACCATGCCGGCGAGGGCCGCGACGGTACGCCCGTCCGGGGTGCGGACGGGCAGCGAGGCGCAGCACACCCCGTCCATCACGTCCTCCCGGTCGAGGATCGCACCGCCCCGGAGCGGCCCCCGCAGGGCCTTTCCGGCGGCGGTGTCGAGCCGGAACGCGAGGCCGTCCCGTACCGGGAACAGCGGTTCCAGGTCTCCCGGCACCGAACCGATCGTGATCGCCATGTCCTCGCGCAGCACGGCGAGGACCACGCTCGCGCCGGTGGCGGCCCGGAGCCGCTGGAGCGGCAGCCGGGCGGCGGGCCGGAGGCCGGGGTGCGGCTCCCAGGCCTGGCCGAGGCGGTACAGCTGGGGCCCGACCCGGTAGCGGTTGCCCCTGCGTTCGACGGCGCCGAGTGTGACGAGCTGGTCGAGGAGCCGGTGGACACTGCCCTTGGGCACCCCGCAGACCAGCGCCAGTTCGGTCACCCCGGCCTCGTCGCCGCTCCGGCGCAGGGCGTCGAGCAGCGCGAACGCCCCTTCGAGCACACCGCGACCGCGCACGGCCCGTTCCCGGCCGAGATCGTCGCCGCCCGCTCTGCCAGGTCCTCGTCCCCTACCGGTGTCCATGAGTCCCCCCGACTCCGCACGCCCGGCCGTGGGCCCCGACGGCACGGCTCCGGGCACGACCCCCACCATGCCGCAGAGGGGATGATTCCGGCGAGGGGCTCGCGTCGGCCGTCGTGTCGCGGGGGCAAGGCCCCCTATCGTGTCGGGATATGAGAGACCCTCAGCCGCTTGCCGCCCGGCCCCGTCGGCGCAGGACCGCCGGCCTGGTCGCCGTCGTACTGACCACCGCCGTGGCGGGCCTCACGACCGTGGTCGCCGTCGCCCCGCCGGCGACCGCGGTCGCCGCCCCGCCCTCGTGGTCCGCGCCCCGTCCGGCTCCGGAGGGCACGGTGGCGGCGAGCTCCTGGCTGCGCGCGCCGGGAGCGCCGCCGACGGTGATCGCCCACCGGGGTGCCTCCTCCGCCGCCCCCGAGAACACCCTGATCTCCGGCGAGGTGGCCCGGCGGGGCGGAGCCGTATGGATCGAGAACGACGTCCAGCCCAGCAAGGACGGTGTGCCGTACGTCCTCCACGACCGGACCGTGGACCGTACGACCGACGGCACGGGCCCGATCCGTTCCCTGACCTCCGCGCAGCTGGACGTCCTGGACGCCGGCTCCTGGTTCGCCCCGGCCTACGCGGGGACGCGGGTCCCGACCCTGGCCGCCCAGCTGGCGGACCTCCGGGAGCGGGGCGGGAACCTGCTCCTGGAGATCAAGGGCCAGCACAACCGTGCCGAGGTGGCCCGGATCGTCCATGAGGTCCGCAGCCAGGACATGACCGGCCGGGTCTTCGTCCAGAGCTTCGACGTCTCCTCCCTGCGGTACGCCCATGAGCTCGCCCCCGAGCTGCCGCTGGGCCTGCTGCGCGACACCCTGGACGCGGACCCGGTCGCGGTCGCGAAGGAGCTGGACCTCGCCTCGTACAACGTCTCGGACGGCGCGCTGTCCACCCGTCCGGGGCTTGTCCCCGAGCTGCACGCGGCGGGCGTGGCCGTCCACGTCTGGACGGTGGACAGGCCGGCCCGCTGGAAGGTCCTGGACGACCTCGGTGTGGACGGCATCATCACCAACCGGCCGACCGAGCTCGGCGGCTGGTCGGCGGGACGCACGGCCTGAGGGGCCCTCGGACCGGCGCTCCCGCCTCGGACCGTGCCCCTACGGCGTGACCTTGATGTCGTCGACGAAGGCCCTGACCATGATCGCGTGGGTGAAGACGACGGTGCCGGGCTTGATGAGGCCGCCCTCGCCGCCGGTGCCCTTCACCTGGACGGTGCGCTCCCCCAGGAAGGCGAGGGTCTTGCTGTCGAAGATCCATTCGGTGCGCGTGCCGCTGGTCTCGTCGAGCCGGGCGACCGCGACGCCCTTGCGGCCGGCGGCGTCGGTGGCGCTGTCCACCAGGACGACGCCGGGGATCTTCGCGGCGGCCCGGTAGAGCGCCGCCGTGAGCCGGGGGGTCGGCCAGCTCTCGGTCAGCAGGTCCCCGATGGTGGTGAAGGCCTGCTGGTCCCTGCCGTTGCCCTGTCCCTCGGTCTCCTCGTAGATCTTCCGCAGCAGGGCGTCGGGGTCCGTGGGGAGAGCGGCGAGGTAGTCGTGCGAGGGGGCGCCGAGGTGCGGCTTCGGCACCTGGCCCTTCTCGTCGGTGCCTTCAAGGGTGATGCCGTCGGGGCCGGTGGTGCCGGGCTCGATCAGCCAGCCCTTCAGGCCGTCGGGCGACCGCCAGGACTGCCGGGTGTGCAGGGGCCGGCTGACGAGGCTGCTCACGCCGTCGACGGTCTGCACGAACGTGGTCGCGGCCCGCGACTCGATGTAGACGTACTGGCCGGCGCGGCCCTTCGGGGCGTCCGCCCCGGCCGCGGCCAGCGAGATCCGGTCGAGGAGGCGGGGTGCGCCGTGGGCGTCGACGGTGCCGATGGTGGTGGTGAGGGCCGGTCCCGTGGCGAGTTCGTGAGGGCCGTCCTGGGCCCCGCCGGGGGTGAGGACGAGGACACCGACGGCGAGGGCGCCGGCGAGCGCGGTCGCGGCCGGCAGGAGGAACGCCTTCCGCAGGAAGGGGTTGCGGGGGGCGGCGGCGCGGCGGTCGTCGTGGATCTGGCTCATCAGGCGCTCCTTGTGGAACTGGTGGCGGCCCGGAGGAAGGTCGTGCTCCTCGGTCGCCCGGAGGTCTCCGTTCTCCTGCCGGTTCGCCGTACGGGGCTGGGTCGGGTCGGGGTTCATCGGATTCCTTCCTGCGCGGGCCGGACCGCGTTCACGCGATCACCTGTTGTCTGTCGGGTGCGGGGGGCGGGTTCCCGTTTTTCCCCTCCGAGTTCTCGGGCGTCGCGGGTGGGTTCCCGGGCTTCGCGGGCGAGTTCGGCCTCGGCACCGGTGCGGAGCCTGGCGCGAGCGCGGGAGAGCCGGGAGCGGACGGTGCCGACGGGTACGCGCAGGGCCTGGGCGACCTCGGTGTAGGCGAGGCCCTCCCAGAGGCAGAGCACGAGGACTTCGCGTTCGGTGCGGCGGAGCGTGCCGAGCGCCCGGAGGGTGGCCGCGATACGGCGCCGGTCGTCGATCCGGCCGGCGACCTCGGAGGCGTGGTCGGGCACCGAGGCCTCGGCCGGGCCGGCCTCGGCGTACGCGGCGGCGGCCGCCCGGTAGCGGCGGTTGCCCCGGCAGTGGTTGCGGGCGACGTTGGTGGCGACGCCGAGCAGCCAGGGCCGGAGCGAGCCCCCTTCGGGATCCACCTTCCGGCGCAGCCGCCAGGCCTCCAGGAAGGTGGCCGCCATCACGTCCTCGGCGACCGACCAGTCGCCGGTCAGCCGGAAGGCGTGGTTGTAGACGCTCCGGGCGTAGGAGTCGAAGAGTTCGGCGAAGGCCGAGGGGTCTCCGTCCCGGATGCGTGCGCGCGTGTCAGTGTTCACGTCTCTGGTCTGTCCGGCCCCCGGGGCGGGTTCCTGTGACCCCGGTCACCCCGGGGCGAGTTCGTCCAGGAGTTCGGGATTGACGACACGCAGGATCGTCGCGACGTGTTCGGGGTCGGCCGCCGCCCACAACACCTCCCGTGCCGCCCGGTACTTGGCGGCGAGCCGCGTCCGCCGTTCGGGTGGCAGCGCGGCGGCCCGGTCCCGGCGGCTGTTGTGCGCGTTGTCGGCGATCTTCACGAGGGTGGCGTCGGGGTCCTCCGTGACGCGGCGGATCATCTCCTCGTAGGAGGTGCCGGAGCGGTGGGTGACGGCCTCGACGACGGCGACGACCCGGTCGGGGATCCCGGCGGCGCGCAGTCCGTCCGCCGTCCACCCGGTGTCCTCGATGACGTCGTGGAGCAGCCCGGCCATGGCCAGGTGCGGGCCGAACGGTTCCAGGCCCGCGGCGACCGCGCGGACGTGCTCGACGTACGGGACGCCGATCTTGTCGGTCTGTCCGGCGTGCGCCCGGTCGGCGAGCGCGTCCACCTCGGCGAGAGTCTTCATCGCCCCATCATCGCGGGGCGCGGCCGCCGCGGTCAGGTCAGGAGCCGGTTGGGGTGGGAGGAGCGGCGGGCCGCGGCGAGGAGGGCGTGGATCCGGGGGCCGGCCTGGTCGATGTCGGTGACAGGGGTGGGGAAGGGCAGCCGGACGTCCTGGTGCCCTTCGGGGTGTTCGAGCCGCAGGGTGATGCCGTACCGGTCCAGGGCGACGGGGAGGGCGCGGACCATGTCCCGGTCGGGGCGCGGCCGGACGAGGCGCAGCAGCAGGGGCACGAGTTCGCCGTGGCTGTCGACGAGGTGGGTCAGCATGGACGCCTCGCAGGAGGCCATCGGGTCGATGTCGGTCGCGTGGAGCTCTTCGAGGGTGATGTACGTACGGCCCTCGGCGTCCTCCAGGAGGGCCTGACCGAACTCCATGCAGATGCTGGCGCTCGCCTCCGGTTCGTAGGGCGCGGCGAGGAGTCCGGTCAGGGTGACGCGCGCCCGCAGCCGTTCGCGTACGGGGGTGGGGGCGATGTCCGTGAACTCCAGGCGCACGGGGATCCGCGCCGACTGTCCGGCGTGGCTCTCCTCGGACGGGTCGTGCAGGTGGATGTGGCCCATCGGCCCGGTCCCGTCGAGGAGGTGGACCTCCTGGTGGACCCCGTCGGAGACGACGGTCATCGAGTGGGCGGCCGCGAGGATCGATCGCACGCGCTCGGCGGGGGTGGGCCGCGTGGCGCGGGGGTTGAAGGGTCGCATCCGAGTTCTCCCGGGACAGGTGACGGTGACTACTGGGCCAGCTACTTAGGTAAGCCTAAGCTAACTGATCCCTCGCGGGTACGGAAGGCGGGGCCACCACCTGACACGGCGTCCGACCCTCCGTGTGATGATCTGCTCTTCATCAAATGGATCCCTCGCGGATCCACGGGGAGAGAACATGGCTTACACGGACGCCAACGGCGTCGACCTGTCAGGCGTCACCGGCAGGCTCATCCAGACGGTCGACCTGGTGAAGAACCCGGCACCCCAGGCCATCGCCACCGACACGGTCAACGGGCATGTCTTCGTACTCCAGGTGGAGAGCGCGGCGACCATTCCCCAGGGCAACATGTACCTCAACCGCATCGACCGCCTGACCGGAAAGGTCACCGGCTCGATGCAGTTGAAGGGCTTCGGGCACGGGCTCTCGATGGGCGCCGAGCCCGTCGGCACCGACACCTACCTCTGGACCGAGGTCGGCCCGCTGCACACCACCATGAAGGACGGCGAGGTCAAGGCCACCTTCGGCAAGGCCGTCACCCGGTTCCGGTTCGAGCCCGGCACGGTCCTCGACGGGAACCTCATCCCGCAGCAGCGGAAGTTCACGCCGCCCGGCAGCACTTCGGGCACCGGTCCCTTCCTCGACCCGGTGAACAACCTGCTCGGCGTGATGTACCACAAGGACGGCAAGCGCCACTTCGACCGTTACGACCCGGCCGAGGCCGCCGCGGGCTCCTGGGTCCCGGTGGGCACCACCTTCGTCATGCCGTCCGGTGAGGACGTCACCCCCGACGTGCCGTCGCCCTATCCGCTCGAGAAGACGCTCGTCTCCCAGGGCTACACCGTGCTCGGGGACGTCCTCTACGCGTACCAGTGGGCGCCGTACGACAAGGTCAACCACCCGACGATCCCCAGCGCGTACCCGGGGATCGCCTTCCTCACCTCGTACTCGTGGACGACCGGCGCGCGCCTCGACCGGCAGGTCGTCACCAACGCCGACGGCCTCACCTGGCGCGAGCCCGAGGGCGTCGCCGTCGAGGTCGACCCCGCGACCGCGGAGGCCCGTCTCCTCTTCGGCTTCAGCAACACCGTCCCCGGCACCACGGGTTCGCGTGACGTCACGATCGGCTGGTACCCGACGAAGCCCGCGGTGGACGGGATCAAGGTGCTCGCGGACTGGGAGGACCTCGCCCTCGAAGCCGGCGTCTCCCCCGGCGCCCAGCCCCCGCGCGGACGGCTCATCGCCCTCGCCGGCACCACCTACCTCCAGTTGCGGGGCACCGTCACCTGCTCCCCCGGCCTGACCGACGACAGCAGGATCGGAACCCTCCCGCACCGGCTGCGCCCGACCCACCCGACCCGCCAGAACGTGCCCCGCAACAACAACACCGGCCGTTACGTGTGCCGGATCGAGGCGGACGTCACCGGAGCACTGTGGGCGTACGGCGCCACCAGCGACAACGCCACCACCTGGATCGACCTCGACTGCGTCACCGTCGCCTGGCGATGAACGACCTCCCGGCGCCCGTGATCACCGGCCGCCCCGGAGCCGCCGAGTCCGTCCCCCCACCGTCCCGCACCACCCGATCCGGAGGATCGAGCATGACCCAGCACACCACCAGCCGCCGCTCCCTGCTCGCCGCGGCGCTCGCCGCCCCCGCCGTCGCCGTCGGCGCTCCGCTGCTCACGGCCACCCCGGCCGCCGCCAACCCCGTGGACGGCTGCCAGACCGTCGTCGACTGGACGGCGATCATCCTGGACCCGGCCGTGGAGAACGTGGCCGGCGCGCCCGCCGAGGCCCGTGTCATACGGCTGGCCGGGACGGAGTTCCTCCAGCTGCGCGGCACGCTCACCTGCGCGTTCACCGCCGACGGCCGGCTCGGCACGCTGCCCGCCACCATCCGCCCGCCCAAGCTGACCCGTGGCGTCTGCCCCCGCAACAACAGCCAGGGCATCAACGCGATCCGTATCGAGGCCAACACGGCCGGCGCGGTCAACGTCTTCGGCCCGCAGTCGACGAACAAGGTGACCTGGATCCAGCTGGACAACTTCTCCTCCGTCCTGGGCTGAGACCGGTCAGGGCGCGTCGCCCGACCAGTCGTAGCGACCCGCGTCACCCGGACGCGGGTCGTAGAGCGAGCGGCCGTCGGCGCCGTACCGGCCGAGCTCCGTCTCCAGGGCGACACCGTCGGCCACGGCGGCCGGCGGCCGGTCGGTGACGTCGAGGAGCAGGCCGTCGAGCGGCCCGCCGACCAGCTCGGCGTAGACCCGGCCGGGCCGGGGGCCCGGTCTCGGGTCGTCGTGATCCTGGCCGTAGACCCGGCCTCTCAACAGCTCCTCGTCCCTGTCCATGTCCATGAGGACCAGCGTCCCAGCCACCACTGACAACGCCGGGAAAGACCCCCACCACACGGAACGCCGCAGGTCGACGAGAAGAAGGTCACAGTCGTACGCCCTCCTGCTCCTTTGACGATCTCCCCTAGCATCCGAGCATGACGGTCCTGCCTGACGACGGGCTCCCCCTGGCGTCCGAATTCCCCGACGCGCCACACGAGCAGTGGCAACACCTCGTGGCAGGTGTCCTGCGCAAGTCCGGCAAGGAGGTCTCGGGCGACGCCGCCGAGGACGCCCTGTCGACGCTCCTGGAGGACGGCCTCGACACCCGGCCCCTGTACACGGCGCGCGATGCCGCCCCCGACGCCGGACTCCCCGGCTTCGCCCCCTTCGTGCGCGGCGGCCGCGCCGAGGGCAACACCCCCGGCGGCTGGGACGTACGCCAGCGCCACCTCTCGGCCGACGGCGACGCCGTCCTCTCCGACCTGGAGAACGGCGTCACGTCCCTGTGGCTGGGCGTCGGCGGCACCGGCATCCCGGTCGCCTCCCTGGACAAGGTCCTCGACGGCGTCTACCTCGACCTCGCACCCATCGTCCTCGACGCGGGCGACGAGACGGAGTCGGCCGCCGAGCGGCTCTTCCGGCTGTACGAGGAGCGGGGCGTCGCCGCCGACGCGGCCCTGGGCAACCTGGGCGCGGACCCCCTGGGCCACGAGGCCCGCACCGGCCGCCCGGCGTACGACCTCGCGTCCGTCGCCGGTCTCGCGCGCCGCTGCGCCGACCGGTACCCGGGCCTTCGGGCCCTCACCGTCGACGCGCTGCCGTACCACGAGGCCGGTGGCTCGGCGGCGCAGGAGCTGGGCTGTTCGCTCGCGACGGGCGTGGCCTATCTGCGCGGTCTGACCGAGGCCGGACTGAGCGTCGCCGAGGCGTGCGCGCAGCTGGAGTTCCGCTACGCGGCGACCGCCGACCAGTTCCTGACGATCGCCAAGCTCCGCGCGGCCCGCCGGCTGTGGGCCCGGGTGGCCGAGGTCTGCGGCGCCCGCGACGCGGGCGCGCAGCGGCAGCACGCGGTGACCTCGCCGGTGATGATGACGCGCCGCGACCCGTGGGTGAACATGCTGCGCACCACGGTGGCCACGCTCGCCGCCGGGGTGGGCGGCGCCGACAGCGTCACCGTGCTGCCCTTCGACGAGGCGCTCGGTCTGCCGGACGCGTTCGCCCGCCGGATCGCCCGCAACACCTCCACCGTCCTCATCGAGGAGTCGCACCTCTCCCGGGTGATCGACCCGGCGGGCGGCTCCTGGTACGTGGAGCGGCTGACCGACGAGCTGGCGCACGCGGCCTGGGAGTTCTTCCAGGGCATCGAGCGGGCGGGCGGCCAGCAGGCAGCGCTGCGGTCCGGGACCGTCGGCGAACGCCTCGCCGAGACCTGGTCCGCGCGCAGCGCGAAGCTCGCCACCCGCCGCGAACCGATCACCGGCGTCAGTGAGTTCCCGCACCTCGACGAGAAGCCCGTCGACCGCGCCCCGGCGCCCGAGCCGCCGGCCGGCGGGCTCCCCCGGGTCCGGCGCGACGAGGCCTTCGAGGCGCTCCGCGCCCGCTCCGACGCCCACCTGGCGGCGACCGGCGCGCGACCCCGTGTCTATCTGGCGGCGCTCGGCCCCGCTGCCGCGCACTCGGCCCGGCTCGCCTTCGCCGACAACCTGTTCCGGACGGGCGGCATCGAGCCGGTCACCGGCGGCGAGTTCGACGAGAGCGGGGCCCAGGAGGTGTGCCTGTGCTCCAGTGACACGGTGTACGAGGAGCGGGCCGAGGACACCGCCCGGGACCTGCGGGCGGCGGGCGCGCGGCATGTGTTCCTCGCCGGCCGCCCCGGGTCGTACGCCGGTGTCGACACGTACGCCTTCGCCGGCTGCGACGCCGTGACCCTGCTCTCCACCACCCTCGACCGCATGGGAGTGTCCTGATGTCCATCCCCGACTTCTCCGGGATCGAGCTCGGGACGCCGACCGCCGACGGCGACCCCGACGCCTGGCATACGGCGGTCAAGAAGGCGACGGGCGGGGACGAACCGCTCTGGGAGACCCCGGAGGGCATCGGCGTCAAGCCGCTCTACACCGGGCAGGACCTGGAGGGCCTGGACTTCCTGGGCACGTACCCCGGCATCGCCCCGTATCTGCGCGGCCCGTACCCGACGATGTACGTCAACCAGCCGTGGACGATCCGGCAGTACGCGGGTTTCTCCACGGCCGAGGAGTCGAACGCCTTCTACCGGCGCAACCTGGCCGCGGGGCAGAAGGGTCTGTCGGTCGCCTTCGACCTGCCGACCCACCGCGGCTACGACAGCGACCACCCGCGCGTCACCGGTGACGTCGGCATGGCCGGCGTGGCCATCGACTCGATCTACGACATGCGGCAGCTGTTCGACGGCATCCCGCTGGACCGGATGTCGGTGTCGATGACGATGAACGGCGCCGTGCTCCCGGTGCTCGCGCTGTACATCGTGGCGGCCGAGGAGCAGGGCGTACCGCCGGAGAAGCTGGCCGGGACCATCCAGAACGACATCCTCAAGGAGTTCATGGTCCGCAACACGTACATCTATCCGCCGGGGCCGTCGATGCGGATCATCTCCGACATCTTCGCCTACACCTCGCAGCGGATGCCGCGCTACAACTCCATCTCCATCTCCGGCTACCACATCCAGGAGGCGGGTGCGACGGCCGATCTGGAGCTGGCGTACACACTCGCCGACGGGGTGGAGTACATCCGCGCGGGCCGGGAGGCCGGGCTCGACGTCGACGCGTTCGCGCCGCGCCTGTCGTTCTTCTGGGCGATCGGCATGAACTTCTTCATGGAGATCGCGAAGCTGCGCGCCGCCCGGCTGCTGTGGGCCAAGCTGGTCAAGCAGTTCGACCCGCAGAACGCCAAGTCCCTCTCCCTGCGGACCCATTCGCAGACGTCCGGCTGGTCGCTCACCGCGCAGGACGTGTTCAACAACGTCACCCGCACCTGCGTCGAGGCCATGGCGGCCACCCAGGGCCACACCCAGTCGCTGCACACCAACGCCCTCGACGAGGCGCTCGCCCTGCCCACCGACTTCTCCGCCCGGATCGCCCGCAACACCCAGCTGCTCATCCAGCAGGAGTCGGGCACCTGCCGGACCATCGACCCGTGGGGCGGCAGCGCGTACGTGGAGCGCCTCACCCACGACCTCGCGCGGCGCGCCTGGAAGCACATCCAGGAGGTCGAGCAGGCAGGCGGCATGGCGAAGGCGATCGACGCCGGCATCCCCAAGCTGCGGGTGGAGGAGGCGGCGGCCCGTACCCAGGCCCGGATCGACTCCGGACGGCAGCCGGTGATCGGTGTCAACAAGTACCGGGTGGCGACCGACGAGCAGATCGACGTCCTCAAGGTCGACAACTCCTCCGTGCGCGCCCAGCAGATCGCCAAGCTGAAGCGGCTGCGCGAGGAGCGCGACGGGCAGGCCTGCCAGGACGCGCTCGACGCGCTCACCCGGGCCGCCGGTGGTGACGGCAACCTCCTGGAGCTCGCCGTGAACGCTGCCCGCGCGATGGCGACGGTCGGTGAGATCTCCGACGCCCTGGAGAAGGTGTACGGCCGGCACGCGGGGCAGATCCGTACGATCTCCGGTGTGTACCGCAACGAAGCCGGCGAGTCCCCCTCCGTGGACCGCACCCGGGCCCTGGTCGACGCCTTCGGTGAGGCCGAGGGGCGCCGGCCGCGCATCCTGGTCGCCAAGATGGGCCAGGACGGCCACGACCGCGGCCAGAAGGTGATCGCCACCGCCTTCGCCGACCTGGGCTTCGACGTCGACGTCGGCCCGCTGTTCCAGACCCCGGCCGAGGTGGCCCGCCAGGCCGTCGAGGCGGACGTGCACATCGTCGGGGTCTCGTCGCTCGCCGCCGGACACCTCACCCTCGTCCCGGCGCTCCGGGAGGAGCTGGCCGCCGAGGGCCGCGAGGACATCATGATCGTGGTCGGCGGGGTGATTCCTCCGCAGGACGTGGCGACGCTCCTGGAGATGGGCGCGGCGGCCGTGTTCCCGCCCGGGACGGTGATCCCCGACGCGGCCCACGACCTGGTGACGCGTCTGTCGGCCGACCTCGGGCACGAGCGGTGATCGATCTCGACACGTACGTACGGGGTGTACGCGAGGGGAAGCGGGCGCTGGTCGCCCGCGCGATCACCCTCGTCGAGTCGACCCGCCCGCAGCACCGGGCACTCGCCCAGGAGCTCCTGACGGAACTCCTTCCGCACAGCGGGAACGCCGTGCGGATCGGGATCAGCGGTGTGCCCGGTGTCGGCAAGTCGACGTTCATCGACGCGTTCGGGACGATGCTGACGGGGCTCGGCCACCGGGTCGCGGTGCTCGCCGTCGACCCCTCGTCGAACCGTACGGGCGGCAGCATCCTCGGTGACAAGACCCGGATGGAACGTCTCGCCGTCGACCCCGCGGCCTTCGTGCGCCCCTCCCCCACCGCCGGCACGCTCGGCGGCGTCGCGAAGGCGACGCGGGAGTCGATCGTCGTGATGGAGGCCGCCGGCTACGACGTGGTGCTCGTCGAGACGGTGGGCGTCGGGCAGTCCGAGACCGCCGTCGCCGACATGGTCGACTCGTTCCTGCTGCTCACGCTGGCCCGCACCGGCGACCAGCTCCAGGGCATCAAGAAGGGCGTCCTCGAACTCGCCGACGTGGTCGCGGTGAACAAGGCCGACGGCCCGCACGAGCGCGACGCCCGCGCCGCGGCCCGTGAACTCGCGGGCGCCCTGCGGCTGATGCACGGCGCCGACTCCTTCTGGACACCGCCGGTCCTCAGCTGCAGCGCCCGGGAGTCGGCCGGCCTCGACGAGGTGTGGGGGCGTCTCGAGCAGCACCGCGCCCTGCTCGACTCGACCGGCCGTCTCACGGCCAAGCGCCAGGACCAGCAGGTCGACTGGACCTGGGTCATGGTCCGCGACGAACTCCTGCGCCGCCTCCACACGGACCCGGCGGTACGGGACCTCGCGCCCGCCCTGGAGCGGCGGGTCCGCGCCGGGGAGCTGACGGCGACCCTGGCCGCCGAGCGCATCCTGCACGCCTTCGGCGAGCGGCGCGACTGACCACCCCCCTGGCGCACCCCCGTATACCCACTTTTTTGTGCGTACTCGACGGGGGTGCGTCCCCCGGGCGAAGCTGAGAGCGGCCCGGAGGAAGGGAGCGGGAGCAGGACAGGGCCTCAGGAAGCGGTGGGCACGGTCGTGAGCCGGTCCAGGCGCCGGTACCCCCAGGCGGCCAACGGGGCGATGGCCTCGCAGAGTTCGAGTCCGAAGCCGGTCAGCGAGTAGACGGTCTTCGGGGGCACGACGTCGTACACCTCGCGGTGCACGAGGCCGTCGTCCTCCATCTCGCGCAGCGCCTGGGTCAGCACTCTCTCGCTGATCTCGGGGAGCTTCCGGCGCATTTCACCGGGGCGGTGCGGGCCTGTCTCGAGCAGCCACAGCAACGCCGTCTTCCATTTGCCCTCGATGACCACGATCGCGGCGCTCACTCCGCAGACGTTGGTGTCCTGGGCCCGGGCGCGATTCATCCGCGTCCCTCTCCTTCTCCTCCGGCGTTTCCTTCTCTCGTATGTCTACAAGGGAGTTCACCCATGTCTTCTTCCCCCCTGCCCTCTTCCGGGCAGCGCGCCGTCACTGTTCTCGGTCTCGGTCCGATGGGCCGGGCGCTGGCCGCCGCGTTCCTGGAGGCGGGTGTGCGGACCACGGTGTGGAACCGCACGCCCGGCCGGGACGGGGAACTCGTCGCGGCCGGTGCCGTGGCGGCCGCGAGCGCCGAGGAGGCGGTCGTGGCGAGCCCGCTGACCGTGGTCTGCCTGGTCAACTACGACGCCACCGACTCCGTCCTGCGACAGGCCGCCGTGACGCGTGCGCTGAAGGGGCGGACCGTCGTGAACCTGAGCGCCGACACCCCCGAGCGGGCCAGGGACACCGGGCGCTGGGCCGGCGAGCACGGCATCGGCTATCTCGACGGCGCCATCATGACCCCGACCCCGACCATCGGGAAGCCCAACGCCGTGTTCCTCCACAGCGGCCCCTCGGCCCTCTACGCCGAGCACCGCGCGGTACTCGACGCCCTCGGCGGCACCCACACCCACCTCGGGGAGGAGATCAGCCGGGCGGCGGCGTACGACATCGCGCTGCTCGACATCTTCTGGACCTCGATGGCGGGGTACGCGCACGCCGTCGCGGTGGCGCGCGCCGAGGGGATCACCCCCCGTGAGCTGGCGCCCTTCGCCCAGGGCATCGGCGCGATCCTGCCGCCGCTGTTCGGGGAGCTGGCCGAGGACATCGAGAGCGGCGCGTACTCCGGCGAGGGGAATCCGCTCACCTCGGCGGTCTCGACGATGGCGCACATCGTGCACGCGTCCGAGGCGCACGGCATCGACGCGAGCGTGATGCGGGCCGCCGAGGGTCTGGCGCGCCGCACGGTGGGCCTCGGCCACGGCGCGGAGGGCTTCACCCGGGTCTCCGAGGTCCTGGGACGGCGCTGATCCGAGGCCCGGCCGGGGACGGGCTCCTCGGATGCCGTCCCCGGCCGGGCGTGATGTCCTGGCAGGTAGGGGGATGCCGCGCCTCAGCAGGAGGAGCCCGCCATGGCGATCTTCGTCCACGCCGTCCTCTCGGGTATCACCACCGAGCAGTACGACACCCTCAACGCCAGACTCCAGGAGACGCCCGACATCTTCGACGGCTGTGTGTCCCACGCGTGCGCCGTGACGGACGACGGTCTGGAGATCCTCGACGTCTGGGAGTCCGAGCAGAAGATGGAGGCGTTCGCCGAACGCATGATGCCGGTCGCGACCGAACTCGGCTGGCCGGAGACAGCGGACCAACCGCGTGTCCTTCAGGTACACAACCACTGGGTCCCAGGACTCGGCGGCTGACGGCAGCCGTAGGCTGAAGCCCGTACGCGACGGAGGAGGAGGCCGAGGTGGCCCAGGCGACCGCGGCGGGATCGACGGTGGCGAAGAAGCCCGAGGGCCTGGACCTCGCCGGGCTGCTCGACGTGGTCGAAGCGGAGATGAAGGACGCCCCGGGCCGCCTCCGGTGGGCGATGAACCACTGCCTGGCGCAGATCGGGATCGAGCACGCCGAGCACCGCGCCCGCGCCCTGGACATCGGCGAGCGGCTCGAAGTGCTCAAGGACTATCCGACGTCCCCGGGCTGCACGTCTCCGTTCGCGCCGGTGTGGATCAACGAGATGGTGCGCCGGCAGCAGGCTTCGTGAGGCTGCCGGAGAGGGCTCAGCCGGTTCAGCGGGTTCAGCGGCCGAAGGTGTCGAGGTTCTCGACGATCCAGCGCCCGTCTCGGTGCACGACGTCCACGGCGAACATGGCGCCCGCGTAGACCCCCTGGTCCTGGGCCTGGGCCTTCGTCTTCTGCTTGCCGCCGGTGCCGGCCGTGCTGACGCTGCTCTGGTCGGCGTAGACCAGGACCCGGGCGCGGTCGCCGTCGATCCGCTCGACCGCGCTGTCGGTGACCGTCGTGGTGATCACCGTCTTCCGCTGGGCGGCCTGGGCGAGCACCCCGCCGAGCAGCGTCCGGTGCTGGGCGACGGCCTTGCCCGTGAGGAGGGTCTTCCCGGCCTGTTCGAAGGGGGCCGTGTCGGCGTGGTCGTAGGAGAAGAGCGCGGCGACGGCCGCCGCGGTCTGTCCCTTGATCTCACTGGTACGGGCGAGGTCGGTGAGGGCCGTGTTGCCGCGCGCGGGATCGTCACGGAGCTCCCCCGCCCTGCTGTACGCCCATCCCGCGAAGCCCCCGAGGAGGAGCGTCAGGACGCACAGGACCACGAGCGGGACGAGGTGACGCGGCCGCGCCGGTACCTCGGCTGCGGCTTCCCGCTTCGGCGCCGCGGCCGTCTCCCGTACGGGCGTCGCCGCCGGTCGCTGCCTGGTCCGTACGGCGGGCTCGGCCGGCGGGCCCGCGAGGGCCTGGCGGCGGCGCTGGCGGTTGAGGTGGTGGCGGGTGGTCGGCATCGTGCGTGTCCTTTCGGGTGCGGGCGGCTGTCGGGGGTACGGCCCGGTCAGCCGGCCGCCGTGCCGCCCACGGGGGCCTGCCCCAGCGCACTGAGCTTCCAGTGGCCGTCGGCGCGGGTGAGTTCGCCCAGCATGCGGCTGTCCTTCTCCGTGCTCTTGCTGTCGGGCGTCGTGACGGTGATGCGCAGGGCGACGAGCACCCGGGCCCGGCCCGCCCGGTCGTCGAGTTCCGTGACGGCGCCGGACAGCACGCGGGCCGTGGTCACCGTCTTCGCGGTCCGCACCTGACTGGTGAACTCCTCGCGCCCCTCGGTGAGTTGCTTGTGCAGGTCACCCGTCGTGGACGATTCCCAGAGGTCTAGCCCCTGCTCCACGCGCCGGTGGTCGAGCGTGTTGAGGTTCTGCACGGCCTGCTCCCCCGCCGCGAGCGCCCGGTCACGCTGCACGGCGTACGCGGCGGAGTCGTCGTGCGCCGCGGCGTACCAGTCCCGGCCCGCCCAGGCCGCGAAGGCGCCGGCGACGAGGGTGAGTACGAGGGCCACGGCCAGGGCCGGCCGGATGCCCGCCGGGGTGCGGACCGGGGTACGGACCGGGCGTGTCATGGGGTGCTCCCGTCTCCCGCTCATCGTCAGCGGGCCTTGATGTCGACGATCAGCCACCGGTCGCCCTCGAACTTCGCGGTGACGGTGAGCTGGGCGGCGGCGGAGGTGGCGGCGGCCTTGTCCCGCCGCGAGGTCTGGTCGAGGAACACGAGGAGGCGCGCGCTGTCCCCGTCGAGCTCGATCACTCCGGTGCGGACGGCCTGAGTGGTGAGCGTGATGCGCTGCTCGACGAGACTCGCGCGGACCTGGGCGAACAGGTCCTCGTACTGACGGGCGGCGCGCCCGGCGAGCACGGTCCGGGCGGAGCGTTCGGCGGCGTCGGCGCCGGCGGGGGCGTACGAGAAGATCCGGGCGAGCCCTTCGGCGACGTCGCCGCTGACGCGGGTGGTGGCCCCGGTATCGGTGAGGGCGTGGTTGCGCGCGGTGGGGGTGGACCGGAGCTGGTGGGCGGCGTGGAAGAACACGCCTCCGCCGACGAGCAGAGCGACGACGGCAGCGGCGAGGGCGCCCCTGCGCCGGAGGGCGACCGAACGGCCCCCACCGCGAGGCGGGGCCTCCGTCCCGTCGTCGGCGGGCCCTGGTCCGTCACCGTCGGCAGACGCTGCCCCTTCGCCGTCGGCGGACGCTGCCCCTTCGTCGTCTGCGGCCTCTGGCCCGCCGCCGCGCGCGGGCTCTGCCCGATCGCCGGCGGCGGGACTCGCCCCGCCCTTGTCCTCGGCCGTGGTCGCCCTCGCGTTCTCCGTAAGCCCGACCGTGTCCCGGGCCGTTCCGGCCGGGGGCTCGGTCGAGCCCGCCTCGTCCGGTTCAGGTGTCCCGCCGGTCGCCTTGCGCAGCAGTCGCGTCACTCGCCCGCACCCTCGCTCTCGTTCTCGTGCTTCTCCGCTCCGGCCACGGGGACCGCGCTCAGGGCCGCGACCCTCCAGGTGTTCTCGCCGGTGCGGGTCAGGACGGCTTCCAGGCGCTTGCGGTCGGTGGTCGCCGTGCCGGTCCCGCGTGGGGTGACGTCGACGCGGACGGTCGCGATGAGTTTCGCCGTACCGGCTCTCGCGTCGAGTGCGGTGAGCGCGGCCTCGGTGACCGTGGCGCGCGCCGAGGCGCCCACCGCGGGTGCGGTGCGCTCGAGTTCGGTGCGGAGCGGTCCTGTGGACGCGTCGCGCCAGGCCCGGATGCCCGCTTCGGCGCGCTCGCGGGTCGAGGCGTCGAGGGTGTTCAGGACGGTGAGGCCCTGTCGGCCCTCGGCGAGCGCGGTGTCCCGTTCGCGACTGAAGGCGAGCTCCTGGTCGGTGCGGGCCTGCGCGTAGGTCCACGCGCCGGTGCCGCAGAAGCCGAGGGCGACGACGAGGGCGCCGGTGCCGAGGATCCTCGCCCGCCTCACCGCGTGCTCCCGGGGTTCAGGCCGAGCAGTCCGGCCATGTCCGTCGGACCGCCGGGCTGGGACGGCAGCGCGAGCGCGCCGGGCATCGTCGCCTGCGCGCCCGTCGTGGGGCGCGCGCCGCCCGAGGGAAGGGAGCCGGGCTTGGCGGGTGCGGGCAGGGTGCCGCCCTTCGGGGCGTGGGCCGAGCCGCGTACGTTGACGCCGGCCGCGGCGGAGCCCGTACAGGCCGCTCCGGTGTTGAGGGCGGGCGCGGTCCCGAGGTCGAGTCCGTTGCGGTAGCGCGTACCCCCGTATCCGGAGGTGCAGGGCAGCGGCTTGAAGAAGGTGACGGCGAGGCCGATGTTCACGCGTCCTCCGTCGACGGCGGTCGCTCCCGCGGAGACGGCCGCGGGGAGTTTCACGAGGAGTTCCTCGGTGCCGCGCTGCCGGGTGACGGCGAGCTCCGACGTGGTGAGGAGGTTGGCGAGGACGACGCTCAGGCTGGGGTCGAGGTCGCGCAGGAGGCCGCTGACCTGACCGGCGGCGTCGGGGGTGACGGCCAGGAGGCGGCGCAGGTCGGCGTCGGAGCCCTTGAGGGTGACGGCGAGGTCGCGCGCGCCGGTGGCGAAGTCCCGGATGGCGCGGCTTTCTTCGGCCTGGGTGCGCAGGACGACCTCGCCGTCGTGGATGAGCCGGGTGGTGGCGGGCAGCGACCTGTCGGCGGCCTCGACGAAGCTGCTGCCGTTGTCGAGGAGGACCTGGAGGTCGTCGCCGTGTCCCTCGAAGGCCTTGCCGAGTTCGTCGACGACCGTGCGCAGGGACTCCAGGGGTACGGAGCCCGCGAGGTCGTTCATGCCGGCGAGCACGTCGGTGACGGGTGCCGGTACCTGGGTGTCGGACTGTTCGATGCGGGCGCCGTCGGCGAGGTAGGGGCCGCCGTCGCTCTCGGGGCGCAGGTCGATGTACTGCTCGCCGACGGCGGAGAGTCCGGCGACCACGGCCCGCGCGTCGGCGGGGATCCGGGGGGCGGACTTCTTGATGCGCAGTTCGGCCACGACGCCGTCGGCGGTGAGGTCGATGTCTCCGACGCGTCCCACGGAGACGCCCCGGTAGGTGACGTCGGAGTGGGTGAACAGGCCTCCGGTGCGGGCGAGTTGGACCCGCACGGTGTAGTGGTCGGCGACGCCGGCGTAACGGCCGAGGTCGGCGTAGCGGACGCCGACGAAGCCGAGGACGAGCACGGCGATGACGAGGAACGCGAGGTTCTTCAGCCGTACGGTGCGGGTGATCACCGGTTCTCGCCTCCGTCCTTCGGTGTGCCGGCGGGCGCCGGCCGGGTGCCCGTCGCGACGGGTGGCAGCGGCAGGGCCGTGTCCGGGCTCCGGGCGGCGCCGCTCGTCCCCGTGCGCTCACGGGCGGCCGGGTCCGGGGCCGGGGTCGTGGCCGAAGGGGAGGGCGTCGGTTCGGCCCTGGGGATCAGGGGCGGGATCACCTGGGTCCCCGGGGCGGCGGCGAGGTGCAGATAGGTGTTGAGGTAGTCGCCCTTGATGCCCCGCATCACCTCGTCGGTGAAGGGATACGTCAGGAGGACCTGGAGCGATTCGGGGAGGTCGGCACCGGCGTCCGCGAGTGCCGTCAGGGTCGGCGCGAGGGCTTTGAGGTCGGCGACCATGTCCTTCTTGCTCGCGTCGATGGTGCTCACGGCGACACCCGACAGTGTGTCCAGGGCGCGCAGCATGGTCAGCAGGGAGCCTCGCTGGTTCTCCAGGGTCTTCAGGCCGGGCGAGAGGTTGGTGAGGACGGTGTCGACGTCCTTCTTGCGGCCGGCGAGGGTGGCGGAGAGCCGGTTGACGCCGTCGAGGGCGCGGGTGATGTCGCCGCGGTGGGCGTCGAGGTTCGCCACGAGCGTGTTGACGCGCTTCAGCATGGAGCGGACCTCGGGTTCGCGTCCGCCGAGCGCCGCGTTGAGTTCCCGGGTGATGGTCTTGAGCTGGTTGACGCCGCCGCCGTTGAGCAGCAGGGACAGCGCGCCGAACACCTCCTCGACCTCGGTGTTGCGGCTGGTGCGGGCCAGGGGGATGACGCTGCCTTCGGTGAGCCGGGTTCCGCTGTCCTTCCGTGGGGCGACGAGCTGGATGTACTTCTCGCCCAGGAGGCTCGACTGTTCCAGGCGGGCACCGGCGTCGGCGGGCAGCCGGACGTCTCCGTTGATCTCCAGGGTGACGCGGGCGGACCAGGTGCCGGTGCCGAGCTCGATGGCGGTGACGCGGCCGACGGCGACGTCGTTGACCTTGACCGCGGACTGCGGCACGAGGCTCAGGACGTCGTCGAGTTCGGCGGTGACCGTGTAGGGGTTCGCGCCGAGGTCGGCGCCGCCGGGCAGCGGCAGGTCCTCGATGCCGTCGAACCGGACGGGGTTCGCGGGGAGGGCGCCGAGGACGACGGCGAGGCCGAGGCCGAGCGCGATCAGGCCGGTGGCGCCGGCGCCGACCGCCTTCTTCGAGGGCAGGGTGCCGCGTCTCACCGCTCCCCCTTTCCGGTGCCCGCGGCGGAGCCGCCGGTCACCGGCAGCGGGAGCAGCGGTCCGCCCATGCTGATCTCGTTGAGGTTGGCGCGGCCGTGGATGGTGCGGTTGTCCTTGTCGTACGCGCCGACGAGGTTGCCCGCGGCGAGCGGGGCGACGTCGAGCGCTTCGGCGAGGGAGGCGCGCTGGTCGACGAGGGTCTGGGTGAGGGGGACGAGCCGGTCGATGTTCTTCTTCAGTTCGCCGCGGTTGTCCTTGATGAACGTCTTGACCTGGGCGAGGGCCTTGCCGAGTTCCTTGAGGGCGCCGGCGAGGTCGTCCCTGTTCTCGGCGAAGTAGCCGACGACCTCGTCGAGGCGCTCCTGGGCGGTGCGGACGTCGCCGTCCTTGTTCTTGAGCATGGTGGTGAAGGTCTGGAGCTGGGTGAGGGTGGCGAACAGGTGGTCGCTGCTGCCGTCGAGGGTCTTGGCGGCCTTGCCGAACTCCGCGATGGAGGTGCCGATGGCCGTGCCGTTGCCCTTGAGGTTCTTCGCGCCGGTGTCGAGGAGTTCGGAGAGGGCGCCGGTCGCGTTGGCGCCGTCGGGGCCGAGTGCGCGGCTCAGTTCGGTGAGGGAGGCGTAGAGCTGGTCGATCTCGACGGGGGTGCGGTTGCGGGAGGCGGGCAGCTGGGCGCCGTCGGCGAGGGCGGGTCCTGTGGTGTAGGCGGGGCTGAGCTGCACGTACCGGTCGGCGACGATGCTCGGGGCGACGACGAGGGCCCGCGCGTCGGCGGGGACGCGTACGCCCTCGTCGAGGCGGAGTCCGACGCGTACCCGGGTGCCCTGCGGCTCCACGGACTCCACCTCTCCGATCCTGACCCCGAGGACGCGCAGGTCGGATCCGGCGTAGACGCCGACCGCGCGGTCGAAGTAGGCGGTGACGCGGATGCCGCCGGTGTCGAGGACGCGTACGACGACGAGACCGCAGGCGGCGAGCACCGCGAGGGCGAGGCCGGCGACGAGGGGTCTTCTGGTCCTGGTCTTCATTCACCGCTCCCCTTGGCCGTCGCCGTCTGTTTCGGCGGCAGGCATCCGGACTTGGGCTGCGAGGCTTCGGGCAGATAGGTACGGGGCACGACGCCGCACAGATAGCTGTCGAACCAGCGGCCGGTGCCGAGGGTGTTGCCGACGAGCCGGTAGTACGGGCCGATGAGCGCGAGCGTCTTGTCGAGCTGGCCGCTGTTCTTCTCCAGGACGCCCGTGACCCGGCTGAGGGCCTTCAGGGTCGGGCCGAGCTGCCGGTCGTTGTCGCCGACGAGGCCGCTGAGTTCGGTGCCGAGGTCGCGGCTGCCCTTCAGCAGGGCGCGGATGGCGTCGCGGCGCTTCTTGAGCTCGCCGAGCAGGGAGCCGCCGTCCTCGATGAGCGTCTCGAAGCTGGACTTCTTGTTCTCCAGGGTCTTGGTGAACTTCTCGCTGTTCCGCAGGAGTCTGGCGAGTTCGGTGTCGCGTTTGGAGACGGACTTGGACAGTTCGGAGAGGCCGGTGGCGGCGTTGCGCACGTGCGGCGGCGAGTTCTTGAAGGTGTCGGAGATCGTCCGGAAGCTCTCCGCGAGTTTCCCGGTGTCGAGGGCGTCGACGGTGCCGCTGAGGTCCTGGAAGGCCTGCGTCACGTCGTACGGGGAGGTGGTGCGCGACTGCGGGATGCGGGCTCCGGGGTCCTGGGGGGCGGAGCCCAGCGGGTCGAGCGCCAGGTACTTCTCGCCGAGGAGGGTCTTGATGGCGATGGCGGCGGTCGACCGGTCTCCGATCCAGGCGTCGCCGACCTCGAACGTCACCTTGACCTTGGGGCCGTCGAGGGAGACGTCGGTGACCTTGCCGACCTTGACCCCGGCGATGCGTACCTCGTCGCCGGCGTCGAGCCCGGCGGCCTCGGAGAAGTCGGCGCTGTAGGCGGTGTCGCCGCCGACGAGGGGGAGCCGTTCCACGTTGTACGCGAGGGCGGCGAGCAGGGCGAGGACCATGAGTCCGACGACGGCGACGGCGACGGGGTTGCGTTCCTTGACCGGCTTGAGCCGGGGGCGGGTGCGGGTGCCGGGGCGGGTGCTCATCCTCGGCACCTCGGTTCGGTCACGGCGATGCCGGTCGGCGGCTTGGAGCCGTCGGACGTTTCCACGCCGCTCACGCGTGCCTCGCAGAGGTAGAGGTTGAACCACGAGCCGTACGAGGAGAGCCGGGCGAGGGCCGTCATCTTGGCGGGGGTGTTGGCGAGGAACCGCTCGATGGCGGGGGTGTGGTCGCCGAGGGTCCCGGACAGCCGCCCCAGTTCGCGGATGTCCTTCTTGAGGGGGGCGCGGCCTTCCTGGAAGAGCCCGGCGGTCGTCGTGGTGAGGTCACCGATGGCCTTGACGGCCTCGCCGAGGGGTTTGCGGTCGGTGTTGAAGCCGGTGACGAGTTTCTGGAGGGTGACGACGAGGTCGCCGAACGCGGCCTCGCGGTTGTTGAGGGTGGTGAGGACGGTGTTGAGGTGGGTGACGACCTGGCCGATGACCTCGTCCTTGGCGGCCACGGTCTTCGTGAGGGAGCCGATGTGGCGCATGAGGCTGTCGACCGTTCCGCTCTCGCCCTGGAGGACCTGGACGAGCGAGCCGGCGAGATCGTTGACGTCGCCGGGCGAGAGGCCTTCGAAGAGCGGCTTGAACCCGTTGAAGAGCAGGGTCAGGTCGAGGGCGGGGGTGGTGCGGTCGAGCGGGATGGTCTCCCCGGCGCTCAGGGTGCCGGTGAGGTCGCCGCTGCCCCGGCCGAGGGAGATGTAGCGCTGCCCGACCATGTTGAGGTACTTGACGGCGGCGGTGGCCGACCGGGGCAGGGAGCGGTCCTCGCGGACCGAGAAGGTGACCTGGGCGGTGCGCCGTTCGACGACGCGTACGTCGGTCACCTCGCCCACCTTCACTCCGGCGATGCGCACGGAGTCGCCGTTGACGAGCCCGGTGACGTCGGTGAAGAGGGCCTTGTAGGTGCGGGTGGCGGAGCCGACGCCGGTGTTGGCGATGCTGAAGCCGAGCACGGTGGTGGCGAGGGCGGTGACCAGGACGAACGCGAGGGACTTGAGGAGTGTCCCGGTCAGGCCGCGTCGTCGCGTGTGGGTGGGTCGGGTCGTCATCGGAGGGTCACCTCCGCGCCGCGGAACGCGGGTCCCGCGAGGAGGCTGCTCCAGTCCGGCAGGTCGCCGGGCAGCTTCTTCGCGGCGGGGGCGAGGAGTTCGTTGACGAGGTCGTTCTCCTGGGGGGAGTTGGCGGGTCCCAGTTGCTGGTCGGCGGCGGACGCCCGGGCGGCGGGTGCGGCCGGGACGCCGGGATAGGGCACCGGGTAGCAGCGCGGGCCGCCACCGGATCCGTAGGAGGGGGTGTCACGGCCGGGGACGTAGGCGCCGCGCGAGGGCACGGTGGTCACGTTCACGTGCAGTCCGGGCCGGTCGGTGCCCTTGCCGAGTGCCTTGTCCATGGCGGGTACGAACTGGGCGAGGGTGCGCAGGGTGCAGGGGAAGGACGGGGCGTACTCGGCGAGCAGTTCCAGGGTGGGCCTGCTGGTGGCGCTGAGCCGGATGATGTTGTCCTTGTTCTGCCGGAGGAAGGCGGTCAGGTCCTCGGCCGTGCGGGTGGTGACGCCGAGGGTGCCGGCCAGCTCGCCCTCCTTCTCGGCGAGGGTGCCGCTGGTGGTGGTGAAGTCGGTGAGCGCCGTGACGATGTCCGGGGCGGCGTCGGCGTAGATGTGGCTGACCTTCACGAGTTCTTTCAGGTCGCGGTTGAGGGTGGGCAGGTGGGGGTTGAACTTCCGCAGGTGGGCGTCGAGCCGGGCGAGGGTCTCGCCGAGCTTGTCGCCGCGTCCTTCGAGGGCCTGGGAGACGGCCGACAGGGTCGCCGACAGCTTCTGCGGCTGGACGGCGGTGAGCATCGGCAGGACGTTGTCGAGGACCTGCTGGAGTTCGACGGCGTTGCTGGAGCGGTCCTCGGGGATGACGGCGCCGGGGCCGAGGGGTCGCGCCGAGGGGTTTCCGGGCGGTACGAGGGCGACGAACCGTTCGCCGAAGAGCGTCGTGGGCAGCATCTGCGCGCGGACGTCGGAGGGGACGTGGCGCAGGGTGCCGGGCCGCATGGCGAGCGTGAGCCGGGCTCCGCCGTCGGTGGCGTCGATGGCGCGGACCTCGCCGATGACGACACCGCGCAGTTTCACCTCGGCGCCGAGGTGCATCTCGTTGCCGATGCTGCCGGTCTCGACGACGACCGGGTCGGAGTCGGTGAAGCGTTTGTCGTAGACGGCGACCGCCAGCCAGGCGAGCAGGGCGGGCACAAGGAGGAACACGACGCCGGCGGACCGGCGGCGCAGGGTCTCGGCCGTTGAGTCGCTCATCTCACCCCGCCACCTTCACGGTCGTGGTCGCGCCCCAGAGGGCAAGCGACAGGAAGAAGTCGGTGACGCTGATCAGCACGATGGCGTTGCGTACGGAACGGCCGACGGCGATGCCGACGCCCGCGGGGCCGCCGGAGGCCCGGAAGCCGTAGTAGCAGTGGGCGATGATCACCATCACGCTGAAGATCAGCACTTTGAGCACCGACAGGAGGACGTCCGTCGGTGACAGGAACAGGTTGAAGTAGTGGTCGTACGTCCCCTGGGACTGGCCGTTGAAGAGGACCGTCACATAGCGGGAGGCCAGGTAGGAGGAGAGCAGGCCGATCGCGTAGAGCGGGACGATGGCGACGACCCCGGCGATGATGCGGGTGGTGACCAGGTACGGCATGGAGCGGATGCCCATGCCTTCGAGGGCGTCGACCTCCTCGTTGATGCGCATGGCGCCGAGCTGGGCGGTGAAGCCGGCGCCGACGGTCGCGGAGAGGGCGAGTCCCGCGACGAGCGGGGCGATCTCCCTGGTGTTGAAGTACGCGGAGACGAACCCGGTGAAGGCCGCGGTGCCGATCTGTTCGAGTGCCGCGTACCCCTGGAGGCCGACGACGGTTCCGGTGAACAGCGTCATCGCGATCATGACGCCGATGGTGCCGCCGATGACCCCGAGGCCGCCGGAGCCGAAGGCGACCTCGGCGAGCAGCCGTTGCACCTCCTTGAGGTAGCGGCGCAGCGTCCGGGGGATCCAGAGCAGGGCTCTGACGTAGAACAGGAGCTGGTCGCCGGACCGGTCGAGCCAGACGAACGGGGAGGCCATCGGTCTCAG
Organism: Streptomyces sp. NPDC093795; assembly: GCF_044764665.1. Lineage (NCBI taxonomy): Bacteria > Bacillati > Actinomycetota > Actinomycetes > Kitasatosporales > Streptomycetaceae > Streptomyces > Streptomyces sp. NPDC093795. The sequence goes on from NZ_JBIWIO010000004.1 coordinate 636,385, forward strand.
CCTCCCTTCGGCGGGACGATCTGGAGGTAGATGCCGGTCATCACCATGTTCACGAAGAACAGCAGCATGAAGGTGATGACGACGGACTGGTTGACGGCGTCGCCGACTCCCTTGGGGCCGCCGCGGGGGTTGAGCCCCCGGTAGGCGGCGACGATGCCCGCGATGAACCCGAAGATGAGGGCCTTGAGTTCGCTGATGTAGAGGTCGGGCAGCTGGGCGAGGGCGGAGAAGCTGGAGAGGTAGGCGCCGGGGGTGCCGCCCTGGAGGATGATGTTGAAGAAGTAGCCGCCGAGTGTCCCGACGACGGAGACCATCCCGTTGAGGAGGACGGCGACCGCCATGGTGGCGAGGACCCGCGGGACGACCAGACGCTGTACGGGCGAGACGCCCATGACCTCCATCGCGTCGAGCTCCTCCCGGATCTTGCGGGAGCCGAGGTCGGCGCAGATGGCGGAGCCGCCGGCGCCGGCGATCAGGAGGGCGACGATGAGCGGGCTGGCCTGCTGGATGACGGCGAGGACGCTGGCGCCGCCGGTGAACGACTGGGCCCCCAACTGCTGGGTGAGGGAGCCGACCTGGAGGGCGATCACGGCGCCGAACGGGATGGAGACGAGCGCGGCCGGCAGGATGGTGACGCTGGCGATGAACCAGAACTGCTCCAGGAACTCCCGGAATTGGAAGGGCCTTCGGAAGACGGCCCGGCTCACCTCGGCGGTGAGGGCGAAGAGACGGCCGGTCTGCCGCAGCGCGCCGGTGATCACGAGCCGCTCCCCGGAGCCGGTCTTGTCAGGGTGATCACGAGCCGCTCCCGGGGGCCGGCATGGTCAGGGTGGGCGCCGCGGCGCTCCGCGCGTAGGTGTCGCGGATGGCCGCGCGGGCGGCGGGCGGCAGTTGGTCGAGCATGCCGAGGACCCGTTCCCGTCGGCGCGCGACGGCCGCGCGCGGCGGCAGGCCGGGCGAGGGTTCCAGCTGCGGGACGATACCGGGGGGCCCGCCCGCCCGGTGGCCGGTGGGGTTGACCGCCTCGGCGGCGAGCAGAGCGGCGTCCTTCTCCTCGGACATGCCGATGGGGCCTTCGCGGCGGCCGGCGAGGAACTGCGTCACGACCGGCTCGTCGCTGGTGAGGAGTACCTCACGCGGGCCGAAGGTGACCAGGTTGCGCCGGAAGAACATCCCCATGTTGTCGGGGACGGTGGCCGCGATGTCCAGGTTGTGGGTGACGATCAGCATCGTCGCGTCGATACGGGCGTTGAGGTCGATGAGCAGCTGGGAGAGGTAGGCGGTGCGGACGGGGTCGAGCCCGGAGTCCGGTTCGTCGCACAGGACGATCTGCGGGTCGAGGACGAGCGCGCGGGCCAGGCCGGCGCGTTTGCGCATGCCGCCGCTGATCTCGCCCGGCAGCTTCCCCTCCGCGCCGAGCAGGCCGACGAGGTCGATCCGCTCCATGACGATGCGCCGGATCTCGGACTCCCGCTTGCGGGTGTGCTCGCGCAGCGGGAAGGCGATGTTGTCGAAGAGGGTCATGGAGCCGAAGAGGGCGCCGTCCTGGAACATGAGGCCGAAGAGTTTCCGGGTCTCGTAGATGTCGCGTTCCGGACTGCTGACCATGTCGACGCCGTTGATGAGGACACGGCCCTGCTGGGGCTTGAGCAGTCCGATGAGCGATTTCAGGAAGACCGTCTTTCCGGTGCCGGAAGGGCCGAGCATCACGCTCACCTCTCCGGCCGGCAATGTCAGCGTCACGTCCTGCCAGATGTTCTGCTTGCCAAAGGACATGGTCAGACCCTCAACGACTACTTCGATTCCCATCCCACCTCCAGCAAGCGTGCACCTGGCATGCGTCGCGGGCGCACGGTAAGTCGGTGCGGATCACCCGGACAATAGCCTGGCGGCAAAATCCTTGATCCGCTCCCGCATATGTCACCGCGGAGACAAGACAGCGATCGTCTTTTGTCTCCGCCGAGACAGGTCGGGCGTGCAGAGCTGCGCCGACCTGCGACTGGTCGCCGCCCCCGGAACGCTACGGCCGAGTAACCTTCCTCGGCAATACCGGATTCCGAGTTTTCCCTGGACAGGACGGAACAGCGCAGCAATTGTCAGCCGGGAGACAGTTCCACTTCGCCGCTTGTCACCGCGGAGAGCAGCGAGCACAAAACCGGCCGCCGGCGAGAGTCGAATACCGGCCCCTCGCCAATCGCCCCTGATCGATCAGAATTGTCGACATTGCGCACCCCGGAACCAAGGGGATTCCCGCCACCGCTCACCCGCCTGACAGGCAATTCGGCCTCTTCAAAGAATCATGGGCGGCGCCATTGTTCAGCTAAGTTTCCCGCAAGTAACGTCAGGTTTCGCGGCCGAGAAATGCCGGGCCGCCGGCCGCTCGACCCCCACCGCGGCCACCCTCTGCCGGTCACATCCCCAAGGAGAGCCCCACAGCCATGAAGAAGCCCATGAGAAACCTCGCCGTCGTCGCCGGTGCCGCCACCGCCGCGTTCGCCCTCGCCGCCGCCCCCGCATCGGCGGTGCCCTCGACCGTCTGGACGGTCAACCCGACGCCGTCCAGCTTCACCGCGGCCAACAGCGGCAACGTCGTCCTGAGCGTCAACGGCATCGCCATGACGTGCACGAAGTCGAACGCCTCGGGCACCATGCAGAGCGCCACCGGCAACCCGGCCACCGTCGCCTCCATCAGCGCCATCGCCTTCGGCGCCACCGGCGCCCCCTGCACCAGCGTCCTGGGCAACGTGACCACCGTCGCTACCACCCCCTGGACCGTGGTGGCCCAGGACTACACCGCCGCGACCGGCGTCACCAAGGGCTACGTCGGCAACGTCGACGCCAAGGTGACCGTCGGCGCCTGTGTCTTCCGCGTGACGGGCAAGGCGTCCGGCACGTACACCAACTCGACGGGCGCGCTCGCCGTCAACAGCGTCGCCGGCGAGCTCACGGTCGTCTCGTCGACCAACTGCGGCTCCGCCGTCCCGGTCGGTGCCAAGCCGACCTTCAAGGGCACCTATCTCGTCAAGAAGGCCGGCACCACCACCATCCCGACGATCGTCGGCTCCAACCCGTAGGACCCAGGAACCCGCGTCCGTCCGGCCGGCGACCCCGGCCGGGCGGACGCGGGCCTGTCCGTACCCCCGACCGCCTTCACCCCGCGCACGCACGCGCACGACCCGAGCGGAGCACCAGATGAGAGGCCAGCGAGCCGCCCTGCGGCCCTCCCGCGCCCACGCGCGCGGTGCGGCGATCGCCGCACTCGTGGCACTCGCCCCCCTCCTGCCCGCGGCCGCGGTCGCCCTGGGCTCCCACGAGGTCGACGCCGAACTCCCCTATCTCTGCGCCCTGCCCTCGGGACAGCAGCCCGCGACGGTACGGATCAAGGCCACCGTTCCCGACCGGGTGGCCGTCGGCGAGGAGGTCCGGCCCACCGAGGTCAGCACGACAGTGGAACTCCCGGCCCCGGCCGTGGCCGACCTCGGCGCGCCGAAGGCCGCCACCGTACGGGCCGAGACGCTGCTCACGGTCGGCGCGGACCAGAACGGGCAGCGTACGGACGTCACCTGGCGCGGGACGGCCCAGCCCCTCGACGTACCCGCCGAAGGATCCCTCGCCCTCACGACGACCGGCGACGTCCCCGGCCTGACGACGGGCAGCACCGGCGAACTGACCCTCACCGCCGGAGACATCGGCGTCGACCTCGCCCTGAGCGCGGCCGACGGCACGCCCACCACCCCCGCCTCCCTCTCCGTGACCTGCGTCCCCGGCCAGGACACGGAGGGCGCCGGGGTCCTCGCGAGGGTCCCGGTCGGCGCCGGGGCCTCCACCGGAACACCGAGCGCTCCCTCCACGCCGTCGACCGACCCCTCCTCGGCCTCCCCCTCGCCGCCCTCGTCTCCCTCCGCCTCCCCTCCGTCCTCGTCCCCGCGGCCGGCTTCCCCGACGGCGAGCGCGACGACCGGCGGGACCGGTGAGCCCCCCGCCGCCCCGGAGACCGGAAGCGCGGCGGACAGCGGCCCGAGAGCCGTCCCGGAGGCGACGCCCAGCGCGGCGCCCGGCCCGCGTACCGCACCGCCCTGCCGCAAGGACGCGCCGACCTCCACGTCCCTGACCGCGTACATCACGGGCTACGCCAACGTGCGGAAGCTGAACGGCGCCACGCTCGTCCCGGTGTCCTGCGTCCTCATCGAACAGGGCATCCCGGAGATCGACTTCCGGCCGGACGGCAGCCTGCACCTCCTCCAGAAGTCGGACGCCGAGCTCTCGTACGAGGGGCGCAAGCAGTCCCCGCCCTTCAAGGCCACCTTCCTGACCTTCGACTTCATGCCGGCCACGGCGACCATGGTCCTGGAGCAGGCGGGGCCCATGGCCGTCGAGTCGGACATCCTCCTCGTCTTCCCCGACAACATCGCGGAGACCTGGATCCGCGCCCCCCTCGTCCTGCGCGTCCTCGACGTCCGCGTCAACGGCACCCGGCTGGACGTCGGCCCCTCCTGCCGCACGGCGAAGCCTCTCAGCTCGCCGGAACCCGACCCCGCCAAGTACCCCGGAGACCATCTGGTGCTTCTGGGCAAGGGGCAGCTCCTCAACGGCACCGACGCCACCGGCTACGTCCTCACCAGTGGCGGCCCGCTCACCGGTGAGGTGACCATCCCCGCCTTCGAGGGCTGCGGTGCCGGCGGCGAGAACCTCGACCGGCTCCTCACCGCCTCCATCTCCGGCCCCGGCAACCACCTCAAGCAGATCCAGGGCCAGACGTGCGCCGTGGGCGTCGAGGTGCCCACCGAGGGCCAGTGCACCGAGGACCGTCAGCCGTACGTGGTCCCCGAGCCGGAGCGCTGAACCGGCGCACCCGGCCCGGTGCGCCCGGTCCGCCCTCCTGGCCCCACGCCCTCCCGGCCCGCCCCTCCTTCCCCACGTTCTCCCGTCCCGTCCACTCCCCTCAACGGAAGGCATCGCCATGCCCGTCGTCTCCCCCCGCACCCGCCTCGCCACCCTCTCCGCCCTGACCGCGCTCGGCGCCTTCGTCTCCATGGGCACGGCGACCGCGGCCGCCCCCGAACTGGACGGCAGCTGGGCACCGTTCACCCGCTGCCCCGTCGACGCCCCCGCGATGCTCGCCGCCGACGGCCTCGACAAGGCGCCGCAGTGCGTCTCCTCCTCCTCCGCCAGCGGCTCCATCAAGCTCGGCAACACGACCGTGGTCACCGGCAGGACCGACCTCCAGATCGGCGTCATCCAGAACGCCGACGGCACCAGCACGGTCGTCGCCCCCGCCGCCGGCGCGATCATCGCCGACTCGGCCACCGTCCCCGGCGGTCTGCTCGGCCTGATGTGCCCGAGCGACATCCCGTTCATCACCGACATCTGCAAGCAGCTGTCCGACGCCAGGCTCAACAAGATCACCGCCACCGTGGAGTCGGTCGGCACCCCCTCGGACTTCGACCAGATCGCGGGCGTCCTCACCGACATGCCGATCGTCAACATCCCGGTCCGCATCCACCTGCAGAACCCGTTCCTCGGCAACAACTGCTACATCGGGACGAAGTCCAAGCCGATCATGCTCCGTCCGAGCAACGCCACGTCCCCCTCCTTCGCCGTGGAGCGCTTCAACGGCGACGGCTCCCCGAACGAGGAAGGCGACATGAGCCGCCTCAACATCCTCGGCTCCACCCAGGTCGACACCACCTTCGCCGTCCCCGGCGCCAGCGGCTGCGGCCTGGGCCTGTTCGGCCTGATCGACGGCGCGGTCAACCTCAAGACGGGGCTGCCGTCCGCCGCCGGGAAGAACCGCCTCACGCTCGACAACACGCAGACGTACCTGACCGGCCTCTACGCGCCCGGCGTCGTCGCCCCGGACGCCGGAAAGGTCCTGTCCCAGAACTGGCACTCCGCCGTCAAGTAACGGCCAGTCAGGGGCGATTCCCGGCCTAGTCGGGGGCGTACACCCTCCAGGGGCGCCAACTCCTGCGCAAGTTGTGTACAGCACACAGCAGGTGTCCTAGCTTCAGCAGTCCACGTCGGTACGCGCCTGACGGCCCCTGCGGCGCCCACCTCACCAGGTCGGGCGCCGCAGACCGTCGCTCCCCCCACCGGTCGCGCAGGAGAGCAAGGGATCGGCCCATGCCCGCAATCGCACACTCACCGGCCACCGGTGAACCGCTCGATCCGCTCCCCCGAGAGTTCGCCGATCTGATGAGGCCGGAGATCCCCGGCCTCATCAAGGAGATCGGCGTGGAGGTCCAGCGGGCCTACCCCGTGTACGCCCATCTCTTCAACGGGCCGCACTCGGACGCGATCCGCCAGGGCGTGGAGCAGGCCCTGGCGGCCTTCGTGGAACGGGTCGCCGCCCCCGGGGCGAACTCCGCCCTCCGGGACGAACTCCTGCGCAAGTTCGGCCGGGTGGAGGCCTACGAGGGCCGTGACCTCGACACCCTCCAGGGCGCGTACCGCCTCGGCGCGCGCATCGCGCTGCGCCGGGCCAAGATCATCGGACGCACGTACAACCTCTCCCCGACCCTCATCCTGGCCTTCGCGGACGCCCTCTTCGCCTACGTCGAGGAACTGGAGTCCCTCTCCCGCGAGGGGTACGTCATGGTCCAGGCGCGCGGGATGACCGACGTGGCGGCGCTGCGAAGACAACTGCTCCACCTGGTCGTCGCCGGGCCGCCGCTGCCCCGGGCGACCATCGCCGAGCTGTGCCAGGAGGCCTCCTGGCAGCTCCCCGCCGAGTGCACCCTGGTCGCCCTGCGCCCGCCGGTCGCCGAACTCGTCCAGGCGGGCCTCGACCGGGACGTCCTCGCCGACCTCGGCCTCCCCCAGCCGCATCTGCTCATCCCCGGCCCCCTCACCGCCGAGCGGCTCGCGATGCTCCGCTCCGCCCTGGCCGGCACTCCCGCCGTCGTCGGCCTGACCGTGCCGCCGGGTCAGGCCGCCCACTCCATCCGCTGGGCACGGCGGGTCCTCGAACTCATCGACGACGGTGTCGTGGCGGACGCCCCCGTCGTGCACTGCGAGGACCACCTGACAACGTTATGGCTGCTGTCCGACCCGGCGCTCACCGCCCATCTCGCCCAGCGTGAACTGGCCCCGCTCGACGGTCTGTCGGGCACCCGGCGCGAGCGGCTGATCGAGACCCTGCGCGTCCACGTCTCCACGCGCGCACCCGCCGAACAGGTCGGCGAGATGCTGGGGGTGCACGCCCAGACGGTCCGCTACCGCCTGCGGAACCTGGACGCCCACTTCGGCGACCGGCTGCTCGACCCGGAGCACCGCTTCGCTCTGGAAGCAGCGCTCCGTGCGCTCCATCTCCAGGAGACGAAGCGCACGGACTGAGAGCGACGACCGCCGGGGCGGGTTACTTCGGGTCGCGGTTGTAGAGGGCCTTGGACCAGAAGTAGCCGAGGGTGATGAGGGCGAGGCACCAGCCGACGGCGAGCCAGCCGTTGTGGCCGATCTCGGTGCCGAGGAGGAGGCCGCGGAGGGTCTCGATGGCGGGGGTGAAGGGCTGGTACTCGGCGATGGGCTGGAACCAGCCCGGCATCGTGTCCGCCGGGATGAAGGCACTGGAGACGAGCGGCAGGAGGATCAGCGGCATGGCCATGTTGCTGGCCGCCTCCGGGTTCGGGCTGGCCATGCCCATCCCGACCGCGATCCAGGTGAGCGCCAGGGCGAACAGCGTGAGCAGCCCGAACGCCGCCAGCCACTCCAGGGCCGTGGCGTCGGTGGACCGGAAGCCGATGGCCACGGCGACGGCACCGACGAGGATCAGACTGGCGAGCACCTGGAGCACGCTGCCGACGACGTGCCCGATGAGCAGCGCTCCGCGATGGATCGCCATCGTACGGAAGCGGGCGACGAGGCCCTCGCTCATGTCCATGGAGACGGCGATCGCGGCTCCGATCACCGTGCTGCCGATGGTCATCAGGAGCAGGCCCGGGACGATGTAGGCGATGTAGTCGGAGCGGTCCGCGCCGCCACCACCGATGCCCGCGCTCATGACGTCTCCGAAGATGTAGACGAAGAGCAGCAGAAGCATGATCGGGGAGAGCAGCAGGTTGAGCGTCATGGACGGGTAGCGGCGGGCGTGGAGGAGGTTGCGCCGCAGCATGGTCGACGTGTCGCGGACGGCGAGGGTGATCGAGCTCATCGGACGGTCTCCTTGGACGGGCCCTGCTGGGTGGGGACGGTGGTGGTGGCGGTGAGGGCGAAGAAGACGTCGTCGAGGTCGGGGGTGTGGACGGTGAGTTCGTCGGCTTCGATGTGGGCGGTGTCGAGGCGGTCGAGGATGGTGCGCAGGTGGCGCTGGCTGCCGTCGCTGGGGAGTTGGAGGGTGAGGTTGTCGTGGTCGGGGGCGGCGTCGTGGAGTGTGGTGGCGGCGGTGCGGTAGGCGGTGGGGTCGGAGAAGCGGAGGCGGACGTGGCCGCCGGGGATGAGGCGTT